>NZ_JANZNP010000004.1:0-672026 GCF_025153065.1 Pantoea sp. XY16 | reverse complement strand
GCGGCGGTGAAGCAGGCCGGAGCCGGGGGTCAAGGGGCGCGGCGACTGGCGCCCCTTGTCGGTCGCCTGCAGAGGCGATACTGAAACTGCCCAACTGCTCAGGCGAACGAAACCCCTCTCAGAGCCCGTTCGCGCAGCGAACATCCCAGCATCAGCTCTTCTGCCAGCCCGTTCGCGCAGCGAACAAACCCAGCCTCTGCGCCTCAGGTAATCAGCACATATCCTTTGTTCAGAAAAAAAGGCGGGATGTAGTTATCCCACCCCTCCTGCATACAATGCTCCTTCAACGCAGCGTTGTTGGTTGCACCAGATTTGTCGTAACAGCGTATAAGCCGGTTGCGAAGGGCCGGAGCACTGATGCCAAGAATTCCTTGCATAAGGTTCTGCTTTACCCCACAAAGCAGTAGCAGAATCACTTCCCATTCTTTGTCGGTGAAGATATTCGCGGGCCGGGTAAAGACAAAGGGTCTTCTGTCACGTGGCCGGAGGAACGTTGAAAAGTAAACATTGGTGATCTCAAGGTAGGTACAGATAATACCATCGGTTCCGTCATTGAACGTCCATGGGCGTTTCTCCACCATAAAAGATCGCAGCCTGTTCTCTTTTCCGTATTCAAAAGTCTTAAGCACAATGCTCATTTCTTTTGTATTCAGGATTTTTTTATCATCATGCAGAATATGGTGGTAATAATCGCTAATGTCTGGCGTCAGGTCGGTGTCAAATGTCCCCACAATAGTGTCAGACGTAACGTTGAAATAACTGCATGCAATCTTATTGGCATAAACATAGCGTGAGACACTGTTTTTAATAGCCCAGCCAAACAGCGAGTGATCAAAGTAATATTCAACAGGATTCAGCTTTCTGACCATCAGTTCATCCTCTTATTATAATATGGCCTTTTTTCAGAAAGAACGGTGGAATATAGTGGTCTAACTTATTGTCACGGCAATAGCCGGTCAGTGCGGAAAGCGAATTCAGGCCAGTCTTTCTGTAACAACTTCTGAGTCTGCCATTAACTGCGTTGGCTGAAATTGCCAGGATGCTGCTTATTTCTTTTATGTTCATGCCACAGACCAGCAGATAAACGACTTCCCACTCTTTTTCTGTGAAGACGGATGAGGGCGATTCAAAAGTCGCATGCTGAATTATTTTGCCGTCCAGCAACGCTCCCGGTGTGATGATCCTGACATGCCTGACGCTGACCAGTGTACCTATACAGTTATGCGTGTCGTCATACAGTGGCTCCTGAACGCTGTATGCGGGCTGCATGATTTTCTCTTTGCCCTGTATATGTGTGGTAATCGCTCTTACCGCCTGGCCAGTTCTTTCTATCTCTCTCTCCTGCTGGCTGAACAGGTCAGCAAATTCTGCAACCGGAACAGGCATATCTCTGATATGGCGACCTTCGTAGTCAAATTTCGTTGAAAGCGTCTGCCAGCTTTTGAACGTATTATTGACATAAACAAAGTGGGACTGATTGTCCTTCACTCCCCAGCCGACAACAGGATCGTTTTCAAACATCCTGATAAGCCTGGCAGGTAATGTAATTTCTTTCATGAGCGTGTCCTTACAGTTCCATTACTCTACATTAAATTGACCTTGCAACTTAATAACCCTACAAAGTAATAACACTTTATATAAAGTGCCGTACTTTAATTGTACCTTTATGCAAGCCGGGATGGGTGTGAAAGTAATATCACAAGCCAATGCGCAGGGAAAGTTGTCTGTATAATAAAAAAAGAAGTATGCCCATAACCGAAAGGTTATGGGCTTTTTGTTTTAAGAGGCATATTAATTACGGGATTTAATTAGGGTTAATGACAGGACTTAGTGGTCCGCATAAATTTCGCTTTCGAGCGAGCTGACGCTGAGAAGGTTATGTTGCGCGGTGCCGGCACACTGAGCAGGTTACGCCCGCCAGGCGAGGGGGAGTTTCAGGTTGCCTGTGCAGGCGGACGCGTTTAGGGGGCGTACGCCCGCCCCTTAACAATCCCGGCGTCCGGCTGCCTGCGCGCCACGCTTTGCGGGGTGCCCTCGTCACGCCCTGCGGTCAGCGGACCGGCCGGACGCGCCATCCCTGGCGTGAACCGTCCTTTCGCCGACGTCCTGTCGGCTCATCCTGGCCTCCGGTTGTTCCTCAGCGCTGCGGATGCCTCTGGCAGACCCCTGCCGGTGAGAAAATTACGCTTTGCAGCGGGCTGGCACTGAGAAGGTTACGCCCGCCAGGCTATGGGGAGTTTCAGGTTGCCTGTGCAGGCGGACGCGTTTAGGGGGCGTACGCCCGCCCCTTAACAATCCCGGCGTCCGGCTGCCTGCGCGCCCCGCTTTGCGGGGTGCCTTCGTCACGCCCTGCGGCCAGCGGACCGTCCGGACGCGCCATCCCTGGCGCGAACCGTCCTTTCGCCGACGTCCTGTCGGCTCATCCTGGCCTCCGGTTGTTCCTCAGCGCTCCGGATGCCTCTCACCAACCCCCGCCTGTGATTTCTTTGTGTTAACTGTGGTGCTGTGTTGTCTGCTGACCTGTAAAGCCAAAGCCAAAGCCAAAGCCAAAGCCAATCCCGGAAATGTAAAACGATAAAGTTACTCAACATTAAAAGAAGAGATAAAAGCGGGGAGAGGGAGGCCGTCAGAACCGCTGAGCGGATGAGGGATTTCAGGACGAGCGACAGGGATGTCGCGAAGAGGCGGGTTCGCGCCAGGGATGGCGCGTCCCGCCGTTCCGTCAGAAATCCGGAAGAAGCGAAGGGACCGCGAAGCGGCGGTGAAGCAGGCCGGAGCCCGGGGTCAAGGGGGCGCGGCGACTGGCGCCCCCTTGTCGGTCGCCTGCAGAGGCGGGTCTGAAACTGCCTAACTGCTCAGGCGAACGAAACCCCTCCCAGAGCCTGTTCGCGCAGCGAACACCATGTTATTAGCGCATGTAGCCCGCGAGGTGAACGAAACCCCTCTCAGAGCCTGTTCGCGCAGCGAACACCATGTTATTAGCGCATGTAGCCCGCGAGGCGAACGAAACTCCTCTCATAGCCTGTTCGCGCAGCGAACACCTCAGCGTCAGCGCAGCAGCCCCGTTCACGCAGCGAACAAACCTCCCCAAGCCAGCGGCGATACACCTACCGGAAAGGCGGCTCATTAAACGTCCGCAGTTTACGCGAATGCAGCTTATCGCCTTCGGCGCGCAGCAGTTCAACCGCATGGATACCAATCTGCAGATGCTCTGAAATCGCCCCCTCATAGAAGCGGTTTGCCTGACCGGGTAACTTAATCTCGCCGTGCAGCGGCTTGTCGGAGACGCACAGCAGCGTGCCGTACGGCACCCGGAAACGATAGCCCTGCGCGGCAATGGTGGCGCTCTCCATATCGACCGCTACCGCACGGCTCAGGTTAAAGCGCAGGGCCGACGCGGAGTAACGCAACTCCCAGTTGCGATCGTCGGTAGTCACCACGGTGCCGGTACGCAGGCGCTGTTTCACCTCTTCGCCTGGCATGCCGCTCACCGACTTGGTGGCGTCATACAGTGCGCGCTGCACTTCGGCAATGCTTGGCACCGGGATGTCTGGCGGCAGCACGCTGTCGAGTACGTGATCGTCACGCAGATAGGCGTGGGCCAGCACATAGTCGCCGATCCGCTGGCTCTCGCGCAGACCGCCGCAGTGACCAATCATCAGCCAGGCGTGCGGGCGCATCACCGCCAGATGATCGCAGATGGTTTTGGCATTCGACGGGCCGACACCGATATTAATCAGCGTAATGCCACGGCGATTGGGTGAGGTGAGATGCCAGGCAGGCATCTGATGCTTCTTCCACGCCAGATCCGAGAGCATCGACTCGCTGTCGGCGGTGTCGGCCGTCAGCACGACATCACCCGCACAGGCCAGGCTGTCGTAAGGGGTATTGGGATCGCGCACCTGCTCAATTGCCCAGCGCACAAACTCGTCGACATAACGGGTGTAGTTAGTGAACAGTACAAACGGCTGGAAGTGCTCTACGCTGGTGCCGGTGTAGTGACGCAGACGGGCCAGCGAGAAGTCAGTGCGCAGCGCATCGAAGTGCGACAGCGGGAATTTGGCGTCGGCGTGAAACAGACCGTCGGTGGTCTCATCGCCAATCTGTGACAGCTCGGTGGTCGGGAAGTGGCGCGCAATACCGGCGCTCATGGTGCGATCCAGCGACAGATCGGAACCGTCGATCACGTAAGGATAGGGGATCTCCTGGCTGGAGGGCACCACGTCGATCTCCAGCTCATATTCCTTCTCCAGCATCGCCAGCTGTTCTGAAATATAGTGGCGCAGCAGCGCCGGGCGGGTGACCGTGGTGCTGTAACTGCCGGTATGGGTAAAGCGGCCCCAGGCACGCGTGCGGTTCTGCTGTGGACCTTCACCGTGCCAGGTGATGCGCAGCTCCGGGTAAACAAAGAGTCCCTTTTCCCGTTCCGCGGCATCGGGCAGCGTGCCGTTTTCGGTAAACACTTTAATCGCCGTACGCAGCGCATCAACGGCACCGTCGTAAAGGCGTTCGAGTTCATCCAGCGCCTGCTGGCTGGTCAGGTTTTTCCGTAGTGTCGGCATGGTTTCTCCTTCCATTTTTTTCCGCAATTTGCCCCAAGCTTAGCGGGTTTGTTGCAGAGATTGGTGAAGAATCTGTGATCGCCTTTTTTTTGCGCTAACGACGCGCGTAATCTGACCAGTGCTGCACTGAGCCGGAACGCACGCCACGAGAATCCGTTAAGAAAATCTTTATTATCGCAACAGGCGATGCCGCCGTGTCTGTTGCGCTGCATATGACAAGAGAGCGGCAGCGCAGCCAGCAGTACCGTGCTGACAGGCGATCGTAACGTCCCGGAAATAATCAGGTTTGCTACAGGGGACGACCCGGCGAGGCAGAATCTGCCGAATCTGAACTAAAAAGTTTGTAACCATGATTAATTTGTCCCGGAAAGACTTTGCATATTTCTCTGCCCACTATCATCATTAGATCTCGTCAGTCTCTTCTGATTTGGTAATCCTTTGCAAAATCCCGGCGTAGCAGTGATGCAGGCGATTAAGCGCACGGCGTGGTACCCGAAACGCCGCTCTTATCGCACGCTCTACTGGCGTGAAATATCGCCATTAGCAGTGCCTATCTTCTTCGAGAACGCCTGTGTGCTGTTGATGGGCGTACTGAGCACCTTCCTGGTCAGCTGGCTGGGCAAAGAGGCAATGGCGGGCGTTGGCCTGGCCGACAGCTTCAATATGGTGATCATCTCGTTCTTTGCGGCTATCGATCTCGGTACCACGGTGGTGGTGGCGTTCAGCCTGGCAAAACGCAACGGCAAGCGCGCCCGTGCCGCCACGCGTCAGTCGCTGGCGATGATGACGATACTCGCCTTTGTGCTGGTGATCGCCATTGAGTTCTGGGGCCATCTCATCGTTGATGCGATAGCCGGTGCCGCCGACCCTAAAGTTAAAGCGCTGGCGCTGAGCTATCTGCAGACCTCCGCCTGGAGCTACCCGGCAGCGGCCATCACGCTGATCGGCAGCGGTGCGCTGCGTGGCGCGGGTAACACCAAAATTCCGATGCTGATTAACGGCGGCATGAACATCCTTAACATCATTATCAGTAGCGTGCTGATCTATGGCTGCTTCTCATGGGACGGTTTGGGGTTTGTCGGCGCCGGACTCGGTCTGACCATCACCCGTTATATCGGGGCGATCGCGGTGATTTACGTGCTGATGATTGGCTTTAATGCCTCGCTGAAAATCACGCTGTCGAGTTATTTCCGACGCTGGAACAGCAGCATTCTGATGGAAGTATTAGGTATAGGTGTGCCTGCCAGTATCGAGTCGGTGCTGTTCAACGGCGGTAAATTGCTGACGCAGGTGTTTGTGGCAGGCATGGGCACCAGTGAGATTGCGGGTAACTTTATCGCGTTCTCGGTTGCGTCGCTGATCAACCTGCCGGGCAATGCGCTGGGTTCAGCATCGACCATTATTACCGGTACCCGTCTGGGCAAAAATCAGGTCTTTCAGGCGGAACGACAGGTGCGGCATGTTTTCTGGCTGGCAACGGCGTGCCTGAGCGCGATAGCGCTGCTGACGGTGCCGCTGGCCGGGTTGCTGGCGCGGTTCTATACCAGCGACCCGGAAGTGATCAACGTAACGAAACATCTGCTCTGGCTGAATGCGCTGTTTATGCCGCTATGGGCTGCGTCATGGGTGCTACCTGCCGGACTTAAGGGCGCACGTGATGCGCGCTACACTATGTATGTGTCGATGTTCAGCATGTGGTGTGCGCGCGTGGTGGTCGGTTATCTGCTGGGTATTCAGCTGGGGATGGGCGTCACCGGCGTCTGGCTGGGGATGTTCCTCGACTGGACGGTGCGTGGCATCTTCTTCTGGTGGCGACTTAACAGCGGCAAGTGGCTTAACCGTTACTATAAAATGATCGCGAAAACCGGGTAGCAACAAGCATATGCCTTCTCCTGGCACCGGGGGAAGGCATCACCTCTCAGGCCCCCGCCTTTAAAAATAACATCTTCGTCACATCTCCAGACTTTCAGGTATAATTTCAGTCAGTTGCACAAAGCCAGTCTCATCAGACAGGGTTAGCGTAATTCCTGCTGCGCATTGACGCAGACATTTCTTATCAAGGTGACCCTATGATCCGTCTGAAAACGGCGCTGGCACTTCTGCCGCTGCTGTGTAGCCCCCCGCTGTGGGCGACAACCTTTGTTTATGTGTCGAATGCCGAATCCGGCACGGTTTCCCGCTATCAGCTCAGCGAGGCGAATGGCAGCCTGCAATGGCGGGGCGATACGCCCGCCGGGAAAAAGATTATGCCGCTGGCGGTCAGCCCGGATGGTAAACATCTCTATGGCGCGCTGCGCTCGCCGCCTTACGCAATCATCAGCTGGCGCGTCACCCGTCCACACGGTGATCTGCAGAAACTGGCGTTGACGCCGGTTAAAGCCAGCTTTCCCTGGATCACTACCGATAAGCGCGGGCGCTACCTGCTGGCCGCCTCCTATGACAGCGATATCGTCACCAGCAACCGGATTGATGATAAAGGCATTGTGACGACCCAGGTTACGGGCGAAGTGAAAACCGGGCCGCATGCCCATTCGGTGATCACCGACGTCAGCAATCATTCGCTCTACGTTGGCAACCTTGGCGCGGATCGGGTGCTGCAATATGCTTTTGCCAGTGACGGGGCGATCACGCCGCTGGGCACCGGTTTTGTTCAGGGCGAGAAGAACAGCGGTGCGCGGCATTCGGTGATATCGCCGGATAATCGCTTCCTCTACAACCTCGCGGAGATGAGCGGCACCATTACGCAGTTCCGGCGTGCAGCCGATGGCACGCTGACGCCATTAAAAACCTGGCCCAATGCGGTGGCGAAGAAATATAACCTGCAGCATGGCGAGCAGCGCCCGGCGGGTTACAGCGATCCGACGCCGCGCATCTGGGCGGCGGACATCAGAATCACGCCGGATGGACAATTTATCTATGTGACCGAGCGCACCTCCAGTACCGTCAGCGGCTATCGGGTAGATAAATCGTCGGGGGAGTTAACACTCATCGGCAGCTGGCCGGTGGAAAAACAGCCGCGCAGTATCGCGATTGATGCCCAGGGCAAATGGCTGATCGTCAGCGGAGAGAAGAGCGCCGTGATTGGCAGCTACGCCATCGCTCCGGCCAGCGGCGAACTTAAACGGGTGGCGGAAGCACCAGCTGGCAAAGGGGCAAACTGGGTGACGCTGATAACGCAGTAACCGGCCGGTGTCTCGCGGCAGCTGATGATGGGCCAGGCAAGGCGCGTTATGCCATTTTCGGCATAAGCAGCGCAGAAATTTTTGGTTCTGATCGGGCGCGTAAGCGGGTTTACTCAGGGCATAAACTGATGCGGAGAACCCGAGATGAAACAGAAACTGATAGCCTGGTTTGAACAGCTGCTGAGCGGCCCTGCGGCGGATGCCCATAGCCATGACATTAACGTTGAACTGCTACTGCCGCTAAGCCAGCTCTATGGACTGGAATACTATCCGGCAGTGCATCGTTATCATGAAAAATAACGGTTGTTGTGCTTTGTCTGGTTAAAGGCCCGCTTCTTTGCGGGCCTTTTTGCGTTCAGGGCTGAGTGTCATTTGAACCTTCATATCTGATCACGAAGATATCTCCATCACTGCTTTTAAACCTGTAAATACCGCCGTACTGCTATAAGAAACAACAATCCTGCGAGAATAAAGAGTTAAGCATGCAGGACAATACTTTCATTTCCTTAACAATCAAAAAGAGCTGCATCCTGCGAAAGTTGCAAGGAAGCTGTGAATTTGATTTAAGGATTAATTATTTATCGATAATTTCACTTTTTCTGAAATTACATCTTTTTTTCAAGTCAATAAGGAACTTCTGATTGTTAAGGTGGTAGTCTGCACGCCTGTCCTTACACAAAACTTACAATAAGTGCCGTTAATACTTCGATGAAAATGCCTCATACAGGGAAGTGGCTGGTTTTCGGAGCCAGTTTTTTTATCAGCCATCTCATGGCTGCGCCGGTTACGCCCGGTGACCTTGACGTTATTCAGAATCAGCAGCAGCAGCGTCTGCAACAGGATCAGCAGCAGCGCGACGCGTTAACGCAGGCGCATCAGGTTGAACTGCAACAATCAGTGCCGGTTCCTGCTCATGGTCCCTGCTTCGCTATCCGCCAGATTACCCTGCAACAGGCGACGTTAATTACGCCAGATAAGCAGGCGAAACTCGTCGCGCCTTACATCAATCAGTGTCTGAGTCTGGCGCGCATTAATCAGCTGGTACGCGAGATATCTGAATGGTATGTCCAGCGGGGCTATATCACCAGCCGGGCCTTCCTGACAGAACAGAACCTGTCTCACGGGATTTTAACGATTACCGTGCTTGAGGGAAGGCTGGAAGAAATTCGGTTGCAGGGTGTCCGTTCACGTCAGTTGACAATGGCATTCCCGACCCGTGCCGGTCGCATTTTAAATTTACGCGACATTGAACAGGGTATGGAGCAGATAAACCGGCTGCGTACCACGCCGGTTCAGATTGAAATCATCCCGTCAGCTAAGCCCGGTTATTCCATCGTCAATCTGACCAGCACGCCTGAATTCCCGCTGACGCTGGGGCTGAATATGGACAACAGCGGCCAGCGAACGACGGGCACTGGTCAGCTTTCCGCCTCGCTGGTGGGTAATGACCTGTTGGGCATTGCCGATCGCTGGTTTGTCAGCGGTGGTCGCAGCAGCGCTTTCAGCGACTGGCGTGACGCGCAAAATTTCCAGGCGGGCGTCAGCGTGCCTTATGGCTATGGGCTGCTGGATTACAGCTATAGCTGGAGCAATTATCACAGCCGCTTTAACGCCAATAGCTTCGACTGGTACAGCAACGGCGACAACATCTCTAATCGTATCAGCGGCTCGTGGGTGCTGTTCCGCAACGGGCAAATCAAAACCGGCGTTCAGCTCGGGCTGAACCATTATGTCAGCCATAACTGGCTGAACCAGACGCTGTTGCAAAGCAGCAGCCGCAAACTGACCAGTCTGCAGATCGGTTTTAACCATACGCAAAAAATTGCAGGTGGGGTGGCCACCCTGAACCCGATGCTGAGCCGCGGGATGCCGTGGTTTGATGCGGAAAGCGACAAGGGTAAAAGCGACGATTTTCCGAAAGCTGAATTCCGCAAATGGAGCGTCAGCAGCAGCTATCAGCGGCCAGTTACTCAGAAAATGTGGTGGCTCAGCAGTTTTTACGCTCAGTGGTCGCCGGATCGCCTCTATGGCAGCGAACGCCTGACGATTGGTGGCGAGAACTCGGTTCGCGGCTACAAGGAGCAATACCTGTCCGGCGATGTTGGCGGCTATCTGCGTAACGAACTGAATTACTCGCTGTTTACCCTGCCTGCAATCGGCGAGGTCAGCACCACCCTGGCGCTGGACGGCGGGTGGCTCCAGAGCGACAAACAGGATCGCTACGCAGCAGGCACGCTGTGGGGCAGTTCGCTGGGACTTGGCACCCGTAACGCGCATGTCTCCACTCAGCTGTCGCTGGGCATCCCTGTCAGCTATCCCGATTACCTTGCGCCTGACCGCCTCAGCGTTTACGCGCGTATTGGACTCGTTTTCTAAAAAAAGGCCCCGATTATGGATGATCAAATAACGCTTTCACTGCCGCGTCGTCTGCTGAGCTATCTCATCTGCTCGCTGATCGCGTTTCAGCCACTGCTGCCCGCCTTTTCAGCCGCGATTACGCCTGCGACACAGGGTACTCAGGTGGATGCTGCCGGGAATGGCGTGCCGGTCATCAATATCGCGACGCCGAATGCGGCGGGCCTGTCGCACAACCAGTATCAGAATTACAACGTCGGTCAGGAAGGGTTGATCCTGAACAACACAACCGGCCGGTTGACGCAGACGCAACTGGGTGGACTCATCCAGAACAACCCGAATCTGAAAGCGGGGCAGGAAGCCAGGGCAATCATCAACGAGGTGGTCGGGGCCAACCGTTCTCAGCTTCAGGGCTACACCGAAGTGGCGGGTAAAGCGGCCAATGTTATGGTCGCCAACCCCTATGGCATTACCTGTAACGGCTGCGGCTTTATCAATACGCCAAACGTGACGCTGACTACCGGTAAACCGCAGCTGGATGCGCAGGGCAATCTGCAATCGCTGGAGGTGACGAAAGGCACAATCAGCATTGAGGGTAAAGGACTGGATGGCAGCCAGGCTGATGCTGTCTCGATCATCGCGCGCGCAACCGAAATCAACGCGGGCATCCATGCCAAAGATCTTAATGTGACGCTGGGCGCAAACCGGGTTGGTGCGGATGGCAGCGTGACACCCATCGCGGGCGAAGGTGCTGCGCCAGCGGTCGCCGTAGATACCGGCGCGCTGGGTGGCATGTACGCAAACCGCATCCATCTGGTCTCCAGCGAAAACGGCGTCGGCGTTAATCTCGGTAATCTGAATGCCCGTCAGGGCGATATGGTGCTGGATGCGCAGGGTCGCTTAAGCATCAACAACAGCCTGACCAGCGGCACGCTGACGGTAAAAGGCAGCAGCATCGCCCTGCAGGGAGAACATAAAGCCGGGGGCAATGTCGCGCTGACAGCGCAGCAGGATATTGCTTTAACGGGCGCAAAACTGGGTAGCGACGCGGCGCTCGAGCTGAAAAGTCAGGGGCAGATAACGCTTAAAGGCAGCAGCCTGACGGCAGGCCAGACTGCCCGTCTCAGCGGCCAGGCTCTGGATATTGATAACAGCAGCAGCGGCAATGCGTCAGACGCGATGCAGCTCTCTGCCAACGCGCAGCTACAGAATAGCGGTCAGATGACAGCTGGAAAGAAACTTGATCTTCAGGCCGCACAGATCATCAACAGTGGCAGCCTGATTAGTCAGGGTGACCTGCAGGTTCGCACCAGCACGCTGCGGCAGCAGGGTATGTTACTGGCTCAGGGTAATAACAGTATCGTTGCCGGACAGCTCAGCAATGACGGTGAGATCAGCGGCAGCAGCCTGAACATTCAAAGTGGGTCAATCAATAACGGGGGCAAGCTGTTAAGCCGCGGCGATGCGCTGATCACCGCAGACAGCGTGCAGCAACGCGGCACCCTTTCAGCCAGCAACACGAATCAGCTTAACGTTACCGGCGCGCTGAACAACAGCGGTGAAGTGAGCGGGAGCAGTCTGAATATCCACAGTGGATCGCTGCTTAACAGCGGGTATCTGCTGGGCAGTCAGCAGACAGACATCACCTCTGGCATCCTGCAGCAGGATGGAACGCTCTCATCCCAGGGCAGACTGCAGCTGAAAGTCACCGATCGGTTAAGTAACAGCGGTGAACTGAGCGGAAATAGCCTGGATATAACCAGCGACACGCTCGACAACAGCGGAAAAATGATCAGCAGCGGCGATGCCCTGCTCACCGCTAGTCGTCTGAATCAGGACGGCACGCTCTCCGCGCAGGGGAATGCAACGCTTAATATCGCTGACACCTTCAGCAACAGCGGCAAAATGGTCAGTCAGCGCCTGCAAATTGATGCCCCGACACTGATTAACAGCGGCGAGATGATGAGTCATGGCGATGTTGTGATGAACGCCGATACGCTGCAGCAAAACGGCTCGTTCACCGCCCGGGGTGACGCGCAGTTGACCGCCCGTGGCTGGCTGGAAAATCAGGGCGCCATCAGCAGTCAGAACGCCCTGATCCTGAACAGCGCGCAACTGCGCAATACAGGTTCATTAACTGCACCCAATCTGACTCTCACCGCCGGGCAAATCACTAATAGCGGTCTGCTGAAGGGCATTCAGCTGCTCGCCTTCCATACCGGGCAGCTGGATAACCAGGCTGCGGGTACGATCAGCTCTGACAACGACTTTGCCCTCGCGCTGCCACAGCTCAATAACAGCGGATTGATCACCAGCAGCAAAACACTGACTGTCACAGGCGACCAGCTGAACAACAGCGGAGAGATCAACGCTGCCAGCCTGAGCACCACACTCAAAAACTTACATAATCAGCAGGGCGGTAAATTGCTGGCAGATGATCAGCTCCGGTTGCAGGGCGATGCGCTGATCAATCAGGGAACGATGGCTGCCGGCACGCTGAACAGTGATGTCAGTCAGATCACTAACAGCGGGACGGTCCAGGGCGACAAGGCATTATCGTTGCAGGGCAACGCGTTAACCAACAACGGCACGCTGCTGAGCGCAGGCCAGCTGAGTGTGAAACAGCAGACGCTGGACAACAGCGGACTTGTGCAGGGCAAGCAGCTGACAGTGAATACTGACCACTGGCAGAACAGCGGCAATGCCCTGAGTGAGACTGACGCCGATCTGCAAAGCGATACCCTGATCAATAGCGGCAAAATTCTGGGGCAGCAGGGCATCGCGCTGAAATCTGACCACACCGATAACAGCGGCTGGCTGATTGCACAGGTGCTGTCGCTGCGCGGCGATATGATCAACAGCGGCCTGATTCAGGGTAATCAGCAGATTACGCTGCAAGGCAGCCAGCTGGACAATCAGCAGGGCGGCCAGTTGCTCAGTGACGGAACGCTGGACGGTGACTTTATTGCTTTAAATAACCACGGTGCAATGCAGGCCGGGGAGATGACAGTAAACGCGGCGACGTTGCAGAACGACGGCACTGTTCTTGCCGGAAAAGCATTCACCGCTGTGATTAACGGTGCGCTGACTAACAGCGGCAGTCTGCTTAGCCAGCAGCAGATGAATCTGCAGGCAGCAGAGATTAATAATCAGGGCACACTGGCGGCGGATAACCTCAGCCTGCATGCACCCACGCTTAGTAACGCCGGACTGCTGCAGGGCAACAGCACGTTGCTGCTGGATCATCAGCAACTGCATAACCTTAATGGCGGGCAGTTGATCGCCGGAGGACCGCTGACGCTGACCTTAGATCAGCTGGATAACGCCGGGTTGCTGCAGGTTAACGGTAAGCTTGCGGTCAACGGCAACCGTCTCAACAATAGCGGGCGCCTGTTGAGTGACAACCTCACTCTTCAGATTGGCGATACGCTGACGAACAGCGGGACGGGGCAGATCGTGACCGGCCAGCAGGCCGACCTGCAGGCAAAAACCCTCAGTAACAGCGGCCAGATTGCGGCACAGCAACTCAGCGCCAGCGGTAATACGCTGGAAAACAGCGGGCTGCTCCAGGGCGACACGCTACTGGATCTCGGATTTGCTCAGACCCTCAATCACAACAATGGGCAGCTGCTGAGCGGCGATCGACTGATCGTTCAGGGCGGTAGCGCGGTCAATGATGGCAGCTGGCAGGGTCAGCAACTCGACGTCACGCTGGATTCGCTCACCAATCGCGGCAGCATCAATGGCATCAGCGCCTTGCGCGCTGACATCGCCAGCGATCTGATCAACAGTGGCACGCTGGTCAGTCAGGGAGAAGGCGACCTGAACGCCAGCACGCTGCGCAATAGCGGCAAAATAATGGCGAACCGGCTGGGGTTTCAGAGCACCAGCCTGAACAACGACGGTCTGTTACAGGGCAACACGGCGCTGACTGCTCAGGCCGATAACATCACACAATCAGCCGGTGGCAAAACGCTGAGTGGTGGAACACTGACACTCAATGCAGGCCAGCTCACTACGCAGGGTGTGCTGCAGGGCGAGCAGGCAACGGTTATTGCTGACAACTGGCTGCATCAGGGATCGCTGCTGGGCAGCAAAGAGTTGAAGGTCAGCGTCAGCAATGAGCTGCATAACACCGGCTCTCTGATGAGTCAGGACAAAGCCCAGGTTGCGGCTGGCACGCTGAACAACAGCGGCTCACTGCTCAGTGAAGGGGTAATGACGCTGAACGGTGCCGTGCTGAATAACAGCGGATCGGTGCAGGGTAAAACCCTGACCATTACACCCGCCAGCGTCATTAATCAGGGCAGCCTGATCGGACTGCAGGCATTAACGTTTGCGGCGATGCCACAGGTGAGCGGACGAATGCTGCTCAGGGCGCTGGCCGCGCCAGCACGTCAATTGGTGAATAATCAGGGTGGATCGCTGCTGACGCAGGGCACGCTGAACATCAACGGCGGTGACGTTGTGAATAACGGCAACTGGCAGGGTCAGCAGATCCTGCTGAATGCCCGGCAACTGACCAATAATGGCGCGATCCAGAGTGCTGATGCGCTGCAACTGATTCTGGCGGACCGCCTTGATGCGGGCGCGGGCAGCAAGATTTCGGCGAATGGCACGGCGGCACTGCAGGCATTGACGCTGACCAATCAGGGCGAATGGATTGCCAGAAACCTGACGCTGCGCGGTGACACGTTAAACAATAACGGGGCTGTGACCGGTGTCGAGGCGCTGACGGTGGGCCTTAACGGCGCACTGACCCAGCAGCAGGATAAAACGCTGCTCAGCGCGGGCAGGCTGACGCTTCAGTCATCGTCGCTCAGTAATGCCGGACGCGTGCAGGGCGGCGACCTGCAGGTCACTTCGGGCGCGGTGGATAACAACGGGCGCTTACAGGGCGACAACAGCCTGCTGGTCAATGCGGTTGGACGCATCACCAACGGCGGCAACGGCACCGTGATCACCCAAAATGCCCTGACGCTGACCGGGCCGGAACTGTTCAACTATGGCCTGATTCAGGGCAGTGGCAACGGTGTCGCGACGATTACCGGTTTAACGCAAAATGATGGCCGGTGGCTCTCGGGCGGTGCGCAGACACTCAATACGGCGCAGTTGAATAACAACGGCTGGTTGCAGGCGTCGCAGCTGATTCTCAATGCGACCAATGCCAGCAACAACGGCACACTGCTGGCCGACGGTCAGGGCACGCTGACCGGCAATGGCTTCAGCAACCAGGGCACAGCCCAGGGCGGCAACCTTGAGATTAATTATCAGCAGGTAAATAACAACGGTACGCTGCTGGGTAACAACCGGCTAAGTGTGATGGCCGCTCAGGTCGGTCAGCAAGGTAGTGGTCGTCTGTTTAGCGGCGGCGACCTGCTGGTTCACAGCAACGGCTTTGACCAGAACGGTCAGGTGGTGGCGCTGGGTAACGCCACGCTGGAAATCGCGAATGGTTTTACCGGTCGCGATGTGCTGGCTGCGGGCGGGCGACTCACCGTCAGCAGTAATGGCGCGATAGATAACCAGGGCACGATGCAGGGCGGGGCGCTGACGCTGAGTGCAGGCGGCGATCTCACCAATAATGGTCAGCTCACTACCGGTTCGGGTGACAGTGCCTTAAGCGGCAACCGCATCGCCATGAACGGAAATGGCAGCCTGCAGGGCGGCGGGAATATCAACTTAGCCAGCCGCAGCGATATCACTTTGGACGGTTTCACCGGTACCCGCGGCGATCTGGTGCTCAGTGCACCTGGCAGCATCGTTAACAACGCGCTGCTCTATGCTGCGGGGAATCTCTCTCTTTTTGCCAACAGCATTCGCAACCAGCGTGCCGATATGCTGGCAGGCGGCAGTATGTGGCTTCAGGGCGACGCGGCGGGGAACGCCAACGGCGAGGTGATTAATAACTCCGGCACCATCGAAACGCAGAACGGCGATATCACGATTAATACGAGACATTTGCTGAATACAAGGGATGGGTTGAGTGTTTCTGAAACGCATAGCGCTTCAAACCAGACGGGATTAGGCGTAGACCTGATAAAGGTTCCAATCTCGGAATTTAAACCAGAGGAATATGGAGTATTCGTAAACTCAAGGACAACATGTGATTCATGGGGTAAAAATGGGCAAGGTTGTAAAACTTCGACAGCATATTATTATGTGCCAACAAAAGAAGCCGCGATCAGGAATTTTTCTTTATCAAGCAACACTATAAACGTCACCAGTAATGGTGGTGCATCTCGTATAGCCGCAGGACGTGATATTAATATAAGGGCAGGTTCATTTGATAATCAGGCCAGTAATGTTTTGGCGCAGAGAGATATATATTTATCCGGAAATCAATTAAACAACCAATCCTGGCAGGCTGGGACACAAAATACTTATTTTAATTATAAGTATGAAGGGATACTATTTGATTACGCACATCTATATACAAGCACTAGTGACAACGGTTATCAACACACTTATGCTACTACCGGCTCTCGCAATAAGCCGAAAGTAAAATCAATAACATATAAACTTTCCGATCAAGGGACGAGTTTCACTCCGGGAGAGCTCTACCGCGCCGTTATCCAGGCCGGTGGCAACGTCTCTGCTAATTTCAGCGGCGATATCAGCAATACCAACACCACAGCGAATGCCGGCTGGAGCGGTAATACGCTTTCGGCCCCCGCTTTACGCGGCCTAACAGCAGCAGGCACCGCAGGCGCGCAGTCTCATCAGCAACTGGCTGCTGCCGACAAAGCCGCAATCAATACGCCGCAATGGCGCGATCAGCTCCAGAATGCGTTGCAGCAGGTCAATGGCGCAGGTGCGCTGGAAACCGCATCACAGGGCAGCGCATCGCTGACGCAATATACAAATGCGGGTAAAAACAACGCAGCGCTGGGTAAAGCCATTAACCTGACGAACGCTGCTCAGGATCCTGCGTCGCTGCATAACTATAAGGCCGCTGAGGTTGATATCAGCGCCTATCCATTACCTTCGGGTGAAAACGGCTACTTTGTCACGTCGAACACCAATAGCCGCTATCTGATTACCGTTAACCCTAAACTCAATGACCTGGGCCAGCTGGATCAGAGCCTGTTCGGCGAGCTGAATGCAAAACTCGGCAAACAGCCTGCCACCACGCCATTACAGGAAACACGTCCTCAGTATACCGATGAGAAGGCTTTCCTTGGCTCCTCGTACATGCTCGATCGCCTGAACCTGAAGCCCTATTATGATTATCGTTTTCTCGGTGATGCGGCATTTGATACCCGCTACGTCAGCAATGCGGTATTGAACCAGACCGGTAATCGCTATATCAATGGACTGGGATCCGATCTTGCCCAGATGCGCTATCTGATGGACAACGCAGCGGCGGCGCAGCAGTCGCTGGGACTGGAGTTCGGTGTCTCACTCTCCGCTGAGCAACTCGCCTCTTTAGACAAGAGCATGCTCTGGTGGGAAGCCACCACGATCAACGGTGAAACGGTGATGGTGCCGAAGCTCTATCTGTCGACTAAAGATGTGGAAATACGTGATGGCAGCGTCATTGCCGGGAACAACGTGACGCTGAACGGCGGGAACGTTACCAACACCGGCAGTAGCGTGATGGCCAAAAACGATCTGACCATCGACAGCCAGAATACGCTCAGTAACCTCAACGCCGGTCTGCTCCATGCGGGTGGTGACCTGCAACTTAGCGCACTGAACGATATCAACAACGTCAGCGCGACTATCAGCGGTAAAAAGGTGGCACTGGAGAGTGTTAACGGTGACATCAACAACCTGACCATATCACAGCTCTGGCATCTGGATGCAGACAACGGTAAGGGTGCGAAGAAATCCTATACCGAAACTCTGAGCGGGCCAACGGCGAGCATCACGTCACTGGATTCTCTGAGTCTTAAGGCGGGCAACGATATTACCGTCACCGGCGCTAACCTCAAAGCGGGTGGCGATCTGCTGCTGAACGCCTGGAATGATATTGCAATCACCGGCAATCAGAACGTCACTGGCAGCGCGCAATCCGGCTTCGGAAATCGCTGGCAAAAGGTGGATGCGACCAGCACAACCACCGTCACCACAGTCGGCAGCCAGATCGCCGCAGGCGGCAACATGGCGATGCAGGCGGGCCACGATCTGACTGTTACCGCCAGCAGCATTAGCGCAGGTAAAAACGCGGCGCTGGCAGCCGGTAACGATCTTAATCTCAACAGCGCGACGACCAGCCAGAATGATGTGAAGGGTAAACGTGAAACCCATTCAACCGGGCTGGATCGCACGACGCTGACCAGTGGCGGCGATTTAGCCCTTCAGGCCGGACGCGACCTTAATAGCCAGGCGGCAGGCATCGCTGCAGACAAAGACGTTACCTTGCAGGCGGGACGTGACGTCAATCTGCTGGCGGCTGAAACGGGTTCTGGCAATAGCTACAAATCCGGGAAGAAGATCGAGATTAATGAGTCAGTACGCCAGCAGGGCACTGAAATTGCCAGCGGTGGGAGTACTGCGGTTAAAGCGGGCCGGAATATGGTCGCGGAAGCGGCGAGAGTGGATGCGCGAGGCGATCTTGCTGTCCAGGCAGGACGCGACGTGGCTATCACTACGGCAACCGAAAGCGATTATCACTACGACGAAGATACAAAAGTTAAGAAAAAGCTCTTCTCTAAAAAAACCACACACACAATTCATGAAAACTCAGCAACAACTGAACAGTCTTCGGCGTTAAGTGGAAACAATGTCGCGATCGTCGCCGGACGTGATGTGACTGTGACAGGTTCCAGCGTAGTAGGCGATAACAACGTTGCGCTGAAGGCAGGACGTGATCTTGCAATCACCGCGGCCACTGAAGAGGCGCATAGCTATAGCCTGAAAGAAACCAAAAAGAGCGGCATGATGAGCGGCGGGAGTATAGGCGTGACTTTCGGTAGCGCTTCTACTCGTCAGCAGCTTAATCGCGACGGCACTACCCAAAGCCAGAGCGCCAGCGCCGTAGGCAGCACTGGCGGAAGCGTCACGCTGATCGCCGGTAATAATGCCCACATCAGCGGCTCAGATGTCATCGCTAAAAAAGATATCAGCGTGGTTGGCGGCTCCGTTGATATTGATACGGGCAATGATCTTGTCAGTCGTCGTCAGGTGTATGAGCAGAAGAAAAGTGGCTTAACCCTTCAGCTTACCAGCCCAATTACCGATGCCTTATTAAGCCTTGGAGAACAGGCAAAGTCTGCCAGCGAGGCGGGCGACGGTCGCCTTAAAGCCCTGGGTGCGGTAAAAGCTCTGGAAAGTGGCTGGGCGATGTCTGGCGGAAAAGCCATGCAGTCTGGTCAGGCGCTGGCAAACGGCAATATGAACCAGGCAGGGATTAAAATTGAGCTCAGCGTCGGCGCGAGTAAGAGTAAATCCTCATCGGAATATAATGCCAATGCTGTAAAAGGTAGTTCACTGAATGGCGGCGGCAACATTGCCGTGGTGGCGACCGGCGCTAACGGCAGCAGCGGTGATATTACACTTTCGGGCAGCGGCATTACCGGCAAAAATGTCACGCTTGCTGCGGTGCACGATCTTAACCTCACGGCGGCAACCAATAACACCGAACAGAAGAGCAGCAATAAAGCGTCTGGCTGGAGTGGCGGCATTCATGTCGCAATAGGTAAAGATACAGGCATTGGTGTGCAGGCCAGCGGTTTTATGGCCAGCGGCAAGGAGAACGGCAAAACCACCGATTACGTGAACAGCCGGGTGAACGCCAGCAATGACCTCACCCTGAGCAGCGGCAACGATACCGTGCTGTCTGGCGCGCAGGCACTGGGTAACCGGATTGTTGCTGATGTTGGTCATGACCTCACAATGACCAGCCTGCAGGATACCGATGATTATCAAAGCAAACAGCAAAGTGCCAGCGGTGGATTCAGCTTCACGTTCGGCAGTATGACCGGCTCCGCTGGCCTCAGTCTGAGCCAGAGCAAAGTGAACAGTGAGTATGCCAGCGTCGGCGATCAGAGCGGCCTGTTTGCAGGGAATGGTGGCTATGACATCTATGTTGGCAACCACACCCAGCTGAATGGCGCGGTGATCGCCTCAACGGCGCAGTCCGCGAACAATGCGCTCTCCACCGTTACGCTGGGCTGGTCTGACATCGACAACCACGCTTCTTACAAAGCCAGCAGCTCATCGATCAGCATGAGTGGAGGCTATGAACAAAAGCAAATGTCAGGGGGCGCGATACCCACCTCTGCAAATACTCATGGCAGTGCATCCGGCACCACCCGTTCAGCCGTGTCGGACGGTTCCATAACGGTACGTAGCGGTCAGGCTCAGATACAGAACGTCGCGGACCTGAGCAGAGATACCGATAACGCCAACGGTCATATCGATAAGATATTCGACAAAGATAAAGTCGCCAGCAAGCTAGAGTTCGCCCAGGGAATTCAGGAGCTGGGCCAGCGTGTAGCAGGCGATGTCAGCAGCTATCAAATGCAGGCAGCTGAAAAAGAGACCTTAGAACGGTTGCTAAAAGCGAACCCGCAAAATGCCACTTTATCCAGGGCGGCATTAAACGATCTGATTGTAAAAGATGCGGGATATAAGGCGGTTGCAGAAAAGTGGGGCACAGGCGGCAGCTATTCCATGGCAGCAGCAGCCGTGACGGGCGTGCTGGGTGGCCTTGGCGCAAGTAACCTGGGTGCAGCCGCAGCAGGTGGGATGGCACCGTATATCGCCAATAAAATCAAGCACGCTACCAGCACATTTGTTAACGGACAGGAGCAGACTAACGTCCTGGCTAACACTATGGCGCACGCGGTCGCCGGTGCAGTGCTGGCTCAGCTGGCGGGTAACAGCGCAACAGCGGGCGCAGCCGGGGCGGCAGGTGGCGAGCTGATGGCCAGAGCGATCATCAGATCAATGTATCCCGGCAAGCAGGCCAGCGAACTGACGCAGGATGAGAAGCAGGTTGTCAGCGCGCTCGGCCAGTTAGCCGCGCAGTTGTCTGCGGGTTTAGCATCCGGTTCTGTTGAGGGTGGCATTCAGGGGGCGGTTGCCGGAAAGAATGCGGTTGAGAATAATGCGCTGTCAGCCACAGACGATAAGAAACGTCAGGATGCGAAGTGGTCACTGCCTTATCTGGACGGTGAAAAGAAACAGCAGGCAGAGAGGTTAATCAGTGACCTGAATGCGAAGGACAAGGCATTCGATGCAGCGCTAGACTCAGCCTGTAAAGGACTTTCTTCAGCAGCCTGCCAGGGAATGCGGCAGGAACTGGCAGCGATGTCGAAGAGCTATGACCAGCAACTCGACGGCCAATATATCGGCACGATGGGCAGCGTATATAAAGAAGGGAAAGGTCATGTTGACGCGCTGATGTGGCAGTATGCCTCGGCGGATGCGAAAGCGGAGCGTGAAGCTAATGTTAACCGTATCGCTGAAAACTGGGGTGTGAGTAAGGAAACAGCAGACGGCCTTTATACCGCGATGGCTGGCGTTCATACCACGGCGGCGATTGGTGGCGCGATTTATGGAATGAAGGGTATAGGAGCAAGTGGTGAGAATGCTGGCTCTATAAAAAATGTTAACCCAGGATACCCGGAACCAGGGAGAACACATAACTGTGTGAACTGTTCTGTTGCCACTGATGCTACTTTGGCTGGAAATCCTGCATCGGCGTTGCCTGTGAATCATAATAACGGTATCCCGTTGGCCGTTTTGGAAAACCAATATGGGACGAAATTTAAATATATTTCTTCGTCCGAAAGCATTACACAGCAAATGTCAAGTGCAGGCTCTGGTTCCCGAGGAATTGTTTTTGGTTCATATGGGCCAGGTCAACCTGGACATGTGTTTAATGTTGTAAACCAGAACGGAACAGTTCGATTCCTTGATGGGCAAACAGGTAAGTCTGCTGATCTCAGCCAGTTTAAATCATTCCAATTATTGAGGACGAACTAATGGTTAATTTTAGCGAGGCCGTAGAAAAAGCGACGGAATATTTAAAAAATACTGATATTCCGGTTGTTATTACCCTTCAGGGACGTTTTTCTGAAGGATGGTTTTTTTGTTTTCAATCTCGAGAATATCTGGAGACGGGAGAGTTTTCTGCTCAACTCGTAGGTAATTCGCCATTTCTTGTTGATAAAGATACAGGTGAAATACATGAACTTGGGACGGCGTATCCTATTGAAAAGTATTTACAAGAATACGAAGAAAAGAAAAATAATCTAAGTTAGAAATATCCCGGCTACCGAGCCGGGATGTGATTATCTATCGATTACACCTAGGCCGGCCGGATGATCAACTGTCCCTGCCCGGTGATCACCTCGATCTTCTGCCCGGTCCTAAATCCCAGCGCTTCCACCCAGCGGCCCTTGATGGTGAGCTGTGGCAGCGGGTTCGGCTGGCCTTTGTTAGGCCGGTATCCTACTTTGTAATAATGCGCCTGCGATTCACTGGCGGCGGTTGTGGCCGTGCGGGTCTCTGGCTTATGATGCGTGTCAGCCATTATCAACTCCTCGATAGTTGCTTGTGGTCAGCGGCTGCTGCGGGTTGCACCCCGCTTCAGCCGCGCTAAAAATCTCTTCTTGGGCTCTTCCTGTTCCGTTTTCACCTGTTTAAAGATACACCTTATGTCGGGAAAACTCGCTGAAAGCTAAGACATAAAATGCGAGTCGCCTCTGAAAAATGGATTCTTTTTCCCGGTCTGCAATTCGCTTATTACTTCGTCCTGTAGCCTTCTGGAGTATCAGCTGCGGGCGGGCTTTCATGCTATAAATCCGCGTTAACCTGTCTTCAGTCTGTCTTCTTGATTACCTACGTATCGCCGCCGAAAATCATAACGAAAAGATTTCCCTGCTGGTGAAGATAGCGGTAGCAATGAGCGCCTCCGTCAGCGGTAGCCCGGAAGTGACAGCTACTATCTGAGCGGAATCATCAGCGATTTGTTAATCAGACCGTCACGCCGCCAGATGGTACACAGAAGACTGATGCCGGAACATGCATCACCGCCAGCGGTGGCTTCAGCTTTACGTTCGGCAGCATGACCGGCTAATTGATCGTAATGGAGCGGCACAGCGGCGGCGGGAATCTCTAAAAGATACTCCACCTGTAAAAGGCATGGATCGCGATGAGTATCCACCAGCTATGTTTAAATAGGGGGGAACGGGGGCCTCGGTTAGACCAATTACACCTTCGGATAACAGAGGGGCTTGTATTGGAGCACAATGTCGAAGTTTGCCAGATGGTACATCTATAATCATCAAAACGGATGGAGGAAATAAAAATGAATGATTCCTTAGAAAAACTATTATCAATTTGTAGCAATGCTCTTTCACCTAAAGAAGAGTTTAAATATTACTCGGAGTTTTTCAACTCTCCATTATCCTGTGAACTAAATACTCTGCTAGATAGAAAAAACGGGTTCTATGGTTTTGAGTCTGCATTACACGTTTTCCCTTTTAAAACAACTAACAACGAAATCGGTTTAGTAGATTGGAACAAAAAAAACCTTTGGATATCTGCTTATGAAGGTATGGCGATTGGTGCATTATATTTTGCTGAGGATGTTTTTGGCGGGCAATTTTGTTTAAAGGATGATGGTGTTTATTTTTTCGAACCTGAAACTGCTGACTTCACAAAATTGGCTAATAGTATAAATGAATGGTGTGAGTTGATATTGTCCGATTATAAAGTAATTACTGGATATACACTGGCTCATTTATGGCAAGAAATGAATGGCCCCATACCTTCAGGATATCGTTTGGCTCCAAAAATTCCTTTTGTCGCTGGGGGTTTATACGATCTTGATAATCTCTATATTTGCAGTTCACATGAATTGATGAAGGCTGGGGCTAATATTGCATTGCAAATAAGAGATGCTCCTGATGGTAGTAGTGTAAGCCTGATTATAAATGATTAAAGATTTTGTGTGCTAATTAAAAAAGATTTGAAAATAATTTCAGTCACTGAACTGCCCCCCAATTTGGAAAGCCGATTTTGGAGTGCAGTTTAGTTGGTCAACCTTTAATATTTTATTTTTAACATTTTCAGTTTGCCGCTATTTTAGCATGTATAACTGTGGTGCAGCGGCAATCTTAAGCTTCGTGTGAACTGAAGAGTTCCTGATTGAAATTTATATTCATACATTAACCTCCTCAATGTACATGATGCGAATGAGCAGCTTGGCGTGTCAGGTGTTCAATAAATCCTTACTATGCCAGTCTTAGTACCTTGATGGTGAGTTGGGTACAAAGGTTCAGTGTAAAATGCTGACAGGGCTGGTGACCGGTATTACAGCTTACATTCCAACTGCTTTTACCCACTCATATTTCCAAACCCAAAAGATAAAAGCCTCATACTTTCGCAGCAGGCTTTTATCTTTCAATGGCATCAAGCTTAGTGCATTAACTGACTCACCAGACCGGTAAGATCGGCTTTTTTATCAATCACACCTGCAGATGACGCTTTATCCACCAGCTGTGGCAGATATTTGACCAGCAGATTCAGTGCATCGCTGGTGTTGATACCCATCCGCGCAGCCAGTTGCTCAATCGCTTCGGAGTTAATCATCTTCTTCACCAGATCGCTGCTCAGGGCAACGTTCTGCTGATCGCCCAGCCAGGAGTTAACCACCTCACTGTACTCACCGCTCTGAAGATGGCTTACGATGGTGTGTAAACCGCCTTGCTGTTCCACCCACTCCAGTACACCTTTCACTTCCTGACTGGTCTGAGTATTCAGGCCGCACATCGCCAGCACCGTTTCCAGTAAACTCATTTTATTTCCCCTGAATAGTGATCGCTTAAGACTGTTTACATGCTCTGATTTTATGAATGACAAACAGCACAATAATTGAACCCAGGGTTGCAATCGCAATGCTGTAAATATTGAAACCACTGACCTTGCCAAAGCCCAGAGCCGTACTGGCGACACCACCAATCAGCGCGCCGATAATACCCAGAATCATGGTCATGAAAATGCCCATATGTTCTTTACCTGGCATAATACATCTGGCGATAATACCGGCGAGCAGACCAAATACAACCCATGACAATATACCCATCATTACCATCCTTCTTTTTATATAAATTACTGCACGTTTAGCAGTGGTTTAATCCGAAAAATAAAAGCAGGTGTATCGTACGCCGCGTAGTATTTGTCTGGCAATCCTGTTTTTTTAATTAAACTAAACGTATCGGAAACGATAGGGGAGTAATTATGAGCATTCTGGATAATATTAAAAATATTGGCGATGAGTTGTTACATAGCGTTGATAAAAATGTTGAGAATAAGACTGATGCCTCAATATCAGGTGTTCGCACATATACGGTGAAATCCGGGGACACGCTCAGCGCAATCGCTAAGCAATTTTATAATGATGCATCAAAATATATGAAAATCTTTGAGGCGAATAAAAATATCCTCAGCAACCCGGATAAAATTGCGCCGGGTCAGGTATTGACTATTCCTGAGTAATAATTCGCCGGGAGTACGAGCCAGCCAGAGCAGGGATTGCCCGGCTGGTTTCTTGCATTTATAACCGCCGGATTCACCAGGAATATGCAGGTAACAGCAGGCGGATCCGGATGCTAATCAGAAAGAACGAGAAAATCGGGAGTACTGAAAAGCAAAAAGCCCGCTCAGGTTTCCCTGAGCGGGCTTTTCTAATTCTGGCTCCTCTGACTGGACTCGAACCAGTGACATACGGATTAACAGTCCGCCGTTCTACCGACTGAACTACAGAGGAATCGTTTGAACGAGGCGAATATTAGCGGCGTCGCACTGAGGTGTCAACAGCAAAAAAGACATTATCATTCAACTGGCTAGCTTTAACGCAATGCGATCGGGATTTAAGCAGTTTGAGCCGTTTCAGATGTCATCCGGCTCAGGGGATCCTGCTGGTAAAACTGGCGCAGATGCTGATACATGGCGGGAAAACGTTCTGCCAGCAGAAGCGGAGCCGTAAAGAAATATTCAGAGAGTACAGCGAAACACTCTGCCGGATCGCTGGCGGCGTAGGGATCAATGGTCGCAGCCTGTTCGCCTGCCAGTTCCACTTCACTCTCAATCTCTGCCATCGCGGCTCGCAAATCCTTTTCCCACTGGGCTACGTCACGCAGCGGCATGACCGGAACACCGCTGGTATAACCGCTGCCGCGCGCATCCAGTTTGTGTGCCACCTCATGAATCACCAGATTAAAGCCGGAGAGATCGAATGAATCCTGAATATCGAGCCAGTTGAGGACGACCGGTCCCTGGGTCCAGCTCTGTCCGGCATGAACGGCAGGTGCGCTGTGAACCAGCCCATCTTCATCCTGCCACTGATCGTCAACCTCAAACGGCTCGGGATAGATCAGCACCTCATGAAAACCGTCCAGCCACTCCAGACCCAGCTTCAGCACTGGCAGAGAGAAGAGCAGGGCGATCCGCACGCTGCGCAGTTCATCCAGTTGAGCACCCCCGAGAGGCACCAGTTTTTTCTGTTGCAGAAAGCGCCTTGCCAGCTCCACCAGCGCCTGCTGTTCAGCCTCATCCAGCGGGCTGAAGACAGGCTGTGACAGCCCCTGTTGCCACGGCAGGGCCGCCAGCATGGTGTCGTTATGCGTTTTCCAGGGCCATTTAAACATCGCAACTCCTGCACAGAACCGGGCTATGTCGTTATCCTGACGCGGCAGACATAAAAATGCCAGCATCGAATGCTGGCATCTTCTGTCTGACTTCAGGGCTGAAGGCTGTCTATTCAACCCGTTAGCGCAGCCGTTGTCTGTGATTCAACCCGCAAAGCGCAGGGTTGAGGGATTACCTGCGTTCAACGCGCTGAAATTCAATGACCCAGACCCAGGGATTCACTTCCCAGCTGGTTGCGCCATACTGCTTTTCCCAGGCTTTACGATACGCCTCTTTAGGCGACTCAGAATTAACGTTCATGGTGAAGAAGTTATTAAGGAAATGCGAGTCGGTCTGTACGCCCTCCGCCATAATGTCATCTTCACTGATATCCTGAATCTTCTCCGCGCGCACGCCGGTGATTTCGAGGTTGATACGACTGGCCCAGCGCGGCATGTGGATGGCGGTCTGCCAGCCAAACTCTTCGGCTTCCGGGGTGCTCATCGCATGCTGACCCAGCTCATTGCTGTCGGCACGATACTGGCAATATTCCGGCAGGCGAAACGGCGTCGGATCACGTTCATATTCGGCCAGATCGCTTTCTGGCACCATCGGGCCACGCCAGGTTTCACGCACCCAGAGGATGTCACCCGGCTTGCCGTAGGGGCACTGATAGCTGATGTCCGCCATCGACATCATCTTGTAGCCATGCAGATGGTTAGCACTCACATCAAAAGCATGTACGCCCTCGTGATGATCCTGCCCCGGCCCGAAAGCCTGAGTTTTCATAATGCGCCGGGTTTGTGTTTGCTGGCCAACCAACAGGGCACGAACACGCTGTTCGGAAAAAAGAATCGGCCGTTCTTTCATGGATTACCTCTTTTTATTAGTAGAACCCGGTTACTGCTGTAAACGTCCATTTGCTTCACATCTGAGAATTATCATAAAAGCTTTAAATCATTTTGCTTAATAATTTGTCGCCTGACAGTCACTTCAAAATTGTCACGTTGGGTGTTAAAAACCAGCAAAATGCAAAAAGCGCACCAAAGCTTATCACGCAATCGGCAGAACGCGACGAACAGCCCGGATACAGTACGTTATAACGGTAAAAATAGGAACCTTTTCAGATTTTTTCACCTGCTATTGCCCACACTTTTACAATTAAATGCGTGACAAAAAAAGGTTAAGCCCGACAGGTTTAGCTGGTTGAGAATGAATCAAACATTACTGCTGTTAAACTAATTTTCTTAGCAGCAATTCACTGAGGAAAGGCTTAAAACCGCCGAAATTGCGGTATTTATGTAACAGAGATGCTATACAGATGATCCAGATCTCATTTTTCTGCCCGAAATAGCTGGCAGCACTGCTCTTTTCAACAGCACTGTAAAAAAGGTGTCATTAGCCAGTCGCTATGATGGCTTGCCGTTTGCGCACTGATCACGACAGAGAATCCGCTGTCGATCACTACAGGGAGATAGATTATGTCACTCACACTCTGGCAATCCCGCTATGAAAGCTGGTTTCAGGCGAACTGGATCCACGACGACGGCGCGCACGATATCGCCCATCTGCGACGCGTCTGGATGAGCGCGCAGCGAATCATGACAGGCACGAAGGCGGACCCGCTGGTGGTGCTCACCGCCTGCTATTTTCATGATGTAGTGAATCTTCCAAAGAATCATCCGGAACGGCATCTCGCCTCAACGTATGCAGCCGCGGAAACGCAGCGCATTCTGCAGCAGGATTTTCACGATTTCCCGGCAGAAAAGATTGATGCCGTGATGCATGCAGTTAAAACCCACAGTTTCAGCGCCGGTATCCCGCCAGAGACGCTCGAAGCCAGAATCGTTCAGGATGCAGACAGGCTCGAATCGCTGGGCGCAATCGGGCTGGCGCGGGTCTTTTACACGGCCGGTGCACTGAATCGTCCATTATTCGACAGTCAGGATCCGCTGGGTAAAGATCGCGAGCTGAATGATGTTAAGTGGACGCTGGACCATTTCCAGAAGAAGCTGCTGCGCCTGCCGGAAACCATGCATACCGAAACCGGCCGCATGCTGGCTGAGCATAACGCCGATTTCCTGGTGCGCTATATGGCGAAGCTGTATGCCGAGCTTCAGGGCAATCTGGTGGGGATGGATGAGGGCGTACTGCGGGATTTCACCCCATTGAAAACCGAATATTAAATTTTTATGACAGTATGTTAATCGAAACGGTCATCCGGTAGCGTGTGAGCAATAACAAAAAGGAGCTGCCCGATGACCGAAACTGTTAATTTAACGATTAAAATTGATCCCGAACTGAAAGAAACGATTAAACAGCTGGCGCTGGAAAACCAGGTTTCAATGAGCCAGGAAATTGTGCAGCGTTTGCAGGCCAGTCTCGAAACGCATCCGCATCCCGCCATTGATAATCAGGACATCACTGAAGAGGGGACTGAGGGATCCAGTGCCGCTGACGTGAAGACCGATGCATTAAGTGCAACAGAGCTGAAGCAGATTCGGCTGCTGCTGAAGAAGCAGAGCAAGAAGAAAAAATAAAACAGAAACCCGTCGCCAGACGGGTTTTTACTTTGGAGAAAGGCTGGACCGTTTCGCTATGAGACTGTGCCTGCTCAGGGAACACGGTCAGATCGGAAAGACGCAAAAGCCGCCATCCATGGCATGCTCGGCCCGCACCGTCCTGGCGCGGGACGCTTTCCTCTTCTGACCGTGTTCCCTGCGAGTTGAGCTTATTTGTTGCTGTGAGTATCGTCAGATGTAAGTTCTTCATCAGCCTGAAACCCGTCGCAAGACGGGTTTTTTTATTTCAGTTCGATGACGACTTCAGCTGACGAATATGCGGCAGCAACAGCTGAGCCACCGCTGCAAACACCGGCACCACCACCGAGTTACCAAACTGCTTATAGGCCTGGGTATCTGAAACCGGAATGCGGAACGGCTCGCGACCCGGCACATCAAAGCCCATCAGGCGCGCGCATTCGCGCGGGGAAAGGCGGCGTGGTCGACGCGCCATATTATCCGCATCCTGAAACTCCGCTTCGCCCAGCGCACTGTCCCAGCCGCGATCAATCAGAATCTCTGAGCCATCTTTGTAGTAACGCGCTGACAGCGTCCGCACGCAGCAGTCAGGATTGCGCGGATCGTTGAGGCCAAAGCCAAAGCCATTACCTTTGGCTTTATGTTTTTTCGCATACTGGTAGAGGTAGCGCCACAGCACCGGTGACAGGATATATTTGTCGTCCGGCGCACTCTCCAGCAGGCTCTGCAGGCTGGGGACCTGCGCCGGGTAGAAACGGCGGATATCGCGCAGCGTAAAGTCCTGCTTTTTCAGGTCACGGCGAATCCCCACCAGCACAATGCGTTCGCGATGCTGCGGCAGGAAGTGGCGCGCATCGATCACTTTGGCATCGGGGCTGCTGGCTCCGGCATCGGCCACGTCATAGCCCAGCTCATCCAGCGTCTCCATGATAATGGCGAAGGTGCGGCCCTTATCGTGGCTTTTGAGGTTTTTCACATTCTCCAGCACAAAAAATGGCGGCTTCTTGGCAGCCAGAATGCGCGCAACATCGAAAAACAGCGTGCCCTGTACCTGACACTCAAACCCGTGGGCGCGGCCCAGCGCATTTTTCTTGCTGACGCCCGCCAGCGAAAAAGGCTGGCAGGGAAAACCGGCCAGCAGCACCTGATGGTCGGGGATTGCCGCATCAATCGCGCGGTAAATCGCTTCATCGTCAGTCAGACCTTCAGGCTGGGTCACCTGACGAATATCGGTATTGAAGTGATGCTCCAGCGGATCGCTGTAGTGATTGGCTTTGTAAGTGCGAACCGCCTCTTTATTCCATTCACTGGTGAACACACACTTGCCGCCGATCGCCTCGAATCCTTTACGGATGCCGCCAATCCCGGCAAAGAGATCGATAAAACGAAACTCAGGGTTATCATAGTGGGCGGGCCGGGTCGGCAGCAGACTCTGCAACAGCGACAGCTCCGCCTCACACAGCGGTGGCAGGACGCTTTTACCCTGACGAATCCGGTTCAGCAGGGCCGGCGTCCAGCAGGAAAATCCCGCCTGCTGCAGTCGGGCCGTGAGATCACGAACCGAATAGATGTCCAGCACCTGTCTAAAGAGTTCAGACGCATCAGCAGATGAAAGTGCAGCAGAGAGTGGTTCAGCGAGGGCGGCGGGATGCATGCGTTTTTCCTTAACAGTAAGGAGCCTATGCTAACACTCCAGAGGCTGCGAGGAAATTGCCGGGATGTGCCCTGTGTCAGACCGCCGGAAAGTTCTGTTTTTGCGGCGTAATCTCCGAAGTCGTCCGGCGACAGCTTTCGCTTTTCGCGGCGCAGGCTAAAGTTACAGAACCAGCAAAAAAGGAGACGTTATGGCTGATGTTCACTCCAGCGAAACACGCAGCAAAAATATGCGTGCCATTCGCGCTCAGGATACGGCCATTGAGCAACGTATTGCGCTGCTGCTGAAAGATCGGGGATTCAGTTTTCGCGTGCAGGATAAAAATCTGCCGGGACGGCCTGATTTTGTTCTGACCGAACAGCAGGCGATTATTTTTGTTCATGGCTGCTTCTGGCATCGTCATCACTGCTATCTGTTTAAGCTGCCGGCGACGCGCACAGAATTCTGGACCGGAAAAATTAACAGCAATGTTGAACGTGACCGGCGTTATGTGCGCCAGCTGCAGGAAAGCGGCTGGAAAGTGCTGATCATCTGGGAGTGTGCGCTACGTGGCAAACTGCGCCTGGCGGATCAGGATCTGCTGGAGCGGCTGGAGGAGTGGCTGCTGGCGATGCCGGAGAGTGCTGAGATCGACCATCAGGGCATTCATCATTACAACGCCGATTGCTAATCAGAGACATAATTGGTTAGATCGGCGCTTTCTCCGTGGCAAGGATCCTGAAATGAGCAGCATAAAACTGACGGTAAAACGCCTTTACCAGATTCGTGACGAGCGGATGGTGAATACCAAAGCGACCGCGCGGGTTTACTGTGGTGACAGGCTTATCGCCACGGAGGAGATCACCGGTATGACTGAAAGCCCGGTCAGCAAATATCTGCATGCTGAAGGAGCAGCAGGCGAGACGGTGCGGGTAGAGTGGGATTGTGAGGGCATCGCGGAGATGACTGTTACGGAAATTGAGCGCTGCCCATGTTGTCAACATAACGAACCAGACTAAGGATAAGATTTTGGCGGGAACCAGTTTACTGACTTTACTTGATGATATTGCAACACTTCTGGACGATATTTCCGTCATGGGGAAAGTGGCGGCGAAAAAGACTGCTGGCGTACTGGGCGACGATCTGTCGCTGAATGCTCAGCAGGTCAGCGGCGTCAAAGCCAACCGTGAGCTGCCGGTAGTATGGGGCGTTGCCAAAGGATCGTTTCTTAACAAACTGATCCTGGTGCCACTGGCGCTGATTATCTCCGCGTTTGCGCCCTGGCTGATTACGCCGCTGCTGATGATTGGCGGTGCCTATCTCTGCTACGAAGGCGTGGAGAAGGTAATGCACAGTCTGCAGCATGACAAGCAGAGCAAATCACCGGAAGCGCGTCAGCAGCGACTCGATTCGCTGGCGAATCAGAATGCGGCCGAGTTTGAGAAGAAGAAGATCAAGGGCGCAGTGCGCACCGATTTCATTCTGTCAGCCGAAATTGTTGCGATTACCTTAGGCATCGTATCGGAATCGCCGCTGCTCAACCAGGTGATTATCCTTGCGGGCATCGCAATTCTGGTTACGGTAGGCGTTTACGGCATCGTGGCGGCCATCGTGAAAATTGATGACCTCGGTTTCTGGCTGCGTGAAAAGCCGTCGCGCGTTGCGCAGGGTATCGGCAGTGTGCTGCTGGCCGCCGCGCCCTGGCTGATGAAGATCCTCTCGGTAGTCGGCACCATCGCCATGTTCCTGGTCGGCGGCGGCATCGTGGTGCATGGCATCACGCCGCTGCATCATCTGATAGAGGAAGTCAGCAGTGGCTTCAGCAGCTGGATCGCGATGCTGCTCAGCAACGGCGCTAACCTGGTGCTCGGCTTTATCATTGGGTCGATCGTGCTGTTAGTGGTCAACCTTATTGCCAGAGTGCGCGGAAAATCGGTATAAAGCGCACTGTGATTAAAGGTCAGGAGAATGACGATGAACGACGACATGTTTGAATTTGATATCGACGCACAACTTGAGCAGGCTGAAGCGAAAGCAGAGAAAAAAGCCAGCGAAGTGCCGGATGATCTCGGTGACGAAGCCGATTGCGAAGGCTGTAAAATCTGACGTCAGCGTCAACACTTCATAAAAGCGGATAAGTTTTATCCGCTTTTTTTATATTCCGCATATCCAGCTGCTTAATTCTGAATTTGCCCTTTTTTTGCGTGCCTTAACAGGCAAGGGTCGGCTTTGCCTGCTATAAAGAAAATAATCACTCAGGTTAATAACACGCATGAAAGGAGCGCATTATGGTTTTCGCAATCAGTGAAGAAGTGCAGCATAAGGAAGAGGGGCAGACGATGGTGGTGACCGGCTACGCGAGTGGCATGGTGGAGTGCCGCTGGTATGACGGCTTTGCCGTGCGCAGCGAGGCTTTTCGCAGTGATGAACTCTGCGCCCTGAATCCGGCACAACAACTGGCGGGCTGACAGCATCAGGCCTGTGGGTTCTGCGACCCGCCAGGCCCGGTTTCTGACTGCCTAAGGCCCGGCACACTCCCTGTGCCGCCCTGTTTTCAGACGTTACCGTCGTTATCCTCTTCAACCGCCTGATAGATCCGCTGCAGCACATCCGGGAAGGCTGACTGGACACGACTCCAGCTCGGTATAAACGGCTTATCGTTAGGACGCTCAATAAACGCCTGACCTGCTTCCAGAATCGACTGGGTAAACATCTCTACCGCAGCCTCTTCCACATGCTGATCAAACTTCAGCCCGTTCATTGCCGCTTCGTGATTGTAGGTCTCCATCATATCCAGCGCATTACGATAATAGGTTGCTTTCAGCACCCGGAACGAGTCGCTGGTCAGCGGCACACCCATGGTGGCGAGCTTGCGCAGCAGTGACTGGACAATATCACTGCTCATGCGCTTCAGGCCGCCGGTGCCATCATCTTCTGCCAGCGGCTGATGCTTGTGATCGTAGTTATCGGCGATCTCAACCTGGCACGACTGGCGGGTGGTGTAGTTACGATAAATCTCCGACAGCACGCCAATCTCCAGTCCCCAGTCGCCGGGGATCTTGATGCCGTTCAGCACATGCGTTCGCATGGCAAACTCGCCCGAGAGCGGATAGCGGAAGCTTGTCAGGTAATCCAGGTATTCCGAATGGCCATAGACTTTCTGTAGTGAGCGCAGCAGCGGCCCAACCAGCAGACGGCCGACGCGGCCATTCAGCTTGCCATCCGCGACGCGCGCGTAGAAGCCCTTACAGAACTCATACTGAAACGCCGGGTTGGCCAGCGGGTAGAGCAGGCGGGCCAGCATGCCACGCTCATACGTGACGATATCGCAGTCATGCAGCGCCACACAGCTGGTGCGATCTGACGCCAGCGTATAACCGGTGCAGAACCAGACGTTACGGCCTTTGCCGGGGTTGGTGGGCGACAGACCCTCTTTATCCAGTTCCGCATCAATGGCTTTCAGACGCGGGCCATCGTTCCACAGGATGCGATGCCGTTGCGGCAGGCGGGAGAAGAACTCGCGGGCAAACAGGAACTGATCGCGGTCAGCACGATCCAGACCAATGACAATTTCGTCCAGATAAGGCACTTTGGCCAGCTCATCAACGATTTTCGTCAGCGCCGGACCTTCAAGTTCGGAAAACAGCGATGGCAGGATCAGCCCCATTTTGCGTTTGCGGGCAAAGCGAACCATCTCTTTTTCCAGCGACTCCACGCTGCGGTGGGTAAGGTTGTGGAAGTTGGTGATTACGCCATTCTGATAAAAGTCACTCATCGCATCATCCTTTTAATGCCCGTGGGCAGCTTATTGAGATTGAGTCAAAAAATAGTCCAGCCCTTCACGCCAGCCTTCGGGGCCATGGTGAGCGGTGTGATAGACCTGCTGCTGATCGGTCCGGCTGAGTGTTACCGGTGTTTTACTGTAGCCCTTAATCACGACGGCATAATCAACTGCATCCAGCATCGGCGCATCATTCGGCCCGTCACCGAGACCAATTGTGATGGGCGCTTCACCGGGGGCATGATCCAGCAGCCAGCGCAGCGCTTCACCTTTGCCGCAGCCTGCTGGCATGACATGCCAGAAACGTCCGCCCTGCGTCAGCGCCAGCCCTTCAGCACGCAGTGCCTCCTGAAAGCTATCGAAAGCTTCATCGCTGTCGCGCCAGACAATCACTTCAGAGGCGTCGCGCTGGCGTGCCAGCGCGGCATCTCCCTCACTCAGTCCGGTCATTGAGGCCACTTCCGGATCGGAGAAATCATGAAAGCCGGTAAAGCGGTAGGCTGTTTTCAATGCAGCCAGCCGCTGGCAGAGGGCGTCATAAGTCAGCGTGTTATCAGGCAGACGGATACGCTGCTGATCCTGCAGCTGAAGCAAGGCACCGTTCTCGGCAATAAAGGGTGAACCACTGATCCCAAGTTTTTTTTGCAGCGGAATGATTTCGGCTGCCGTCTTACTGGAACAGATCACCAGCGGAATAGCGGACTGTTTTAGTGTGGTGAGCCACTCCGTGGCCGCATCCCAGCGATAGGTATGGTGGTCCAGTAGCGAACCATCGAGATCGGTAATAATCATTAACGGCTGTTGAAGATCGGGCATTAACAGGCTCCTTTCATCACGTTCGCGGCTAAAGCAGCGATTTTTCAATATTATAGTTGAATATGGCTCACACTTTTTTTCCTGCCACGCCGGCTGAAAATCCAGGATAAATCTTAAAAGAGAAGAGGGGAAAACGGGGGATACAAGAAATGTGCAGGCGCTAAGTCACTGGCTGGCCCGGTGTTTTCGGTAACTATAGCCTTACAACGACCCGGCTCGTTGCAAAAACGTGCATATCTGATACTTGTTTCAGTGACGCGATCGCGTAATCTGCATAGGTGTTAAGAATTCCCTGGTGTAACGAATTGAATTTTTACCCGGCCTTCCCGCCGGGTATTTTTTTGAAATCGATTTCAGCGGTTAGCTTCATAGGCGCGATAGTCACAGATGTCGATTTCAAACGCTTCTGCCAGTTCGGTATAGGAGTGGAAAATCTGGCCTTCAACTTCGAGCCGTGGCATCTGGCCCTGCTCCATATATTCCCTTATCTCTCCTGACGTTTTCGCCTGAATCGCCGCCAGTAAACCCTCAACATCCACCTTCAAATCGGACGCCGGCATATCGGTGTGCTGCTTTTCGTCTGTCATTTTCTGACTCCTGAGAGCAAACAGAATAATCAGTATAGAACGCGGGGCAGAAAGAGGGGACCGGGCAGATCGCAGGAAAAAAAAGCCCGCGCTGCGCGGGCAAAATCCTTGTTACTTCAGGTTGTGGCTGCACCTATGGGGGTGGTGCAGTGGAGGAAGTGTAAAGGCCAGGCGCGTAAGAAGTCTTGCGGTGAAATGTTAAGAAATTGCAAAAATGGTCCTTACTCAGATTTACCTGACTTTGCCCCTGAACAGAGCAGATTCGGCTATAGTTGATGATAAAGCTGATTTTTTTCAATACCTAAAGGAATGGTTATGGACATCTTAAGAATTATTATCGCAATTCTGCTGCCACCGCTGGGTGTGTTTATGCAGGTCGGTTTTGGTGGTGCTTTCTGGCTGAATATTCTGCTGACGATCTGTGGTTACATCCCTGGTATCGTTCATGCCGTCTGGGTCATTGCCCGCCGCTAACGCGCTGCATCGCGCCGGTTCTTCGTTTAGACTGTACGCAGTAAATAATCAGGAGAACCGAAATGAAGGTAAATGACCGCGTCAGCGTCAAAACCGATGGCGGCCCGCGTCGCGTTGGCACCATTCTGGCTATGGAGCCATTTAATGAAGGTACCATGTTTCTGGTCGCGCTGGAAGATTATCCATTAGGCATCTGGTTTTTTAATGAAACGCAGCAGCCGGATGGTATTTTCGTCGAGCCTTACCACGACGCCTGAGCCTGACGTGCATAAAAAAGCCCCGTTACGTTAAACGTAACGGGGCTTTTTTGCATTCAGCGCCGCTGCCGTCGACAACAGCCGCTGCCAGTTACCTGCCTGGCGTCAGAAGGTTTCCCAGTTATCACTACCGGTGGTCAGCGCCGGGCGCGGTGTCAGAGCGGATGTTTTGGCTGGTGATGTGACGCGGGTGGCCACACTTTTCGTGGCAGGCGAATCCTGCAGACGGAATGCCGCTACCGCCTGTGTCAGTTTGCCCGCCTGATCTTCCAGCGAGGCTGCTGCTGCTGAGGCTTCTTCCACCAGCGAGGCGTTCTGCTGAGTGACGTTGTCCATCTCAGTGACCGCCTGGCTCACCTGCTGAATACCCCGGCTCTGTTCGTCCGATGCCGCGGCGATTTCCGACATAATATCGGTGACGCGACGTACCGCCTCGACAATCTCACCCATGGTACTGCCCGCTGCGCCAACCTGATGCGAACCGTCATTAATCAGCGTGACCGACTCAGCAATCAGGGATTCAATCTCTTTGGCCGCCTGCGCACTACGCTGGGCCAGATTGCGCACTTCGCTTGCCACCACCGCAAAGCCGCGACCCTGTTCTCCGGCGCGCGCTGCTTCAACCGCTGCGTTCAGCGCCAGGATGTTGGTCTGGAACGCGATGCTGTTAATGACGTTAGTGATCTCAGCGATTTTCTTTGAGCTGCCGGAAATGTTGGTCATGGTTTTCACCACGCTATCGACCAGATCACCCCCGCTGCGCGCCTTGCCAGAGGCATCCGCGGCCAGCTGGCTGGCGTGATGGGCATTCTCGGCGTTCTGTTTTACCGTGGCGGTGAGCTGTTCCATGCTGGCAGCGGTCTGCTCCAGTGCTGCCGCCTGCTGCTCGGTGCGTGAAGAGAGATCGGTGTTACCAGCTGAAATTTCGCTGGAGCCCTGATAAATCGCCACAGCACCTTCACGCACCGTTCCGACGGTGGTGACCAGCGCCTGCTGCATCAGCTGCAGGTTGTGGATCAGCGTACCAATCTCACTGCGGCCATAGGGCAGGGGAACAGAGGTCAGATCGCCCTGCGCAATGCGTTCGATACGCATCACCGACTGACGCAGCGGGTTAATCACCACGCGTCGCAGGAAGACAAAGGTCAGCAGCACCAGCACCAGCGCGGCACTAAACGCCACGGCCATCGAGATAAAGCCAATGCGTGACAGATGATCGGCTTCGGCAGTAATAGCATTCGCGCGGTCAGTACGAATTTTGATCGCCTTCAGTAACACTGCGTTATAGTCATCATCCAGCCTGCGGGTAACGTCCGTCTCCTGGGCGATAATGCCCTCAAAGCTGCCCTGTTTACCGGCATTAATCATGGGTATCAGGCCTTTATTGATGTAATCGTTGAAGCGTGCCTGCAGCGTGGCATCCAGTTCAACGTCAGCGGGGGTCTTCACTTCACGTGCCTGATAGACCGCAAACCCCTCTTTAGCCTGCTGAATCCGTTTTTCAGCAGCCGCCACGTTGGCGCGAAACGCGTCCATTTCACCAATACGCGCGGCGGCACCGGCCTGAATAATGGTCAGGCGTGCCGTACGCAGGTGGTTGGAACTGTTAGCGAGGCCCATGCGAACCTGGATTTCGTCCGTAGCATCATTGAGAGAGTGGTTGCTTGAGATAAGAAAGTAACTGGCGATACCAATACAGAGTGCGAACAGCAGCAATATGCCGCCGAAGATCAGGCTAAACAGCGGCATCAGGCGGAGATTCTGCCAGATGCCAGCGCTTTTATGTCCATTATTATCTAATGCAGTGTTCATATCCTTGCTCTCTTGAGGCTGTTGTTATAAGGCTTAACATCGGCAAAAGAGTGTAAAGGCTTAGGAGCAAGAGTGAGACCTGGATCCCAATTCAGCGCAAAAAAAACCGGCCATTAAGGCCGGTTCTTCAGGTCTGACGATCAGCGAATATTAACGTAAATACCCGAGGTCACATTATCGGTTAAACGCACCACATGATAAATAACCTGTTTATTATGGGTTTTGATTTTGCGTTTAATATTACCTTTGTGTGACGATACCGTTTTGGCCTTAATTTGCATTTTATCTGAGATCTGAATGGTGTCATGACCTGACATCCACATCTTCAGCATGTTTGACTCAGTCTGGCTCAGCGTCAGCGGGTGAACATCCATGCCCGAAGAGATGCGCGCAGACTGGTTAAGCTTCTTCTGCAAATAGGTGCTGAGTAAGGAATCCAGGGTCGATGTCTTCATCGATTTTGATGTAATAATCAGGTTCTTACGAACGTAGAGATATTCCTCAAAATGGATATTGCTAATCGCCATGAATATAAAGAACAGCGTATCAGGATGCTGCGTAATAATACTGCGGATACGTTCACTGGAATCTGACTCATGAATGAAACAATCTTCATTAATAAAGACGACACCAGGGTTTAATTGCTCACATTTTTGCTGTAGTTGCTCAATATCGGAGACAGAAGAGATATTTTTCTTCTTAACTCCCTTTAAAGACATGTAGTCTGATAATCCCAGGCGTGTGTAGTTGCAGGAATCCATAATAATAGTTGGCATAATAGCGACCCTCACCAATTTGTTATCCGTTTAAATCAACGATGAATACGCGTTGCGGTACGAGAGAGATTTCTTAGGTACTTTTTTATTCTGCTCGTGCAGTGTGGCAACAGGCAAACGCCCGTAAAAGTCTTCATCCCTGACCCGTTCTGCAAAAAATTTGTGCTGCCATGACGTCACATATTCTCCGGCAATGGCGGGGAATGCCAGTGAAGTGCCGGAGATTCAGTAAAGCTCATTTTTTGAGAGCTGTGTCACTATCCCTGAAAACAGGAAGTTTTCTGATAGGACAATTCTCAAAAACATTTGTTTTACGAAAGTGTGAAGTCTCAGCGTGCGATGACAATGCCGGAAAAAACATTTTTTAACAAGAAAAATCACTTAAAGTTTTTTTTCTTGTGAATTCAGTGTATTGCCAGTTTTGCATGCACATTCACAGTCTGACCGCTTCTGTGAACCACCCAACTAAAATACGCGAAGCCCGGTTTAATAAGAATTATTTTCAGACTCTCAGCACATTTATCAGAATTTCCTTAGTTGCATTCTGGAAAACATGGTTCGGAAAATGCAGGGATGGTTTTGCGATACTTAAGTGTTGCTGAGCAAAGGTAGTTAGAAACTTAATGTTCAGGGGCGGGATAGTTCTGTCAGGAACAGGGCCAGTAAATCAAATATTTCACTGAACAAATGCTCGCAGAACGGGGCCAGCAGGGGCATCAGCAGGCTGATGGTTAAAATTCCGACTGATAAGGTAATCGGGAAGCCAATTGCGAAGATTGATAACTGTGGTGAAACACGGTTTAACAAACCCAGTACCAGATTTACCATGAGTAACAAAACGATTAAGGGCAGCGCTAACATCATGCCATTAAGGAAAATTAATCCGCCGGATTTCACCAGCGCCATAAATGCGTTGGCATTTAGCGGGTGGCCACCAATCGGCAGCGTGTGAAAACTGTCCGCCAGCAGTGAGATCAGCCACAGATGTCCGTTAAAGGTCAGAAACAGCAGCATGGCCAGCATGTCGAGAAAACGGGCCAGCACCGGCATGTTCAGACGGCTGCCAGGATCAAAAAAGGTGGCGAACGAAATGCCCATCTGCAATCCAATCACTTCCCCGGCAAGGCGCACCGCCGCAAACGCAAACTGCATGGTAAAGCCCAGCGCGATACCAATCAGCATCTGCTGGATCAGCAGCCAGAAACCGGCAGGGGAAAACAGGGTGACATTGACAGCAGGTAACAGCGGCATCAGCAGCCAGGTGATCATCACCGCCAGTCCGATTTTGACACGTTTGCTGACGGATCGTTCACTGAGGATCGGCGCAGTGGCGAACAACGCCATGATGCGCACCAGTGGCCAGAAAAACTGGCTGACCCACTGAACCAGCTGGCTGCTGTCGAGAGTAATCATCAGCCGATGATATAAGGCAGGTTGGTAAAGACGGTCCGGATATAGTCCAGCAGCAGATTCAGCATCCACGGGCCGGCAATGATACCGGTGGTGGCAACCGCCAGGATCTTAGGAATAAAGGATAAGGTCTGTTCGTTGACCTGGGTCGCCGCCTGGATCAGGCTGATCAGCAGACCGCTGACCAGGGCTGCCAGCAGCAGCGGGGCGGCCAGCATCAGGGCGACGCGCATCGCTTCCTGTCCCATTACCATTACTGATTCGGGTGTCATGTCGTGCTCCGGTAAGAAAAGGGGATCAGGAGTAGAAGCTTTGCGCCAGTGAACCGACCAGCAGTTGCCAGCCATCGACCAGAACAAACAGCATCAGTTTAAACGGCAGCGCGATGGACGCTGGCGGTACCATCATCATCCCCAGCGCCATCAGCACGCTGGCAACCACCAGGTCGATGATCAGGAACGGGATAAATACGGTAAAGCCAATCTGGAACGCGGTCTTCAGCTCGCTGGTCACATAGGCGGGCAGCAGAATACGCATTGGCACCGCTTCAGGACCGGCAATCGGGGCGGTATTCGCCAGACGGGCAAACAGGGCTAAATCCGCTTCACGGGTCTGACGCAGCATAAACTCGCGCAGCGGCTGGGCACCTTTATCAATCGCCACGTCCATGCTGATCTTGTCCTGGCTGAACGGCAGGTAAGCATCCTGATAAATCTTGTCGAAGGTCGGTGCCATAATAAAGAAAGTCAGAAACAGCGACAGTCCGAGCAACACCTGGTTAGGCGGCGCAGAGGGCGTGCCCAGCGCGTTACGTAGTAAACCAAACACAATGATGATACGGGTGAAGCTGGTCATCATCAGCAGCACGGCCGGAATAAAGGTCAGCGCAGTGATAAAGACCAGCGTCTGTACCGGCAGTGACCAGCTCTGACCGCCATTCGGCAGTGAGTGACTCACCAGGCCCGGCAACTGGGCATGGGCAACCGGTGCCAGTAACAGCAGTGGCAATAAAGGAAGCAGTCGACGCATCATTGTGGTTTTCCGGGACGTTTAACCAGATTCTGTAACAGCTGACGAAAATCCTGTGGCGCACTGTTTACTGGCGTCACAGAGACCGGTTCACCCGGCGGCAGCGTATGCAGATGAGTAATCTGCTGGGCAGTGACGCCCAGCACCAGACGCGCATCGGCAGTATCGACAATCACCACCCGCTCACGCTGGCCCACTGAGACGCTGGCCGTGAGTTTCAGCTCCTGACCACTGACCTTTTTCGGCGCAAAGCCGGCACGGCGTGCCAGCCAGGCGCAGGCCAGAATCAATAAAATAATCACTGCTAACACGCTGCTGACCTGTGCCAGCATAGAACCGGTCGAAATCGCCTGTGCGTGCGGTGCGGCCGGTTGCAGCGTTTGATTCTGGCTATTCATAATGTGACTCTTAGCGACTCAGACGACGCATACGTTCAGACGGGGTGATGATGTCAGTGATACGAACGCCATATTTGTCGTTCACCACCACCACTTCACCCTGTGCAATCAGGTAACCGTTGATCAGGATATCCAGCGGCTCACCTGCCAGTCCGTCCAGTGCTACCACCGAACCCTGCGCCAGGCGCAGCAGCTCTTTGATGGTCATCTTGGTGCGGCCCAGTTCGACGGTGAGTTTCACCGGGATATCCATAATCAGATCGATATCCTGCAACGAGCCCGCGACATTGCCACTGTCGAATGACTTAAAGACGTCATCGGTCTGCGGCGCACTGCTGCTGCCGACCTGCTCGTTCATCGCTTCAGCCCACAGATCGTCCGCAGAGATATCGTCAGACGGTTTATTACTGTCAGTCATGGGGCTGTTCCTCGTTAAGCGAATTCAAAATCGGGTTAATCAGGTGTTCGACACGGAGCGCATACTGCCCATTCATCGTGCCATATTGGCTGGTTAAGACCGGTACGCTATCGACATGGGCGATAATGCGTTCCGGCTTCTCAATCGGCAGCACATCACCGGGTTTCAGCTGCAGAATCCGTGAGAGACGCAGTGACGTTTCGGCAAAGTGAGCAATCAGTTCCAGCTCAGAGTGCTGCACCTGTTTGACCAGGTTATCGCGCCAGTGGTTATCTTCCTGACGTGAGTTTTCGAGCGGTGGATTCACCAGCAGCTCGCGCAGCGGTTCAATCATTGAAAACGGGATGCAGATATTAAACTCACCCACCAGGTTACCAATCTCCACCTGGAACGGCGTGTTAACCACGATGTCGTTCGGTGAAGTGGTGATGTTGGTGAACTTTACCTGCATCTCTGAACGTACATACTCGACGTCCAGGGGATAAATAGCCTTCCATGCGTCGCTGTAACCATCCAGCGCCAGCTTCAGCATGCGGCGGATAACGCGCTGCTCGGTATGGGTAAACTCACGGCCTTCGACTTTCGTCGGAAAACGTCCGTCACCACCAAACAGGTTGTCGACGGCGATAAACACCAGGCTGGGTGAGAACACCACCAGCGCCGTGCCGCGCAGCGGTTTCAGGTGGATCAGATTCAGGTTGGTTGGCACCGGCAGATTGCGGGCAAACTCGTGATACGGCTGAATCTTAATCGCCCCGACGCTGATGTCCGGGCTACGGCGCAACAGGTTAAACAGCGTCATACGGAAACTACGGGCAAAACGCTCGTTAATAATTTCCAGCGCCTGCAAACGCTCGCGCACCACGCGGCGCTGGGTATTCGGGTCGTAAGGACGAATATCGCCTTCCGGCCCGTTTTGTTTCTTTTCTTCTTCCGCGCTGCCACTGTCGCCGTTTAAAAGGGCGTCAATTTCAGCCTGGGAGAGAATGCTATCGCCCATTGATTCACCTCAAAATGAAGGCAGTAAACAGCACGTCGTTTACGGCCTGCGGAGGTTGACCTTTTACCAGCGGAGGTGTCAGCGCCTGTTTGATTTGTTCAACAAGCGCCTGTTTTCCTTGCTCCGTCGCCAGCGCCGCAGCACTCTGACGCGAGAGCAGCAGCAGCAGACGGCTGCGCACCTCAGGCAGATAGTCATTCATCCGACTCCGGGACTCTTCATCGGCCAGACGCAGGGTAAAGCCTACGTAAAGCACGCGGTCAGGATCGTTGTCGGGATTGACCAGGTTAACCGTAAATGTATCAAGTGCAAAAAAGACCGGAGCGGGAGGCGGTTCAACTTTCGCCACCTCAGGCTTATCGCCCTCGTGTTTATTCATCATTCGCCAGACTGCATAGCCTGCCACGCTGCAAGCGGCCAGCGTCAGAATGATCAACACTGGTATTAAGATTTTACGTTTGCTGCCTTTTGCTTTCGCGTTATCAGACATGGTGCAGTTACTTCCTGTGAATTATGGGCAAGCCTCTCGGCTCACGGGACAGATTATCCGCGTCTTAAGTCAAACCAATGGGTAGAAAAGACGCGGGTTTTACGCTTACCTTCAGCGTTAGCCGCTGTCAGGCGAAAGTGTCGACGGCGCTGTTGCCGTTAACGCGAGCCTGAAGGGCTGCGGGAACGGCGATCGGCGTAATGTCGGTGTCACTGTCCTGGGTGAGGGAGAAGCGGCCATGCTGTCCATCGCGGCGCGCCTCCTGTTGTTGCTGGAATTGCTGGCCCTGCGCGGAACTGTCACTGCTCACCTGACTCTCGCCCAGGTTGATACCGCTCTCTGCCAGCGCGCTGCGCAGCTGCGGTATCGCGGCTTCCAGTGCCGATCTGACGTGGCTATGGCTGGAAACCAGACTAATTTGTGCCTGGTCGTTGTCCAGTTTCAGGCTGATCTGGATAGCGCCAAGGTCTTCCGGATGTAAACGCAACTCCGCGTTCTGCTGGCCGTTGCGGCTGAACATCACGATCTGCTGACTCAGCGCCTGCTGCCACTCGTCGCTGCCCAGCTGTGAATTCAGCATCGGGGTGGACGGGGTGCTGCTGGTCGCAGAGGCGGTCACTGGCGCGGGCAGGCTGCTGGCACTGGCGAACGGCGTGGCGCTGATCGCGTTGTCGCTGGTGCTGGCTTTGATCGCACTCTGATCATCCTGCTTCACCATATTGCTTAGCGCCTGCTGGAAGCTGCTGTCGAGCGTCAGGCCGCTGCTGGTCGCACTTTGCGCGGCGGGCTGACTCTGACTGGCGGAGCTGTTCACCGCAGGTGAATTCAGTGCGGCACCTTTAGCATCATGCTTCTCATCTTTACCCGGCGCAGGGCTATCCGGTGGGTGGCCCTGCTGCGCGCTGTTCAGCAGTTGCGTCAGCGCGGTCTGACTTTTCCGGCCGGTGTCGGTCTGGGCAATCAGCTCACCGGCTTCACTGCTGACCGGCGTCGAAGGCGTCGCTGTCGGCGTTACCGCACCCGGTAACATGGCAAACAGTGCCTGCACATTCTGCATGTCACTGGCGCTTAAAGGTGCGGCCTCCGGCTTGTCTTTATCATCGGCTGATTTTGACCCACCTTTAATATTTTCCGGCTTAAACAGAGCGGTCAGTTCAGCAGGATTATCCAGCGCCGCCATCAGCGCATTCAGCGGCGCCTTCGGGCGGGCGTCATCGGCAGTTTCTGCTTTGACGTCAGCGGATTGCGCCGCTTTTCCCGGTTGTTTCGCCAGGCCTGCCAACTGGTTTCCCAGCGTGGTCAGAAAGTCCTGTGGCAGGGCATCAGCCCCTGCTACCAGGTCCGTCGCGCCGGATGGTTCCGCGTCGGTTTTAGCCGCCGCTTTTATGCCAATGTGTGGCAGCGTAATCATTCGCCTCTCCTCGATGCGGCCCGTTGGGCAAATTCATCCATCCGTTTCTGATCGAGACGGTTTTCCTGTCGTAATGCATTTTCCGCTGCCCGCGTTATCAGGGTTTGATAGGCGTTCAGCCGCTGCTGTTTGTCGCGCCAGTTAATCAGCGCCTGCTCCAGCCGCTGATTCCAGTTATTAAGCTGGTTGCGATGCTGCTCAATCGCTTTTTCCAGCGTCTGAATAAACTGGTGATAGTTCGTCCAGCGGGTGCTGGCGATGCCGGATGACATGTCATCGTTGAGCTTGTTGCGATACTCGTCCTGATAATCGAGCAGCATCGTCAGCTGCTCGTTAGCGGCGTGCTGGCCGCGGCGCATATCGCCTAAATAGATGGCGGCACGTTCGAGATCCTGCTCCGCTAAGTCGCGCAGCGTATCAATGGCATTTGCAGTTTTCATTGCCGTTACCTCGCGTTAATTATTGTGACGAGCCAAACAGCGCATGCAGATGCAGGCTGGCGTCGTCATAATCGCTGCGCTCAAAGATGCCCTGTTGCAGGAAGGCTTCCATCTGCGGATAGAGCCTGATGGCTTTATCGAGCATCGGATCGCTGCCGGCGGCATAGGCCCCGACGCTGACCAGATCGCGGTTACGCTGGAAGCTGGAGAGCAACTGCTTGAACTGGCGCACCTGCGCATAGTGGTTCTCATCGATCAGTGAGGTCATCGCACGGCTGATTGAGGCTTCGATATCAATCGCCGGATAGTGACCCGCTTCGCCAAGCCGGCGCGACAGCACGATATGGCCGTCAAGGATGGCGCGCGCGGAGTCCGCGATCGGATCCTGCTGATCGTCGCCTTCGGTCAGGACGGTATAGAAGGCGGTGATCGAACCGCCGCCGTCGATGCCGTTACCGGCGCGTTCAACCAGCGCAGGCAGTTTGGCGAATACAGAAGGCGGGTAGCCTTTGGTTGCCGGTGGCTCACCAATCGCCAGGGCGATTTCACGCTGCGCCATGGCGTAGCGGGTCAGGGAATCCATAATCAGCAGCACATGCTTGCCGCGATCGCGAAAATCTTCAGCGATACGGGTGGCGTAAGCGGCACCCTGCATACGCAGCAGTGGCGAAACATCCGCCGGGGCAGCAATTACCACCGAACGGGCGCGGCCTTCAGCACCCAGAATGTTTTCGATAAAATCTTTAACTTCGCGGCCACGTTCGCCAATCAGACCGACTACGATAACGTCCGCTTTGGTGTAGCGCGCCATCATGCCGAGCAGCACGCTTTTCCCCACGCCTGAACCGGCAAACAGTCCCATACGCTGCCCGCGACCGACCGTCAGCAGGGCATTAATGGCACGTACGCCGGTATCCAGCACATCAGTAATCGGCGTACGCTGCAGCGGGTTAAACGGCGGGGTGATCAGCGGTGCGCGATAGCCGGTATCCGGCGACGGCAGACCGTCCAGCGGTCGGCCGCTACCGTCGAGCACGCGGCCCAGCAGTTCCGGCCCCAGCATCAGCTGTTTGCCCGCCTGCGGGTTATCGCCATTCTGACGCGCATAGACCCGCGCACCCGGTAAAATACCGTCCACTTCTTCCAGTGGCATCATCAGCAGTTTCTGACCGTTGAATCCCACCACTTCACTTTCGATTTCGCTGATGGTTTTGCCATCGTTGCGTTCGATGATGCAGGTCGCACCCAGCGGCAGCTGTAAACCCGTCGCTTCCAGCACCAGGCCGGTCGCGCGGGTCAGGCGGCCATAACGGCGCACCGGCTGCACCTGGGCGATGCGTTTTTCAAAGGCGTCGAGTGAGCCCAGCCAGCGGTTCAGACGGGTAGTCATCAGATTTCTCCTGGCGCAGCGAGACGGCAGAGTTCCTGCCAGCGCGTTGCGACGCTGGCATCCAGATCGCCATCTTCAGCGCTGAGTTTGCAGCCGCCAGGGTGCAGGGTGCTGTCTGCGATCAGCCGCCAGCCATGCAGATCCAGCGTCGGACCTAAAGTCTGCTCAATACGCTGTAAGTCGTCCGGGTGAACACGCAGCTGTGGTTTGCCGCTGAACATCGGTTCCTGCTGCAGCAGACCCTGAATCTGGCGCAGCAGGGCGGTACCATCTACCGTGGTGGCCTGGCCAATAACCGAGCGAGCCGCTTCCAGCGCCAGCTGCATCAGACGGGCAGCAATCACGCTGTCCAGTGACTCCAGCGTGTTCTGGAACTCCGTCACCAGTTGCTGCATCCGCGCCTGAAGCGGTGCCTGCTGCTGCCGGGCATCGGCCAGTCCCTGCTGAAAACCGGCGTCGTAGCCTGCTTTCTGACCTTCAGTCATACCCTGCTGATAGCCTTCGTTGTAGCCCTGGCCCTGCGCCTCTTTGCGCATCTGCTGCTGCAGACGTTCGAGCTGCTGTTGCTGCTCATCCACGCCGTCTTCAGCTTCGTAAATTTCTGGCTGCAGCTCCGGTTCAGGCTCGTCAAAACGACCTAAATCGGTGGGCTGCCACAGCTGCCAGGGGCGGGCAGAAAATGCATCAGACATAAGTTTCCTCGCCACCACCAATCACCATCTCGCCCGATTCGGCCAGGCGACGGACCACAAGCAGGATCGCTTTCTGTTCGTTCTCCACAGCGGACATACGCACCGGACCCCGGTTGGCCAGATCGTCGCGCAGGATATCGGCCGCACGGGCTGACATGTTTTTGAGAAACTTCTCGCGCAGTGGCTGCTCGGAACCTTTCAGTGCAACCAGCAGCTGTTCGGACTCCACTTCCTGCAACAGACGCTGGATGCTGCGGTCGTCCACTTCCACCAGGTTTTCGAACAGGAACATCTCGTCGATAATTTTCTGCGCCAGTTCGCCATCGAAGTCGCGTACCGCTTCGATAACGGCCTCTTCCTGCTGCGTTTTCATCAGGTTGATGATCTCGGCTGCGGTTCTCACGCCGCCCATCTTCGCGCGCTTGAGGTTGGTGCCATCCAGCAGGCCATTCAGCACTTCGGTCAGTTCGGCCAGCGCAGCTGGCTGTACACCACCAAATGTGGCGATACGCAGCATGACATCGTGACGCAGACGTTCGTCGAACAGCGCCACAATATCGGCGGCCTGACCACGCTTGAGGTGGACCAGGATGGTGGCGATGATCTGTGGATGCTCGTCGCGGATAAGGTCGGCGGCAGCCTGCGGCTCCATAAAGTTGAGCGTTTCCATCCCGCTGGTGGTTTCGCGCGTTTCGAGAATGTCCTCCAGCAGGCTGGAGGCGCGCTCTTCGCCCAGCGCACGGGTGAGCACTGAACGCAGGTATTCGTTGGAGTTCAGGCTCAATGCAGCAAACTGCTCAGCATCGGTTTCGAACTCACGCAGTATTTCAGTCAGCTGCTTGTGTGACACCTGACGCATATTGGCCATCGCCGCGCTCAGGTGTTGTACTTCGCGCTGGTTCAGGTGTTTGAAAACTTCCGCAGCGCGCTCTTCGCCGATGGTCATCATCAGGATGGCGCTTTTTTCGGTTCCGGTCAGACTCATAGCTCTTTACTCATCCATTCGCGAATCACCAGCGCAACAACGCGCGGATCGTTTTCTGACATGTCGCGGATGCGTTGACTCATCACTTCTGCGCTCATGCGGTTGTTAGACTTACGTTCCTGATCAAGCTCATCTTTGCTGAGCTGCACATTAAAGGCTTCTTCTTCTGGCTGTTGTGCAGCGGCGCGGGCAGCAACGGCTTCGGCAGCGGCTTTCTCGGCGGCCTGCTTACGAACCAGGTGCGGACGAACCAGTTTGCGGTAGAGGATAAAGGCGACCAGGGCAATCAACAGCCACTTACCGGCGTTCATCAGCTGATCAAAGAAGGACTGCTGTTGCCAGAAGGGCAGATCGGCGGTCACTGCTTCAGTGGTGTTGAACTGCGAGTTCACCACGTTGACGCTGTCGCCACGCGTCTGGGAGTAACCCATCGCTTCGCGGGTCAGGTCTTCAATCTGCTTCAGCTGCTGCTCGTTCAGCGCAACCGCTTTGCCTTTATCATCTGCACGGAAGTTCACGACGACCGCAACCGACAGACGCTGTACGTCGCCGACGTTAACTTTGGTATGACGAATGGAGCGATCCAGTTCGTAGTTCACCGTGTCATCACGACGTGAATTAGTCGGTCCTGAGCTGGCCGGTGCGGTGCTGGTGGTCTGGTTAGCGTTATTCGCTGCGTTGTTCTGACCATTCGCGGCCTGACCGTTGGCTGCATTGTTAGTCGTGACCGGCGCGGTGTTGGCTGGCGCAGGCTGGTTAGAGAGCGCGCCTGGCACGCCACCCGGATAAGGGCTGCCCGACTGGTCACTGGTGCTGGTCTGACGCGAACGGATCGCCGTGTTCGACGGGTTAGCGTTAGGCTGATATTTCTCGTCGGTTTGCTCGCTGGTGTCGAAGTTAATCTGTGCGGTAACCTGCGCATGCACATTGCCCTGGCCAAGAATCGGATTCAGGATCGCTTCGATACGTTGCTGGTAGCGTGCTTCAACTTCAGAAGAGTACTTCAGCTGCGCGTCATTCAGATCGCGACCGGCGTTATCAGAACGGGTCAGCAGGCGACCGGTCTGATCGACCACGGTGACGTTGCCCGGCGGTAAACCGGCGACGCTGCTTGAAACCATGTGGGCGATGGCCTGAATCTGGCCTTCATCCAGCGCACGGCCAGGCTGCAGGGTTAAGGTGACAGAGGCGGATGGCGCTTTCTGCTCACGCACAAATAAGGTGGGTTTTGGCATCGCCAGATGAACGCGGGCGCTTTTGACCGGACCCAGTGATTCGATGGTGCGGGCCAGTTCGCCTTCCAGCGCGCGCTGGTAGTTAACCTGCTCGCTGAACTGGCTGATACCGAACTTCTCTTTATCCAGCAGCTCAAAGCCCACCGATCCGCCTTTTGGCAGACCCTGCTGAGCCAGACGCAGACGCAGCTCATGCACGTTCGCTTCCGGCACCATCAGTGCGCCACCGTTTTCGGCGAAGCGATAGGGGATGTTCATCTGCGTCAGCTGGGTGACGATGGCACCGCCATCTTCATCAGTGAGGTTGTTATAAAGGACGCTATAGCTGGGCTGCTTGGCCCACAGCACCATCGCGATCACGATCGCCACCACGGCAGCCGCCGCGACGATTAAAGGAATACGCGGATTTGCGCGCAGGCGAGCGAGCAGGTCACCGAAGCCTTTCTTTTCTTGTTCTGTTGTGGCGGCTGTGCTCGCATTCATGACCGATTCCTGCCTGACGTAATTGACCGGGTAAGTTGAGATGGCAAAACAGACTCCCTGACCTGCGTAGATAAAATTTCCACTTCAATGCCAGGCATTATTAGGTGATAAGCAAAATTCGATGGCTGGATAAGGTAGGTTTTTTGCTGTCATTTAGCGGCTTTGTCTCATTGACAACGTGCTAACTTTTCCTCACATCAAAAATGTCATCCTCTTTAATAAGGTATCGTTCATGTCCATTCAGGCAATTGACGGCGTACTGCAGCAGCTTCAGGCGACCTCACTGCAGGCCAGTAACCGCAGCAGTGAAGCCACTAATCAGATCGATTTTGGCGCAACCATGAAAGCGGCGCTGGATAAGATTAGCGAAACGCAGACCACCGCCCGCACCCAGGCGCAGGATTTTGAGATGGGTAAACCTGGCATCGCACTGAATGATGTGATGGTCGATCTGCAGAAATCCTCCATCTCCATGCAGATGGGGATTCAGGTCAGGAACAAGCTGGTGTCGGCGTACAGTGAAATTATGAATATGCAGGTTTAGTTGAACTGATTTCGCTGCTCAATGAGCACCTGCCTGGTGGCGGATGAGGGTTGCCAGCAATATCCCCAGTTTCTTTGCTGAGTCTATGGGCCTGCACTGGCAATCATGCAGGCGTCATTGGCTATACTGCCTCTTATTATGAGCCGTGCAGCAGTGAACTCACTTTTTGGCACCGGCGATATTTCATCACCCATCAACAGGACGCCAGCCCGATGCTAAAAAAACTTATTCTGATAACGTCATTAATCGCCTTATCAGCCCCAGCTTTTGCCGCCACACAGTGCGGGCCGTTTTACCTTAAAGCCGATAAGAGTGGCTGGTTCTCCGTAAACGAAGAACGTGCGAAGACCCAGAAAGTCACGTTTTCAAAAGAGAAGGGTGATTACGACAACGCCACGATAAAGTTGCTGGTTAAAAACAGCAAAGCGCCGGGCATGGTAGATATGGAGCAGACGACGCGCGAGGGCAAAGGAATGTTACGGGCGCAAATCGTCCGCACCAGCCAGAGTCAGATCCGCATACGGGGACTCTATGATTGCGAACCCGCTAAATAGCCTGATCTGCGACCAGCCCGGCGATGCCGCTAACGCGTTGTTTTGCACGCTGCAATCATCGCTGAAACCAGTGCGCTGATATCCGGCGCTTTTGGATCGTAGTAAAACGTCGCGCTGGTCTGATGATGACTGAACTTTGCAATTTCAATCCAGGCTACGGTTTCATTATCCTTTTCGAGGTTATATCGCTTCGTGCCATCTGGCAGCGGATCATCCTGCTCCAGGTAGGACTGCTTATTCTGTGCCACTTCGGTAAGGCAGGACGCAACCTGATAAGGATGACCGTCGAACCAGGCGGTCTTCGTTTCCGGGTGCAATCCAACTCGTCCCGTATCTACACATCCGCTCAGCAAACTTACGCTCAGAGCGATTATTAATCTATTCATGGCATCCACGCTCGTTATCATTTTTCCGGCTAATCTGCGCCCTTTAAGGCTCTGTCACGAACCTGTGATTAAGTCAGCGAGAGCAGAGGGTACAACACTCAGCGTCACCGATTCATGAACACAATACATACCTGCCTCACTTTGAGTTAACGGAGGGCGAATGGAAGGATCAATTTACGGGTTACGGGAAATGAACGAAAAATTTGCGAAGCGCTACTTCAAATTGAACCTTCGGGGTTTAATGAACAGTCTGTCAGGCGGTTTTTGCCGTAGTAAAAGCAGGAACATAACGAAACGGTGAGAAATGCTATTACGCAAAAACTTTTCTGCCCTGAAGGTGTGGCGTACTCTTTACCTGAAGCTTCCCTGAGCAACAGGAAACAGCGCGCCTGTCGGGCGCGCCATCTGCACATCAACTCGCTTTATAGGGATCTTTTTTATCATCCTGGCTGTCATCATTTTTGCGCGGCACTTCACCATGATCTTTCGGTGCGTCAGTGGCAGGGTGATCATCTTCTTCATAAGCATTGCCCGCATTTGGCGCAGCTTCGGGCAGGCTCTTGCTGACATCACCTTCTTTCTTACGTTCTTCATTTGTATTGTGCTTAAACATAACTCACTCCTTTTTTTCCAGTGCCTTAAGTCTAGACCAGCCCTGACATCCCGCCTTTACATTGGATTACAGAGCGAAAAAAAGCCCGCCAGAGGCGGGCTAATCGGAGTTTCTCTCATACTGAACACGTCATTTTTCGATGTTTGGGTGTGTGCAGCACAATCATGCTAACGGGAAAGGTCTGATGCAGAAATGGACAAACCTGTCATATCGACTGCGGCAGGTCACATTCCCGACGATAAAATCTTCGATTAATAAATTCGATTGAACTGATTAATAAAAAGCATATAGTGACCTGCGTTACCAGGAGATAGAAATTATGTTACGAGACTATTTAAAGATTGAAGCTGAAGACCAGCTAATTGAACAACGCACACTGAGTCTGAGAAATCGTGGTCAGGAAGAGGTGACGGAATGGATTATTGTCAGCCGTCAGGGTGTCAAAAAAGGCGGCGTGACCCTGTTCGATAAACTCAGCACCCGCCGCTCATGGCCAGTCAACTATCGCATTATGCAGACCGACCTGCAGGGTAAGGTCGTAGTGGATCAACTGGTCGACGCCCTGTAGTTGCATGGCTATTACTCTAACTACAGTTTTTCGCTGAAAAGCTAACCCGCACCCGGCGGGTTTTTTTATGGCTGCCGATAGCGGCGCAATTCCACCAGCGTGCCTATCAGCTTCAGGCTGTCACGGCCTGAATGCAGCTCGGGAAAGTTGATATTGACCGGTGCCAGTTCAAACTGCGTAACACCATCCTCACTGCCGCGCTGGCGCCAGGTGCGCAGCAGGACATTCTGTTGCTGTAATGCCAGTACGTAGTCACCAGGCTGAGGTGACAGGCAGGGATCAATAATCACCACATCCTCCCGCAGAATAGCGGGTGACATGGCCTGTTCTTCCACCCGGAAGGCAAAACTCTGTTTCGACAGCGCCATATCGTTGTGCATCAGCAGCTGATGCCGGACAGCACCGGCATCGTTCAGCCACTGTGCGACGTTACGCTGAGCAAGCAGCGGGATCTGGTGCAGTCCTGCCCAGCTATTTTCGCTGAAAACAGGACCATCCCCATCTATCAGATAAGCCGGTGCACAGCCCAGCGCTTCGGCAAGCCGAAGCAGGTTCTCACCGCGCGGCAGCGTCTCCTCTTTTTCCCATTGCGAAATAGCCACATGGGAGACTTTTACCTGTTGTGCCAATTGCTTCTGCGTTAATTGCAGTGATTTACGTCGGAGTCGGATGCGGTCACCCAGCGTTTCATTTTTCATCAGCTTGACTTTTTGATTGAGAGTGACTTAAGTATACTTAACCCTGGTATTTAAGCAATCTTAAATTCAGGGTTGAGGACGTGGCTGTTCTGCACGCAGTGTGTTCCAGAGACCTTACCGGACAAAGGGGTGTGGCATGGAAAGTAGTCTGATTACCAGTATGGGTGCGTTGGTTCTGGGTGGGGGGGCAGCAGCACTGTTCTGGAAACCGTTATTGGCGGGTATTGCGTCAATCGTAACCAGTAATCGAGCCGGCGGCGAAATTATTACCAGCTACAAAGAGCAGGTGGTGTTGCTGAAAGAGAGCAACCTGATGATACGGGAGGAGAACGATGAGTTACGTGAACGTCATGACAGAAATTTGCGACGTATTGCGACACTCGAAACGGATCTACGGTTAATCAAGAATGCCGTAGGTATTTTACTGGCGATGACCGAAACCGATCAGAACGATAAATTTCGTAATGAGATTAATCGGCTGATCTCAACTCTGGAGGATCGCAGCGATGACAACAATTAACAGCCTTAAGGCTCCTATGTTACAACGGCGCAAAGTTATCCTCGGCTGCATTCTGCTGAGCTGTTCGATGATTTGCATTCTGATGACAATTATTTTTCTCTACGTCAGTAACACGGCAAATAAGCGGGTTGAGGAGATCCGGGCAGATTATCGGGTCATTGCAGCGCGGCGTGATGAGCGGGTGGATTTGCTGACCAGTCAGGTTGCAGCATTACAGCATAAGCTTGATGTGATACCTGATCGCGTCGCCGACAAAACGATCACAAAAGTAAAAGAAGTCGTGATTGAGAATGAGGTGCCATCCGCGAAACCCACCGGGAAACCGTAACTTCCGATTATTCTTAGTGCGGATTCGCTATGATCGACTAGTTTTAAATCTCCGGACGACATTTTGTACCTGAACTGACGTCCGCTGATTGGCCGGTTGATGAACCGCTAAGCCTAAACACTTTTGATAACTGACCAGAAGGAAATTTAGCATGAGCGATTCAACAGAAACCAAAACCAAAAATGACTATCTGCGCGATGTGACTTCGCAGCTTAAAGAGATGCGCCACTACGCGCAGACCAACACCGAAACCCTGTCCAGCCATTGGTTAGCGTTTGATGCTGGTGAGTATAAAGATAAGACGAATGCCGACCGTATCGATGCGTTGCTGAATAAGCAGGGGAAACTGCTGGAAGATCTGGATGCCGCTATTCAGGACATCGAGATTGAAATTAATCACAGTGAGCAGGAGAGCTGATTCATCTCCCGCTGACTGATACGGTGGCCGCTAAGAGATTAGTCGGCCACCAGCCACATTTCCGCTTCGTCGAACATCTCTTCAACAATACGCGCAACTGTCGCCTTATCGTTCTTACTCAAATCAGTATCAATCGCGTTACGTTCCATCGGCTTGACCTTAACTTCGATGTCAGGAAACACCCGATGTACCCGCTTTTCCAGCTCCTCACGAATCATCTCGCGAGCACCCGGTAAACCGGCAACGTTGCGCTTGTCATAAATCAACTCAACAAACATGATGGCAATCCATTCAGGGCAAAATCGCTGATATATAATACTGTAAATAAAAACAGTAGCAAGGCAGTGCGCCTGATTTCGCGTAAATTTTTATCTCGCGAAAACCTCCATCTTCGACTAGCAAAATGCGCACGCATCGCGACATAATGCTGGCTTACTTTTCAGGAGGTCCGCGATGCGACAACTGGTCATTGATATTCTGCTAAAGCTGGCAAAGATGGACGTCGATGCAAAAGAGCTGACGGCGCAGCTTGAAGCGCAGTCCCTGCTGGTTGCAGCGCTGCTGGTGCAGGCGAAACAGGACAACTCGCTGACCATTACAGAAACGGTGCAGGATGCCATCATTACCGCTTCGCAATCGTCGACTGAGTTTCTGCAGTCGGATGTTGATCTGCTGCTGACGCATATCAATCGTCTGCTGGCGGTTGCAAGCTATGTAGAAGTGAAAGGCAAAGCCACGGAAGAGCGAGAGTAGGGCCATTTTTCAATACACCTCCGGAGAGGAAAGCCCGGCAATCTCTCCGGAGGCAGTGCAGTTGCTTTGCCCAAAAGTGCAATCATCACCTGCGGCTTAACGTGAAGGTATCGCGTTTTTGCTTTACTGCTCTATCCGATGCCGTGCGACAGTCTGAGAGGTGTCACTTATACCTCTTCAGTGCAGGGAACGTTACAGCTCGTTTTTGATGCAGAACTCTTCCCAGCTCATTCCCAGCGACTCAGCATGAGATTTGAGATAGGTCTCGATAGCCTCAGCCGCTACCGCTTTATCGGGCTCAGCGAGCTGAATAGAAAAAATCATCCCATCCAGATTCTTCTGCCGTAAAAAGGCCGCATAGATGCGTTCGGCGTGCCATTCACGCAGCTGTCGCAGCGACAGATTAGCGGCACGGGCATCGCTCTCCGTTAACTCATCCAGTGCTGACTGAAAGTCGGGATGCGCGGTAAAAAACATTTCACGTGCCTGGGCATAATAGGCTTCTGGCGTTTTCATATTTATATTCCTGAAAGGCTGATGCAGCGCGTCAGTGTATCGGGTTGTCTTCCGCTTGTCAGGCGTGCCAGAGCCCATTCAGACTGCCAGTAGCCGATTAAAACGCTGACCGATGTCCTGGCTCATGAGTAAATTCTGCTGCAATCGGCCGCTTGCGGGTGTCTGAACAGCCAGATACCTTGCGCTGCGCGGTGAAAAAATTATAACGTAGCCGCCATTGACGCGATCTTAGGGATTAAACATGAAAAAGTGGATGCTGATAGCCGCGCTGGCACTGAGTGGCTGTGCGCAAATCAACGATTATGAAAATGCGGTACAGGCGCCGGCACCGGCTGATCTGCAGGGGAACTGGCAAACCGTCGGCCCACAAAGCAGCCTGATCAGCGGACAGGCAATAGCCAGTCTGATTATCAATGCGGATGGCAGCACGCTGGATTGCCGCCAGTGGATGCGTGTGATTGCGAAGCCAGGCAAGCTGACCCGTCTGAACGGTGACTATGTCAACGTCACGCGAAAGATTCGGGTGATGCCGCTGGTCGTCGATAACAGTGAACTTAAGTATGACGGGCTGACCCTGCGCAAAGTGGCGCGTCCGACAGTAGAGTGTCAGCAGGCACTGGAAGAAGTGGCAAAACAGCCGAAAGCTGCTGTCATTCAGAATATTGAACCGCAGCTGCTGCGCACGCCGATTACTGAGCATAACGCGCAGTCCTAACCGCAGCCCATAAAAAAACCGCCCCGGCAGCACGCGAAAGCGTCCGGCAGGGCGGTTTTACGCTTATTCAGTCACTTATTCTGCTACTACCCAGACGCTGACGCTGCCACCGTTACAGGCAAAGACGGCTGTACCGTGCTCGTCAGCCGTAATGGTCTCTTCACGGTTCCCCAGATGATCGCGCCAGACCTTACCGGCAAAGCCTTCGCCCATCGGCACACTTTTCTCGCCCGCATCGCCGTTCGACATGATCACCACACAGCCTGGCTGCGTTTCGGTGCCGCTGCGGCTGAACGCCACGCAGTTAGGATGATCAAAATAGTCGGTCTGCACGCCCCAGCCATACTGCTGACGTGCCCGGATTAATCCTTCCAGTTCAGGAATGACCGGCATCTCAATTTTGTGCGTCTCGCCGTCGCCGCCCTCATCTTCATAAGTCGCCCCGAAAAGGTCAGGATAGAAAATGGTTGGCACGCCCTGCTCACGCAGCAGGATCAGCGCATAGGCCAGCGGTTTGAACCAGGCCTCAACCGGCGCTTCGAGCGACTGCAGCGGCTGGGTGTCATGGTTAGCCACGATGGTCACGGCATGCCACGGATCCGCCACCACCAGCGAGTTAGCAAAAATCTGGCTCATATCGTAGGCGCTGCCTGCGGTAGAGGCCTGATGGAAGTTCATGTGCAGTGGCGCATCAAACAGCATGGTTTTGCCTTCCACCTGATGCACGTACTCCTGCAGCTTCTCGGTTTCAAACGACCAGTATTCCGCGACGATAAACATCGGTTCTTCAGCGACGTCCTGAATATGATCGATCCACTCTTTATAGAACCAGGCCGGAATATGTTTTACCGCATCCAGACGGAAGCCAGTGCAGGGTACCTGTTCCATCACCCATCGTGCCCAGTATTTCAGCTCTTCCCTGACCGCATTGTTGCGGAAATCGATGTTGGCACCCATCAGATAGTCGAAGTTGCCCAGCTCGTTATCGACCTGATCGTTCCAGCCTTCGGCGGTGTAGTCGTTGATGATTTTGAATACGCCGTTCTCGTCCGGGTTTTCGATGTGGTCTACGCCGCTAAAACATTTGTGGTCCCAGACAAATTTCGAATACTCACCTTTCCGCGCCGGAAAGGTGAATTTCGTCCAGGCTTCACAGTCGACGACCTCATCATAAATTTCATCTCGGTTGTCCGGATTGACGCGGTTAACGCTGATCGCCTCTTTCTCGTCCGCGCCCATTTTGTGGTTCAGCACCACATCCAGCAGCACCCCAACGTTGTGGCTACGCAGGGCTTCCATGGCAGCCAGTAATTGCGCTTTATCACCATATTTGGTGGCAACGCCGCCTTTCTGATCAAATTCCCCCAGGTCGAACAGATCGTAGCTGTCGTAACCCACTGAATAGCCCCCCGACCCCCCTTTGTAGCAGGGTGGCAGCCATGCCATAGTGATACCAATTTCGCTGAGCCAGGCCGCGCGATCGGCGACTTCCGGCCACAATTTGCTGCCATCCGGGTAATACCAATGGAAAAACTGTAATAACGTTGGGTTTTGCATGTACCACACTCCAGGGGGATGATGAAAATCAAGTATGGAGTAAGCGGCAGAAAAGAGACGCCGCGCAGAAAAATAAATCTGGCGGCGTAGCAGAGCAGGGGATCAGGAGAGGGTTTCGCGCGGTACCATCACAATGCCGCCCTGGTTGGCATAGGCGGACATCACCGATTTCTGACGGCTGTTCTGACCGACCAGCGAGGCCAGCTCATCCATCCGCGCCTGCAGCAGGCGTTTTACTTCGCTTTCGTTGTCGAGAATACGGCGCAGTACCGGACGTAACTGCTCCTGCGTCTGTGATGAAGGCGATACTGCCTCTGTCGACTGGGCTAAGTCCTGCACCGCATTGACATACTCCATCTCCCGGCTGATCAATTCATCCCATTCGCCCTGTGCGGCATGACGCAGCATTCCCTGGCTGAGATCGAGTAACTGTTGGTAAACGGCAATCAGATGCGGTGCAGTAGTCATTAAACGGCGTCCTGAATCAGGTTAGGTTGAACCACTTCTTTCCACGCGTCCGCGATGTTGCGCAGCAGGCCTTCGACCTCCTCGACCGCGGCAACATCATTGTGCAGGTTGGCCTGCAACAGGCGACGCGTCATGTAGTTGTAAAGATCCAGCAGATTGTCTGCCAGCTCATCACCACGGTTTTCAGCCAGGCCCTCTTTCAGACCCGCTTCGATAATATTGATGGCTTTGGAGATGGAGCTGCCTTTGCCTTCAATATTGCCATCCTGCATAAACAGGCGGGCGCGGATTAACGCGCTCAGTGCGCCGTCGAACAGCATCACGACCAGCTGCTGCTGGCTGGCGCTCATCACGGCGCTTTCTACGCCAATTTTTGCATAGGCTTTGGTGCCTGTAGCGCTGTACATGGACACTCCTGTTATTTTTTAGACGAATCTGACGTATCGAACTGCTGTGTCAGATAGGTACTGGTCGAGTTAAGTTTACTGATAGCCATATCCAGTTGGGTAAACTGTGTTTTATAACGCGCAATATCCGCATCGATGCGATCGCTGGTGGTGTTATAAAGGGCGGTTAAGGTATTCAGTGTTTTACTGACGCCATCAGTCGCAGCCTGGACAATCCCTTTGGATGCCAGCCAGTCAGTCAGTTTGCTGTCGATTTTCGCAGTAATGCCAGTTTTACCGTCACCCACGATCATCTCTTTCACGCCCGCCGCATCTTTATCCAGGGCGGCACTCAGCTTGGTCGAATCCAGTTTTAATGAACCGGTGGTGGGATCGGTAGTAACACCAATCTGACCCAGTGATTTATAGGATGATGAGCTTTGCGCGTTGGTCAGCATCGTCTTGAGCTGCGTCTCAATCGTCCGTAACGTACTGTCACCCAGCAGGGCGCCATTACTGGAGTCCTGTGAATCCGTATTGGTATCAACCTTGGTGTATTTGGTCAGGGTGTTGAACTGATCCAGCAAGGTGTTGTATGCATCCACCCAGGCACTGATGGCGCTGGAGGCTTTTGAGGTGTCTTTGGTAATGGTCAGCGTCTGACTGCCAACCGTCTGCGCAGTCAGATTTAACGTAATCCCTTCCAGTGCATCACTGATCTGGTTGCTGCTGTTTTCAATTGCAACGTTGTTTACCGTAAGCTGAGCATTCTGCGCTTTAACGCTTTCTGTCATTACATTGCTGCTGGCGGATGCGTCAAAGCCCACAATTCCCTGCAGCGTGTTGTCACCGGTGACGGCAATCGTTGCCACCGCATTGTCGCTGCCGGTTTTATTGGCGCTCATAGAGAGTCGGAAACTGCCGTCTGACACCTTAATGATACTGGCGGTGATACCCGCATTCGCGCCATTAATAGCGTCACGCATACCGGTCAGCGAGGTCTGATCGGCCGAGAGCGTCACGCTTTTGCTGGTACCATCTTTTAAGGTAATCGCAATGCTGCGGCTGGCGACTGAGCTGTCACCCAGTGCGGTAGTGCTACTGCTCTGCACAGCTGAGGTCAAAACCTGCGCCTGCGCCAGCTGCGTTACGTTAATCGCATATTTACCGGCGACGGTGCTGCTGCCAGAGGTCGTGGCACTGAAGGCCGTGGAGCTGCTGGTTGCGGTCGTTGCGGTAAACAGGTCCGCACTGTTCAGCTTGGTGTTGGCCGTCTGGAATGTTGTCAGAGAACTTTTCAGGGTGGCATAGGCACTGAGTTTGGACGTATAAGCTGACTGCTGTTTTGAAATGGGTGTCAGTGCCGCTTTTTCCGCGGTGGTCAGACTGTCAAGCATGGTACTGAGTGGCAGGCCGGAACCCACACCGAGATTACTGATACTGGCCATGTTAATTCCTTTATAAGGTCGACAGGGAAATTGATACCTGGGTTATCGGCCTTGAATAGGTAAAGTTTAACGTTATTTGCCTTAGGGTAATGAGGTAAATAAGCACTATAGAGAAGGGTAATTCAGTGACTAGAAAATTAATGAATTAAGTCTAAAGAAGTCGGGACGGGTGGCGATAACTTAAAACGTGACAGGCTGAAGCAGAAAAATTCGCCTGGTACTAAAAAAATTCTAAAGGTTGTTAAACGGCAGACGATAACAACTTTGACGGCGCTGAAGCCGGCGGGTTGAAGCCCACACCTTAACCGAAAGACTTGATTAACAGGAAAATTTATCATGGCCCAAGTCATTAATACCAACAGCCTCTCGCTGATCACTCAGAACAACATCAACAAGAACCAGTCAGCTCTGTCTACTTCAATGGAGCGTCTGTCTTCTGGTTTACGTATCAACAGCGCGAAAGATGACGCTGCTGGTCAGGCGATTGCCAACCGTTTCACCTCTAACATCAAGGGTCTGACTCAGGCTGCTCGTAACGCCAACGACGGTATCTCTGCTGCGCAGACGACTGAAGGCGCGCTGTCAGAAATCAACAACAACTTACAGCGTATCCGTGAGCTGACTGTACAGGCTTCAAGCGGTACTAACTCAGATTCTGACAAATCTTCAATCCAAGACGAAATCAAATCACGTCTGGACGAGATTGACCGCGTATCGGGTCAGACTCAGTTCAACGGCGTGAACGTGCTGGCTAAAGACGGAAAAATGAACATCCAGGTTGGCGCTAACGATGGCGAAACCATCACTATCGACCTGAAAAAAATCGACTCCAAGACCCTGGGTCTGGATAGCTTTAACGTGAACGGTCCTGCTGGTACCCCAACTGCAGCTGGCGCAACAGAATTTAAAGCTGCTTACGGTTCTACTACCAACGTAACTGGCGCAACTGTTGCTGAATCAACTGCTGATGCCCTGTCTACCCGTCTGGGTGTGGCAACTTCAGGTGTGACTGTTGACACCGGTACTGTGTACAAAGATGACAACGGCAAAATGTTTGCTAAAGTCACTGTTGCATCAGCAAGCGCTGCTGAAACCAACAACCTGAAAGCAAATGGCTTTGATATCGCCAGCGGCGCGTCTCAGTCCTTCTTTGTCGCAGTTGACCCACAGTCAGCCGATACTGCAACGACTGCAGGCACCGCAGCGTTCAAACTGGACACCTCTAACATGAGCCTGTCCAGCCTGACTACGGGTGCATCATCAAGCCCACTGGCTAAACTGGATGAAGCGATTGCAAGCGTGGATAAGTTCCGTTCTTCACTGGGTGCGATTCAGAACCGTCTGAACTCAGCCGTGACTAACCTGAGCAACACCACGACCAACCTGTCAGCTGCACAGTCTCGTATCCAGGATGCTGACTACGCAACTGAAGTTTCAAACATGTCTAAAGCGCAGATCGTACAGCAGGCTGGTAACTCAGTGTTGGCAAAAGCTAACCAGGTTCCACAGCAGGTTCTGTCTCTGCTGCAGGGCTAATCGATTCCCTCAGAATCCACGCAAAAACCCCGCCTCGGCGGGGTTTTTTTATGGCTGGAGAATAGTCCAGCGTTGCCGTTCTGGCAGATTAGGCCCTCTTTGCTGTTTTACTTCTCCGATTGAACCCAGGCACAAAGATTATGCTAAAGCAAAATGTGCGCTGCTCTCAGTCGGTCATGACTCAGAGGAGTCAGTGAGAGAGAGTAAAATGCATCAACATGATCTTGTCAGCATCATCATTACCGCCGGCGCTTCAGCCTGGTTTACAAACGCACTCGACAGCGCGCTCAGCCAGGATTACCCGCAGATTGAAATCATTGTGGCTGATTACAGTGACGCGCCTTTTATTCATAAGAAGCTACAGGGTTATCTTGCCCGATACGGCCATCTTCTTCGCTATTTAAAAATAGATGATAGGACGGTACCGGTTTATCAGGCTGCCGTCAGCGCAGCGCGCGGAAAATATATTAAATTCCTGTCAGATGCCGATCTCCTGAAACCTGCCTGCGTCTCCACATTAGTCTCAGGCCTGATGACACAGCCTGAGTGCCGTGTGGCGGCCTCCCGTCGGGAGCGGGTAGGTCCACAGGGTGAAGTGCTGCCCGAGCTTATCTCAACATCGGCTTTGTACAGTGAAAACAGCATTATCAACGGCCAGGATTTGCTGCGTAATCAGACACTGAAAGCGTACAGTCTGCCGGGAGAAATGACCGCCGCGCTGTTTTACCGCGAAGATCTCACCAGCAGCCTTATCGATCATTCACTGCTCACCACCGGCGATCCGGCATTACAGGCGGTTCCGGCGCTGGTTATTTTTCACCATTTATTGAGGCACAGCCACCTTCTCTGGTTTGCCACGCCGTTGTGTAGCATTCGTGCTTCAGATGTGGAATTTCAGCCTCATCAGCGTGAAAGTAACGATATTTTCAGAGACGGACGAGAGGCGTTATATGAAAAGATCCGTAACGAAAGCTGGTTTAATGATGTCGACCATGAGCCACATCTGGCGCGCGTTGCTTCCACGGAGCGACCTGATCTGTTTGGCATTAAAAATCTTTCTGAAGAGCAGCAGAAGAACTTTACCTTAGACACGCTTGCGACGTGGAGAGCTTCACGCACCCTGAATCCATTGCAGCATAATATGCTGGTGGATCTTGCCGCGACGCACACGCATCCCGTCAGCGTGCTGGTCGTGATTACGGTTACAGAAGAGACCGTCACCGGTCTGGATATACTTTTGAAATCAATCGGCCAGACAGCGACAGTGGGCATCCGGTTTGAACCGGTTATCGTTGCCATCGACGTAACGCCTGACACGAACGCTGAATGCTATGCCGCAACAGAGCAGAGCCGAATCAGTGTCATCAATCAAATCATCCATGAACGTGAAGACCAGTGGATCATGTTTCTTGAGGCGACCACGATTCTGCACGCCTCCGGTATGATCGCATTGAGCAAAATGCTCCTCGTTCAAAACCATTATTTAGCACTCTATGCGGATGAATTTTTTTATATCGATAATGCACCACTCGGTGCCGCTTTCAGGCCCGATTTTAATCTTGATTTACTGCTCAGTTCGCCCAAAACGATGGCGCAACACTGGTTGTTCCGGCGAGAGCTGCTGTTAGCGGCGGAAGGACTGGATGCCGATTATCCCGCTTCAGCAGAGTTTGATCTCATTCTTAAGCTGATTGAATCTCAGGGGTTTGAGGGTATCGGTCACCTCGCTGAGCCATTGTTAACAGGCCATCTGAAAAGCAGAGATATCCTTGAAGATGTGGCGATCATTGAGCGGCATTTGCATAATCGCGGCTACCCGGATGGACGGGCGGCATTAGATAAATTCTTCAATTACCGTTTACGATACAACCATCCCAATAAGCCAGTGGTTTCAATCATCATTCTGGCTAACTGGGATCTCGCCTCGCTGATTAGTTGCGTCACGACCGTGCTGGAAAAAACCACCTGGCACCAGTACGAGATGATCATCATCTCTGATAACCAGGGGACGACTGAGCGGGATAAATGGTTGTCAGATATTGCAAAAGTTGATCCTGTCCGTATAAAAACGGCAAGCTTTAACGGCGCATTCAGCCACAGTGCTATGGCTAATCTCGCCGCTGAACAGGCTACAGGAGACTATCTGCTTTTCATGCATTGTGAAATGGCGGTCACTGACGGTGAATGGCTCGATAATCTCCTGAATCATGGACTACGGCCTGAAGTCTTTGCTGTGGGTGGAAAGCATCTCTCATCTGACAATAAGATCAGGCATGCGGGTTACGTCCTGGGGGTAAACGGTGCAGTGGGTGAAGTCTTCAGAGGTAATGACGACAAAGACGCCAACTATCTGGGGCGCATGAATGTCGATCAGAACTACAGTGCCGTTTCGGGTGATCTGATGCTGATGCGCAAATCGGTATTCGACGAGCTGGGAGGATTTGATCAGGATAAGCGCTTATATGCTGACGTTGATCTGTGCCTGAAGGCGCGGGAGCAGGGCTATCTGACGGTCTGGACACCTTATGCCCGTCTGCATCGTCCCGCAGCACGCACCAGCCCGTTCCCGGATGAAACCGTGCAGACGTCCAGTAAATTAAAACAGCTGGAAGAAGACAAAATTTATGCTGAATGGATGCCGGTCGTGGCCAGTGACCCTGCGTATAACCCAAACCTTTCAATGCGAAGTCGTCACTTCGAATTACGAAATGACGATGTTAACTGGCTGCCGGTCAGAGCAGAAAATCTGCCCACCTTTCTTGCGCATAATGCCGATATTTACGGTTGCGGACATTACCGTATTACTCAACCGCTTGAGGCGATGATAGCGGAAGGCGTTGCTCAGGGGAAAAGCGGCATGACACTGCTGACATTGAGTGAGATGGGGCAGTTCAGCCCCGATAGTCTGATTATCCAGCGCCGGTATGCACCAGCATTTCATAACTGGATGGAGCGAGTCAGTAAACTTCACAACGTATTTAAGGTGTTTGAACTGGACGATTACATCATCAATCTGCCCATGAAACATCATGGCCGTCACGCTTATAAGCAGGAGACGGCAAAATTAATACGTAAAAGCCTGAGCTTTTTTGACCGCTTTGTGGTCTCTACCGCACCACTGGCCGACGCGATGCGTGATATGCATCCGGATATCGTTGTGATGAAAAATCGCCTTCCTTCAGAGGCCTGGGGCAGCCTTCGCTCACTGCGTCAGCAGGGTAAGAAACCCCGTGTGGGCTGGGCTGGCGGTGTCAGCCATCGGGGCGATCTTGAAATGATTTTCGACATTGTCCGGGAATTTTCTAAAGACGTTGAATGGATCTTTATGGGTATGTGTCCGGATAAACTCCGTCCTTATGTGCACGAAATACACAGTGGCGTTGATCTCACACTTTATCCTGCAGCGCTCGCGTCGCTCAATCTCGATCTGGCGCTGGCACCGGTTGAAGACAATATCTTTAACGCCTGTAAAAGTAATTTGAGGTTACTGGAATACGGTGCCTGCGGAGTGCCCGTTATTTGCAGCAACGTTGCCTGTTATCGGGACGATAATCTGCCGGTTACCCGTGTTAATAACCGGTTCATTGACTGGCGCGAGGCTATCCGGATGCATCTGGCTGACCCGGATGCCAGCGCAAAAATGGGAATGGAATTGCAGGCTGAGATCCGACGTAACTGGATGCTGACCGGTGAGACCCTGCGGCTGTGGGCAAAAGCATGGCAGCCCTGATTCCTTTCGGCAGCTGTTAACCTTTCAGGCTATCTGATCAAAATTTCAGATGGCCTGAAACAGCGCAGAGCACAGAACGGTTAAGTGATTTCATCAACCTGGCGGGCGGAGTTGCAATGTCTGAATTTAAACATCCTTATTATATATTTTCACCTGATTATCGGGAGTCGTCCGGCGGTATTCAGGCTTTGCACAAACTCTGTCATCAAATCAATCTGCATGGCGGCAATGCATGGATGGTAAATAGCGATATCACCAATCCTGCCTGGAATACGCCTAAGCTGGATGTTGAAATTTATGATCAGCATAAAAAATCGGAGCTGATCCCCATCGCTGTTTATCCTGAAATTTATTCTGGTAATCCGATTAAGGCTGACGTCTGTGTGCGCTACATGTTAAATCATGAAGCGCTGCTCAATGGTAATCGTCTTAATGAAACAGAAGAGGATCTCTTTTTCTGGTATAGCTCACAGCTGATTGTGAAAGAACCTGACGTTGATTTTTTAACGATGGTAGGCCCGGATTTAGCGATGTTCTCGGATGACGGCAGAGTAAAAACGACAAAACTTCTCTATCTGAATCGGGTACCCGAAGAGAAAGTCGATTTTACTGCTTTACCCGACGATATCACGATTATATCGGTTAAAAATCCTCGTCCTCTGGCAGAGCTGGCAGAAATTTTAAAGTCGGCCACGGTGATGTACACCTTTGAATGGTCCGGAACCTGTAACCTGGCTGCATTGTGTGGGGTGCCGGTGGTTTCTCTGGTCGCCCCGGGTTATGAAAAACTCGCCATCTCCGATGCTTCGATTCGCGATATGGGTGGGGCGGGTGTCTGCTTTAGTGACGATCCCGCGGAACTGGAGAGCACGCGTGCCGGGCTTTATAACGTTCGCGACCACATGCGAAAATTTGAAGCAAATTTCTCGCAGCAGTTAACGCACTTTTTTAGTAAAACGCAGACGGCTGCAGAGAAGAAAAGTGAAGAGAAGTTTGTCTCAACGGAAAACTGGCTGGCCCATTATCCCGTGCCTGAAAAATCTCTGGCTGAGACGGATGGCGGTCTGTCCCTCAGCGTGGTGGTTCTGGATGACAACTCATCGCAGCAGGCACTTGATATTACACTCACCTCACTTCATACGCTGTGCGTGGATATTAACATCTACGCCACTGTGGAAATGAGTGAAAAGGATTCAAAACCGAATCACTTCAGCCGCTGGTTAAGCCAACTGCTGGCTGAAGACCAGAATGAATGGATACTGTTCCTCCATTCTGGCGACAGAATTTTCCCGAATATTTTCAACAGTCTCTCTCTTTTCAGCGAAAAAATCACGACCTCGCTGGCATTTTATACAGACCGTATCTGGCTGGATTCGGATGGGGAGACTTCGTCACTTTTTCTGCCCGATTTTGATCCTGATTACTTTTTAGCGAAGCCAGAGTGCTTTGCCAGGGGGGCTTTCTTCAGACGTGAATTGTGTATGGAGATAATTAAATCACGTGACATTTCACCCCGGACGGTTGAAATCGATTTTTTATTCCCACTGCTCAATGCGCGAATGATGGCTGATATTCAGCATATCCCGCTGCCTGTGTTAGAGGTGTTATCAGCAGACAATAATAATGACGAGTTAACGCAGGCTTTACTGGCAGAGCACCTGACGCTGAGAGGGTACAGCAATGCTTCAGTTGAAAAAAATAAGAACGTGTTTGCTATACATTACAATACCTCAGCAATTAAAAAGCTTACCGTCGTTCTTATCGTAGACAATGAAATTGATCAGGTTAAGCGGACGCTGTCGACGTTTGTCGACACCGTCACTGATACAGCCTATGAAATCATTTTTATCGATAATCTGTCAGAAGACGAGAGCGTCAGAGCATGGCTATCTTCACTCTCAGAAATAAATGAAGATATCTTCAGAGTCTATTTCGTTGATGAGAAAATCAGCAGCGTCAGTGCGCTGAATTATGCTCTCTCTGTGGCGCGCGGTGAATTTACACTTTATCTTTCCTGTGGGGTTTATTTTAATAATAAAGCCTGGCTGAACGCATTGCTGAACCATTGCGGGCGTTCTGAACTCCTCGCCTGTGCGCCATTTTTAACTGATAAACGTCACCACCTCTACTCCCCGGGCATTATTGATGGGACGGTACGCTGCCACTATGATCAGTTCAACGCAGCAGACGGGACGTACAGCCCGGAACAGATTGTTCCGCAACGCTATTTACTGCTCAGCAGCGAATGTATCATGTTGAGAACCGCAGCCTGCCATCAGGCAGGAGGGCTTAATGAAAAGTTCACTACCGTCCATGAGGCAGTCAGCGATCTGCTGTTAAGGGCGTCAGAAAAAGAATCTGTCATGTTAGCCGTTCCTCAGTCACGGGTATGTTGCGATGAAATCATGTCAGAAGCAGAACTTATCCCCGGCACTGCGCTCTTTACAGCCCAGTGGATCGACCGGTTAGCCCGTGACCCTGTTATGAATCCTAATCTCTCCTGGAGTGGTGAGCGTTTTGTACGGGAAAATAATAGCGCGCTGATAGCGGCCCGGCTGGGCTTAAAATCCGATTCGCTATTTTTGTCTGATCCCGAAGACTTCGCGGAAATTCAGCGTGTCAAAGATCGTCATCAGGCGATTACCCACTCCGCAAGCGGCTTACACACTCTGGTCACTCATCGTTTATCTGCTGGTGAACTTTACAGACTAAAACCTGAGTATGTTGTGCTGAGCGATGTGATGGCCAACAGACAGGTGCGGCTGTTACAGAACCGGCATCTTTTCCCTGACACCCGTTTCATTGTTGACATAACCCGGGCGTCGTTTAGCACGAACAGTCATCAGCGTGATCGTGATGCGATTATGCAGGGCGCGGACATGCTGGTGGTCAGGAATGCCGCTGCGCTGAAACTTTTCAGCCACAAAAACATGCTCCTTCAGGAGGATAAGCTCGGCACGGACTGGCAGGGACTCGTTCAGCCTGATTATCGTTCAGCCGAAAATGACGCAAAGCCCAGAGTGGGCATCGTGCTGACGGATTTGCACCCGGAAGACTGGCGGCACATTGAGGTGCTTATCAAGGAGATGTGTGAAGATGTCTGCTGGATTGTTTACGGAGCCTGTCCTGACGCATGGAAAGCCTCTATCCATGAATATCATCGCAAAGTGCCGCAAAACAGGATTGCGCCGTTGTTTCAGTCCTTAAATTTAAACCTTGCGCTTGCACCTCTCTCAGATTCGTTACTCAACCAGGCGGAAGGGCATCGTGTTATCGCGCAGTTAGGTGCCTGCGGTTACCCGGTGCTGGCCAGCGATCACGATGCTTATAAAGAGATAATGAGCGTTGAGCGTATTAAAAATAAAACGTCGCAGTGGCGATTTATGATTAACAAAATGATCCGCAATCCGCTTTTAATGCAAAGCCTCGGTGAAAACCTCTATCAGGAAGTTAACAGACGCTGGATTTACCAGTCGGGAGAACTGCCGGTATGGCTTGCCCGTAAAGATCGCTGATACCGGGAAGATGGGTACGTATACGTACCCATTCGGTGCATGGATTTCCACAGCCTGGCACAGTCAGCCAGATAATGACGATCATCCCTTCCGTTACAGTTCCCCTCCAGCCTGCCGATAACTCCTCACAGAACAACATCATTTTTTGATTTTAACTTTGTGGAGTGTCTATGCGCTTCAATTATGACCTGTTACCGGGCGAGCGGCTGACCTTCGAGGAGATCGCCCGGCGTTATGCGCTGCAATATCCTGATGATAAAGAGCTGACGGCGCGCGCCTTGCTTAGCCCGTCTACCGGCCTGCGCACGCTGAAAATCCGTGCGGTGTTCGCACGCGAAGAGAGCAACAGTCCGCTGGAAGATCTGCTGTTCATCTCCCATGACAACGAGCGTAAAAATTATCTGCGCCGCTTTGAGCACTACCTTAAGCAGAATCTCTCATTCCTCTATTTTCGTCGCAGCGACAACGAGAAGCGCGACAATCTGTGGAAAGTGATGGGCAGCAGTCAGGTCTTCGCAATGATCGATCCACAATCGGCCACGGCACAGAATCTGTTAAACAGTCGCGGCTATAAACTGGTGCTGATGCATCAGGATGATGAGGACATCTACTGGCAGCTCTTTAATCCGCAGGCGGACCCCTGTTTTCCGCAGTCGCAGCGTATTCAGTTCATCGTGGTGCTCAGTACGCCGCAGCACAAGGTCCCTGCAGCGGTGATGCCGGGTACTGAAGTCGGCCGTCGCGTCAAAGCACGGGTGCTGCAGCGTGCCAGCCAGGCGGAATTCAGCGCCGGTGTCAAAGCCCGCTACGGTGCCTGCGTGATGACCGGCACCGAGCTGACCGAACGGCACAACTGGCCGTGGGTGGAAGCCTGCCATATCGACACGCAGGAAGGCGATGATGGCGTCCTGGCAGACAACAGCATCGATAACGGCCTGTTTTTACGCAGCGATCTGCAGCGGCTATTTATTAACCGACTGATTAGCATTGATGCTGAATCAGGCGCGATTCAGGTGCATCCCGGCGAGGAGGCGCGGCAGCACATTGCGCCCTGGTATCAGGAGCTGGAGGGGCGTATCTGCAGTTTGTGGGCCGCGGTGCCGCCCGCCACGCGGCAACGGCTGCGCGCCCGTCGTTAATTCCAGGAGGCGTGCAGAAATAACTGCACGCTGACTTAACAAAAATCAAATAGCCTCGTTTTACCCCGCCTATTCAGCCAATCGAAAACGCTACAGAATTGGATAATCATGCCGATAACTTCATTAACGCAGGGTAGTCAACGTGAACGATTTCTATACCGCCGAAGGCGTGATGGACAAGCATTCGCTCTGGCAGCGCTACGTGCCGCTGGTGCGCCATGAAGCGTTGCGTCTGCAGGTTCGCCTGCCGGCCAGCGTTGAGCTTGACGACTTGCTGCAGGCGGGTGGGATAGGGCTGTTAAATGCCGTAGAGCGTTACGACGCGCTCCAGGGCACAGCTTTTACCACCTACGCCGTGCAGCGTATTCGTGGCGCAATGCTCGACGAGCTTCGCAGTCGGGACTGGGCACCACGCAGCGTGCGTCGTAACGCACGTGAAGTGGCGGGCGCAATGCACAGAGTGGAACAGTCGCTGGGGCGTTCTGCTTCCGAGCAGGAAGTGGCGCAGCAGCTGAATGTTTCCATGGAGGAGTACCGGCAGATCCTGCTGGACACCAACAATAGTCAACTTTTCTCCTACGACGAGTATCGGGAAGAGCACGGCGACAGCGCGGAACTGGTGACGGAAGGCCATGAAGAGGCTAATCCGCTTCACCAGTTGCTTGAAGGGAGTCTGCGTGAGCGCGTCATTGAAGCGATCGAAGCGTTACCCGATCGTGAAAAGATGGTGCTGACACTGTACTACCAGGAAGAACTGAACCTGAAAGAGATTGGTGCGGTACTTGATGTGGGTGAATCCCGTGTCAGCCAGCTGCACAGTCAGGCGATTAAACGCCTGCGGGCCCGACTTGCGGGAGCGCGCTAGCAGTATCAGTTCCTGGCGATTCAAAATTATAAGAAACCGGGGACTCAGTAATGGGAGCCAAGACCAAGGCCAGACCGTTAAGTCGTTATCTTAAAGACTATAAGCACAGCCAGAGCAACTGTTCACACTGTGGCAAGATATTAGATCGAATGGCGCTCGTTTTTCGTGGCCAGATCATCAATAAAGAGGCCATCGCACGGATGGACCAGATGATTGATGAGCAGCTGTGGCTGAAACTTCAGCCCGAACTGACCGCGCTTTGTCGTTTTTGTAGTGATATTTTTTGTAATACCCATCCTAATTACTTCGACATTATGGCGTTTAAACAATATTTGTTTGAACAGACAGAGATGAGCCCCAGCACGATTCGTGAATATGTGGTGCGTCTGCGTCGACTGGATGAGATGCTAAAAGCCAAAAATTTCCCGGCCGACAGGCTTAAAGGAAATAGCTGGCATCAGTGTCTGGAAAGCGATCTGCCCGATGCCGGTAATAACAATTACCGTATCGCGCTGCGCAAGTACGATCAGTTTTTAGGCTGGCAGCAGGCGTAGGCCTGTTCTGCACCGATTGCTCCCCCGCGTGCCTGCCGCACGTTCTCCCTTACCTGCCCGCCAGGGAAAAGGGAAGGGGGAGCACGGCGCTTCTTTCTTCTCACCTCTATTACCACATCTGCGGACACCGGAATCAGGGTGATCCTTTGCGCATCTTCTGCAACACTGTAAGGATAATTTTCATGCCCGACCGGAGGCAGCATTGTCTTTACATCTGTTACATCAATTCCCGCGTCTTGAACTGCTTGGCGCACCGACGCCGTTAGAACATCTGCCACGGCTTTCCGACTATCTGGGTCGCGATATTTTCATCAAACGTGATGACTTCACACCAGTGGCGATGGGCGGCAATAAGCTGCGCAAACTCGAATTCCTGGCAGCCGATGCGCTGCGCGAAGGTGCAGACGTGCTGCTGACCGCGGGCGCAATCCAGTCTAATCATGTGCGTCAGACGGCGGCCGTCGCGGCCCGGCTTGGCCTGAAGTGTGTGGCGCTGCTGGAAAACCCGATTGGCACCCATGCTGAAAACTACCTGAGCAACGGTAACCGTCTGTTACTGGACCTGATGGACGCGGAAGTGATTAGGGTGGATGCGTTGCACAACCCCACTGAACAGCTGGCTGAAGAGGCCACGCGTCTGGAAGCCCAGGGATTCCGCCCTTACATCGTGCCGGTCGGCGGCTCAAATGCGCTGGGTGCACTAGGCTATGTAGAGTGCGCGCAGGAGATCGCCCATCAGAGCGAAGGCGTAGTCGATTTCGCCGCCGTGGTTGTCGCCTCGGGCAGTGCCGGCACCCATGCAGGACTGGCGGTAGGTCTGGAGCATCTGCTGCCGGAAACTGAGCTGGTCGGCGTCACCGTTTCACGCCAGGTCGACGCGCAGTTGCCGCTGGTTGAGCGGCTGCGTCAGTCGCTGGCAGAGACGCTGGAAGTGGAGGCTAAGGCACCGATCACGCTGTGGGATGACTATTTTGCGCCGCGCTACGGCGAGCCGAATGATGAAGGCATGGCGGCGGTGAAACTGCTGGCGCAGCTGGAAGGCATTCTGCTCGACCCGGTGTATACCGGCAAGGCGATGGCCGGATTGCTGGATGGCATCAGCCAGAATCGTTTCCGTCGTGAAGGCCCGTTGCTGTTTATTCATACGGGCGGCGCACCGGCGTTATTTGCTTATCATCCTTCGGTCTGAGACAAGCGAATAAAACAGTTTATACTCCGTGCGTTATCATTCTGGACTGGCAGCAGCTCGCGGTGCTGCCCTTATAAGAACACACACAATACTGTCAATAATGGGGTGAATATGTCCTTTTCTCGTGCAGGTCGTCAGATGGTGATGGGCGTCATGGCTGTGGCGCTGATCGCAGGCGTCAACGTTAAAACCTTTGCTGCCGAAAACCTGCTGAACAAAATTAAAGAGCGCGGCACGCTGCTGGTGGGGCTGGAAGGCACCTATCCGCCATTCAGTTTCCAGGATGAAAAGGGCAAGCTGACCGGCTTTGAAGTGGAGTTCGCGGAACAGCTGGCGCAGCACATGGGCGTTAAGGCGAGCCTGAAACCGACCAAGTGGGACGGCATGCTGGCCTCACTCGACGCGAAGCGTATTGATGTCGTCATCAACCAGGTCACCATCTCTGATGAGCGTAAGAAGAAGTATGACTTCTCCACGCCATACACGGTCTCCGGTATTCAGGCGCTGACGATGAAAGCCAACGCGAACACCATCACCAAACCAGCCGACCTGGCGGGCAAGAAAGTGGGCGTGGGTCTGGGCACCAACTATGAACAGTGGCTGCGTGAGAACGTGAAGGGTGTGGACATCCGTACCTATGATGATGACCCGACAAAATATCAGGATCTGCGCTCTGGGCGTCTGAATGCCATTCTGGTTGACCGTCTGGCTGCGCTGGATCTGGTCAAGAAAACCGGCGATACCATGGCGGTTGCGGGTGATGCCTTCTCACGTCAGGAATCGGGCGTGGCAGTGCGTAAAGGCAACGACGATCTGCTGAAAGCGATTGACCAGGCGATTGCTGACATGCAGAAAGATGGCTCGCTGAGCAAGCTGTCTCAGAAATGGTTTGGCGCGGACGTGACGAAATAATGCAGGAAAGTCTTCAACTGGTGCTGGATTCAGCACCTTTTTTATTAAAAGGCGCGCTGTTCACGCTGCAGCTCAGCATCGGCGGCATGTTCTTTGGTCTGCTGCTGGGCTTTATTCTGGCGCTGATGCGTCTGTCGCGCTTCTGGCCGGTTCGCTGGCTGGCGCGGATCTATGTCTCGATTTTCCGTGGCACGCCGCTGATCGCCCAGCTGTTTATGATCTACTACGGCCTGCCGCAGTTTGGCATCGAGCTTGATCCAATCCCCTCCGCGATGATTGGTCTTTCCCTGAATACCGCCGCGTATGCTTCAGAGTCACTGCGCGGCGCGATTGCATCGATTGAACGCGGACAGTGGGAAGCGGCGGCGAGTATCGGTATGACCCGCTGGCAGACCCTGCGCCGGGTGATCCTGCCGCAGGCGGCCCGCACCGCGCTGCCTCCGCTGGGCAACAGCTTTATCAGCCTGGTGAAGGATACCTCGCTGGCGGCGACCATTCAGGTGCCGGAACTGTTCCGTCAGGCGCAGCTGATCACCTCACGTACGCTGGAAGTCTTCACCATGTATCTGGCCGCCTCGCTGATTTACTGGGTGATGGCAACGGTGTTATCTGCGCTGCAGAACCGGCTGGAACAGCATGTTAATCGTCAGGATTCGGAGTCGAAATGAGCGCCATCGAAGTCAGAAAGCTGGTGAAATCTTTTAACGGCCAGAGGGTGCTGCACGACATTGACCTTGATGTGGCCGCCGGTGAAGTGGTGGCAATTATCGGTCCCAGCGGCTCGGGTAAAACCACGCTGCTGCGCAGTATCAACCTGCTGGAAGTGCCGGACAGCGGCACCATCCGCGTTGGAGAGATCATCGTAGATGCGGCGCTGGCACAAAGTAAGCAGAAAGAGCAGGTGCGTCGTCTGCGTCAGCAGGTCGGGTTTGTCTTCCAGAACTTCAATCTGTTTCCGCACCGTTCGGTGATGGAGAATATCATTGAAGGACCGGTCATCGTTAAAGGCGAACCGAAAGCGGATGCGGTAGCCCGCGCCCGTACGCTGCTGGAGAAGGTCGGTCTGCATGGTAAAGAGGAGAGCTATCCGCGTCGTCTGTCGGGTGGACAGCAACAGCGCGTGGCGATTGCGCGTGCGCTGGCAATGCGACCTGAAGTGATCCTGTTTGATGAACCGACCTCGGCGCTGGATCCGGAGCTGGTGGGTGAAGTGCTCAGCACTATTCGCGCGCTGGCCAAAGAGAAACGCACCATGGTCATTGTGACACATGAGATGAGCTTTGCCCGCGACGTCGCTGACCGCGCTATTTTTATGGATCAGGGGCGCATTGTGGAGCAGGGCGAGGCGAAAGCGTTGTTCAGTAATCCTCAGCAGCCGCGTACCCGTCAGTTCCTCGATAAGTTTCTCAGTCAGTAACCTCACTGCCTTCCCGGGAAGGCAGTTTTAACCGACTCAATGGCCTCACTTTTTAACGATAACGGGCGGCTGTCAGCATAATGCGTGCCGTAATAGCACAACCCATTATTCAGCTGTTAAACCTTTTGCCACATCTGACAAATCTTTTCCTTTCATCGGATATTTAATGGTTTTTCCCGATACCGCTTTCTCTTATTTATATTCCCTGCAATATGAAACATTATTATCATTTATCCTGGCTGTGGCGCTGATAATTAGCGTATTTGCATGTTGATTAATAAGTGTAAGGAAACGTTCTGCAGAGTAAATAACTGTGGCATCAGGGCCACCCGGCGGCTTTTAAGAGTTTCGCTACATTCATCATCGGCTCAATGGCGAATAATCGCTGGATAATCATAAAAGCAATACTAATTTCCTCGCTTTTACTTTCCAGCATTCTGACCTACATAGCAGGAGTCATTGAATGAGCCAGACTAAGTCAGACCAGATCCTGTGGGTAGATACCCTTAAGGGCGCCTGCATATTGCTGGTGGTCCTGTATCACACGGTATTACCGGGTTTTGAAGGGACGATGAAATACCTCACTGCCGGATGGATCCCCGCCGAAATATGGATACAGTTTAATACGGTCCTGTCGCCGCTGCGTATGCCCGCCTTTTTCTTTGTGTCAGGATTGCTGGCGACCAATGGCATTATTAACCGGCCCTGGAAACAGGTGTTTACCAGTCGCATCACTAATCTCTTTTATCTCTATATTCTGTGGGGATTTATTCAGTGGTGGTCCATCATTGGCATCTCAACTGAAATTACCGGCCAGCGGATTTCGCAGAATCTGAATGCCGCCTATGCCGGTTCGCTGTTTGAATTTCTCAAGCTGACCTTTATGGCCATGAGTACCTCGTGGTATCTCTACGGGCTGGGACTCTATTTCCTCTGTGCCAAAGTTTTTCGCCAATATAAGCTGGCCCTGGTGGCGGTGGCGATTCTGCTGAATTATCTGGCGGTCGAAAAAGTGATCCCGTTCTGGGGTCCGCAGAGTCTGGCGCAATATTTCCTGTTCTTCCTGTTAGGTGCGTTCTGGAGCCAGACCATGCTGCGCCTGAGTGAATGGCGGCGAGAGAATCTGATGCCCTGGGCGCTACTTGCTGCGGTCGCCGGTATTCATGTGATATTCGGTCTGGATAAGAGTCTGTTCCTGTGTGTGCTGGCGGTGTTGTTCAGTATTGCTGCATGCCGTTGGCTGAATCAGCATTTCAGCATGCGCTATCTCAACTGGGTGGGCCGCAATACGCTGCAGATTTACGTCATTCACCGTATTTTCATCGAGTTCTTTGGGATGTCCGCGATTCTGTTCGCGCAGCGGCATCATCTGTTCGAGCAGGCATGGTTTTCGTTTCTTTGGGCCTGTTTCTATCCGGTGGCCATCGTGGGGCTCTGTTCGGTCTGTTCAGTGGCAATCTGGTCGCTGACCAATCGCGGGGTGGGGCAGTCGCTGTTTGTGTTTCCGACGCTGATGAAGAGGGTGCCTGGCGGCGGGTGAGGGGCGCTTTGCAGTGGGAAGAGGACGCTGTGCAGCGGGCGGGCACTGAGAAGATTTCGCCCGCCAGGTGATGGGGAGTTTCAGGTTGCCTGTGCAGGCGGACGCGTTAAGGGGCGGATGCCCGCCCCTTAACAATCCCGGCGTCCGGCAGCCTGCGCGCCCCGCTCTGCGGGGTACCTTCGTCACGCCCTGCGGCCAGCGGACCGTCCTTTCGCCGACGTCCTGTCGGCTCATCCTGGCCTCCGGTTGTTCCTCAGCGCTTCGGATGCCTCTGGCAAACCCCCGCCTGTTATCTCTTTTGTTTTCTCTGGTGCTGTATTGTCTGCTGACCTGAAAAGCCACAGCCAAAGCCAAAGCCAAAGCCAAAGCCAAAGCCAATCCCGGAAACGTAAAGCGATAAAGTAACCAACACACAAAGAAGAAATAACAGCGAGGGGTCAGGGAGGCCATCTGAACCGCTGAGCGGATGAGGGATTTCAGGACGAGCGACAGGGATGTCGCGAAGAGGCGGGTTCGCGCCAGGGATGGCGCGTCCCGGTGTTCCGTGAGAAATCCGGAAGAAGCGAAGGGACCGCGAAGCGGCGGTGAAGCAGGCCGGAGCCGGGGGTCAAGGGGCGCGGCGACTGGCGCCCCTTGTCGGTCGCCTGCAGAGGCGTGTCTGAAACTGCCCAACTGATCAGGCGAACGAAACCCTTCTCAGAGCCCGTTCGCGCAGCGAACCACCCCAGCTTTAGCGCATGCATCCGCCAGGCGAACGAAACCCCTCTCAGAGCCCGTTCGCGCAGCGAACAACCCACAGCAACAGCTCAGCTGTAAGCCCGTTCGCGCAGCGAACAAGCCCCTTAAGCTTCAGCGCTACCCAATGGTCATCAGACTCGCATTACCACCCGCCGCCGCGGTATTCACACTCAGCGAGCGCTCAATCAGCAGACGCTCAAGCAGCAGATTGGTTTCGCCACGGGCAAAGCCCTGCACCGAGACAATCGCGCCGTCACGCGCTGCAATCTGCTCGCACAGCGTACGCAGCTGATCGGCATCGCCGTGATAGATCACCGCATCAAACTCTGCCGCTAACGGATCACGTGCCAGCGTGATGCGCGCTTTCACGGCATCAGGCAGCGAGGCGCGCAGGGCGCGATGCAGCTCATCATCCTGCCACAGCGCTTTACTGCCCACGCTGGTGACCGCAGCCAGCTGGATCAACGCATCCTGCTCATTATCCGCCAGACAAAGCACCTGATCACGCGGCAGCAGCGAGAAGGTATTGCGCTCGCCGGTCGGGCCAGGCAGCAGACGGACCACGCCCGCCTGGGCCAGCTCGTCATAGTGCTGGCAGAGTTCAGCCAGTTCAGGCTTATCTTTCGCCCAGTTGCTCAGCGCCTGATGCGGTGCCAGCAGAGACTGACGCAGCGTGCTGTCTGCCGGACGCTCGGCATCCTGACGATCAAAGGTCAGACGCAGCGCGCCATCCGGACGACTGGCCAGCAGGCGGTAGAGATAGAGCGGACCGCCCGCTTTCGGACCCGTTCCGGATAAGCCTTCCCCACCAAACGGCTGCACACCGACCACTGCACCGACCATGTTGCGGTTAACGTAGAGGTTACCGACACGGGCGTTGGCCGTAACCTGTGCGATGGTCTCGTCGATGCGGGTATGCACACCCAGCGTCAGGCCATAGCCGGAGGCGTTGATCTGCTCAACCAGCTTCGGCAGGTTATTGCGGGTGAAGCGCACTACATGCAGCACCGGTCCAAAAATCTCTTTATCCAGATCGCTGACCTGATTCAGCTCAATCAGCGTCGGTTTGACAAAGGTGCCGCTGGTCCACTCTTTGCTGTCCTGCGGGTTATCCTGTACCGCCTGGTAAACCGTGAAGCCCTTGTTACGCATCGCCTGAATATGGCGATCGATATTGGCTTTTGCCTCGGCATCAATCACCGGGCCGATGTCGGTTGAGAAGCGCTCCGGATTGCCCATGCGGCACTCCGCCATCGCGCCGCGCAACATCTTCAGCGTATGGTCGGCGACATCTTCCTGAATGCAGAGCAGGCGCAGGGCTGAGCAGCGCTGTCCGGCACTGTCGAAGGCCGACGCGACGATATCGATCACCACCTGCTCAGTCAGCGCCGACGAGTCAACGATCATCGCGTTCATCCCGCCGGTTTCCGCAATCAGCGGCACCGGACGACCGTGTTGATCAAGGCGACCGGCCAGATTCCGCTGCAGCAAAGTCGCGACTGCGGTTGAGCCGGTAAACATCACGCCACGGACCCGATTGTCCCCGGTCAGCTGCGCGCCTACGGTTTCACCCTGACCCGGCAGCAGTTGCAGTACGCCTGGTGGCACACCCGCATCCAGCAGGATCTGAACTGCCTGTGCAGCAATCAGCGGTGTCTGCTCAGCCGGTTTAGCCAGCACGCTGTTGCCTGCTGCCAGTGCAGCCGCAATCTGGCCGGTAAAGATCGCCAGCGGGAAGTTCCATGGACTGATACAGACCACCGGACCCAGCGGACGATGGGTTTCGTTGTCGAAATCGTCACGGACCATACCGGCGTAATAATAGAGGAAATCCACCGCTTCGCGCACTTCCGCGATGGCATTGTTATAGGTCTTGCCTGCTTCACGCACCAGGATGCCAAGCAGTTGCTGCATCTGGCCTTCCATAATCTGTGCGGCGCGTTCCAGAATCGCCGCGCGCTCCTGCGGCGGGGTGGCAAACCAGATCGGTCCGCTGCTCACGGCGGCATCCAGCGCCACAGAGACTTCCTGCTCTGTGGCTTCACGTACCTGACCCACACGATCGTTTGGTGCAGCCGGGTTCAGAATGTCGCGCAACTCACCCGCACCCGCTTCACCGTCGATCATCGGCCCGGCCAGGCAGGGCTGTGCCGCGCTGCTCAGCAGGGCGCTGGAGAGGGAGGCGAGACGGTGCTCGTTGGCCATATCCAGACCCGCTGAGTTCACGCGGTTCTCGCCATACAGCTCGCGCGGCAGCGGGATTTTCGGATGCGGCAGCCCAATGGTGCCTTCACTGGCCCCCAGTTTCTCGACGGCGGTCACCGGATCGGCCACCAGCTCATCAATCGGCAGCGAGGTATCGGCAATGCGGTTAACGAAGGAGGTGTTGGCCCCGTTCTCCAGCAGGCGGCGCACCAGATAGGCCAGCAGGGTTTCATGGGTGCCGACCGGCGCATAGATACGGCAGGGGCGATTCAGCTTGCCGTCCGCCACTTTGCCGACGACCTGCTCATACAGCGGTTCACCCATGCCGTGCAGACACTGGAACTCATACTGCCCCGGATAGTAGTTGTTGCCTGCCAGCTGATAAATCGCGGCCAGGGTGTGGGCATTGTGCGTAGCAAACTGCGGATAGATCAGGCTGGGAACAGAGAGCAGTTTGCGGGCGCAGGCCAGGTAAGAGATATCGGTGTAAACCTTACGGGTGTAAACCGGGTAGCCTTCCAGACCTTCCATCTGGGCGCGCTTGATTTCGCTGTCCCAGTACGCGCCTTTCACCAGACGGATCATCAGACGACGGCGGCTGCGCTGCGCCAGATCGATTAGCTCATCGATCACAAACGGACAGCGTTTCATGTAGGCCTGAATCACGAAGCCGATGCCGTTCCAGCCTTCCAGCTCTGGTTCGAAACAGAGCTTTTCCAGTAAATCCAGCGACAGTTCCAGGCGGTCAGCTTCTTCTGCATCGATGTTGATGCCGATGTCATAGGAGCGGGCCAGCAGCGTCAGTGATTTCAGAATAGGGTAGAGCTCTTCCATCACGCGCTCATACTGTGCGCGGCTGTAGCGGGGATGCAGGGCTGAGAGCTTGATGGAGATGCCCGGGCCTTCATAAATGCCACGACCATTCGACGCTTTACCGATGGCGTGGATCGCCTGCTGATAAGAGAGCAGATAGGCTTTAGCATCGCCTGCGGTCAGGGCCGCTTCGCCCAGCATATCGTAAGAGTAACGGAAGCCTTTCTCTTCCAGCTTGCGGGCATTGGCCAGCGCTTCAGCAATGGTTTCACCGGTGACGAACTGCTCACCCATCAGACGCATCGCCATATCCACGCCTTTGCGGATCAGGGGCTCGCCGCCCTTACCGATGATGCGGTTGAGCGAGCTGGAAAGATTCGCCTCGTTGTGGGTCGAGACCAGCCGGCCGGTAAACAGCAGGCCCCAGGTCGCGGCGTTGACAAACAGCGACGGGCTGCGTCCCAGGTGAGACTGCCAGTTACCGTTGCTAATCTTGTCGCGGATTAACGCATCGCGTGTCGGCTTGTCAGGAATACGCAACAGCGCTTCCGCCAGACACATTAACGCCACACCTTCATGTGAAGAAAGCGAGAACTCCTGCAGCAGGCTTTGCACCATGCCAGCGCGTCCGGTTGCACCTTTCTGGTGCCGCAGCCTGTCGGCGAGCTGATAAGCCAGCTGATGGGTTTTCTCTGCCAGCGCTGCCGGTAAGCGCGCCTGCTCCAGCATCATTGGCACCGCATCGGTCTCCGGGCGACGCCAGGCGGCGGTCACTGCTGAACGGGTCACGGACTGAGGTAAAATCTGCTCTGCAAAGTCAAGGAACGGCTGATGCGTCTCCTCTGGCTGGGTGTCGTCAGACTCGGCCGCCGCCTGGGCAGAAAGCGGGATCTCCGGCACGGCATCGCCGCTCTCCAGCTGGCCCAGGTAATTAAAGATGGCCTGTTTAATCAGCCAGTGTGGCGTGCGATCAATACGCTGCGCAGCCAGTTTGATGCGCTCGCGTGTCGCGTCATCCAGTTTCACACCCATGGTGGTTGTAGCCATGACTCCAGAGCTCCTTAATAGTGGTTCGGTACGGCGTTGGCTGCACTATCACTTAAGTTGCAACTTTGTGCAACCGTGTTAAATGTGAGCCAGTTAACACCCTTCTTACATCGGCAATTGTTAAATCCCGCAATGCGGCACGGATATTGCTGCAAGATCCTCGCCAGGTCGGCAGGCCCGATAAAAAGCGGGTTTACGGCCGGTTATACAGAGGTACAACCGGATAACTGTGAGCGAGTGCAACCTATCAGCACGTTTTCACAAACGGTTAGTGAAATCACTGTAACGCCTGTGTTAAATCCATTGTGCGCGGAACGCCTTTCCGGCAGGATACCGCGCCGCTGGGAAATGACTGACGCCCTGACGAAGAAAATCGACCCGCTTTGCCCCGTTCCGGCAGGCGGGTAGCTGGCGATTTCTCTGGGATATCAAATAATAAGTGGAGAGACAGATGAGTGTAAGTACACCGATGCTGGTGACCTTTGTGGTTTATATTCTTGGGATGGTATTAATTGGTTTTGCGGCTTATCGCTCGACCAAAAACTTCGATGATTACATCCTCGGTGGCCGCAGTCTGGGTAGCGTGGTCACGGCACTCTCTGCCGGTGCATCCGATATGAGCGGCTGGCTGCTGATGGGCTTACCGGGAGCCATTTTCATTTCCGGCATCTCTGAGAGCTGGATTGCGATTGGCCTGACGATCGGTGCCTGGCTGAACTGGAAAATCGTGGCCGGTCGCCTGCGTGTTCAGACCGAGCATCACAATAACGCGCTGACCCTGCCGGACTTCTTTACCAGCCGCTTTGAAGACCACAGTAAAATTCTGCGCGTCATCTCCGCTATTGTGATTCTGGTATTCTTCACCATCTACTGCGCCTCGGGCGTGGTGGCCGGTGCGCGTCTGTTTGAAAGCACCTTTGGTATGGACTACCAGACGGCTCTGTGGGCGGGTGCAGCAGCGACCATTCTCTATACGCTGGTGGGCGGTTTCCTGGCGGTGAGCTGGACCGATACCGTTCAGGCAAGCCTGATGATTTTTGCGCTGATCCTGACCCCGGTGTTTGTCATTATCGCAGTAGGCGGCTGGTCCGATTCGCTGACGGTGATTGAGGCGAAAAGCCTTGAAAACCTCGATATGCTCAAAGGGCTGAACTTCGTCGCGGTCATCTCCCTGCTCGGCTGGGGTCTGGGCTACTTCGGGCAACCCCATATTCTGGCGCGCTTTATGGCGGCAGATTCGCATCGCTCTATCCGCACCGCACGCCGTATCGGTATGGCGTGGATGGTGCTCTGTCTGGCGGGCGCGGTGGCCGTCGGTTTCTTCGGTATCGCCTACTTCCAGAACAACCCGACCCTGGCAACCGGCGTCAATGACAACGCTGAGCGCGTCTTTATCGAGCTGGCACGCATTCTCTTCAACCCGTGGATTGCCGGTATTCTGCTGTCAGCGATTCTGGCAGCCGTGATGTCCACGCTGAGCTGTCAGCTGCTGGTCTGCTCCAGCGCCCTGACCGAAGACCTCTATAAAGGCTTCCTGCGCAAAAATGCCAGTCAGAAAGAGCTGGTATGGGTAGGGCGTCTGATGGTGCTGCTGGTGGCGTTGATTGCGATTGCGCTGGCGTCAAACCCGGAAAACCGTGTGCTGGGCCTGGTAAGCTACGCATGGGCGGGTTTTGGTGCGGCGTTTGGTCCGGTAGTGCTGTTTGGCGTCTGCTGGAAGCGTATGAACCGCAACGGTGCGCTGGCGGGGATGATCATCGGTGCGCTGACCGTGCTGGTATGGAAACAGTATGGCTGGCTGGGACTGTATGAAATCATCCCTGGCTTCATCTTCGCCAGCATCGCGATTGTAGTCTTCAGCCTGATGGGACGTGAACCTTCAGCCGAAGCGCAGCAGCGCTTTGCTGCCGCAGAAGCGGAGTTCCAGACCAAATAAGCGAAGCGTTAGTCATGAGAGCCCGCCCCGTAAGGAGCGGGCTTTTTTTGTTACAAAGATAAATCACCCAAAGATGAAATTATCTCCGCCAGTAACTTGTTTTTTTCGCAGCGATAATGATAATCGGTATCGTTTACACTTTACCTGATTTTACTGTTCATTGACGCTGCTTAACATTCAAGAGGTTGGCGATGTTTGTTCCATTTCTCATCATGCTGCGCGAAGGGCTTGAAGCCGCGCTGATAGTCAGCCTGATAGCCAGCTATCTCAAGCGCACCCAGCGCACCCAATGGTTTCCGGCAATGTGGGCTGGCGTGTTTATCGCCGCTGCGCTCTGTCTGGGTCTGGGTCTGTTTATCAATGCCACTACCGGTGAATTCCCGCAAAAAGAGCAGGAGCTGTTTGAGGGCATCGTGGCGGTGATTGCGGTGGTGATCCTGACCTCAATGGTGTTCTGGATGCGCAAAGTCGCACGAAACATCCGGGTCGAACTTGAGCAGGCGGTCGATCAGGCGCTGCAACGTTCCGGTCGGGGCGGTCTGGCGCTGGTGCTGATGGTATTTCTTGCCGTGGCACGTGAAGGGCTGGAGTCGGTGTTCTTCCTGCTGGCGGCCTTTACGCAGGATGTCGGTTATGCGCCGCCGATCGGCGCGGTACTGGGTCTGGCAACCGCCGTGGTGCTGGGCATGCTGCTTTACTGGGGCGGTATACGCCTGAACATGGCGCATTTCTTCCGCTGGACCAGCGTCTTCATCCTGTTTGTCGCAGCGGGCCTGGCAGCCGGTGCGATTCGCGCCTTCCACGAAGCAGGATTGTGGAATCGCTTTCAGGATGTGGCCTTCGATCTCAGCAATACCTTATCGACCCATTCGCTGTTCGGTACGCTGCTGGAAGGCATTCTGGGTTATCAGGAGACGCCAAGCGTGAGTGAAGTGACGATTTACTTCGTCTATCTGATCCCGGCGCTGATTCTGTTCTTTATGCCTGCGCGGCCTGCAGCGTCGGCAACGGTCTAATCAGACATTTTTAGGCGCGCCCGCCGCGCCTGCAACTTAACAGGGAATATCGAGATGACAATGCGTTTCCGCCGCAAGGCGCTGCTGCTTCCTCTGCTGGCAATCTCCGCATCGGCTACCGCAGCGATTCCTCAGGTTACCGTAAGCGTCAATGACAGGCAGTGTGAGCCGATGAACCTGACGGTCAAGGCTGGCAAAACCCAGTTCCTGATTAAAAATAACAGCCAGAAAGCGCTGGAGTGGGAGATCCTCAAAGGCGTGCTGGTGGTGGAAGAGCGTGAAAATATCGCACCGGGCTTCAGTCAGAAGCTGACCGCTAATCTGGAAGCGGGTGAATATGAGATGACCTGTGGCCTGCTGAGCAATCCAAAAGGCAAGCTGATTGTAAAAGGTGAGGGCGCAGCGACAAACAGCACTTCCGCACGTATGCAGCTCGAAGGGCCGATCACCGAATATAAAGCTTATGTGACGGAGCAGGTGAACCAGCTGGTGAGCAGCACTCAGGTATTCACGGACGCGGTTAAAGCGGGCGATGTGGAAAAAGCCAAAGCGCTGTTTGCCCCAACGCGTCAGTACTATGAGCGCATTGAGCCGATTGCTGAGCTGTTCTCCGATCTCGACGGCAGCATTGATGCCCGCGAAGATGACTACGAAAAGAAATCAGCCGATCCGAAGTTCACCGGTTTCCACCGTCTGGAGAAAGCGCTGTTTGCTGATAACAGCACCAAAGGCATGGCGGACTACGCTGAGCAGCTGAATAAAGATGTGAAAGATCTGCAGGTGCGCATCAGTGAGCTGGCCTTTCCGCCAGCCAAAGTGGTCGGCGGCGCAGCCGGTCTGATTGAAGAAGTGGCCTCCAGCAAGATTTCCGGCGAAGAAGATCGCTACAGCCGCACCGACCTGTGGGATTTCCAGGCCAATATCGATGGCGCACAGAAAATCGTTGAGCTGCTGCGCCCTCTGGTGAGCAAAGCGAATCCGCAGCTGCTGGCCAAAGTTGACGCCAACTTTAAAAAAGTGGATGCGATCCTGAGCAAGTACCGCACCCAGACCGGTTTCGAATCCTATGAGAAGCTGACCAGCGCCGACCGTAACGCGCTGAAAGGGCCGATCACCGCGCTGGCGGAAGATCTTTCATTACTTCGTGGCACTCTGGGTCTGGATTAATCATGAGTCGTAAGGAAGATGACGCGCAGCCTGCGCGCCGTCGTTTACTGAAAGGACTGGGTCTGCTGGGCGGGGCAGCGGCCATCGGCGGCGGCTGTCCGTTCCATACCGCTGCCGCTGACAGCTTTTCGCCAGGTACGGTGACGCCGCAGGCGCGACAGCAGACGCAGCCGTTTTATGGTCAGCATCAGGCGGGGATCACGACGCCCCAGCAGGCATCAATGATGCTGGTGGCGTTTGACCTGCTCAGCAGCGATAAAGCCGAACTGAAGCGTCTGTTTCAGCTGCTGACCCAGCGTATCGCCTTTCTCACGACGGGCGGTCCGGCACCTGCGGTCACCAATCCGCAACTGCCACCGATGGATTCCGGCATTCTGGGGGCGACGATCGCGCCGGATAATCTGACGATTACCGTATCGGTCGGGCATTCGCTGTTTGATGAACGCTTTGGTCTGGCGCCGCGTAAGCCGAAAAAATTGCAGCCGATGACGCGCTTCCCCAATGATTCGCTGGATGCCAGCCAGTGTCATGGGGACCTGCTGTTGCAGATTTGTGCCAATACGCAGGATACGGTGATTCATGCCCTGCGTGACATCATCAAGCATACGCCCGATCTGCTGGGTGTACGCTGGCGGCGTGAAGGCTTTATCTCCGACCACGCGGCACGCAGTCAGGGGCAGGAGACGCCGATCAATCTGCTGGGCTTTAAAGATGGCACCGCGAATCCGGATACTCACGATTCTGCGTTAATGAAACAGCTGCTTTGGGTGACCGCGGACCAGGATGAACCTGCCTGGGCACGCAACGGCAGCTATCAGGCCGTGCGGCTTATCCGCTTTCACGTCGAAATGTGGGACCGCACGCCGCTGGGTGAGCAGCAGACTATCTTTGGACGCGAGAAGCTGAGCGGCGCGCCGCTGGGGATGAAGCATGAGCGTGACGTTCCGGATTACGCCCGTGATCCGGACGGCGATGTGATTGCACTGGATGCGCATATCCGTCTTGCTAACCCTCGTACACCTGAGACGGCCAGCAGCCTGATGCTGCGACGTGGCTACAGTTACTCGGCGGGTATCTCCGCATCCGGCCAGCTGGAGATGGGGCTGCTGTTCGTCTGCTACCAGCACGATCTGGAACGTGGGTTTCTGACCGTGCAGCAGCGTCTGAACGGTGAAGCGCTGGAAGAATATATCCGGCCTTTTGGCGGCGGTTACTTTTTCGTTTTACCCGGTGTCCCCGACGCCAGCCATTATTTAGCACAGTCGTTGCTGGAAGCCTGATTAAAATTTAACCATCGCAGGCGGCTTATCCTCAACCGCCTGCCTTTTAGGTTTCAACGCTTTGCTTACTGAGTTTTAGCTGAGATTAAGCCATGCTCTGGCATATATCAAATAAGCTAATTCACTGTAATCTATGGATTTTACATTTCGCCTTAAAAGAAATAGTTACGTGTGATTAGCAATTCCTTTGCCAGCAGGTAAAATTACTATTGCAAAGGTCCAACGAAATGATGCACTTTATTCAACAGGCGTAATCGGATGTGTCGATGTATCACACTGGAGTTCGCGCATGGGTCGAGTCTTTTATGGAACGTTACTGTCACTGAATAAATTGCGCCTGACCGCGAGGGCAATTCTGCCTCGTTATTTCTCCCTTCCTTCAACCATTTCTTTCGTCTTAGCACAGCCTGTTTTATCCGGTGTTCAGCCACGCTATTGCGCTGCTGTATACCCACTATCCTGTCCTGTCATGGCTCAAAAGGAAGCCAACTGAAACCTCTAAAGCGTTCACGTAATCGCAACGGGCCACCGGCCTGCGCGGGAAATGAAACCAACTGAAAGGTGCCACTATGGGAAGACAGAAAGCAGTGATCAAAGCGCGTCGTGAAGCAAGAAGAGTGCTTCGTAATGACTCCCGGAGTCATCGTCAGCGTGAAGAAGAGTCGGTCACTTCGCTGGTGCATATGAGCGGACTGGATGCCATTGGCATGGCGCGCGATACGCGTGACCGGTTGCCGATTGAAGCCCGTAATGAAGCTCAGGCGCACTATCTTAACGCCATAGAGAGAAAACAGCTGATCTTCGCAACCGGTGAAGCCGGGTGCGGTAAAACCTGGATCAGTGCTGCGAAAGCGGCTGAAGCCCTGATTAATAAGGATATCGACAGGATTATCGTTACGCGCCCGGTACTTCAGGCAGATGAGGATTTGGGATTCCTGCCCGGTGATATTTCTGAGAAATTCGCCCCTTATTTCCGCCCGGTTTATGACATTCTGGTTAAACGTCTTGGCACATCATTTATGCAATATTGTCTGCGTCCGGAAATTGCCAAGGTAGAGATTGCGCCCTTCGCCTATATGCGAGGCCGCACCTTTGAAAATGCTGTGGTGATTCTGGACGAGGCGCAGAACGTGACCGCCGCGCAGATGAAAATGTTCCTGACCCGACTGGGCGAAAACGTCACGGTCATTGTTAACGGCGATATTACCCAGTGCGACTTGCCCGCTGGGGTGCCTTCCGGTCTCGCGGACGCGCTGGCGCGTTTTGAAGAGGACGAGATGGTTGGCATTGTGCGCTTTGGCAAAGAGGATTGTGTGCGTTCTGCGCTTTGTCAGCGCACCCTGCACGCATATAGCTAGCGTTCGATTGAGTAGAAGTGTAGCGCCCAAACCCGGCTCCGGCCGGGTTTTCTTTTGTCTGTTCAGGTTAGGGCGCCAGGACGGAGTGGATGTCAGAATAACAGGTGACGTCGTTAATGATGGCACCGCAGACTTTGATATAAAAAAGCTGAGGCAATGGATGTTGCCTGACGGACTTAATAACAGGCTGATGCTGATAAGTCAGGCATTAAAGGCTTAATCATGACTTCGTATTAATGCAGGCTGGCATTCAAAGGTACGCCCTGCATAGCGTTATGCAGGAAACTTTCGTGCAGTTTAACCACAATGCTGGCTGTTATTTACCGCGGATGACCAGAATTTTTTCGGTATAAACAACGCTATTGTCCGGGATGCTTTTATTGATAAATGACATCGCGCCGATAGTCACGTTACTTCCTATGACCAGGTCGTCCCCAATGATGCAACTTCCGGCACCCACTTCAACGTTATCGCCAATAACGATGCGGGCGGATGTGCTGTTATCTGTGCGGCCGGGGATGCCGATCGTGGAGTTCTGACGGATTTTGAAATTACGGCCAATAACGGTGCATTCATTTATCACCACCGATAAGAAGTGGCTGACGGTCAGTCCCGGTCCGATTTGGGTGCCGGGCTGGATTTCAGTGTTGTACTTCTGAATTAATTTGCGATTAATTTTCTTCGCGAGCCTCTTTGAGGTTTTACTCTCGGAATGGTACAGAAATGAGACAATCCGCCACCAGAAGTTAAATCGCCTGTCCGGACACTTTAAGGCTTTATGAAGCGTACGTGTCCAGCTAAAAGGTTTCTCACTCATCATCACTTCGAAGCGTAAACATTCATACAGGTGTTTTTTTAATTCATCTTTTTTCATCGTTCATTATCAGCGTCTTGCAAATTTTTAGCCGCGTATAGTAACAGGCTATAGCAGATGCCTTTTGAGGCAGGTCATTTAATGTGTCGCAGAATTAAATATAAACTTTCCAGTTTGAGAATTACGTAAATTTAATTAATGGCCTCAAATAAGAATAATGAGCAAAGGATAGGAAAATTAAAGAAGAGAACATCAGCGAAGAGAGGAATTCGCTCAGCATGCGATCGTTTCCACTGTGGGGCTTCTCACCCCCTCTCGTAGTGCAACAGGCAAAAAAAAGCCTGAACATTTGTTCAGGCTCTTCTTCAGAATGTGGCGGTGAGAGGGGGATGGATTCGCTGCGCTCACTCTGCGGGCAGCGTCGCAGGCTCTGCTGTCCAGCAGGTTTCACCTGCTGTCGAACCCCGGCGGGGGTTCTCACCCCCTCTCGCTGTGCAATATGCAAAAAAAAAGCCTGAACGTTTGTTCAGGCTCTTCTTCAGAATGTGGCGGTGAGAGGGGGATTCGAACCCCCGATACGTTGCCGTATACACACTTTCCAGGCGTGCTCCTTCAGCCACTCGGACACCTCACCACATTTACTTCGCTGACCGCGCTGGGTCAACGGGGCGCTACTATAGGGAGTCGGCTGAAAAGGGTCAAGCACTATTTTTTTCTTTCGATCTATTCGCTTAAGCTCTGAACGAATCGATTTACTGCGGCTTAAAACCGGCCGTTTATGCGCCATATTCCACAGTAACAAAGAAGCAGACCGGGTCATTTTCAGGGCTGCGTTACGACTGAAATAACCCGGTGCGGCGTCCGGGCCTGTATCCCAGCCGGGCGCCGCACCGTCAGACGCTAAATCAGCTCTTCACCCGATTAGCGAAGCTCTTGCGCAGCTTCTGCAGTTTCGGTGGGATCACGGCCATGCAGTAGCCGTTGCGCTGGCCCGCGCCTTCCCAGTAATCCTGATGATAAGCCTCGGCGGGATACCACTCTTTCAGCGGCTCAATCGTGGTGACCACGGGCACATCATGGTCGGCCTGGGCGCGTTCAATGGCGGCACGCGCTTCTGCTTCCTGTTCTGCATTCGCAGGGAAAATGGCGGAGCGATACTGGGTGCCGATATCATTGCCCTGACGGTTAAGCTGGGTCGGATCATGCGTGACAAAGCTGATATCCAGCAGATCGCCGTAGGTTACCTGCTCCGGATCAAAGCCAATGCGGATCGCTTCTGCATGACCGGTTGCACCGCTGCAGACCTGCTCATAGGTCGGATTAGGACGGGCTCCGCCGGTATAGCCGCTTTCAACCGACTCTACGCCGATCACGTCCTTAAATACCGCTTCGGTACACCAGAAACAGCCGCCAGCGATAACTGCGTATTCGATTGCCATAATAATTTACTCCTGTCAGGTCGAAAGAGGTGAATGGGGGCGCAGCAGAGCGCTTTCAACTAGATGAGCATCTCCGGTTTAAAATCTCCGCTTTTATCCAGCATTTTGTCGCCCATCACGCTGAAGCGGCCTTCACCGGTATAGTGCAGGGTAGCGGGATATTCGGGCTCCCCGACGACATGCGCTTTGACGATCTCAAAAATAAACAGGTTGTAGCGGGCGACCATAGAATCGTCATAAAGCTGACATTCAAAGCTGGCAAAACATTCGGCAATCATTGGCGCAACCACTACCTGAGCCGGTTCCGGCGTCAGGCCAAACGCCTCAAACTTATCAATACTGTCACCGTGGCTGTTGCCGACAGCCACCACTTCATTAATCAGCGAGGCAGAAGGGATATTCAGCACGCACTGACCGCTGTTGCGGATCAGTGCGTGGCTGTGATTCATGCCGGCAATCATGCAGCCGACCAGTGACGGAGAGAACTCCAGCACCGTGTGCCAGCCGAGCGTCATAATGTCATGCTGATCCTGATACTGCGAACTGAGCAGCAATACCGGTCCGGGCTCAAGATATTTACGGGCTTTGCTGACCGGAAAAGCATATTTGTGCATGCGTTGGCTCATGGCGTAGCTCCTTTAACGGAATGGTGCCATTAAGTGTAGAGCACCCTGCGGGTGCGGCAGGAAGGTTAGCGGGCATAAAGGGGGCCATGGGAGAAACAGGACAGAGCAGACATTTTCACCGATCGTCTCGCGAGCTTAAGGTTTCCTTAATATGCAGGCGCGATACTGCCTGCTTCAACGGAGGAGAATATTATGAAAACTGCCCCTGCTACCCTGGCTGTCACTCCGACACGTCCGATGAGCGAATATACGGCTCTGCTGATTGCCGCAGCAACAGTTGTACTGTTCCTGTTTGCCTGGTTTACCGCTTAAAACTTAATGACGGCCCGGCAACCGCTCCGGTCGCGACGGTTCTCTAAGAAAAACTGAAAACGGTGTAACTGGACGATGCGGCTGACAATGCTCAGCCCGAGTCCGATACCGCCATAGCGACTGTCCATCCGGATAAACGCTTTACTCAGCTCACCACTTTTACTTTCATCAATTCCCGGTCCCTCATCTTCCACCACCATCATGGGCTGTGGCACAGACAGCAGCTGCACGCTGATAGTACTGTTATCCGGGCTGTAGCGATGGGCGTTCTCCACCAGGTTACGCAGCAGCATCTTCAGCAGGGTGGCATCACCACGCACAAACTGCGCCTGCGGCAGATCCAGAACCAGCGTCTGCTGATGCGCCTCCAGCATGATACTCAGCTCCGCTTCCATCGGCAGGATCACATCTTCGATCAGCCCGACGTTCTGATAGGTGCCTGAGGTAAATGACTGTCCGGCGCGCGCCAGATTCAGCAGCTGCGATACGCTGTGGGTCATCTGATCCAGGCGTTGCACCAGCGGCTGAACTTTGACATCGCTGTTGCGTTCGATTAACTCCAAGTGGAGCCGTAATCCCGCCAGCGGCGTGCGCAACTCATGCGCCACGTCGGCGGTAAACAATCTTTCGCGCTCCAGACTGCTGTTGAGGCGGGCGACCAGCTGGTTTATCGCCTGAGTTACCGCATCGATCTCATGAACCTGACTGTGACAGGTGACGGGATCGAGATTCTCTTCGCTGCGGCTTTCCAGTTCCCGCTGCAGCTGATACAGCGGTCGGGTGACCCATTTCACCGCCTGATAGCAAAGCAGCAGCGTTAGCGTAATCATCACCAGACTCGGCACCGCCAGGCTGGCCACTGCTTCGTGGATTTCACGCTTCACGTGGCTGTCCATGTTGCGCTTCTGCAACTGCGCTTCCACCAGAAACTGAATCTGCTCTTTACTCTCATGCCACAGCCAGACCACGCTGATCACCTGGAATACCAGCAGGATCAGACCAATAGTCAGGATCAGGCGAAAGCGCATACTGCGGTGATCGAAACGTTTTATCATGTGGCCTCGCGAACGCCATCCTGCGTCACCAGCGCATAACCAAATCCGCGCACGGTACGAATGGCGCTTTTGCCAATTTTGTCGCGCAGATTATGGATATGCACTTCCAGCGTATTAGTAGAAGGCTCGGTCTCCCAGTTATAGATGTCCTGGTAGAGAATTTCACGGTGAACCGGATTGCCGGCCTTCAGCATCAGTCGTGACAGAATCGCAAACTCTTTGGGCGTCAGATCCAGCAGCATATCGCCGAGGGTGATCTGACGATGGGTCATATCCAGCGCCAGCGAGCCGACTCTCACCTGGCTGTCGCCCTGATTGACGTGACGGCGAATCAGGGCGCGGATGCGCGCCAGCAGCTCATCCAGCGAAAACGGTTTAATCAGATAGTCATCAGCACCCGCGTCGAGCCCGGCAATGCGCTCGCTGATGGTGTCGCGCGCGGTCAGGATCAGCACCGGTGTCATCTTCTTCTGCCGCCGCAGGCGTATCAGGAAGTGCAATCCATCTTCATCCGGCAAGCCCAGGTCCAGCACCACCAGACTATAGAGACCGCTGGCGAAATGCGCTTCTGCATCGCGTACCCGTTTCACGCCATCGCAGACATAGCCTTCGCCCTCCAGCGCCAGCATAAGGCCCTGCAGCAGCAGAGCATCATCTTCAACAATCAGTATCTTCATTAAGGTTGGCTCCGACACGGCGTCAAAATATCATCCGCAGGCACATATTCGTGGGTCGCGGTGCCGGTTAATCCCAGCATGGTTGAAAAGAGATTATCCTGTGAAAAATCATCTGTCGCCGCCCGTTTATTCAGACAGCCGCGATTAACCGCATAACGTTTCTGATAATCATCAGAGAGCCAGATCAGCATCGGCACATGTTTCTGCGTATCCGGGGCAATAGCATAGGGCAGACCATGCAGGTAAGCCCCATTTTCACCCAGCGATTCACCATGATCAGAAAGATAGACCAGGCTGGTGGTGAAGCGATCCTGATGCGCGCGCAGGACATTGATGGCCTTATCGACAATATGATCCACATTGACCAGCGTGTTGTCATAGGTGTTGATCAGCTGTTGTTGCGAACAGTCCTGAATCTGATTAGTGTCACAGGTCGGTTCAAACTGACGGAACTGTGGGGGATAGCGATGGCTGTAGGTCGGGCCATGACTGCCAATGGTGTGCAGGACAATGACCCCGTTACCTTTCAGCTGGCTGATGTAGTCGTCCAGACCGTGGAACAGCACGTCGTCATAACATTCACCATTAATACACATGCCGGGCAGGTTCAGGCTGGTCATGTCCTGATGCGGCACCCGGTCACAGGCACCTTTGCAGCCACCATCATTTTCATTCCATAACACGCTGATGCCGGCGCGCTGAATAATATCCAGCAGTCCCTCCTGATGGGCAGCCAGCACATCATCATAATGCGCGCGCGGCATGTTGGAGAACATACAGGGCACAGAAACCGCCGTCGCCGTGCCGCACGAGGTCGTGTGCGGGAAGTAGATCACATCGTCTTTCGCCAGTAGAGGATTGGTCAGACGACGGTAACCGCCCAGCGAGAAGTTTTGCGCGCGCGACGTCTCTCCCAGCACCAGAATGGTCAGATTCGGCTTACCGCTGCTGCGGCTGGGCTGCAGATGGGCATCTTCACCAATGCGTACCAGCGGCACATTCTGCAACTGCTCATGCTTATACCAGGAGAGCGTTGCCGCAATGCTGTTAGAAGGGCTGAGCGCTTTAACCAGCTCGCGGTTATTGCGAAACAGCGAAGCGTAATCTTTATAGAAGAGCAGGGCAACCAGCACGATCAGCGCGGCGGAAAGCAGCACGCTGAGCAGTCGCGCCAGCACGCCACGCCACTGCTGCCGTTTTATGCGCGGCCAGAAAACCAGTAACGCCATCAGCACGCCCGAGGTGAGCAGGGTGAAGAGCAGCTGCGGCGTAATCAGCGCAAAGGATTCGGAAGCTGTGGTATCCATCATGTTGGTGATCATTGAGCGATCGACCACGATGTTATAAGTCTGAATAAAAAACTGTGCCGACGCAGAGAGCAGAATAAACAGTGCGGCCAGCAGCCGATCCAGCCAGACAAATGAGGCCAGCGTAATCACGATGTTAATCACGCTAAAGGCAACGAATGGCATTGATAAAAACACCAGCGTGGTATGCAGGTTGTTCAGCGGCATTACCGCCAGCACCTGACGGTAATAAGCAATATTAAGGAAAACCGCGATATAAACCGCAGCCAGGATCAGCAAGCTTAGGCGGCTAATTAGCGGCCTCTTCAGGGTAAACGCCATGTGAGCAGGAACCAGAGTAATAAAAGTGTCACGAGATTGCGCTTTCTATATTAGGAATACCTTAAGAAACTTAAGCTTTGAAGAATGTCATTTGTTCCGGGTGAGTAAAGAGCATCACTCCAGCCTGATGCGGACCGATACCGCTACGATTATTAAAAAAGGAACAGATGTGAATGGCGCTTTTCTGCTGACTTAACCGCAGCGGCTGGCATGAAAAGTGCATATTTCTGGCATAACCCCTGTTAATGACTACACTTATTGTGAAGATGTTCTCAGTTAGCCAGTATTGTCAGCAATGCGCTTGCAAGTTTGAGGAGAGTGACCTATCCAATCACCGCGTTTTACCCCTCAATCACCGCTTTATCAGAATTTCCCGCTTGCTGACCTGACTGCGTCAGGACATTCTTGTTTTAACTCAATGTTTTATTAAATTTGATTTTCAGGAGAAGTAACGTGACCCAAGCGGCAGACACCTATGCCAGGTACCCGACATTAAGCAGCGGGCAGTACGCCTTCTTTTTTGATGTCGACGGCACGCTGGCAGCGATACAGTCCCGTCCCGAAGCGGTATTTATTCCTGAGCAGGTCATCGCACAACTTCAACAGCTCTCTGCGCTTTCTCAGGGCGCACTGGCGCTGGTCTCCGGCAGACCCATCGAACAACTGGATGCGCTGGCTGCGCCGTGGCACGGCCCGGCGGCGGGCGTGCATGGTGCTGAGCGTCGTGATGCAGAGGGTAATGTGCAGCGCATCAGCCTGCCTGTTGAGGTTGAACAAAATCTCAGGAAGGAATTGCAGGATGCGATGGCTTGCTGGCCTGGCACTCAGCTTGAGGTGAAAGGCATGGCCTTTGCACTTCATTACCGCCAGGCGATGCAGCATGAGCAGGATGTGTTGCGACTGGCTGAACAGTCAGTGAAGCGTTTCCCGGGACTGGCGCTTCAGCCAGGGAAATGTGTCGTTGAGATTAAACCTGCAGGCATCGATAAAGGCGCGGCAATCAGCGACTTTATGCAGCAGCCCCCTTTTGCCGGGCGTACGCCAGTCTTTATTGGCGACGATCTGACGGATGAGAAGGGCTTTCTGGCCGTTAATGAACGGCAGGGCGTCTCAGTTAAAGTCGGCGAAGGGGCAAGCCAGGCCAATTATCGACTCAACGATGTCGATGACGTTTACGGCTGGCTGGAAAAAACATTATTACTATTAGATCAAGACAACGTCGGTAAGGAGTTTAGGTTATGAGTCGTTTAGTGGTTGTATCTAACCGTGTCGCCATGCCAGATGGGTCTAAAACCAGCGCTGGTGGCCTGGCCGTCGGCATTCTCGATGCATTGAAAAGCACCGGTGGAATGTGGTTTGGCTGGAACGGTGAAATCAGCGAGTTCACAGGCGAAGACGTTGAAGACGTTAAGGTTCAGGAGCATGAGGGTATCGAGTATGCCTCGTTCCCGCTGAGTCAGAACGATTACGATCTCTATTATTGCCAGTTCTCTAATACAGTTATCTGGCCCGCCTTCCATTACCGCCTCGACCTGGTACAGTTCCAGCGTGAAGCGTGGGAAGGGTATTGCGACGTCAATGATTCGGTGGCGCAGCGTTTAAAACCGCTGATCAAGCCTGATGATATTGTCTGGATCCACGATTATCACTTTTTACCTTTTGCCGCCGCACTGCGTCGGGCCGGTATTAATAACCGCATCGGTTTCTTCCTGCATATTCCATTCCCGACGCCTGAAATCTTCAACGCATTGCCTCCGCACAAAGAGCTGCTGGAAATGCTGTGTGAATATGACCTGCTGGGCTTCCAGACTGAATCCGATCGGGTGGCGTTCCTGGACAGCGTCAGTCAGCTTACGCAGCTACAGAATAAAGGCGACAAAAAGCATCGCGCGTTTGGCAACACCTTTATGACTGAGGTTTATCCCATCGGGATTGAGCCAGACAGTATTAAAGAGATGGCAGAAGGGCCGCTACCGCCAAAAATGGCGGCTATGAAGAAAGAGCTGGGCGATGCACGCAACATTATTGCCTGTGAACGTCTCGACTATTCCAAAGGTCTGCCTGAGCGTTTTCTTGCTTATGAAGCGCTGCTGGAGAACTTCCCGGAGCATCGCGGTAAGATCCGCTATTCGCAGATCGCACCCACCTCACGTGGCGATGTGCAGGCCTATCAGGACATCCGTCATCAGCTGGAGACTGAAGCAGGGCGCATCAACGGTAAGTACGGTACGCTGGGCTGGACCCCGCTCTACTATCTCAACCAGCATTTCGACCGTCGTCTGCTGATGAAGATCTTCCGGCTGACCGATGTGGGGCTGGTGACGCCGCTGCGTGACGGCATGAACCTGGTCGCGAAAGAGTATGTCGCAGCGCAGGACCCGGACGATCCGGGTGTACTGGTGTTGTCGCGCTTTGCCGGCGCCGCCAACGAACTGACCTCAGCGCTGATAGTGAACCCGTATGACCGCGATGAAGTGGCCGCTGCGCTGGATAAGGCGATTACCATGCCGCGTACCGAAAGGATTTCACGCTACAACGATATGATGGCGGTACTGCGCAAAAACGACATTACCGCCTGGCGTGAGAGCTTCCTGAAGGACCTGGAGCGCATTGACCCACGCAGTGTTGACCACAGTACCGTTAATAAGGTGGCGACCTTCCCGAAACTCGCCTGACCTGAGCCTTTAGGGCAATAATGGAAGCAGCGATACTATGACGGTATCGCTGCTTTTTTTTAAGCCCAGCTCACAGAAAACTCGCCCGCTATCTGTTAACGACTCTGCGTTGCGATTTTGTGCCGATGACCTCAGTAGCGGCTGAGTGTGGCCGGATCTATGCAATGACCCCCGAAAACCCTGTCATACCACTGCCTGCCGCTTTCTTTAGCTACTTTGCTAAAGTTCTTCTTCAGACTGCCGATAGTGATAGTGCCAACGCATAACCTGCCGTTAATTCATTCGTCTTTCTTATGTAACCCCTTGTTACATTGGGTTTCGGAGCCTGAACGTCCCGCTGTCGCTGTTAACACCAGGTTGCCAGAATCCCCCCTTACTGCCGTAGAAGCCTTAACGATTTCATTACTCACACCCTGCGACACTCCCCTTAAGTAACTAATTTAACAGCAAATAACCTCCCACCTTACCAGCATAATATCCTGATAACCTTCGTTTAGGTGGTTCTAAATAGGGTGTTAAAACGATTAACACCCGATAATCATTCCGGACTGCGCAAAGCGACGAATAGCGATGCTTTTACCCCCTATTAAACCTTTCTCAGGACGAATTGGACTTAAAAACACACTTTTTTGTTCAAAAAACGACCAGTCAGTAAGCAATCGTAAAGGATTGCTGAAGAAATTTGCGTTAAAAGTGTGATCTGCGTCACACTTTATCTAAAATTTCATCCGGCTGTCGTTGTATGTCGAAATCAGACGATATAGATTTGCGTTGTTTTCGGAATAGTCCTAAAAAATGTAAGAAGACGTCACGGAAGATGTCCGGAACTTGAAAATAGAATGGCATGGATTTTCGACCTTCAGTGGGTCTGAAACCCGCGAAAATAGAAGGCGAAAAACAGTGACATTAAAATTATGTGAAGTTTTTTTTGCCATCTTTTGATTTAACAAACAGCAGCTCGAACCGCAGATTTTAATCTGCGATACAGTTACGTCGCATCTCTCAGGATGGAAAAATAATGGGCAACTCTGAAGTACTGAAACATATTTATGATCTCAACTTGTCTTATTTACTGCTCGCGCAGCGTTTAATTAACCAGGATAAAGCTTCTGCAATGTTTCGCCTCGGCATTGACGAGAAGATGGCGAACGCATTATCTGAATTAACATTGCCTGAGATGGTGAAAATGGCGGAAACCAATCAGCTGGTTTGCCACTTCCGTTTTACCGATAGCAGCACTATTAATCGCCTGACGCAGGAATCACGCGTGGATGATTTACAACAAATCCACACCGGCATTTTATTATCGAGCCGTTTACTGCGTAATGCGTCTAAAGATGAAGCGCCTGCTAAAAAGAGAGCAATGTCATGAGTGAGAAAAGTATCGTTCAGGAAGCACGTGATATTCAGCTCGCTATGGAGCTCATCACTTTAGGTGCGCGCTTACAGATGTTAGAGAGTGAAACTCAGCTGAGCCGTGGTCGTCTGATCAAGCTCTATAAAGAATTACGTGGCAGTCCGCCGCCAAAAGGCATGCTGCCGTTCTCCACGGACTGGTTTATGACATGGGAGCAGAACATTCATGCTTCTATGTTCTGTAACGCCTGGAAATTTTTACTGAAAACTGGCCTGTGCAGCGGTGTAGATGCCGTAATCAAAGCCTACCGCCTGTATCTTGAACAGTGTCCTCAATCGGACGAGGGCCCGCTGTTGGCGCTGACTCGTGCCTGGACCCTGGTCCGATTCGTTGATAGCGGTATGCTGGAACTGGCGGATTGCAAATGCTGCAACGGCAGCTTTATTAATCATGCGCATCAGCCGGTTGGGAGCTTTACCTGCAGCCTGTGCCAGCCGCCATCACGTGCCGTAAAAAGACGTAAACTTTCTGCAGAACCTGCCGATATGTTTCCACAACTGCTGGATGAACAGGTTAAACACGCCGTTTAAGTTTGTTCGCATTGTGGAAGCCATCCAGCAGCGGTTAATACCGCTGCTTTTTTTTGCTTGCGGTTCAGGAATAACACCTGCTGCTCTCTGGCTAAATTTCCACCAACACGTTACGGACGTAAGGATTTTTTTGTGCTGATAATTATAGGTTACCTGATTGTTTTAGGCTCCGTGTTGGGCGGATATGCGCTGGTAGGTGGCCATCTGGGCGCGCTTTATCAGCCAGCCGAATTATTAATGATCGGCGGTGCCGGTGCCGGTGCTTTTTTAGTCGGTAACAATGGCAAGTCGATTAAAAAAACGCTGAAGGCACTGCCAAAGTTATTTCGCGGCTCCAAATACAACAAAGCCGTTTACATGGATTTGATGGCGCTGCTTTATCGCCTGATGGCGAAGTCGCGTCAGCAGGGGATGTTATCGCTGGAACGCGATATTGAAGATCCCAGCCAGAGTGAAATTTTTGCTAATTATCCCCGCATCCTTGCCGATAAACAGTTAGTAGATTTTATTACTGACTATTTGCGCCTGATGGTCAGCGGCAACATGAACGCCTTTGAAATCGAAGCGTTGATGGATGAAGAGATTGAGACTTACGAACACGAGTGTGACGTACCAGCGCAAAGTATTTCTGCAGTAGGCGATGGTCTTCCGGCATTCGGTATCGTCGCCGCGGTAATGGGCGTGGTCCATGCGCTGGCTTCAGCCGACCGTCCGGCTGCTGAACTCGGTGCGCTGGTGGCCCATGCGATGGTGGGAACCTTCCTTGGCATTTTACTGGCCTACGGATTCGTTTCTCCACTGGCGTCAGTACTGCGTCAGAAATGTGCAGAAACCACCAAGATGATGCAGTGCATCAAGGTGACATTGCTGTCGAGCCTGAACGGATATGCGCCGCAGATTGCAGTGGAGTTTGGACGTAAGACGCTCTACTCCGCCGAGCGCCCATCGTTCAGCGAACTGGAAGAGCATGTACGTAACGCTAAGAACCCGGCTAAACAGACTTCAGACGAGGCTTCATGAAACACGGCAATCGCCCAATTGTGCTGATCAAAAAGCGCAAACATAAAGGCCATGAAGGCAGCCACGGATCGTGGAAGATTGCCTACGCCGACTTTATGACGGCGATGATGGCCTTTTTTATGGTGATGTGGCTGCTGTCGATCGCCAACCCGCAGGAGCTGGTGCAGATTGCGGACTACTTCAAAACGCCGCTTAAAGTCGCAATTACCGGCGGCGCGCGCAGCAGCGACAGCGATAGCCCGATCCCTGGCGGCGGTGACGATCCGACCAAAAAGATTGGCGAAGTGAACAAAGTCGTCGATATGGACGCCCAGAAACGCAAGCTGGATGAGATTCGCCTTAACCGGCTGCGTGAAAAGCTCGACCAGATGATTGAAGCGGATCCGCGTCTGAAAGCGCTGCGGCCGCATCTGATCATCAACATGGTGGAAGAGGGGCTGCGTATTCAGATTATCGACAGCCAGAATCGCCCGATGTTTAAAACCGGTCGGGCGGAGGTGGAGCCGTATATGCGCGATATTCTGCGTGCCATCGCGCCGATCCTTAACGATATTCCGAACCGCATCAGCCTGGCCGGACATACCGATGATTTTCAGTATGCCAGCGGTGACAAGGGCTACAGCAACTGGGAACTCTCTACCGACCGCGCTAACGCTTCACGCCGGGAACTGGTGATGGGCGGCCTGGATAGCGGCAAAGTTTTACGGGTGTTAGGTATGGCCGACACCATGCGCCTGAAAAATCGTGGCGGTAACGACGCAGTTAATCGCCGCATCAGCCTGCTGGTGTTGAACCACGACACCGAAGCAGCAATAGAAAAAGAGAACGCAGAAAGTGATGCCGTCCAGATCAGCGATCCGGCGGCCATTGAACAGATTACCGCACCTGCAACACCAGGCAGCGCGGTGAATACAGCAGCCCCCTCACAGCCGAGGTGATTCCCGTGAGTATGGACATCAGCGATTTTTACCAGACGTTTTTTGATGAAGCCGATGAGCTGTTAGCGGATATGGAACAACACCTGTTGGGCCTGGACCCGCAGGAGCCAGATTCGGAACAGCTTAACGCCATCTTCCGTGCCGCTCACTCCATTAAGGGTGGGGCCGGAACCTTTGGTTTTACGGTATTACAGGAAACGACTCATATCCTGGAAAACATTCTGGATGGTGCTCGTCGCGGCGAGATGCAGCTCAGCACCGACATCATCAACCTGTTTTTGGAAACCAAAGATATTATGCAGGAACAGCTCGATGCTTATAAAACCGCGCAGGAGCCTAACGCGGAGAGCTTCAAATATATCTGTGAAGCGCTGCGCCAGCTGGCGCTCGAGGCCAAAGGTCTGCCGGTTGATGTTCCGGCTACGGTAACCACTGCCAGCGCAGAACCCGCCAGCACCAGCGGCCTGCGGGTACAGCTGATCGACCTCAAAGAGAAAGAAGTCGACCTGATGCTGGAAGAGATGAGCAATCTCGGCACCCTGACCAATGTGCAGAAGGGCAGCACCACGCTGGACGTCTGCATTGATGGCGTCGGTAAAGATGACATCGTGGCGGTGCTTTGCTTCGTCATCGACGAAGCGCAGATCCGTTTCCCGGAGGCTGACGAAGCCGTTGCCGCGCCGGTTGCTGCTGTTGTAGCCGCCGCACCCGAGGCAGAAGAGGTTCACACCGCCAGCGTTACCGAACTGCCCGTGGCAGCGGTGAAGCGTGAAAGTAAGCGCGTCGCGGCACCGGCCAAGTCGAGCGAATCGACCAGCATCCGTGTTGCGGTAGAGAAGGTCGATCAGCTGATCAACCTGGTGGGTGAACTGGTCATTACCCAGTCAATGCTTGCCCAGCGTTCCGGTGAACTCGACCCGGTGGCGCACGGCGACCTGCTGAACAGCATGGGGCAGCTGGAACGTAACGCCCGCGACCTGCAGGAATCGGTGATGTCGATTCGTATGATGCCAATGGAATATGTCTTCAGCCGCTTCCCGCGTCTGGTGCGTGACCTGGCGAGCAAACTCGGCAAAGAGGTCGAACTGACCCTGCTGGGCAGTTCCACCGAACTCGATAAGAGCCTGATTGAGCGTATCATCGATCCATTAACGCACCTGGTGCGTAACAGTCTTGACCACGGTATCGAAACCCCCGAGAAACGTCTGGTGGCCGGTAAAGTGGCCACGGGTAACCTGACGCTTTCCGCGGAACACCAGGGCGGCAACATCTGTATCGAAGTGTCAGATGATGGTGCCGGCCTGAACCGTGAACGTATTCTGGCTAAAGCCCTGTCATCGGGCCTGCCGGTTCACGAGAACATGAGCGACGAAGAGGTCGGCATGCTGATCTTCGCACCGGGCTTCTCTACGGCGGAGCAGGTGACGGATGTTTCAGGACGCGGCGTCGGAATGGACGTGGTGAAACGAAATATTCAGGAGATGGGCGGTCACGTTGAAATCGCCTCGAAGCAGGGCAAAGGCACCACTATTCGTATCCTGCTGCCACTGACGCTGGCCATCCTTGATGGCATGTCTGTTCGCGTGGCTGATGAAGTCTTTATTCTGCCGCTGAATGCGGTGATGGAATCACTGCAACCGCGTGCCGAAGAGCTGAAACCGCTGGCGGGAGGCGAGTGCGTGCTGGAAGTGCGTGGTGAATATCTGCCACTGGTCGAGTTGTGGAACGTCTTTGATGTACAGGGTGCCAAAACCGAGGCCACGCAGGGCATCGTGGTGATCCTGCAGAGCGCGGGCAAACGTTACGCGCTGCTGGTCGATCAGCTGATTGGTCAGCATCAGGTGGTGGTGAAGAACCTGGAAAGTAACTATCGCAAAGTGCCGGGCATCTCCGCCGCGACCATTCTTGGCGATGGTAGCGTAGCGCTGATTGTTGATGTATCAGCACTGCAGTCACTTAACCGCGAAAAACGTGTGGCCGGCGCTGCCGCCTGACAGATAACGAAAGGGTAAATAACATGAATGGAATGGCAACCGTGACAAAAATTGCTGGCGAAACTGTGGGTCAGGAGTTTCTGGTCTTCACGCTGGGCGACGAAGAGTACGGCATCGATATCCTCAAAGTTCAGGAAATTCGCGGTTACGATCAGGTAACGCGTATTGCGAATACCCCTGAATTCATCCGCGGCGTCACGAACCTGCGCGGCGTAATCGTGCCGATTATCGATCTGCGCGTAAAGTTTGCGCAGCCTGACGTTGAGTACAATGACAACACCGTGGTCATCGTGCTGAATCTGGAAAATCGCGTGGTCGGTATCGTGGTCGATGGCGTTTCTGACGTGCTGTCACTGACCCAGGATCAGATCCGTCCTTCACCAGAGTTCGCGGTAACCATGTCTACCGAGTACCTGACTGGTCTGGGTGCGCTGGGCGAGCGCATGCTGATTCTGGTCGACATTGAGAAGCTGCTGAGCAGCGACGAGATGGCGCTGGTGGATAACCTGCGTACCGCGTAATTGCATCATCACGGGCTGGCTTCGGCTGGTCCGTGATAGTTACAATATGTAATGGTTTCGTTTGAATTCATATATTTAAAACCGCACTTCCCCCTAATTTCCTGCTGTCACCTGCCGATAATCTCACTGTCACTTTTAAATTACCTACATTTTTCAGGGTTACTCATGTTAACGAAAATCCGTGTGGTCACCAGCCTGCTACTGGTGTTGCTGGTGTTCGGGCTGTTACAGGCCTTCTCCGGTTCTGTTTTCTACTCCGCATTAAGCCACGACAAGCAGAGCTTTGCCGTGTCGCAGCTGGCGATGCAAAACACCCAGGCGCTTAATGACGCCTATATGAGCCTTAACCAGAGTCGTGTGTTGCTGACCCGCATTCAGCTGCGTATCGCCACCAGTAAACTGGAAGGTAAAACGGCCGATATCGCCTCGCTGTTTGAGGACAGTCAGCGTTTCCAGCAGGCTGCAGCGGGTTTCTACAAGACGTTCAAAGAGACGCCAGATACCCCAGGGCAGGATGAGCAGCTTAACAATCAGCTTGACCAGCGCTTCAGTGATTATGCGGGCGCGCTGAACAGCCTGCAGAGTGCGCTGCAGGTCAATGATATGGCCGCAGCCGCAAAAGCCCCGGTGGCCCCGAGCCAGAGTGCGTTTCTGACGCTTTACCGCGAATGGCGCGCCGATCAGAGTCGCCTGACCACGCTGGGCGTGGCCGAGAACAGTAACGCTTACAGCCGTATGATGTGGATTCTTGCCGCCATTATGGTCGTTGTGATCGCCGTGATCGTGCTCTGCTGGTTTGGCCTGCGCAAAATCGTGATGACACCACTCAACAACAGCATTAATCACATTCAGCATATTGCCCAGGGCGATTTAACCCAGCCGATCGCGGTGGAAGGGCGTAACGAGATGACGCAACTCGCCGCCAGCCTGCATGAAATGCAGCAGTCGCTGGTCCGCACCGTGACCAATGTGCGTGACGGATCGGATGCGATTTTCACCGGTGCCAGTGAGATCTCTGCCGGAAACAATGATCTTTCCGCCCGCACCGAACAACAGGCGGCATCACTGGAGCAGACGGCGGCCAGTATGGAGCAGCTCACCGCCACCGTGAAACAGAACGCCGAGAACGCCCGCCAGGCGTCACAGCTGGCACTCAGCGCGTCCGAAACCGCAGAAAAAGGCGGTAATGTGGTGGCTGGCGTGGTGAAAACCATGAGCGAAATCGCCGGCAGTTCGAAGAAGATTGCTGACATCACCAGCGTGATTGATGGCATCGCGTTCCAGACGAATATTCTGGCGCTCAACGCCGCCGTTGAAGCGGCGCGTGCCGGTGAACAGGGGCGCGGTTTTGCGGTGGTCGCAGGCGAGGTGCGTAGTCTGGCGCAGCGCAGCGCCCAGGCCGCCAAAGAGATCAAAGGACTGATCGACGATTCAGTCAACCGCGTCAGCGTGGGTTCGCAACTGGTCGGTACCGCCGGGGAAACCATGAGCGATATCGTCAGTGCGGTCACGCGCGTCACCGACATCATGGGCGAAATCGCCTCGGCGTCGGATGAGCAGAGTCGCGGTATCGATCAGGTCGGGCAGGCCGTCACCGAGATGGATCGCGTCACCCAGCAGAACGCCTCGCTGGTGGAAGAGTCCGCGGCAGCGGCCACTTCGCTGGAAGATCAGGCCAGCCGGTTAAGCCAGTCAGTCTCGGTCTTTAAAATCAAACGTGAAGCCAGGCAGACGCTGACAAAGCATTTGCCGATTGCCGCGCCCGCCACGGCGCCGCTGGCACCGCGCAAAGCCCTGACGGCCCCGGTCAGTGATACGCACTGGGAAACCTTCTGATGTAAAGCTGCGCATCCTGTGGGATGCGCAGCCACCCCCTTTATTCCTCTGCTTAAAGCCAAACTCAGCAGCTCCTGCTAATAAAATTAATTACAAAAGCCACTTCTCTTCTGAAAGCGCTGAAAAGCGTTAATTAATCCTATAAACACGCCGATATAGCCGCTGCACCTAAATTAACCTGCAGGGGAACGAGATGTTAAAAAAAATAAAAGTGGTGACCAGTTTAATCGCAGTCCTGGTTATCTTTGGCGCGCTCCAGTTAGTGGCTGGCAGCCTTTTCTGGTCAGCGCTTAATAAAGACAAAGAGTCCTTTGCACTGTCACAGGTCTCTAACCGCAATGTCACCGAGATGACAGACGCTTATATTTCATTAAATAACAGCCGTACCACGCTGAACCGCGGCATGCTGCGCTTACAGACCAGCATGGCATCGCAGATGAACGGCGGTCAGCTTGATGAGCTGATCACCAAAGCCAATAAGCAGCTGGCGGAAGCCGATCGCCACTTTAAAATTTATTACCATCTGCCAACTACGCCGGGCCTTGATGAAACCATGGGCGACAAGCTGGAAGCCGATTACGCTAATTACGAAAACGGCCTGAAAGCGATGGTGAAAAGTTTACAGGCGCGTGACCTGGAAGGAATGTTTAAACAGAATATTGAGCAGAAGCAGGTGGCGATGCAGGAGAGTTACAACCAATGGCGGGCGCGTCAGACCGAACTCTCCGATAAAGGTATGGAACAGAATCAGACAGCCTTTAAGCAGATGATGTGGCTGCTGGCTATCATTGGCGTTGCGGTGCTCGCGGTGATTATTACGTGCTGGTTTGGCCTGCGTCAGGTTCTGATTCAGCCGCTGCAACAGCTGCTGGCGCAGATTCGCGCTATCGCCTCCGGCGATTTGACCCAGCCAATTGTGGTTGAAGGACGCAATGAGATGAGCCAGCTGGCGGCCGGCATCCAGGAGATGCAGCAATCGCTGGTGATGACGGTCGGTAATGTGCGTGACGGCTCTGATGCCATCTTTACCGGTGCCAGTGAAATCGCCGCCGGTAACAACGACCTGTCAGCCCGCACCGAAGAGCAGGCCGCCTCACTCGAGCAGACTGCAGCCAGCATGGAGCAGCTCACCGCCACGGTGAAGCAGAATGCTGACAACGCCCGTCAGGCCTCGCAGCTGGCGCTGACCGCCTCGGAAACCGCGCAGCAGGGCGGCAAAGTGGTGAACGGCGTGGTGACGACCATGAAAGAGATTGCGGGCAGCTCGAAGAAGATCGCAGACATCATCAGCGTGATCGACGGTATCGCCTTCCAGACCAACATCCTGGCGCTGAATGCCGCGGTTGAAGCGGCGCGTGCCGGGGAACAGGGGCGCGGTTTTGCGGTAGTGGCCGGTGAAGTGCGCAGTCTTGCACAGCGCAGTGCTCAGGCCGCTAAAGAGATCAAAGGCCTGATCGAGGACTCCGTGTCTCGCGTTAACAGCGGTTCACTGCAGGTTGAAAGCGCCGGCAGCACCATGAATGAGATTGTGGGTGCCGTGACCCGCGTAACCGATATCATGGGCGAGATCGCCTCTGCATCAGACGAGCAGAGCCGCGGTATTGAGCAGGTCGGTCTGGCCGTCACCGAAATGGATCGCGTGACCCAGCAGAACGCCTCGCTGGTGGAGGAGTCTGCCGCTGCCGCTGCCGCACTGGAGCAGCAGGCCAGCGTCCTCACCCAGGCTGTCTCGGTTTTCAAAATTTCCCGCGCCTGATTTTCTGCCTTTCAGCGTGGTGGCGGTTTAAAGCCGTTGCCACGCATAAAGTTCCCCCCGACGCCGCCGATAAATAAACACGAATCGCCAACCAATGAGGTGTTTATGTTTAGTCGAGTGCGCGTTGTTTCCGGCCTGCTGAGTGTGCTGGCGCTGTTTGCGCTGCTGCAGCTGTTTTCCGGCGGAATGTTTTTCAAAACTGTCAGTTCAGATAAAGAGAATTTTGCCTACAACCAGCGTCTGAATACGTTGCAACAGGCGATGGGCACCTCATGGGTTTCGCTGGTTCAGGCGCGCAATACCCTTAACCGCGCCGGTATCCGTTTTCTGCAGGATGCGCAGATGTCGGGATCGGGCGCCAGCGTAAAAGAGCTGGTCGCACTGGCGGGCGAGGAGCTGAAACAGGCTGAAGTCAACTATCAGATTTTCAACGATAACCTGTCAGAACAGGGCAAAACGGCTGAAAACGTTCTGGCGTTGCAGGCGAACTACAAGGCCTATCACGATGCGCTGGCAGAACTGATGGTGTTCTTCACCACCGGCAACTTCAAAGGCTTTGTGGATCAGCCAACGCAGAGTTTCCAGGACAAGTTCCAGAAAGATTACAGTGCCTGGCTTGAGAACAACAAAGCACTGTCACAGCAGGGTGTGGAAGCCAACCAGCAGGCTTACAGCCGCTCCATCACTATCGTCATCGCCACGCTGGCCGTGACGTTGCTGATGATTATCCTGGTGTGGAACGTCATGCGCTCGGTGCTGATCCGTCCTCTGCGTCAGAGCATTGAGCACATTCAGCACATCGCACGCGGCGATCTGACTCAGCCGGTTGAGATTACCGTACGCAACGAAATTGGTGAGTTACTGACGTCACTGCAGCATATGCAGCAGGAGCTGGCACGCACTGTCCGCACCGTCCGTGACGGCTCGGAAGCCATCTATACCGGTGCCAGCGAAATCTCCATCGGCAATAACGATCTCTCTTCGCGTACCGAACAGCAGGCCGCCTCGCTGGAGCAGACTGCTGCCAGCATGGAGCAGCTCACCGCGACCGTGAAGCAGAATGCCGAAAACGCCCGTCAGGCGTCGAAGCTGGCGCTGACCGCCTCTGAAACCGCACAGCAGGGCGGCAAAGTGGTGGATGGCGTGGTCACCACCATGAAAGAGATTGCGGGCAGCTCTAAGAAAATTGCCGATATCACCAGTGTGATCGACGGCATCGCCTTCCAGACCAACATCCTGGCACTGAATGCGGCGGTTGAAGCAGCCCGTGCCGGTGAGCAGGGCCGCGGCTTTGCCGTGGTGGCGGGTGAAGTACGCAGTCTGGCGCAGCGCAGCGCCCAGGCCGCCAAAGAGATTAAAGGTCTCATCGAAGATTCCGTTAGCCGCGTTAATACCGGCTCGGTGCTGGTAGAGAGCGCCGGTGACACCATGAGCAACATCGTCAGCGCGGTCACACGCGTCACTGACATCATGGGCGAGATCGCCTCTGCGTCAGACGAACAGAGCCGTGGCATTGACCAGGTGGGCCTTGCGGTGACCGAGATGGATCGCGTCACGCAGCAGAACGCCTCACTGGTTGAAGAGTCAGCGGCAGCAGCTGCAGCGCTCGAAGATCAGGCAAGTCACTTAAAACAAGCGGTATCAGTGTTCAATATTGGTAAAGAATTTGTCGCTCAGGCCGTTAACAAGACAACGGCGACAAAAACGCTCCAGTCAGATGCACCGTTAGCCGTTGGTCGTTCGTCTGCGGTACGCAGCGACGACAACTGGGAAACCTTTTAATCGCCCGTGGCCCGGCCGCCATTTAGCCGCCGGGCATCGCAGCAGAAAAATAATATATTCAGTTCGGGCCAGGTGCAGAGATGAAAAAATCGACAATTTTAGATCAAAGTGAGACGACAACGCTGCTGTCGCAGATGGTGCAGCGTTTACCGCTCTCCGATACGCATTTTCGTCGTATCAGCCAGCTGATCTATCAGCGTGCCGGTATCGTACTGGCCGATCACAAGCGTGAGATGGTCTACAACCGCCTGGTTCGTCGCCTGCGTACGCTGAATATCGATGATTTCGGTCGCTACCTGGCGCTGCTGGAGTCCGATCCGAACAGTGCCGAGTGGCAGGCGTTTATCAACGCCCTGACCACCAACCTGACCGCGTTCTTCCGCGAAGCGCATCACTTCCCGATTCTGGCGGAGCATGCACGTAAGCGCCAGGGCAATTTCAGCGTCTGGAGTACCGCGGCGTCAACCGGCGAAGAGCCTTATTCCATCGCGATGACACTGGCGGAAACGCTGGGTACCGGACCGGGCAAGTTCCAGGTTCATGCCAGCGATATTGATACCCAGGTACTGGAAAAAGCGGTATCGGGTGTTTATCGCCAGGAAGAGCTGCGCACGCTGTCACCCGCGCAAATGCAGCGCTTCTTCCTGCGCGGCACCGGTCCACACGCCGGAATGGTGCGGGCGCGTCCTGAGCTGACCAACCTCGTCACCTACGCACAGCTTAACCTGCTGGCCAACGACTGGGCGCTGCCGGGTCAGTTCGACGCAATTTTCTGTCGCAATGTGATGATCTATTTCGATAAAGAGACGCAGGAGAAGATTCTGCGTCGGTTTGTGCCGCTGCTGAAGCCGGGTGGCATCCTGTTCGCCGGACACTCAGAAAACTTTAGTCAGATCAGTAAAGAGTTCTGGCTGCGTGGACAAACCGTCTATGGACTGACGAAGGAAAGATGATGAGCAAAATCACCGTGATGTGCGTAGATGACTCTGCGCTGATGCGGCAGTTGATGACCGAGATCATCAACAGCCATCCGGATATGGAGATGGTCGCTACGGCGCCCGATCCGCTGGTCGCCCGCGATTTGATCAAGCAGTTCAATCCGCAGGTGCTGACGCTGGATGTGGAAATGCCGCGCATGGATGGCCTCGATTTCCTGGAAAAACTGATGCGGTTACGGCCAATGCCGGTGGTGATGGTTTCATCGCTGACCGGAAAAGGCTCCGAAATCACCCTGCGTGCGCTGGAACTGGGGGCGGTGGATTTCGTCACCAAACCCCAGCTCGGCATCCGCGAAGGCATGCTGGGCTACAGCCAGATGATTGGCGACAAAATCCGCGCGGCGGCCCGGGCCCGCCTGCACAACCGTGCAGCGATGCCGGTGCCCGCGACGCTGAAAGCGGGGCCACTGCTGAGTAGTGAGAAGCTGATTGCGATTGGCTCCTCTACCGGCGGCACCGAGGCGATTCGTCACGTGCTGCAGCCGTTACCGGCCACCAGTCCGGCGCTGCTGATTACCCAGCATATGCCGCCAGGCTTTACCCGCTCTTTTGCCGAACGTCTGAACAAGCTGTGTCAGATCACGGTGAAAGAGGCCGAAGACGGTGAGCGTATTCTGCCGGGGCACGCTTATATCGCGCCAGGCGCGATGCACATGGAGCTGGCCCGAAGTGGTGCCAACTATGTGGTGAAACTGAATGAAGGTCCACCGGTCAACCGGCACAAACCCTCAGTGGATGTGCTGTTTAAATCGGTGGCAACGTACGCCGGACGAAATGCGGTAGGGGTCATCCTTACCGGAATGGGCAATGATGGTGCCGCCGGGATGCTGGAAATGCATCGGGCAGGTGCCTGGACTATCGCCCAGAACGAAGCCAGCTGTGTGGTATTTGGCATGCCGCGTGAGGCCATCGCCACAGGCGGCGTGAGCGAAGTCGTGGATTTAAGCAACATCAGCCAGCACATGCTGGCGAAAATTAGCGCCGGACAGGCATTGCGTATTTAACAGGCCCGTCCCGCCGGGCGAGACAACTCAGGAGTAGATATGGCTGATAAAAACATGCGCTTTTTGGTAGTAGACGATTTCAATACGATGCGTCGTATTGTGCGTAACCTGCTGAAAGAGCTGGGCTTCAATAACGTAGAAGAAGCGGAAGATGGTGTGGATGCCCTTGGCAAACTGAAAGCGGGTGGCTTCGACTTCGTGATTTCCGACTGGAACATGCCAAACATGGATGGCCTGCAGCTGCTGCAGACTATTCGTGCCGACGCGGCGATGAGTTCGCTGCCGGTGCTGATGGTGACCGCGGAAGCGAAGAAAGAGAACATTATCGCCGCCGCCCAGGCGGGAGCCAGTGGATATGTGGTGAAGCCATTCACTGCGGCAACCCTGGAAGAGAAGCTGGGCAAAATTTTCGAAAAACTGGGCATGTAAGGGGATGTGATGAGCGACTTTCCGAAACCAACTGAGGATGCCGCGGCACACGACATCATTTCACGTATTGGCTCACTGACGCGCATGCTGCGCGACAGTCTGCGCGAGCTGGGGCTGGATAAAGCCATTGCCGATGCAGCTGAAGCCATTCCTGATGCCCGCGATCGTCTTGATTATGTGGTGCAAATGACGGCGCAGGCAGCCGACCGTGCGCTGAACTGTGTTGAAGCAGCACAACCCCATCAGGATAAGATGGAAGCCGGGGCAACTCAGCTGAAAGGGCGTTGGGATGCGTGGTTTGAGAACCCGATTGAACTGGGTGATGCGCGGGAGTTGGTGACGGATACGCGCGAATTCCTCACCGCCGTGCCAGAGCACACCGCCTTTACCAACAAGCAGTTGCTTGAAATCATGATGGCACAGGATTTCCAGGACCTGACTGGTCAGGTAATCAAGCGCATGATGGATGTGATCCAGGAGATTGAGCGCCAGCTGTTAATGGTGCTGCTGGAGAACATGCCAGAAGTCAGCGCTGAGAAGCGTCAGGAAGGCACCAGCCTGCTGAATGGTCCGCAGATCCACGCCGATGCACCGGGTGTGGTGGCGAACCAGGATCAGGTTGATGACCTGCTGGACAGCTTAGGATTCTGATCCGGTGTTGTCCGCCTGCGGGCGGGCAAAACGGCTCCCGGCGTCAAAAACAGGGTCACCTTCGGGTGGCCCCGTTCCGCATTGTCAGACCCATCCCCGAAAGAACGCCTGTTTTCCCCATCTTATCTCCGCTTTAACTTAAGCCAGATTTGGCATTCTAAGCTCAGAATTCCTGCCAACCGAGGTTTGTCGTGGCTGAAGATAGCGACGAAGACAAAACAGAATCGCCCACGGCCCACCGACTTGAGAAAGCGCGTGAAGAGGGCCAGATTCCGCGTTCGCGCGAACTGACGTCACTGCTGATGCTGCTGGCCGGCATCATGATCCTGTGGATGGGCGGCAATATGATGGCGCACCGGCTGGCGGCCATGGTGGCCACCGGGCTCCGTTTTGACCACGGCATGGTCAGGGATGACAAAATTATCGTCAGCCACATTGGCAGCCTGATCACCCAGGCACTGATGGCGCTGCTGCCGCTGATGGGGGGGCTGGTGCTGGTGGCGATTGCCGCGCCCATGCTGCTTGGCGGTATCATTTTCAGCGGCAAATCGATCAAGTTCGACCTGAAAAAGCTCAATCCGATGGCCGGTTTTAAGCGAATGTTTGCGGCACAGGCGTGGACCGAACTGTTTAAAGGCATTCTCAAAACCATTCTGGTGGGCGCAGTAGGCTGGTGGTACATCTGGAGTCACTGGCCGGAAATGTTGCGGCTGATCAGTGAAGCGCCCGTCACCGCGCTGATTCACGGCATGGAGATGATCGCGGTCTGCTGTTCGCTGGTGATGCTGGGGCTGATCCCGATGGTGGGATATGACGTCTTCTGGCAGCTCTACAGCCACTTCAAAAAGCTGAAGATGTCGATGCAGGAGATCCGTGACGAGCATAAGCAGCAGGAAGGTGACCCGCACGTTAAAGGGCGCATCCGGCAGCAGATGCGCGCCGCCGCGCGCCGCCGAATGATGGCCGATGTGCCAAAAGCCGATGTCATCGTCACGAACCCGACGCACTACTCAGTGGCATTGCAGTACAACGAGAAGAAGATGAGCGCGCCGAAAGTGGTTGCGAAAGGCGCGGGCGAGATCGCCCTGAGAATTCGTGAACTGGCTGCTGAACACCGCATCCCGGTTCTGGAAGCACCGCCGCTGGCGCGTGCGTTATACCGACATACCGAAATTGGTCAGCACATCCCCGGCGCGCTCTATGCTGCCGTGGCAGAAGTACTGGCGTGGGTCTGGCAGTCGCGTCGCTGGAAGCGCGAAGGCGGCCTGATCCCAACCAAACCAAAAAACCTGCCGGTTCCGGCAGAGATGGACTTTGCAGGAGAGAGCAAAAACGATGGCTAATAACCTGGCCGCAAAACTACGTTTACCGGGCAACTTTAAAGATATGCAGTGGCAGGTGCTGGCCGGGCCGGTGCTGATCCTGATGATCCTGTCGATGATGGTTCTGCCATTACCGCCGTTCATTCTTGATCTGCTGTTCACCTTTAACATTGCGCTGTCGATCATGATCCTGCTGGTGTCGATGTTCACCCAGCGGACTTTGGAGTTTGCGGCGTTCCCGACTGTTCTGCTGTTCTCTACGTTACTGCGTCTGGCACTGAACGTGGCCTCAACCCGTATCATCCTGATGGAGGGGCACACCGGTGCCGCTGCGGCAGGACAGGTCGTTGAAGCCTTCGGTCACTTCCTGGTGGGCGGTAACTTCGCCATCGGTATCGTGGTGTTTATCATCCTGGTCATCATCAACTTCATGGTTATCACCAAGGGTGCCGGTCGTATCGCCGAAGTGGGCGCGCGCTTTGTACTGGACGGGATGCCTGGTAAGCAGATGGCGATCGATGCCGACCTCAATGCCGGGCTGATCGGTGAAGATGAAGCTAAACGCCGCCGTGCTGAAGTGACCCAGGAAGCGGACTTCTACGGTTCGATGGACGGTGCGAGTAAGTTCGTTCGTGGTGATGCCGTCGCCGGTATCATGATCATGGTGATCAACGTCATCGGCGGCCTGCTGGTGGGCGTAGTGCAGCACGGTATGGATGTGGGGCACGCCGCAGAGACCTATACGCTGCTGACCATCGGTGATGGCCTGGTTGCGCAGATCCCGGCGCTGGTTATCTCTACCGCAGCCGGTGTTATCGTGACGCGCGTCGCCACCGATCAGGATGTCGGCGAGCAGATGGTCACCCAGCTGTTTAAGGATCCTCGCGTGCTGATGCTCAGCGCCGGGGTGATTGGCTTGCTGGGTCTGGTGCCAGGCATGCCTAACTTCGTCTTCCTGCTGTTCACCGCCGCCTTGCTGGGTCTGGCCTGGTGGCTGCGCGGACGCGAAACGCAGCCGAAGAAGAAAGTGGACGTTGCTGGCAGCATCAGCAACAAAGCGGCAGCGGACACGCCCGCCGCCACTGAAGCATCCTGGACCGATGTACAGCTGGAAGATACGCTGGGCATGGAAGTGGGCTATCGCCTGATTCCGATGGTCGATCATCAGCAAAATGGCGAGCTGCTGGGCCGTATCCGCAGTATCCGTAAGAAAGTTGCGCAGGATGTCGGTTTCCTGCCGCCGGTGGTGCATATCCGTGACAACATGGAGTTGCCACCTGCGCGCTATCGCATTCTGATGAAAGGGGTGGAGATTGGCAGTGGGGATGCCTATCCGGGCCGCTGGATGGCGATTAACCCAGGCACGGCTGCCGGCAGTCTGCCGGGAGAAGCAACTGTCGATCCGGCCTTTGGCCTGGCGGCGGTCTGGATCGACAGCGCGCTGAAAGAGCAGGCGCAGATCCAGGGCTTTACCGTAGTAGAAGCCAGTACCGTGGTGGCAACACACCTCAACCATCTGATCGGCCAGTTCGCCAGTGAGCTGTTTGGCCGTCAGGAAGCGCAGCAGCTGCTGGATCGCGTGACGCAGGAGATGCCGAAGCTGACCGAAGATCTGGTGCCGGGGGTGATCTCACTGACCACGCTGCATAAGGTACTGCAGAACCTGTTGGTTGAGCGGGTCTCGATTCGCGATATGCGCACTATTATCGAAACACTGGCGGAACATGCGCCGGTACAGAGCGATCCGCAGGAACTGACCAGCGTAGTCCGTGTGGCGCTGGGTCGCGCAATTACTCAGCAGTGGTTCCCGGGCAATGATGAAGTGCAGGTTATCGGGCTGGATTCCACGCTTGAGCGTCTGCTGTTACAGGCGTTGCAGGGCGGTGGCGGCCTGGAGCCGGGGCTGGCCGATCGGCTGTTGAGTCAGGCACAGGCGGCATTGCAGCGTCAGGAGATGCTGGGTGCGCCACCGGTGCTGCTGGTCAATCATCCGCTGCGTGCGCTGCTGGCACGGTTCCTGCGCCGCAATCTGCCGCAGCTGGTGGTGCTCTCGAATCTGGAACTGAGCGACAACCGCCAGATCCGTATGACTGCCACCATCGGAGGCAAATAATGCGCGGGCTGCTGTTGGTGCTCTTCATGCTGCCGATGCTGGTTCAGGCGGCCGGGGGGGCCTGGAGCGCCACGGCCAACGGACCGCTGCTGGCGAATCGCGGCAGCTGGCAACGGACGCAGCCGCTGACGCCACCCGCCGATGTTGGCGGGGAGGTCAGCATCATTAACTGGCGTTATGAGCTGAGCAGACCTGCGCCGTCGGGCCTTAAAGTGCGGCTGTGCGGCGAACAGCGCTGCACCACGCTTGAGGGTGCCAGCGGCACCACGCGCGGGCTGGCACATCTTAACGCTGGAGAAACCCTGCATATGGTGTTTGGTTTTGCCGGCAGCGGGGCGCTGCCACCGGGATTACGGGTAGTGAGCAGCGAAGTCATGGTCAATTACGAGTAAAAGTCTCGTTGCTGAATTGACTGGCGCACCGCTGCACGGTGCGCCAGTGCGCAATGTGTCTTCAGGCGTTAACTCCCTTCATTCCCTCCTCAGAATAGCGACCGCCTTTGACCTCAATCTGCTGATGTATCGTATTCAGTAACCGCACGTCGTCCTCTTCCAGCCTGATATCCGCGGCGTGCGCATTCTCAGTGAGATAAGCAATCTGTTTGGTGCCCGGTATCGGCACAATTTTTTCATACTGTGCCAGCAACCACGCCAGCGCAATCTGTCCGGTGGTGGCGTGATATTTCTCAGCAAGTGGCGTCACCGCGTTAAGAAGCTGGAGATTGTGATCGATATTTTCCTGCCGGAAACGGTCATTATTTTTGCGGAAATCACCCTCGGCAAAATCGCTGTTTTTACGGTATTTACCCGTCAGGAATCCTCTGCCCAGCGGCGAATAGGGCACCAGTCCGATACCGAGTTTTTTCACCATAGGGAGAATCTCTTCTTCGATGTCACGCGTCCAGAGTGAATACTCCGTCTGCAGCGCGGCCAGCGGATGGATCGCCTGCGCCCGATTCAGTGTTGAAGCCGATGCTTCACACAGCCCAATCCGGGCAATCTTTCCCTCCTGCACCAGACGGCTGAGACACTGCATGCTCTCCTCAATCGGTGTCGCCGGACTGATGCGATGCAGATAAAAGAGATCGATACGCTCAACGCCCAGCCGTTTCAGAGAGGCATGGCAGCTGCGGGTTAGGTAGTCGGGCTGATTATTGATAGTGCGGGCATAAGCCTCCTCCGCCGGACGCTCAATGCCACACTTGGTGGCGACGGTGAATTTCAGCCGTTCGGCTTTGCTCAATCCGGCAAGAAACTGGCCTATCAACTGCTCGTTGTGGCCGCGCCCGTAAAGGTCTGCAGTATCGATAAAGGTGATATCCAGATCACGCAGCCGGCTGAGCAGCTGGAGGGAATGGCGGTCATCGGTCTGACCATAAAATTCGCTGAGCCCCATCGCACCATAACCGATGGCGCTGACCTCCAGACCCTGAGTTAACGATCGCTTTTTCATCTGTCTCTCCTCGTAAGTGAGAGATGATTGTTTCACCCGGCGTGAAAGCAATGAATTGCTCTTTCGGTCATGCAAAAAAGGTATCAGCGAGCTTCAGGTACTATTGGTGCGGATAGTACAGCGACTTAGACGCGCGGATGGGCGGGGGCTTCGGGTTCATCAGGCTGCGAGAGTGCGATCAGCGCATTAACAACTGCCGCATTGGTTTCATCGGCGCGAATAGCCGCATAAACGTCAATTGCCAGCTGTTTAGCTGCATCGTCAGCCAGTGGCCGGTAACAGAGGCCTGCCTGATGAAAGGTACATTTTGACTGCGGCATCAGGGCGAACCCTTTGCCTCTGGCGATGTGCGCCAGCATCAGCAGGGAGTCTTCTGGCTCTCTGACCCGTTTCAGCGTGACGCTGAGTGTGGAGAAGTAGCGCTCACATTTATCATAAAACTGCGGATTGGCACTGCGCGGAAACCAGCACAGCGGGAGGTCAGCCAGCGCCTCCAGCGCAACGTTTTCAGAGAGGCTGGCGGGGTGTGCTGACGGCATCGCAATCCGCAGTGGCTCACGGTATACCCAGGCATACCGGACGGTATCTTCCGCCTCCGGACCTTTTTCCCCGGTAAGGATCAAATCCAGGCTATTTTTCGCCAGGCTCTGCAGCAGCTGAGCCGAAGTGAGGCTGGGCATCTCCATCTCATCGCTGGCATGAAAAGCGGCGAGCAGCCGGTTAAGTGGGGAAATCAGTTCAAAGTTCAGCGTGCGGGTCAGCCCGATGCGTAGTCGTGCCGCGGCGGGCTGCGCATCCTGCTTCAGGGCACTCAGCGCAGTCAGGATCGCTTCCGCTTTCGTGACCAGCGCGTGGCCAGAATCTGTCAGGGTGACCTTATGCGTCGTGCGCCCGAAAAGCGGCTGGCCCAGCAGATCTTCCAGACTCTGAATCTGACGGGTGAGCGGAGGCTGCGTCATGCTAAGGCGTTCTGCAGCCCGGCGAAAATTAAGCTCGTGCGCGACCGCCAGAAAGCACTGTAACTGTTTAATTGTGGGAAAGTGGCTGCTGATGAGATGCGCGGCTAAAGACATGGCACCATCCTGCTGCTGAAAGAGTGGAGGGAGAACAGGGGAAACGTGAGGAGTCAGCAACGGAGAGGGAATTCCCTCTCCGTTGTAGCGATTACATGCGCTCGACGGTGTCGATACCGAGCGTATCCAGACCCTGCTTCAGTGTCTTCGCGGTCAGCGCGGCCAGCTGCAGTCGGCTCAGACGAGTCGCGTCTGATTCTGCGCTGAGAATCGGACAGTGCTCGTAGAATCCGGAGAACAGACCGGCCAGATCGTAGAGATAAGCACACATCACGTGTGGCGTACCGTCGCGAGCCACCTGCGTGATAACCTCTTCGAACTGCAGCAGGCGGGTTGCCAGCTGTGCTTCGCGCTCTTCGCTAATCACGATCTCTGCATCCAGCGAATCGGCATCAATGCCTGCCTTGCGGAATACAGAGAGCACGCGGGTGTAGGCGTACTGCATGTAAGGCGCCGTGTTGCCTTCAAACGCCAGCATGTTGTCCCAGTCGAAGATGTAGTCGGTGGTGCGACTTTTTGACAGGTCAGCGTATTTCACCGCGCTGATGCCCATCACTTCCGCCAGCGCTTTGACTTCCGCTTCGCTCATCTCCGGATTCTTCTCACGCACCAGCGTGTAGGCACGCTGCCAGGCTTCATCCAGCAGATCGGAGAGCTTGATGGTGCCGCCGCTGCGGGTTTTGAACGGACGGCCATCTTTGCCCAGCATCATGCCGAACGCATGGTGCTCCAGCGGCACAGATTCCGGCACATAACCCGCTTTACGCACGATGGTCCAGGCCTGAACCAGATGCTGATGCTGACGGGAGTCGATGTAGTAGAGCACCCGATCGGCTTTCAGCGTTTCGTAACGGTATTTCGCACAGGCGATATCAGTCGTGGTGTAGAGGTAGCCGCCATCCTTTTTCTGGATGATGACGCCCATCGGCTCCCCTTCTTTGTTCTGGAATTCATCCAGGAACACGACGGTCGCACCTTCGCTCTCAACCGCTAAGCCTTTCTGCTTCAGATCGGAGACGATGCCAGGCAGCATATCGTTATAGAGGCTTTCACCCATGACGTCGTTGCGCGTCAGCGTCACGTTCATACGGTCATAGATTTTCTGGTTCTGACTCATAGTGATGTCGACCAGCTTCTTCCACATCTGGCGGCAGTATTCATCGCCGCTCTGGAGCTTCACGACATAGCTGCGCGCGCGCTCGGCAAACTCAGGATCTTCATCGTAGGTGCGCTTGGCTTCACGGTAAAAGCCTTCAAGATCGGCCAGCGCCATCTCAGCGTGGTGTTCATTCTGCTGTTTTTCCAGGAACGCAATCAGCATGCCGAACTGCGTACCCCAGTCGCCAACGTGGTTCGCACGGATCACCTTGTGTCCGAGAAACTCCAGCGTGCGCACCGCCGCATCACCAATGATGGTGGAGCGGATGTGGCCCACGTGCATCTCTTTCGCAACGTTGGGCGCAGAGTAGTCGACCACAATGGTCTGGGGTTCGGCCAGTTGCACGCCCAGGCGCGGCAGACTCAGCGCTTCGCGGGCATGCTTTGCCAGCCAGTTGTGGTCGAGGAAGATATTGATGAAGCCCGGTCCGGCAATTTCAACTTTGCTGGCGATACCGGTCAGGTCGAGGTGCTGGATTACCGCTTCCGCTAATTGTCGCGGTGCCTGTCCCAGCTTTTTCGCCACGGCCATAATGCCGTTGGCCTGATAGTCTCCAAACTGAACCCGGGCAGACTGGCGAACCTGCGGTTCGCAATCGGCGGGTGCGCCGGCTAAAACCATTGCCTGACTGACTTTTGCGGAAAGAAGTGCCTGAATATTCACCGAGTTACCTTCATGTGCTGAACAACGCCCGGATGAAAAGCCGGGCTGTCATCATCTTGCCTGAGCGCATCGCGTAACGAATTGGCCGAAACGGATAGGACAGACAAAACGGAAAAAAATGAGGGGAAAAGTATACGTGAAATGTGGATGGGCGTCAGCAGTTGGATGAAGCGGGGAAACAGAGCTGAAGAAGATGTTTCCCGGAGGCGTTAACGACGTCGCAGATGACGGCGTGGGTTCTTTACGCTTTTATCTTCGCGCACCTTCCAATGGCGGGAAATTGCAAACCCCATCAGTGCGATCAGGACAGCGACAACGATGAGCATAGACATAGAGCCATTCCTTTTGGTTGTGTTAGGTCAAATTTATAGGAAGGCGGGGGAGGCTGCAATTGTTTGCCGTTCAAATAAGAGTTATCTTATTGTATTAAAGAAGATCATTTAAATCATATATTTAAGGTGCTTTCATCAAGGAACTCATGGCCCTAAACAGGAGATAAATCCGAAATGAAAGATGTTATTATAAGGTTTTGCGTTAAATTCCGGGCCAAATAAGATGAATCTTACCATTTTGTGACGCGGAGCACGCGGTGCACAATGAACCAGACTGATTATAAAGACTAAACAAACAGAGAGGAATCCCGGTGGCTGAGCAATCTTTTCCGGCAGAATTGGATGATTTAAAGACAGATTTAGGACGTTTTGAAGAATCGTTGCAAAGTTTTGCGCAGAGACTGGGTTTGCGCCTTAACGATCTGGAAGTTGACCATATTTCGCTGCGTTGTCATCAGGACACGACGGCAATGCGCTGGCAGCAAGGCCTGCAGCAGATTGGTACTGAATTTTCAGCAGCGATGATCAACGGAAGACAGATATGCCTGTTTAAACTACATGATCCGCTGTTCGTGGCGGGCAGGCAGGTTGATGTGGTTGAACTGCCGTGGCCGGGTGAAAAGCGTTATCGCCATGAAGGCTGGGAGCATATTGAAGTGGTGTTGCGCGGCGATCATCAGACGCTGGGCATGCGCGCGATGGCATTGCTTTCCGATGACGCGCTGACGCAGCCGGGTATTTCATTTAAAACCAGCTCACCGCAGGGCGAGAATGAGCGTTTGCCCAATCCGACCCTGGCGGTAACGGATGGGCAGACGACAATCAAGTTTCACCCATGGCGACTGGAAGAGATTGTCGCCAGCGAGCAGAACTAGATACGGGCGGCTACTGCGCGCTTCAGGCGCGCAACGGCCTCATCCAGCAGCGCGCGGGTACAGCCAAAATTGAGCCGGACAAACTGGTCATTGCCAAACTCGCGACCGGCGGTTAAGCCGAGTCCGTGCTTCTCAAAATAGAGGGCAGGACTGGCCACACCCAGCGCACTGGCGTCGATCCAGGCCAGGTAGGTCGCTTCCGGCGCGGCGACGGACAGACCGGTCATTTTATTAACCTGTGAGACCAGCCAGTCACGATTACTTCGCAGGTAGGTATTCTGCGCCTGCAGCCAGGGTTCACCTTCGCGCCATGCCGCTGCCGCGGCGGTGAGCGCCAGAATATCCACATCCGGCACAATACCGCGTCGCATTCGGTTAAAGCGCGCACGCAGTTCAGCATCAGGGATAATGGCAATGGACGCACCCAGACCAGCAATATTAAAGCTCTTGGAGGGTGACATCAGTGTCACACTGCGCTGAGCGGCATCTCCACTCAGCGACGCAAACGGAATGTGTTTAGCGCCCGGTTCCAGCAGCAGATCGCTGTGGATCTCGTCTGAACAGACGATAAGATCGTGCTTATGCGCAAATTCCAGCTGCGCCTGCAGTTCGTCGCGCCGATAAACGGTGCCGCCCGGGTTCTGCGGATTACACAGCATTAACAGCCGCTCTTTGCCGGTGAGCTGATCTTCAGCCGCATCCATATCCAGCACCCAGCGTCCCTGTTTCAGCGTCAGCGGCAGATTGAGCTGACCCCGTTCTGCCAGTTTTGCCGAACCGCGAAACGGTGGATAGATTGGCGTAGGGGCAATCGTCAGCTCGTCCGGCGCGGTAAACGCACGCACGGCGAGATTAAGCCCGCTCACGACACCCGGCAACACCACAATCCACTCCGGATTAACGTGCCACTGATAGCGTGAGGCGAGCCACGCTATCGCACTGTCAATAAACGCCACCGGCGTATCACCATAACCAAAAATCCCATGCACGGCGCGGGTCTTAATTGCCTCGATGACGCAGTCAGGGGATCGGAAATCCGTATCTGCCACCCACAACGGCAGAATGTCCTGGTCCGCATATTTGTTCCATTTAAGGCTATCGCTGTGACGACGGTCTATCCGTTGGTCGAAATTGAATGCCATAGTTAACTTTCCCGGTAAACTCATTCCAGCAGCCAGACTAACTGATGAATCTGCCTTGAACCAGAGTCATGTAAAGGAGAAGAGAATGACCACACTGGAAATTTGCTGCTATGGCGTGGATTGCGCCGTGACCGCACAACAGGCGGGCGCTGATCGGGTTGAACTTTGTGCCGCACCGCGCGAAGGCGGCCTGACCCCGTCTGCGGGGATGCTGAATGCCGCCCGGCGCGAGGTTTCGATTCCGGTTCATCCTATTGTCCGGCCACGGGGTGGCGATTTTTGTTACACCGCACGTGAATTCGAGGCGATGAAATCGGATGTGGCGTTAATTCGTGAACTCGGTTTTCCCGGTCTGGTGATTGGGATGCTGGATGAAGACGCCCATATTCATCAGGGGCAGATGCGACAGATTATGGCGCTGTGTGACGGTCTGGCGGTGACCTTCCATCGCGCCTTCGATCTCTGTCACAGCCCTAAGCGCGCACTGGAAGCGTTAACGGATTTGGGTGTAGCGCGCATTCTGACATCCGGTCAGCAGCAGAGCGCTGAAAACGGAATTGCATTACTTCGGGAACTAAATGAGACCAGTACCGGTCCTATTATTATGGCAGGTGCGGGCGTGCGTCTCAGCAACCTGCAAAAGTTTCTCGACATGGGGATTGATGAAGTCCATAGCTCGGCCAGTCGCCTGACGGCGTCACCGATGCGCTACCGCAAAGCGGGTGTCTCCATGTGTTCTGAAGCCGAAACCGATGAGTTCAGCCGCTACTGCGTAGACGGCGATGTGGTTGAGGCGATGAAAAGCGTGATGCAGATGAGCACCGTTCGGGTTGCCTGAACCACAACAGATTTTGCCGCGCAGCACGCCGATCATTGACGTGGTGTTTGCAAGTACCAAACCCCAGTACAGCTTGCTGGGGTTCTTTTTGTGTAAAACACGCTCCGTTTGCCGTGACAGCGTTTCGTCCGGTTCAGTTAAAATGCCTGCCTTTTACTAACTAATTAATGTCATCCAGGAATTTAAGGCCTGACGGCATCCTTAACATGCGCTTTATCCGTTACGCTGGCGCCTTGTCGCATTTTCGATGTTTAAAAGGCGATGCTGGCTTAAATCATCGCCGCTGTTCATCTCCACAGCGTTTACACTGAAAGCAACGTCGCCTGGAATTTACCCTATGAAACGCAATCAGATTCTTACTTTAAGCCTGATACTGACCGCTAGTACTGGAAGCGCTGCGGCCAGCGTATGTGGGCCAGACAACACCGCCGTTTCCAGCAGTAATACCCTGATTTTGCTTGGCGGAAATGCGAAAGGCGCGGTGAAGCAGGTGATTGCAGGTGAATTTGGTAAAGATGTGAATTCGCAAAAGCGGGTGCTGGGACAGTTTGACGCCTGCGGCAATCTGACGGTGGCTGACGTCAGCTACGACAAAAGTGAACGCAACGTGATCCTCAGCATGGAGCAACACATCGCCCGGGTACAGGACGGCTGGGTGGCGGAATATGCGTATCTGGTAAAAGTGCTGAAAGAGGGCAGGGAAGTCGTGGTTGATAACCGGCAGGGAACGATTAACTGGCAGAAAGGCCAGCGTGGCACTATCACCAGCGCTTCCGACAGATTTACCAGCATGGGTAAAAGCGGCTTTACCGACACCACCTATCGGTATGATCGCCAGCTACGACTGGAGAAGAGTGTGGCACGTGGCAGCGATCCGCTGACCAACGGCGAGTTCCACTACCACTGGAACCCAAAAGGTCTGGTGACGCGCACCACCTCTGCCCGGGGGACCGACGAATACACCTACGATCACCAGTGGCGTGAAGTGCGGCTCAACGGCACTGCGACCACACCGCTTAGCACTATCCGGTCGGTCGATGAGTGTCAGTCCTGGGATGAGGTTGGCAACTGTACACTGAGCTATCTGCATGAAACCGAAATCTTTACGCGTGGCACCATTGAGCGCCATCTCAGTTCCGCCTACAAATATGAGTACTGGGACCAGCCTGCGGCAGAAGAGTAACAGGCGATCGGATGATCGCCTGTTGGCGGCTTATTTCACCATCTGACTAAAGGCATCCAGCGCCAGCAGGGCGTTGGCGATATCTTCCGGTGACAGATGAGGGTTGAGGTTTTTCAGCGTATCGCCCTCACTGTTCGCCAGTGCCCCCACTTTCACCAGATTTTCCCAGCTTTCATTTTCCAGATGCATTTCACGCAACGTGGTCGGCATGTTGATGCTGCGATAGAAACGAATATAGCGCGCAATTTCCTCATCCGACCGCTGCTCAAGCACCATCTGCGTCAGTGTGCCGTAGGCGACTTTCTCGCCGTGGGTGAGATGATGGATATCGCCATCGATGGCGGTAAAACCATTGTGAATAGCGTGGGCGGCTGCCAGCCCGCCGTTTTCAAAGCCCAGCCCTGAAAGCAGCGTGTTCGCCTCAACCACCGCTTCCACTGCGGGCGTGACCCGTTTTTCGGTAACGGCGATGTATGCGCTGTATCCCCACTTAAGCAGTGTTTCTTCGCAGGCGCGGGCAATCGCCAGTCCGGCAAGAGTCGGATCGCCGCTGACCATCGATTTCGCATGGGAGCGCGCCACTGCCTGCGCTTCAACCCAGGTGGCCAGACCATCGGCAATGCCGGAGGCAAAGAGCCGCGCAGGTGCACTGGCGCAGACTGCCGTATCGACCAGCACCAAATCGGGATTTTTGCTGTAGAAGCGATAGCTTTCAAATACGCCGCTGTCAGAGTAGATGACTGATAGCGCACTACAGGGGGCATCGGTGGAGGCAATGGTCGGCACGATGGCCACCGGCTGTTTAAGTTCGTCCGCCACCGCCTTAACCGTATCCAGCGTTTTGCCGCCGCCCAGCCCGACAACCACGTTACAGCCCTGGCTCTTCGCCAGCGCACTGAGACGGGTGATCTCATTACTGGAGGCCTCGCCGTTAAACTGCTGCCAGCTGAATTTCACCCCGGCGGACTGCAATGTCTGTTGTGTGCGTTCGCCAATCAGCTTCCAGACAACGTCATCCGCCACCAGAAAGGCCTGATCGCCCAGTTCAGTCAGGTACGTTCCCAGCTCATCAAGCACACCTGCGCCCTGCACATATTTACGGGGTGATGAAAAAATAAATTTACTCATAATCACATCTCCTTAAGATGAATGGTTCGACCCGATCCAGCCTGGCACAATCCACTCAGAGTGGCAGTCGATTCCGCGCATGACTGCTCCATGGGCTGTTAAGCTGCCTGAACACCCCTTGCCGGGAGAAATAACGGAGAATCGTCATGAGCGCCACGCTCTTTTCATTTCTGTTTGCGATAACTATTCTGACACTCACACCTGGATTTGATACCGCGCTGGTGCTGCGAACCGCCATTGCACAGGGCTGGCAACGCGCCTGGGCGACAGCCCTTGGCGTAACGCTGGGTTGTCTGCTTTGGGGGATCGCAGTTGGGCTGGGGCTGGGCGCGCTGCTGATGGCCTCTGAAATCGCCTATAACCTGCTAAAGTTGATCGGTGCAGGCTGGCTGCTCTGTCTGGGCATAAAGCTGCTGCTTAAGCCGCGTCAGCAATCCGTGGGGACAGCTGAACAGCCTGCACATCAGCAGGGCTATCTGGCCTGCTTCAGTCGGGGATTAATGGGAAATCTGCTGAATCCTAAAATTGGCGTGTTTTACGTCACTTTTCTGCCACAGTTCATTCCGGCGGGGGCGTCCGTGACGCTCTGGTGCACACTGATGGCACTGGCGCACATGCTACTGGGGCTGTTCTGGAATGCGGTACTGATTGGCGGCAGCCACTATTTCGCCAGCCATCTGCGAAAACCGACGGTGCTGAAGGGGATGGATCGTCTGACCGGCTGTGTATTTATTGGATTTGCGGCGAAACTGGCGTTGTCTCGCCGCTAGGGTATTAAGGTTTGGTGGCGACCAGAACGGCACGCAGAGGCGCCGGATAGCCTTCAACCGTTTTGCTGGGATCATCGGGGTCGAGGAATTCAGCCAGCGACTCGCTGGTCATCCAGTCGGTACGGCGCTGCTCTTCGGTGGTGGTCAGAGCAAAATCGACAATCCGCACATCGACAAAGCCGCTTTTCTCCAGCCAGCTTTTCAGCGCTTTCGCTGAAGGGATAAAGAACACATTGCGCATCTGTGCATAGCGTTCACCGGGCACCAGCACCTGATTCACATCGCCTTCAATCACCAGCGTTTCCAGCACCAGCTCGCCTCCGCTCACCAGCTGATTTTTTAGTTGTAGCAAGTGATCCAGCGGCGAACGACGGTGATAGAGAACACCCATCGAAAATACGGTATCAAACGCCTGTAACGCTGGGAGTTGCTCAATGCCCAGCGGCAGCATATGCGCACGGCGATCGTCATTCAGCAGCTTACGCACTGCTTCGAACTGCACCAGGAACAGCTGCATCGGATCGATGCCGACCACCAGGTGTGCGCCTGCGCCAATCATCCGCCACATGTGGTAACCGCTGCCACAGCCGACATCCAGTACTGTGCGGCCCGCCAGCGGGGAGATGTGCGGTATCACGCGTTCCCACTTCCAGTCAGATCGCCATTCTGTGTTGATGTGGGTGCCATAGAGGAAATAAGGCCCTTTGCGCCACGGCATCAGGTTACGCAGTAATTTCTCAATCCCCTGACGATGGCGGTCGCTGATGTCATCGCGGTCGGCGGTGACGCTGTGCAGCAGGTCCAGTTTTTGCGGTTCCAGCAGCGGCAGATACTCCAGCGACTTGTACCAGTCACGAAAGTGCCCGTGCAGGTTTTCACGCTGCCACTCACTGATTTGCGCCGGTAAGACTTCCAGCCACTTCGCCAGCGGGCCCACTGCAATTTGCTGATAAAAACGGCCAAAGTCGATCATTTCAACGCCACCAGAGATCCAAAATTAAAGCACTGGAACCAGAGTTCGGCGTGCGAGAACCCGGCCTGTTTCAGGCGGGCTTTATGCGCTTCAACGCTGTCAGTCAGCATCACATTTTCCAGCATGCTGCGTTTCTGGCTGATTTCCAGTTCGCTGTAGCCGTTGGCGCGCTTGAAGTCGTGATGCATGTTAAACAGCAGCTCACCGACCTCGGCATCTTCAAAGCTGAACTTCTCCGACAGCACCAGCGCGCCGCCCGGTTTGAGTCCCTGCCAGATCTTTTCCAGCAGCGCCAGACGTGCAGGCGGCTCAAGAAACTGCAGCGTGAAGTTGAGTACCACCAGCGAGGCGTCTTCAATCTCAATGTCGCGGATATCCGCTTCCAGCACCGTGACCGGTGTGTCCGCGCGAAACGCATCAAGATGGCGACGACAGCGCTCCACCATCGCCGGGGAGTTATCCACCGCGATGATCTGGCAACCCGGCACATGAATATTGCGACGCACCGAAAGGGTGGCCGCACCCAGCGAGCAGCCCAGGTCATAGACCCTGCTGTCCGGAGTCACAAAACGTTCTGCCAGCATGCCAATCATCGAAATGATGTTGGAGTAGCCGGGCACCGAGCGCTGAATCATGTCAGGAAAGACTTCAGCTACACGCTCGTCAAAAGTCCAGTCGCCCAGTTTTGCAATGGGCGCTGAGAAGAGTTGATCGCGGTCAGACATATCGAAAATCCGAAGAGACGACGGAAAGGGCGCTATTCTCGCAGAAAGTGGGGCGGGCTGCACCCCTTAACCCAGGCTGGCTTAATGGAACGTCAGGACCAGTTCCCACGGCATATAAATCAGGTTGAAAATCACCATGCCACACAGTGAAAACAGCGTCAGGAGCATGCCATATTTACGGCCCGCCATGGCGCTGCTGCGCAATCCCCATGCGTGCAGCAGGCGGCTGATAAAGAACAGCAGGCCGGTGAGATGCACCATCCAGATATCGGCGCCGTTCATCTCCATCATCACCAGCAGAAACAGCGCCAGTGGAATGGTTTCGATGGCATTGCCATGAATGCGGATCGCCATTTTCAGGTCGTGATAGCCGCCATCGCCATACGCCACCCGGTAGAACCGACGGTAACGCACCACGTCCAGCGTGAATTTCATTATCAGCAATGCCCCTATCACCACATATAACGCGCTAACCATAGCCACTCCCGCGACTGTCCATAATGATTCGATTCTAACGGGCGCACAGCCCGCTGTCCTGTAACGCAATCAAAACAGTGACGTCTGTTGCGGCCAGTCGGGTCCGTTACCGATAGCCGGATCGATCTCCTGCAACTGCGGCCAGAGTGCCTGCACCAGCGGAAAGACCTGACCCATATCGGGCGTGTGCAGAAACAGCATGGCGTCGCCCTGTCGCTGCCACTCAGCCAGCTTAGTACGCCAGATCTGGAACAGCGGCACGCTCTCGTCCACGCTGTCGCTGCCGATAAACCGCACCATCGGCTGCGAGCCAGTTCGCAGGGCATGCGGCGGCACTCTCGGCTTCTGCGAACGCGCGACCAGCGCCGCCGGGCTTTGCGAGGTGGAGGCGTGAACCGGACGGCTATCGAGGATTACACGATTGATTCCACGCGCCAGCAGGCCCCGATTCAATGACCGTTCCGCCTCGCCCTTGGCAAAGAAAGCCGGATGACGCACTTCAACGCCATAGTGAAAACGGCGCGGCAGACTATCCAGAAAACGCCACAGGTCATTGAGCTGTGCCGGGGAGAAGCTGGCGGGCAGCTGCAGCCAGTACTGACCGATACGATCGGCCAGCGGCTCCATCAGGCGCAGAAAATCGGTCAGCAGATCATCGCTATGCTGCAGCGCCGCCTGATGGCTGATGGTGTTGGGAAATTTAAAGCAGAAGCGAAATGCATCGTGGGTCATGTCGCGCCAGCGCATCACCGTTTCAGCATTCGGCAGCGCATAGAGGGTGGTATTTCCCTCTACGCAGTGGAAGTAGCGGGCATAGTCCGCCAGGCTTTCGATACCCCAGCGTTTCCAGTGTGAATGCTGCCACTGGGGCAGGCCAATACGAAGTGTCACGCGCGCTCCTGGCTGCAGGTTAAGTGACCTCATTATCCGCTATGGTCAGGCTGAGGGGCAAATGCACACAGGAAATCGGTGCTTTGGCGCTGATCTGCTTATCCTGTCTGGCTTTTTCCATTATAATGGCCGCCATTTTTGCGACAGCATCGCATCAGGTAACGCGGCCGGATGCTGTCAGCTGCAGCGGCGAAGTTAAAAGGATAGTGTTATGCGTACAGAATATTGCGGACAGCTCAATCTGTCTCATGTGGGTCAGCAAGTCACGCTTTGCGGCTGGGTAAACCGCCGTCGCGATCTGGGCAGTTTGATTTTTATCGACATGCGCGACCGTGAAGGCATCGTGCAGGTATTTTTTGATCCCGATCGTCAGGACGCATTTAAGCTGGCTTCTGAACTGCGTAACGAATTCTGCATCCAGATCACCGGTACTGTGCGCGCACGCGATGAGAAGAACAAAAACAGCGACATGGCGACCGGCGAAGTCGAAGTGTTTGCCCAGGCGCTGACCATCATCAACCGATCTGAGCCACTGCCGCTGGACTCCAACCAGACCAACAGCGAAGAAGCGCGCCTGAAATACCGCTACCTGGATCTGCGTCGCCCTGAGATGGTGACGCGTTTGAAAACCCGCGCAAAAATCACCAGCTTTGTCCGTCGCTTTATGGATGACGAAGGGTTCCTGGATATCGAAACCCCGATGCTGACCAAGGCGACGCCAGAAGGCGCGCGCGACTATCTGGTGCCAAGCCGGGTTCACAAAGGCAAATTCTATGCGCTGCCGCAGTCACCACAGCTGTTCAAACAGCTGCTGATGATGTCCGGCTTTGACCGCTACTATCAGATCGTAAAATGCTTCCGCGATGAAGATTTACGTGCCGATCGTCAGCCAGAGTTTACCCAGATCGACGTAGAAACCTCCTTTATGACTGCGCCACAGGTGCGCGAAATCATGGAGCGTTTAATCCGCAATCTGTGGCAGGACGTGCAGGGCGTAGATCTCGGTGCGTTCCCGCAGATGACCTTTGCGGAAGCGATGCATCGCTACGGTTCCGATAAGCCGGATCTGCGTAACCCGATGGAGCTGGTGGACGTTGGCGACCTGCTGAAAAACGTGGAGTTCCAGGTCTTCTCTGGCCCGGCTAACGACGAAAAAGGCCGTGTTGCCGCGCTGCGTGTACCGACGGGTGCGCAGCTGAGCCGTAAGCAGATTGATGAATATGGCAAATTCGTGGAGATTTACGGCGCGAAAGGGCTGGCGTGGATGAAGGTTAACGTCCGTGCAGATGGCCTGGAAGGCGTGCAGAGTCCGGTTGCCAAGTTCCTGAATGCAGAGATCGTTGAAGGCATTCTGAGCCGTACCGGCGCGCAGGATGGCGACATTATCTTCTTTGGTGCTGACCGCGCCAAAGTGGTCGCTGACGCACTGGGTGCGCTTCGCCTGAAAGTGGGCCGCGAGCTGAACATCACCGATGAGAACGCCTGGGCACCGCTGTGGGTGATCGACTTCCCGATGTTCGAAGAGGACGAGGAAGGCGGTCTGGCCGCCATGCACCATCCGTTCACTGCGCCAAAAGAGATGAGCGCAGAAGAACTGGCAGCCGATCCGACCCGTGCCGTGGCGAATGCTTATGACATGGTGATCAACGGTTATGAAGTTGGCGGCGGTTCAGTGCGTATCCACAACGGCAAAATGCAGCAGACGGTGTTCAGCATTCTGGGTATTGAAGAGCATGAGCAGCGCGAGAAGTTTGGCTTCCTGCTGGATGCGCTGAAGTTCGGTACACCACCGCATGCAGGCCTGGCTTTTGGTCTGGATCGCCTGACCATGCTGCTGACCGGCACCGACAACATTCGTGACGTTATCGCGTTCCCGAAAACCACGGCGGCAGCCTGCATGATGACCGAAGCGCCAAGCGAAGCGAACCCGGCTTCTCTGCTGGAGCTTGGCATCCAGGTGGTTAAAAAAGAAAAGCCTGAGAATAAATAATGGGCTATAAACACCCGGTTTCAGTGCTGGTCGTCATTTCGGCGCGCGATACTGGCCGGGTGCTGATGCTGCAGCGGCGTGACGATCCCACGTTCTGGCAGTCGGTGACCGGCAGCCTGGAAGCGGGAGAGTCACCGCTGACAACCGCGTGTCGTGAGGTGCATGAAGAGGTCGGCATTAACGTGCTGGCTGAGCAGCTGGAAATAGAGGATTGTCAGCGTCAGATTGATTTTGAAATCTTCCCCCATTTCCGCCATCGCTATGCGCCGGATGTTACCCATAATCACGAGCACTGGTTTCGCCTGCAATTGCCGGAAGAGCGTAATATCACGCTGACCGAGCATCTGGCGTTTCGCTGGCTGGCACCCGCTGACGCTGCAGCATTAACCCGATCATGGAGTAATCGCCAGGCAATTGAAGAATTTATCTGAATGCTCGCCATCGCCCGGTATTCCGGCGGCGGATAGATTAAATTTTATGAATCTGGTGAGTTTTAACAGGACTACACCAACCTATTGAACAGTCAGGCGTCATCCTCGCCACGAAATTGTTCACCGTCAGCGCGAATCCCCTGCGTACACAGATACGTGAGGATAACGCGTAACGCTCGCCTCTCAGGGCCGTCAGGTTGTCAATTACCTGGCTGAGCACCGACGGTAAATAAGCTCGCAGCCAGGAGAGTCTGCACCCTGTAAAAGATCGGAGAATATTTAACATGGCAGGACACAGTAAGTGGGCAAATACCAAACACCGTAAGGCGGCGCAGGATGCCAAGCGCGGCAAAATTTTTACCAAAATCATTCGTGAACTGGTGACGGCGGCCAAGCTGGGTGGTGGCGATCCGGGTTCCAACCCGCGTCTGCGTGCAGCGATGGATAAAGCGCTGGCCAACAACATGACCCGTGACACCATGGATCGCGCCATCGCGCGCGGGGTGGGCGGCGATGACAACGCCAACATGGAAACCATCATTTATGAAGGTTACGGTCCTGGCGGCTCAGCCATCATGATTGAATGCCTGAGTGATAACCGTAACCGTACCGTAGGCGAAGTGCGTCACGCCTTCACCAAAACAGGCGGCAACCTGGGCACCGACGGTTCCGTGGCGTACCTGTTCAACAAAAAAGGTGTGATCTCCTTCGCGCCAGGTCAGGATGAAGACGCGGTGATGGAAGCCGCACTGGAAGCGGGCGGCGAAGACATCGTCACCTATGACGACGGCGCGATTGATGTCTTTACCGCATGGGAAGAGATGGGCACCGTGCGTGATGCACTGGAAGCCGCTGGCCTGAAAGCGGATACCGCAGAAGTGGCAATGATCCCGACCACCAAAGCGGAAATGGATGCAGAAACCGCACCAAAACTGCTGCGTCTGATCGACATGCTGGAAGATTGCGATGATGTGCAGGAGGTTTATCACAACGGTGAGATCTCCGACGAGGTGGCGGAAACGCTGTAATGGCGGTTGTCACCCTGTTAACCGGAGAGGCGTAATGTCGATTATTCTGGGTATCGATCCCGGCTCACGCATCACCGGTTATGGTGTTATTCGTCAGACCGGCCGCCAGCTCACGTATCTGGGCAGCGGCTGTATCCGCACCAATACCACCGAATTGCCCGCCCGCCTGAAGCTGATTTATGCGGGCGTCTGTGAAATCATCACGCAGTTTTCACCCGATTTCTTCGCCATTGAACAGGTGTTTATGGCGAAGAATGCAGACTCCGCGCTGAAGCTCGGCCAGGCGCGCGGTGCCGCGATTGTTGCTGCGGTAAACCACGATCTGCCCGTGTTTGAGTATGCTGCCCGTCAGGTAAAACAGACTGTAGTTGGCATCGGTAGCGCCGAGAAAAGTCAGGTGCAGCATATGGTGCGAACCCTGCTGAAGCTGCCAGCAAACCCGCAGGCGGATGCTGCCGATGCGCTGGCGATAGCCATTACTCACTGTCATGTGGCGCAGAACGCCGCTCGCATGAGTGACAGCAAGCTGGTGCTGACGCGCGGACGGTTGCGCTCAGGTTAGGGCATGGCACAGAACAGACACTCAGGCTGGATATTCATCCAGCCTTTTTTATGTTATAAAATCCGCCACATTCGTTAGTTAAGGAAGCATTCAGGTGATAGGTCGTTTACGGGGCAACATTCTGGAAAAGCAGCCGCCACTGGTGCTGCTTGAGGCACACGGCGTCGGCTATGAAATTTACATGCCCATGACCTGTTTTTATGAGTTGCCTGAACTTCAGCACGAAGCGGTTATTTTTACCCACTTTGTCGTGCGTGAAGATGCTCAGCTGCTGTTTGGTTTTAACAGCAAGCAGGAGCGCGCGCTGTTTCGTGAGCTGATAAAAGTGAATGGCGTCGGACCCAAGCTGGCGCTGGCGATCCTCTCCGGCATGTCGGCGCAGCAATTTGTGACCGCTGTTGAGAAAGAAGAGATCGCGTCACTGGTGAAACTGCCTGGCGTAGGTAAAAAGACCGCTGAGCGTCTGGTCGTCGAGATGAAGGACCGCTTCAAAGGGATGCACGGCGACCTGTTTGGCGGCGATTCGGCCTTTACGCTCACCACGCCGAGCGCCGAGCCGGAAACCAACGATGCGGAATCTGAAGCGGTTGCAGCACTGGTATCACTGGGTTATAAACCGCAGGAAGCGAGCCGTATGATCAGTAAAGTCGGTCGACCGGATGCGGATTGTGAAACCCTGATCCGTGAAGCGCTCCGCGCCGCCATTTGAGGTAAGTCATGATAGAAGCCGACCGCCTGGTCTCCGCTGCCAGCATTAACGAAGAAGAAATAATCGACCGCGCCATTCGCCCGAAGATGCTGACCGAGTATGTCGGTCAGCCACAGGTGCGTGAGCAGATGGAGATTTTCATCAAAGCCGCCCAGCTGCGTGGCGATGCGCTGGATCATCTGCTGATCTTCGGTCCGCCAGGTCTGGGGAAAACCACGCTGGCGAACATTGTGGCCAACGAGATGGGCGTGAACCTGCGTACCACATCGGGTCCGGTGCTGGAGAAGGCGGGCGATCTGGCGGCGATGCTGACCAACCTTGAACCCCATGACGTGCTGTTTATCGATGAGATCCATCGCCTGTCACCGGTGGTGGAAGAAGTGCTCTATCCGGCAATGGAAGATTATCAGCTCGATATCATGATCGGTGAAGGCCCGGCGGCGCGTTCGATCAAGCTCGATCTGCCGCCGTTCACCCTGATTGGTGCCACCACGCGTGCAGGCTCACTGACCTCGCCGCTGCGTGATCGTTTTGGCATTGTGCAGCGTCTGGAGTTTTATCAGGTTAAAGATCTGCAGCACATCGTAGGACGCAGTGCCGCCTGTCTGGGACTGGCGCTGAGTGACGAAGGGGCATTAGAGATCGCTCGTCGTGCACGCGGCACCCCGCGTATCGCTAATCGCCTGCTGCGCCGGGTACGTGACTTCGCTGAAGTTCGGGCGAATGGTGATATGAGCGGTGAGGTCTCCTGCAGTGCGCTGGATATGCTTAACGTCGACAGCGAAGGGTTCGATTATATGGACCGTAAACTGCTGCTGGCGATCATCGACAAGTTTATGGGTGGGCCGGTAGGGCTGGATAACCTGGCTGCGGCGATTGGTGAAGAGCGTGAAACCATCGAAGATGTGATTGAACCCTTCCTGATTCAGCAGGGCTTCATTCAGCGCACACCGCGTGGCCGTCTGGCCACGCAGCATGCTTATCGTCACTTCGGCATTACGCGCGAAGAGTAATTACACAGCCGGTTTGCGCACCATGCTGAAGATAAACAGGATGGCGGCACAGAGCACCACTGACGGCCCGGCAGGCGTGTCGTAAAACGCCGAGAAGGTCAGACCGCCAGTGACGGCGATCACGCCGATGACCACCGCGACGGCCGCCATGCCTTCCGGCGAGCGCACAAAACGGCGTGCGGTAGCAGCCGGAATAATCAGCAGTGAGGTGATGATCAGCGCACCCACAAACTTCATCGCCACGCCAATCGTCAGCGCCGTGACCAGCATAAGAATCAGCCGGGTACGCTGGATGTTGACGCCATCGACCTGCGCCAGTTCCGGGCTGATGGTCATGGACAGCAGCGACCGCCACTGCCACGCCATCACCAGCAGCACAATCACCACGCCGCCACCCATCATCCAGAGATCGTCTGGCGTCACCGCCAGCAGATCGCCAAACAGATACGCCATCAGATCGACGCGCACATTCTTCATCAGGCTGACGACGACCAGGCCCAGCGACAGCGCGCTGTGCGCCATAATGCCCAGCAGGGTATCGATAGCCAGATGCGGACGACGCTCCAGCCAGACCAGTCCCAGTGCCAGGCAGACCGTCACCAGAATCACCGCATAGTAGGGGTTCACGTTCAGCAGCAGGCCAAAGGCTACGCCGAGCAGAGACGCGTGCGCCAGGGTATCGCCAAAGTAGGACATCTTACGCCAGACGACGAACGAACCCAGCGGACCGGCAGCCAGCGCTAACATCACACCGCCTATCCAGCCCGGTAATAACAACTCAATCATGATGAACCCTGTCCTTTGCGTAAAACGATACGTCCCTGAAGGTCGTGACGATGATTATGATGATGACGGTAGATCGCCAGCTCCTGCGCGCCACGCGGGCCAAACATCGCGATAAATTCGGGATGCTGCGAGACGGCTTCCGGCGTGCCGGAACAGCAGATATGGTGGTTGAGGCACAACACTTCGTCGGTTTTTGCCATCACCAGATGCAGATCGTGGGAAACCATCAGCACACCGCAGTTCAGTTCCACACGTAACTGATTGATCAGGTCATACAGGGCAACCTGACCGTTCACGTCCACTCCCTGCGTCGGTTCATCCAGCACCAGCAACTGAGGCTGGTTCAGAAGGGCGCGCGCCAGCAACACACGCTGAGTTTCACCGCCGGACAGCTTCTGCAGCGGAGAGTTGAGCAGATGGCCCGCCTGCACTCGTTTCAGTGCCGGCATAATCTCCGCGTGTTTGCTGCCACGGGTCAGACGCATAAAGCGCTCAACCGTGACCGGCAGGGTAGGATCGATGTGGAGCTTCTGTGGCACGTAGCCGATACGCAGAGCAGGATCACGCTGAACCGAACCGGTTGTAGGGGCGAGCAGGCCAAGCACCACACGCACCAGCGTAGATTTTCCGGCACCGTTGGGACCCAGCAGGGTGAGGATGCGGCCAGGATGCAACGCCAGGCTGACGCCTGATAACACATTGCGCTGGTTAAATTTTATGGAAACGTTATCGAGTGTGACAAGTGAGGTCATAGTATTTACAGGTTGCACAGAATTTCGAATGTTATAATATCACATTCCACCTCATGGTCACGATGGAATGACGCAATATGTTACATAATAAAAAGGGCACAATTTTCGCCCTGACTGCTTTATCTGTTTCAGCTTTGTTAACCCTTCCTGCCCAGGCGAATGTCGTGGCTTCACTCAAACCGGTAGGTTTTATCGCCGCAGCTATTGCTGATGGCGTTACACCGGTCGAGGTGCTGCTGCCAGACGGCGCGTCCGAACACGATTATGCCCTGCGGCCATCTGATGCAAAACGCTTAAAAAACGCGGACTTAGTTGTCTGGGTCGGGCCAGAAATGGAAGCCTTTATGGCAAAGTCTGCGGCTGAACTTCCGGCTCAAAAAAACCTCGCGATGGTGAACATCGACGGGGTAAAACCGTTATTGATTAGTGGTGGTGAAGATGAAGATGAACATGCAGCGGAAAAATCCGAAGATCAGGATGCTGAAGCCCATCATCACCATCACGGCGAGTTTAATATGCACCTGTGGTTGTCGCCAGAGATTGCGCGCAAAACCGCGGTTGCAATCCATGGAAAATTATTGGAACTTATGCCGCAAGATAAAGCCAAACTTGACGCCAACCTCCAGCAGTTTGAGGTAGCTTTGGCGGACACGGACAAACGCGTCAGCGCACAACTTGCTCCGGTCAGAAATAAAGGATATTTCGTTTTTCACGACGCTTACACGTACTTTGAAAAGCACTACGGTCTCTCGCCCGCCGGGCATTTTACCGTCAATCCTGAAATTCAACCGGGCGCTCAGCGTTTACACCAGATACGAACACAGTTGGTTGAGCAAAAGGCGGTCTGCGTCTTTGCTGAGCCACAATTCAGGCCAGCAGTCATCGATGCTGTCTCCCGCGGAACACAGGTGCGTAAAGGCACGCTTGATCCCCTGGGCACGGACATCAGCTTAGCCAAAGACAGCTATGTGAAATTCCTCTCACAACTGTCGAGCCAGTATGAAAGCTGCCTGAATGGAGCATGAGGAATAGGTAAAAGTGCAGCAGATAGCCCGCTCTGTCGCCCTCGCATTTAATAATTTGCCGCGCCCCCACCGCGTAATGCTGGGTTCTTTAACTGTAGTCACTCTGGCCGTCGCTGTCTGGCGGCCCTACGTTTATCATCCCACGGATGATGTGACGCCCATCGTTAAGAACATTGAACTGGATAAGAACACGCTTCGCACGCTGTTGCCGGAAGCCAGTGAGCCGATCGATCAAAGCACACCGGAACCGGACGAAGAGCTGCCTGCGGATGATGTCGACACCGACGCGCCCGAAACGGCAGGGGTGCATGACTACACCGTGTCATCTGGCGATACCCTGAGCAGTGCCCTTAATCAGTATGGCATCGACATCGGTGACATTAATGCGCTGGTGGTGAGCGATCGCGATCTGCGTAATCTGCAGGTCGGTCAGCAGCTTAGCTGGACGCTGGATGATGATGGCGGCCTGAAAACCCTGAGCTGGGAAATTTCCCGCCGTGAAACCCGCACCTATGAGCGCACCCCAGCGGGTGGCTTTAAGATGGATGCGGAGATGCAGAAGGGCGAATGGCGCAACAGCGTAATGCAGGGCGAAGTGCGTGGCAGTTTTGCCGCCAGCGCCCAGCGTGCAGGACTGAGCAGTGCCGAAGCCAGCGCGGTGATCAAAGCGATGCAGTGGCAGATGGACTTCCGTAAGCTGCGTGCCGGTGACCAGTTCAGCGTGCTGATGTCACGCGAAATGCTGGATGGTAAGAGTGCGCAGAGTCAGTTGCTGGGCGTGCGCCTGCGCAGCGGCGGTAAAGATTATTACGCATTCCGCGCGGAAGATGGCAAGTTCTACGATCGCAGCGGCTCGGGTCTGGCACGCGGCTTTATGCGCTTCCCGACGGTTAAGCAGTATCGTGTCTCTTCCAACTTTAATCCGCGTCGTCTTAACCCGGTAACCGGCCGCATTGCGCCGCACAAAGGCGTCGACTTTGCGCTGCCAATCGGTACGCCGGTGCTGGCAGTCGGTGATGGTGAGATTGTGGTAGCGAAGAACGGCGGAGCCGCGGGTAACTACGTCGCTATCCGCCATGGCCGTCAGTATATGACGCGCTATATGCACATGAAGAAAGTGCTGGTGAAACCAGGTCAGAAAGTGAAACGCGGCGACCGCATCGGACTGTCTGGCAACACCGGGCGCTCCACTGGCCCGCATCTGCATTTCGAAATCTGGATCAATAACCAGGCGGTTAACCCATTAACGGCGAAGCTGCCGCGCATGGAAGGTCTGACCGGCAAAGATCGCAGCGATTACATGGCACAGGTTAAATCCTGGCTGCCCCAGCTGGGTCTGAAGTAAGCGAATTTCGTCAAATCGCGCAAAAACCGACGGCTTCTCCGTCGGTTTTTTGCTATCTGGCGCAGGATGATTGCAAATTTTCAGGTCGTCACTATCATAAGCCGGTCATTGCTTGAGGCGAGTGCATGGAAACCCGTAAAAAAAATAACATTGAATTTATTCCCGTTTTTGAACGTTCTTTTCTCAAACCTAAGTACTGGGGCAGCTGGCTGGCAATAGGTGCGCTGGCGGGTCTGGCTTATTTACCGCCGAAAGTGCGCGATCCGCTGCTGGGCCGGTTAGGCCGGTTTGCCGGTAAGCTGGCAAAGGGCGCACGTCGCCGCGCGCTGATTAATCTCTATTATTGCCTGCCGGAACTCAGTGAAGCGCAGCGCGCCACGCTGGTCGATGAGATGTTTGCGACAGCGCCGCAGGCGATGACAATGATGACCGAGCTGGTGCTGCGCGATCCTGCGCGCATCCGGCAGCGCGTTGAGTGGCATGGTCGTGAAATCATCGACCAGATGAAAGCTGAGCAGCAGAATGTGATTTTCCTGGTGCCACACGGCTGGGCGGTGGATATTCCCGCCATGCTGCTGGCGTCAGAAGGCCAGAAGATGGCGGCCATGTTCCACAACCAGAGCGACCCGCTGCTGGACTATGCCTGGAACACGGCCCGTCGCCGCTATGGCGGCCGGATGCATGCCCGCAATGACGGGATTAAGCCGTTTATCAGTTCAGTACGTCAGGGTTACTGGGGCTACTATCTGCCCGATCAGGATCACGGTGCCGAGCACAGCGAATTTGTCGATTTCTTCGCTACCTATAAGGCGACGTTGCCTGCGGTAGGCCGGCTGATGAAGGTGTGTCGTGCCCGCGTGGTGCCGTTGTTCCCGGTTTATAACAGTGAAACGCATAAGCTTGAGATTTATGTGCGTCCGCCGATGGATGACCTGCTGGAGGCAGACGATCACCAGCTGGCTCGCCGGATGAATGAAGAGGTGGAAGTGTTTGTTCGCCCGCATCCAGAGCAGTACACGTGGATCCTCAAGCTGCTGAAGACCCGTAAAGAGGGTGACATCGAACCCTATTCGCGCAAAGAGCTTTATCCACGTAAATAGCAGTAAGGCCGCGAAAGCGGCCTTTTTTGATCCTGACGTTTGCGCCAGTCAACTGTGAAACGGAGCACGCTTAGGGCACAGTGTCAGATCGCAGATAACTGGCTCAGGGAGCATACGGCCTACGCAAAGACGCAAAACCACCATCCATGGCCCGCGATGCTTTGCTACAGGCGCATGCTCGCATCGCTTTGACTATGGTAGCCGTCTGAGAAAAGCGATTATGCAGGTTTTTTATAACGCTTCCAGCCTGCTGCGACGTTTACGCTCGCGCATAAACAGGGTGACGAGACCAAACCATAACACGCCACTGATAAAGTTGATCAGACAGAACCACAACGTGCCGCCGCTGAAGTAGCCACTTTTCGCCAGCTCAATCCCCACCGCCAGCGTCAGAATGCTAATCATTCCCAGCATGGCCGCCACGCTGCCTTTGCCTTCATCGCTGGCGTAGAGCGTCAGGCGATAGAGTCCGGCATTCACCATTCCCGCACCAAAAGCGTAGAGACTCAGGCCTGCCGTAATCAGCAGATAACCGTGACTGTTGAGCAGGCTTGCCACCAACGCCAGGCTCAGACCAATCAGAATCGGCCAGGCGGCGAACTTCACCGGCTGTTCAATCGGCACGCGTCCGGCCAGCTTACTCAGCGTCAGGTTACCGGCGATCATCGCCAGAAACACCGGCAATTGCAGCAGGGCATACTGCATGCGAGAAAGACCTTCGTCATGCATCAGGATCACCGGCGACAGAGCAACCCAGGTGAGGATCGGAATAAACACCAGTCCGATAGCAAAAGATCCGAACATCACCAGACGGTCTTTCATTAGTCGGCCATAGTTGCGCGCCAGATTGGGCAGGGCAATGGAGTGACTGCGATCGCCGGCGGTTTCAGGCATCACACGCCACAACACCACAAACGCAACGAGGCTGCAGGCGGCAAACAGCCAGAACATACTGCGCCAGCTGCCCACGGTGAGCCAGGCGGCACCGGCCAATGGGCCTGCCAGCGGAGCCATCAGCGCGACGTTGGCCATCAGCGCCATTATGCGCACCGCCAGCGCCTCATCAAAGGCTTCCTGAATCGCGGCATAGCCGACTGCGCCAATAAAGCAGAGACTGATGCCCTGAATAAAGCGCAGGCTGACAAATTCTTCAATCGAACTGACCCAGTGCGTGAGCATACAGGCGACGGCAAAAAACAGAATGCCGGACAGCATCACGGGTCGCCGGCCAAACTTATCGGAGAGTGGACCCAGCAGCCATTGCAGCACCACGCCACCAATCAGGTAAGCGGTCAGCGATGTAGAAACCCATTCCGGGCCAACAGAAAACTCGCTGGTGACGATCAGCATGCCGGGCTGAATCATGTCGTGAGCGATATAGGTCGCAAACTCGAACAGCACTAACGCCAGAGGAAAAAGTAAAATTCGGCCTGTAAGCTGGCTGATGGGCTGGAAACGGGGCATCTTGCCTCCTTGTCAGAAAAGAAAAACGCGACTGCCAGGCAGTCGCGTCGTTGATTCTACACCGACAATGTCAACGCGGGCGCAATTAATCCACGCGCAGCACACGAGTCGTATTGGTGGTGCCGGTGGCGCCCATTACATCACCCTGCGTCACGATGACCAGATCACCGGAAACCAGGAAACCTTTATCGCGCAGCAGATTAACCGCGTCGTGTGCGGCCGCGACACCGTCGTTGTTACTGTCGAAGAACACCGGCGTCACACCGCGATAGAGCGCGGTAAGATTCAGCGTGCGCTCATGGCGCGACATCGCAAAAATCGGCAGGCCCGACGTGATACGTGAGGTCATCAGTGGAGTACGGCCCGACTCGGTCATGGTGATGATCGCGGTGACGCCCTGCAGATGGTTTGCGGCGTACATGGAAGACATGGCGATCGCTTCTTCGACGTTGTCGAACTGCACATCCAGACGGTGCTTGGAGACGTTGACGCTCGGGATTTTCTCCGCGCCCAGGCAGACTTTCGCCATCGCTGAGACGGTTTCCGCTGGATACTGACCCGCTGCGGTTTCCGCAGAGAGCATCACAGCATCGGTGCCATCCAGTACGGCGTTAGCCACGTCCATCACTTCTGCGCGAGTTGGCATCGGGTTCGTGATCATCGACTCCATCATCTGCGTCGCCGTAATGATGGTGCGGTTAAGCTGACGGGCACGACGAATCAATGCTTTCTGAATGCCGACCAGTTCCGGATCGCCAATCTCAACGCCCAGGTCGCCACGCGCAACCATCACCACGTCTGAGGCCAGAATGATGTCATCCATCGCTTCCTGACTGGCGACCGCTTCGGCACGTTCCACTTTAGCGACCAGCTTAGCGTCACAACCCGCTTCACGCGCCAGACGACGCGCCAGGTTCATATCTTCGCCACAGCGTGGGAAGGAGACAGCCAGATAATCGACGCGGATCTTAGCGGCGGTGATGATGTCTGCCTTGTCTTTTTCGGTCAGCGCTTCAGCTGACAGGCCGCCACCCAGCTTGTTAATGCCTTTGTTGTTCGACAGCGGGCCACCCACGGTGACCTCGGTGAAGACTTTCGTATCCTGAACTTCCAGCACCTTCAGCTGCACGCGACCATCATCCAGCAGCAGGATATCGCCCGGCACCACATCTTCAGGCAGACCTTTGTAGTCGATACCGACGCGCTCTTTATCGCCTTCGCCTTTACCCAGGCTCGCATCCAGCAGAAAACGGTCGCCAATATTCAGGAAAACTTTGCCTTCTTTGAAGGTCGAAACACGAATTTTTGGACCCTGGAGGTCACCAAGAATAGCCACGTGGCGGCCCAGCTTTGCGGCAATCTCACGCACTTTATCGGCACGTAGCTGATGGTCTTCTGCGGTGCCGTGAGAGAAGTTGAGTCGTACAACATTCGCACCGGCAGCGATGATTTTTTCGAGGTTATTATCACGATCGGTAGCCGGGCCGAGGGTTGTTACGATTTTGGTTCTTCTGAGACGTCTTGACATCGAGGACTCCGTAAACATTTAAGCGTGTCCGGGTCTGTGGACACAGCATGGTTATCTATTCTATATGATCGACGGGTTGTGATACGACTCACATTGTAAATGTGATGTTAATTTTTTTGCTGATCACTCTCTTCCCGAATGGTGTTCTTTTCGTAACGCGACGCTTTCAACGCCTCTTTCACGCGTTTCAGGTTTTCCCGGAAGGGAGCTCCCCGTTCCAGGGTAAAACCGGTCGCCAGCACATCGATCACGGTTAACTGCGCCAGGCGCGACACCATCGGCAAATAGACATCCGTATCTTCCGGTACATCAAGCACTAAAGCTATCGCTGCTTCATGGGCAAGGGGTGAATCGGGAGAGGTGATGGCAATAACGGTGGAACCGTTTACACGGGCCAGGCGAGCCAGTTCTACCATATTTTTTGTGCGTCCAGTATGCGAAATGAGAACAAAAACGTCACCGGCTCGACTATTTATGCAACTCATGCGCTGGATCACAATATCGTCCGACCAGATTACCGGCAGATTAAAGCGCAGAAATTTGGTAAAGGCATCATGCGCCACGACTGCGGACGCTCCCAGCCCGAAAAAGGCGAGTTTGTCGGCCTGCGCAAGCAGGGTGACGGCCTGCTGCAGCTGCGTGCTGTTTAGTTGATCCCGCACCCGCTGCAGTCCAGCCAGCGCCGAGTCGAAGATCTTGTGGCTGTAGTTCTCCACACTGTCGTCATCCTCCACGCCCCGGCTGACCCAACTGCTGCTTTTCACCAGACTCTGCGCCAGTTGCAGTTTAAAGTCAGGAAAGCCGCGTGCGCCAAGGTGATGGCAGAAGCGATTTACGGTGGGCTCACTCACGCCGGCAACGCCTGCCAGCGTCGCAATGCTGGAGTGCATTGCCGCCTGGGGTGTAGCCAGAATCTGCCGGGCGACTTTCTGTTCCGCTTTGCTCAGCGCAACAAACTGCGCTTCAATTTTTTCCAGCATATTCATAAGCCGATAACCATTATCACTTTTATCAATTTCAATTATCACTGTCGCAGGAGGCGATTAACAGCGACTATATCGCGCCAGCACCCGGCGAGCGCAACGGCTGACAAGCCGATAGCGCTTTTTTTTGGGATACTTTGACCGATGCCAGATTTTCCTGACACCAGCAGACACAGAAAAAACCGGCAATCCGCACGTGTCATCACACGCGCTCAGCGTATCCGGTACAGAGTTAATGCGGTTGACCCGGCGAGTCGGTTTACCTGGCGCGGGGAAAAAAGTACATTGTGCTGAAAGAAAATAATAACCTGGACCCGGTGGCAGAGGATGCATCACCACCGGACTATCCTGCAACGAGGAGAGGAAAATGGCGGTAACACAAACAGCCCAGGCATGCGATCTGGTGATTTTCGGTGCCAAAGGCGATCTTGCACGCCGTAAACTGTTGCCTTCACTGTACCAGTTAGAGAAAGCGGGTCAGATCCACGAGGAAACCCGCATTATTGGTGTCGGCCGTGCCGAGTGGGACAAAGCGGAATACACCAAAGTGGTACGTGAAGCGCTGGAAACCTTCATGAAGGAGAAGATTGACGAAGCGCTGTGGGACAAACTCAGCAATCGTCTCGACTTCTGCAACCTCGATGTTAATGACACCACGCACTTCCCGAAACTGGGCAAGATGCTGGACCAGAAAAACCGCACCACCATTAACTACTTCGCGATGCCGCCGAGCACCTTTGGCGCGATCTGTCAGGGACTGGGCACCGCGAAGCTGAATGCGAAACCGGCGCGTGTCGTGATGGAGAAGCCGCTGGGTACCTCACTGGAAACCTCGCAGGAGATCAACGACAGCGTTGGTGAATACTTCGATGAGAGCCAGGTGTTCCGTATCGACCACTATCTCGGCAAAGAGACCGTGCTTAACCTGCTGGCGCTGCGCTTTGCGAACTCTATCTTCGTGAACAACTGGGATAACCGCACCATCGACCACGTGCAGATCACGGTGGCCGAAGAGGTGGGTATCGAAGGCCGCTGGGGTTATTTCGATAAAGCGGGTCAGATGCGTGACATGATTCAGAACCACCTTTTGCAGATTCTGACCATGATCGCCATGTCGCCGCCGTCCGATCTTAGCGCCGACAGCATCCGTGACGAAAAAGTTAAAGTGCTGCGCTCGCTGCGCCGCATCGACCAGACCAACGTGCGTGAGAAAACCGTACGCGGTCAGTACACTTCGGGCTTTGTACAGGGTAAAAAAGTGCCAGGCTACCTGGAAGAAGAGGGTGCCAATAAAACGAGCGCTACGGAGACTTTCGTCGCAATTCGTGTCGATATCGACAACTGGCGCTGGGCAGGCGTGCCGTTCTACCTGCGTACCGGCAAGCGTTTACCGACCAAGTGTTCCGAAGTCGTGGTCTACTTTAAAAACCCTGAGATGAACCTGTTCAAAGATTCCTACTCAGAGCTGCCGCAGAACAAGCTGACCATTCGTCTGCAACCGGACGAGGGCGTGGATATCGAGATCCTGAACAAAGTGCCAGGTCTCGATCACAAGCACAAGCTGCAGACCACCAAGCTGGATCTGAGCTACTCCGAGACGTTCAACCAGTCGCACCTTGCCGATGCTTACGAGCGTCTGCTGCTGGAGAGTATGCGCGGTATCCAGGCGCTGTTTGTGCGTCGCGATGAAGTTGAAGCCGCATGGACCTATGTCGATTCCATTATTGAAGCCTGGGCGGCGGATGGTGACTCTTCCAAGCCGTATCAGGCCGGCACCTGGGGCCCGGTAGCCTCGGTGGCGATGATCACCCGCGATGGCCGCTCATGGAACGAGTTTGAATAACTGAAGTGACGATGAAGCCCGTAACGCGGTGGTGAGATGGGTGATTATATCAGCCCGGGCTGTTGTAAGACTGTGACTGCGAAAGGAACACGGTCAGATCGGAAAGGCGCTTGAGCCAATCCCTGGCCGCTCGGCCCGCGCCGTCCATGGCGCGGGACGCTTTCCTCCTCTGCCCGTGTTCCCTGCGCCTTAAACTAAGACATTGCGGCCAGGCAAATACGAAACCTGGTTTCATCTGCAGTTACAGCCCGCAATGCGGGCTTTTTTTTCGCTTTTAAACCGGGCCAGCGGATACGAATAAAACTGAACTGCTGTTTCAAAATCGGTGCAGGAGGATAGACGCTCAGGAAGCGGATCATGTATGGTAGTGACGCAAATTACAGGGCAGGAGCCGATGCTCCATGACCGGGCCACAATCCCGGTGTTATCAAGCAAGGGGAACTGATGAAAAACTGGAAAACGAGTGCTGAACAGATTCTGACCACCGGACCTGTCGTGCCGGTCATCGTGGTGAACAAACTGGAACACGCTGTGCCGATGGCGAAAGCGCTGGTGGCAGGCGGTGTCAGAGTGCTGGAAGTGACGCTGCGCACGCCCGTAGCGATGGATGCACTGCGTGCGATGATCAAAGAAGTGCCGGATGCGATCGTCGGGGCAGGAACGGTGATTAATCCGCAGCAGTTACAGGAAGTGACCGATGCCGGTGCGCAGTTTGTTATCAGTCCTGGCGTAACAGAATCGCTGCTGAAAGCGGCGGTTGAAGGGCCGGTTCCGTTGATTCCGGGCATCAGCACCGTTTCAGAGTTAATGACCGGTATGGACTATGGTCTGCGCGAGTTTAAGTTTTTCCCGGCAGAAGCGAATGGCGGCGTGAAAGCGCTGCAGGCGATTGGCGGACCTTTTCCGCAGGTACGTTTCTGTCCGACCGGCGGCATCTCTCCCGCCAACTACCGTGACTACCTGGCGCTGAAAAGCGTGCTGTGCATCGGCGGCTCCTGGCTGGTACCCAACGACGCCCTGGAAGCGGGCGACTGGGATCGCATCACCCGCCTGGCACGCGAAGCTGTCGAAGGCGCGAAGTAAGTAATGGCGGTGAGCGTCTGCTCACCGCACAAATTTACCCCTGAACCGTAACCGCCGCTGCGCTGGCCACTGCACGCGCAATCGCCTGCGTGGTGCTGTCACCGCTGGCCAGCGCAACGCCAAGACGACGCTGCCCGCTGATCTCCGGCTTCCCGAACAGCCGCAGCTGCAGACCGGCCCCCAGTGCTGCTTCGACATTCACAAACTGCACATTCTGGCTGGTCAGTTGCGGCAGGATAACGGCAGATGCCGATGGACCATACTGACGAATCCCGCCAATCGGCAGACCCAGGAATGCCCGCACGTGCAGCGCAAACTCTGACAAATCCTGTGAAATCAGCGTCACCATGCCGGTATCATGAGGACGAGGTGATACTTCACTGAACACCACCTCATCACCGCAGACAAACAGCTCAACGCCAAACAGGCCATAGCCGCCCAGCGCCTTCACCACCTGCGCGGCAACATCCTGCGCTCGCTGCAGCGCCAGTTCACTCATCTGCTGTGGCTGCCAGGATTCACGATAATCGCCATCCTCCTGACGGTGACCAATCGGCGCACAGAAGTGAATCCCGTCGACCGCGCTGATGGTCAGCAGGGTGATCTCAAAATCGAAGTTAACAACGCCTTCGACGATGACGCGACCGGCACCGGCGCGGCCACCCTGTTGCGCATAATCCCAGGCTTTCTCAAGCTGACTGACGTCGCGGATAAAGCTCTGACCTTTGCCGGATGAACTCATCACCGGCTTTACAATGCACGGGAAGCCGATTTCGGTTGTGGCTTCATCAAAACGCGCTTTGCTGTCGGCAAAGCGATAGCTTGAGGTCGGCAACGACAGCTCTTCAGCCGCAAGGCGACGAATGCCTTCACGATTCATAGTCAGCTTTGCGGCGCGGGCGGTCGGAACCACGCGCTGGCCCTGCTGCTCCAGCTCAACCAGTGTATCTGTAGCGATGGCTTCAATTTCCGGCACCACAAAGTCTGGCTTCTCTTCGGCAATCAGCGCAGCCAGCGCTGCGCCATCCAGCATATTAATCACATGACTGCGATGGGCGACATGCATCGCCGGGGCATCGGCGTAACGATCAACTGCGATGACTTCCACACCCAGACGCTGACACTCCAGCGCCACCTCTTTACCCAGTTCACCTGAACCCAATAGCATTACGCGCGTCGCCGCCGGACGCAGCGCTGTTCCGAGAGTCGTCATACATTCCTCTAAGCAGTCAAAATTCGCGCGCAAGTATAAACGAAAACGTTTGCGTTCTCATCTTTCGTCCATACGACACCGCCGTTTGCCGTACTTTTCCCGCTCTGACGTTTCCTGACATCCTTTTGGTCAGGATAGCGGGCTGACATCTCAAAAAGGAGTGGATGATGAACAACTGGTTGCAACAGATTCAGTCGGTACTGACTAAGAAGGGCGGTGAAAGCAAATCGGGCAGCGGCTTAAGTGACATGCTGGCGCCGGGTGCGCTGGGCGGTCTGGCCGCAATGCTTGTCTCCAGTAAGTCTTCACGCAAACTGCTGACAAAATATGGCGGTAAAGCGCTGATTATTGGTGGTGGTGCGACCGCAGGAGCGTTGCTGTGGAACAAATACAAGCAGCGGGTCAGCGAAGCGCACCAGAATGAACCTGACTTTGGCGTGGCCCAGACGCCAGTCGATCAGCGCGCTGAACGTCTGGTCACGGCGCTGGTGTTTGCCGCTAAAAGTGACGGACACATCGACGATCAGGAGCGGGCAGCTATTGAGCAGAATATTCATCAGTCCGGTTACGGCCAGGATGCAGAGCAGCTCATTCAGAAAGCGATGAACCGCCCGCTGGATCCGCAGTGGCTGGCCGCCGATGTGAAAAATGAGGAAGAGGCGCTGGAGCTTTACTTCCTGAGCTGTGCCGCTATTGACGTCGATCACTTTATGGAACGCAGCTATCTCTCCGCGCTGGGCGACGCGCTGAAAATTCCTCAGGATGTGCGTGACGGCATCCAGCAGGATCTGGAGGCTGAAAAAGCCCGTCTGCCCGCCGGTTAATCCTTTCAAACGTCCGCTGGCAGGTCACAGAACGTGATTCGTCAGCGGCAGCTTCTCTCGTCATACCTGGCTTCCCACGGCTGAAGTGTTACGCTTACAGATCATTACGTTCACGGAGACGGATGGATGAAAGCACCCATCGCAAAAAAAATTCCCCATGAGATGACGCTGCATGGTGAGACGCGCGTTGACGACTACTACTGGCTGCGCGACGACAAACGCGAAAACAGCGAGGTTCTTGATTACCTGCGTGCCGAAAACAATTACGGCAAAAAAATCATGTCATCGCAGCAGCCGCTGCAGGACCAGGTTTTAAAAGAGATTATCGATCGACTGCCGCCGGAAGATCACTCTGTGCCCTATGTGAAAAACGGTTATCGCTATCAGAGCCGCTATCAGAGTGGTAACGAATATCCGGCTTATTACCGTCAACCGGCAGCAAGCGAGGAGTCTGGCGAGTGGAGCCTGCTGCTGGATGCTAACCAGCGCGCCTCGCACAGCGATTTTTACACGATGGGCGCGCTGCACATCAGCCCCGATAACCGGGTGATGGCGCTGGCCGAAGATTTCCTGTCGCGACGCCAGTACGGCATCCGGTTCCGCAACCTGGAGAGTGGCAGCTGGTATCCTGAAGTGCTGAGTAACGCCTCATCCAGCTTCGCCTGGGGCAACGACTCGCGCACGATCTACTATGTGCGGAAACATCCGCAGACGCTGCTCTCTTATCAGGTGTGGCGACATGAACTGGGGATGCCGCAGTCGGAGGACAAGCTCGTCTACGAAGAGCAGGATGACACTTACCATCTCAGCGTGCACAAGAGCACCTCTAAGCAGTTCATCATGATTGCGCTCTACAGCACCAACACCAGTGAAATTCAGCTTATCGATGCGAACTTCCCCGATGCGCAGCCACATGTCTTTCTGCCGCGCCGTCGCGACCATGAATACAGCATCGACCATTACGATCATCAGTTCTTCATTCGCTCAAACCGCGAAGGCAAAAACTTCGGTCTCTACCGCAGCCGCTATCTGGACGAGTCACGCTGGGAAACACTCATCCCGGCGCGGGAACAGGTGGTGATGGAGGATTTCCAGCTATTCCGCGACTGGCTGGTGGTTGAGGAGCGCCAGCGCGGTTTAACCAGCCTGCGTCAGATTAACTGGGCCAGCGGCGAAACCAGCGGCATCGCCTTTGACGATCCGACCTATGTGACCTGGCTGGCCTATAATCCGACGCCGCGTACCAGCAAACTGCGCTACGGCTATTCGTCGATGACCACGCCGACCACGCTGTTTGAACTGGATATGGATACCGGCGAACGCCGCATCCTGAAGCAGAGCCAGGTTAAAGGCTTTAACGCGGAAGATTACAAAAGTGAGCACCACTGGATTAAAGTCAGCGATGGCACTGAAGTGCCGGTGTCGCTGGTCTATCACCGCAAACATTATCAGCCCGGTCAGAACCCGATGCTGGTCTATGGCTATGGTGCCTACGGCAGCAGCATGGATGCCGATTTTAGCGTCAGCCGTCTGAGCTTGCTGGATCGCGGCTTTGTCTATGCGCTGATACAGGTGCGCGGCGGCGGTGAGCTGGGGCAGCAATGGTATGACGGCGGTCGCCTGCTGAACAAAATGAACAGCTTTACCGACTTTATTGATGTCACGGATGCGCTGGTGGCGCGCGGCATCGGCCACCCGGAACGGCTCTATGCGATGGGGGGCAGTGCAGGCGGCCTGCTGATGGGTGGCGTGATTAATCTGGCGCCTCAGCGGTTCCACGGCGTCGTGGCGCAGGTGCCGTTTGTGGATGTGGTCACCACCATGCTGGATGAGTCAATTCCGCTGACCACGGGTGAATATGACGAGTGGGGTAACCCCAACGATCCGGAATATTACTACTACATCCGCCAGTACAGCCCCTATGACAACATTGAGGCGAAAACGTATCCCCACCTGCTGGTCACGACCGGCCTGCATGACTCACAGGTGCAGTACTGGGAACCGGCCAAGTGGGTGGCGAAGCTGAGAGCGATGAAAACCGATAACAACCTGCTGCTGCTCTGCACCGATATGGATTCCGGTCACGGCGGGAAGTCGGGGCGTTACAAAGCCTACGAGGGCATCGCGATGGAGTACACCTTCCTGCTCGGACTGGCACAGGGTACCCTGCCGCCAGCTCAGGACTACTGAGACTCCGACAGGTACTTATTCAGCGCCTGCCGTAATGGCGGGCGCAGATCGCTAACATTATTCAGCACCCACTTCAGGTAGCTCGGATCCTTTCTCGCAATCACTGCAATCGCCTGGCCGCGGTATTTGCCGAACGGCAGAATATCGTCGCGCTGGGCCGCTGGTTGTGAACGCACAATCATCTCGGAGGCCCCCCAGCCGGAGACCTCCATAATGCGAATCAGCAGCGCCGCTGTGACATAGCAGTCATAGAGTGCGCGGTGGGCATGCAGGTCAGCAGGCGGCGTCACATCCAGCTTCAGCGAATGACGCAGTGCCTGGTTGCCATATTTAATGCCCGGCCAGAGCTGGCGCGCCAGCTGCATGGTGCAGATCCATTCACCGTACATCTCCGGCAGCATCCGGCGATCAAAGCTGGCGTTATGCGCCACGTAGAAAGCACTGCCGTAATAGCGCGGGATCGCCTCTTCAATCGTCGGTTTACCGGCGACCATCGCTTCGGTGATGCGATGCACCGCCATCGCCTGACGGCTGATAGGGCGGTCGGGCAGGGTGAGATCGCTCATCGGATTCACAATCTGACCGTTGACCACATCCACGGACGCGACTTCCACCACGCCGCCCTGCAGACCGCAGGTTTCGGTATCGATAACGCGAAACATCATTGCTTCATCTTCGGTTCATAAGGAAGGCGCGACAGGCTGAGTGACGCCTGGCGGTATTGCATCAGACGCTGACGAAACCAGTCACGCAGCGCTTCGGGCTGCTCCTGCGCCACCATTTCGGCGACGACCGGCATGTTATAGCGCTCTTTGAACGCCACGCCCGCTGCCGCCAAATCGACATTGATCTTGTCTTTCTCTTCCTGGGACAGCACGGCAAGGTTATGGCTCATAATATTCTCCTGACGATAGCCGGCAAAAGTAATGTTTTCGGCGGTCTGAATCAAGGATAAGGATCGCATCGCTGGCCTCGACAGTGCAAATGCAGCAGCGTATCCTTTTGCCACGTTTTTCGCCCTGGCGGCGGTTAAAAGGATGATATTATGCAGAAAAAACCCATTTCCCGCATGGTTATTGCGCTGGCGACAGCAGGACTGATGGCATTCAGCTCGCTGGCCGCCGCGCATGCGCATCTCCAGACTTCTATCCCGTCAGCCAAAGCGCAGGTGACGACATCCCCCGATGCGCTGACGCTGAACTTCAGTGAAGATATTGAAGCGGCCTTCAGCGGCGTTACGTTGCTGGACAGTGAACAGAAGCCGGTCGCGACCGCCAAAGCCCGCGTTGAGTCTGACCAGAAAAATCGCCTGATTGTCGGTCTTCCTCAGCCGCTGAAAGCGGGGAGTTATCAGGTTAACTGGCATGTGCTGTCAGTGGATGGACATAAAACTGCAGGAAGCTATCGCTTCAGCGTGAAGTAACCCGGTGAACACCTTCTGGATCCTGCTGCGCGGACTGCATTTCGCTGCCGTGATGCTGCTGACCGGCAGCGCCTGTTACAGCGCGCTGCTGGCACCCAGACGCTATCGACTCCTGCTGGCGTTACGGTTAAACCCGCTGGTGAAGGGGAGCGCCTGGCTGGCGCTGCTGAGTGCGCTATTGATGCTGGCCTGTCAGAATGTGCTGATGAGCGGCGACAGTACCAATCTGGCCGATACCGACATCTGGCTGGCGGTGCTCGGCACACATTTTGGTGCGGTGTGGCAGTGGGAAATCATTTTCGGCGTCATGGGCATTTTCGCGCTATTACTGACCGGAAAGCTGCGCCAGCAGGTGTTACTGCTGGCAGGCGTGCTGCAACTGTCCTGCATGGCCCTGATTGGTCACGCCGCAATGCGCGATGGAGTGCCCGGTCTGCTTCAGCAGATCAGCCAGGCAATGCATCTGATTGCGGCGGCGTTTTGGGTGGGGGGATTATTGCCCTTGCTGCTGTTGATGCGCGAGGCGCGCCAGATTGATCGCCGCACGGACGCGATTCGTACCATGATGCGGTTTTCGCGCTACGGTCATCTGGCGGTGGCGTTAACGCTGCTGAGCGGCGTGATAAACAGCGTGATGATCGCAGGCTGGCCACTGATGTGGCACGATTCACGCTACATTATATTGTTGCTGTGCAAAATGCTGCTGGTTGCCCTGATGGTGCTGGTGGCGCTGATTAACCGGTACTGGCTGGTGCCGCGTTTCCGCCTGGCGGGCAGCGGCACGCAGCAAAAATTTATTCGCATGACGCAGCTTGAACTGCTGCTGGCGTGTGGAGTGGTTGGGCTGGTGAGCGTATTTGCCACGCTGTCGCCAGCCTGAATGTGGTTTAAGAGAGAAAAGGGTAGTTATGTTGCTGAAGAAAGTGATCCCCGCAATCCTGTTGTTATCCGTATGCGGCCAGGCGCTGGCGACACAAATCATTACCGTCAGCCGCTTTGAGATCGGTAAAGAGAAGTGGCCGTTTAACCGTGAAGAGGTGATGCTGACCTGCGAGAAAGATGGAGCAATGTTTGCCATCAACCCGAGCACACTGATGCAATATCCGCTGAACGACATCGCCGACCAGCTGTTCAAAAACAAGCAGGTGAAAGCGCAGCCGATCAGCGTGATTCAGGCCGAAGACAAAGCGCATCCGGGCCAGATGATGAGCCTGCAGCCGATTATTGAGCGCACCCAGGCGCTGTGCGGTAAATAAACCTCTCGGGTGCAGCCTCGCGCTGCGCCCAATCTCCGATTTTTTGCCGTTGCGATCACAAACTGATCCACTTTATGGCCCTGATCCCCGCGTTTGCTGGCATTTCCACCGCGCTGTTCTAACCTTAAATTGCAAGGCGACATCGCCTTCATAAATGCCAACTTTTAGCGCACGGCTCCCTGAGAGCCATTTCCCTGGACCGAATATAGGAATCGTATTCGGTCTTTTTTTGGTTGGCATTTAAAAACAGTAACTTACAATATAATCAATCAGTTAAACCCGATCGTGTTACCTTCTGTTCTACTCTGCTGGACTCTGTGCCGCCACTTTGTCGCCATTTTTCTTCGCCATCAACGCCAGCGGATTGCAGCGAATTGCATCTTCAAGATGGTCGGGCGCGAAGTGCGCATAACGCATCGTCACCCTGATGTCGGAATGCCCGAGAATACGCTGCAGAACGATGATATTTCCTCCGGCCATCATAAAGTGGCTGGCAAAGCTATGGCGCAGTACATGGCTCATCTGGCCTTCGGGTAATTCAATACCGGCCAGGCGAATGACCCGATAAAACTGGCGATAGCACTCTGCAAAAAAACGGCCCTCTTTGTTTTTCAATTCGTTATACAGGGCGTTGTCGATGGGTACCGAGCGGTTCTTTTTGCCTTTGGTATTGATGAAAGTGATTTTGTTTGGAGACAATTGTGAGGCTTTAAGATTCGCGGCTTCACTCCACCGGCACCCGGTTGAAAGGCAGATTTTGATAATCAGCGTCAGATCGGGGTTATCGTGAACTTTGCAGGCGGCAAAAAGCTTTTGTATCTGGGTTTCAGTCAACCATGCCATTTCTTTCTCTGGCTGATCAAACTCCCGTATATTTTTAAGTGGGTTGGGGTAGCTGATTTCGCCAAGCCGTTCCAGCTCATTGAAAAGAGCGCGAAGGAATGCATGTTCACAGTTAATGGTACCCGGTGAGACCTTTAACGATTTATCACTGGTTTTGTATCCGTTCTGTATGAGGCCCTGTAAACGCCGATCCCGATAATGTGCCCAATCCTTCGAAGTGATAGAGGCAGCAACGGGGTTTCCCATGCCATTGCAAATAATATTGAGTTTGCCGAGTCGGCCTTTTCTGTCACTTAGCGAGCAACCGTGCAGTTTGTACCATAGTTCGATAAGTTCGCTAAGCTTGCGGTTATCCTCTTTCTCAGCCAGCCAGGGTTTAGCCTTCATTTCGTCCTGAGTGTATTGCTCAAAGGCAATGGCTTCGGCACGGGTCCTGAACTGTCGTCTCACTCGTTTACCATCCCTTCCATTGAGATAGCACTCGCAGAGCCACTTACCTGTATTTAATTTCCTTATTGCCATGCAGTCCCCCTTGATAAAAGGGGATTAAGTTACTGTATATAAAACCAGTATTCAATGTTTGATTATGGATTTTCAAACATGAAAAAGCCCGCTGAGCGGGCTAAATTAATGCAGAAGGGAAGGTTGCTGTTGGCTGGTGTAGAGTGGCACCTTATTGATTTGCCCAGGCGAGACAATCATTCCAGTCACGGTCTCGTGCGTTTTGAATGTGCAGCTGCAATTAATATTCTGGCACTGGTGATAACGTTCTTTTGTTTCTTTTGAAACATAGCGGCTGCTTTTTGCGTGGGCTGCTGTCTGGCATAAAGGGCAGTGCATCATCATCAATATCCTCAAAAAGGGCAGGGGAGAGCCACTTAGTTTGAATATGCAAATTGTGTTTTGCAAATTACACCCGAATTAAGCAGTTTCCGTTTCACCCTCTGTTTCTGACTGATATTCAATATCTGAAAGCAGCACTTCAAACTCAAGCGTGGTTGTATAGCCGCTGCCGCTAAGACTATGCGTCACCTTACTGATAATCCACGGCTGCGCATCGATCACTGACTTAAAGCCGCTCACCCTGACCGGCGTTTCCGGGTAAAGGTCGGCGCGGCCCATTGCGAGCGTGAGCGAGAACTCAGCGACGCCGCGCTGCAGCTTATCCCACTTTGCTTTAGCTGCCCGCATCGCTGCCGTTTTCGTCGCATACACGGTCGTTAGCATGAATATGTTGTCTTCTGTCCCTGCGAGATAATCCCCCTCTCTGGCCTCCGGTGTTTTGGCCGTGGTCGCCTTTTTCTTTTTAGCCGCCGGGTGCTCCAGCGCGCGCAGGTGCTTAACCTTCGGCTTTCGCTTCACTTTAACTTTCTTAGGCTTAGGGTCTTTTGTATGCAGCCAGCTCGCCGAGACGCCAGTGTATGCGCCACGGTCGGCAATGCTGAAGCTGTGCCGGTCGCCATCCTGCCGCGTGATAGTCATCTGCGGAATTGGCTTGCCGCTGGCGGTAACGCCGTTACCGGGTTTTATAAACAGAAGCCGACCGGCCTTCACTGCAGCAACCGCGCCGTACAGCGTGGCGAGCCGCGTCAGAAATTTAGCGTCAGTCTCCTGCGTCTGGTCGATGTGAGCCACGGCAATTCCGGCGAATCCATCGGCCAGCATTGGCTTTAAGTTATTGCGCCCGGCTATCTGCGTCACAACTTCCCCCAGGGTTGTGTCGTGATAGGACACCTCCCGGCGGGAATTGAGCGAGCCACGGAAATCAGCACTTCGGGCACGGATGGTCATGGTGTCCGGCGCGCCGTGGTGCTCTACCTCATCCACCGTGAAATTACCTTTGCCGAAAAGCGTCTGGCCTTTCCAGCCGAGAAACAGCGTAATCACTGCGCCGCGTACCGGCATAGTCAGCTGCCCGTCGGCGTCGTCCAGCTCAATATCCAGCTGGTCAGCCTCAAAGCCGCGATTATCGGTCAGCGTCATCGAGATAAGGCGATCTCGGATATTGGTTGTAACGTCTTTGGAGTTAACCTTGAGCATGAAATCCGGCGTCAGTTGCGCCCCGGCCTGCACCGGCAGGCTGCTTATCCCGATCATCCGAGCAGCCCCCCTGCAGATGAAATCAGACTACCGGCCGCAGACTTCACGCCGTCGATTGCTGACGTAAGCTGCCCTGACAGACTGCCGGAACCGCTAATAAGTCCGTCAGCCTGTTTCTTCAGATCGCCAAACATAGAGGTAAGCGACTCATCAACGCGCTTCAGGCTCAGGGTAAACATGATTTTACTTGCCGTCCCGTTGGGGTAAAACTCGCTGAAAGTGTTAGAAATACTCTCGATCACGTACATGCCGTAGATCATGCCGCTGCCGCCAATCAGCGGCCACGCCATCCCCTCGTCAGCCATCAGGCGGACGGTCATCAGCGACACCGAGCCGCCCGTGATTTCCGGGCGCAGCTCCCCGGAAAGCGTGATTTTTTCATCGCCCGGCCCGATAAACTGCGCCGACGGGCGCTGCCCGAACCGGCTGTTAGTGGGCCAGCGATAGTCGATATTCTGCTGCATATCCCCGTAAGGCAGGGTCTGTCGCATAAGCGGCATCATGCCGTAAATCATCATCATCGGTTAATCCTCCCAGCCCATTTTGCTGCGGTTCTGCGCCTGACGATTTCGCTGCTCTTTTGCCTGGTGCTGCGCCATCAGCGCCATTGCGTCGTCTTTGGTCATGCCCTCGTGCATGTTGATTTCATACTGATAAGTATTCTGGCTGCGGTCGGTGAATCCGCCCCCGGCTGACGGGGCTGAAACCGGGCGGTAAGGCGCGCCACCATAGGCGATGTTGTATTGCAGCCCGCCGGTATCTGCGCCCGCGCCGCCGGTTGCTACCGGATCCGGGGACGGGACTTTGTCTTTCAGGCCATCGGATTTCGTGTCGATAATGCCGAGCTTATCCAGCACCCAGTTGATGCCGCCCATAAGCTGATCGAGCGCGTGGCTCGGGATTTTCAGCGCCTCGGCCAGCATGTTGCCGAACTTTTTACCCATGTCTCCGGCGGCGGCAAGTTCGGTCTGCGTGGATTTCACCGGCTCCAGCAGTTTGCCGAACCAGTCCCACAGCTCTTTGACCTTGCCGCCTACCCACTCAAAAACCGGCTTCAGCGAACCAAAGGAATCACTGATCGGCCCCATCGCTGCGGTAAACCCTTCGGCCATGCCTGCTATAAAGGCGCTGATAGGCTCCCAGTATTTGCGCACCAGTAGCGCCCCGGCCACGATTGCCGCCACGACGGCCACCACCGGCAGCGTGATAGCGCCGAGCGCGGCCGTAATGGCTCCGCCCGCGATGCTGAATGCCGTGCCGAGAAACCCCGCACCGGCAATCAGGGTATTCACGCCCGCAATTACCGGCCAGGCTACCAGCCCGATTGCGCCCAGCGCCCCGGCCAGCATCAGCCCGCCCATTACCACTTTTGCTATACCGCCTGCCAGCGCAGGGTTAGCTTTAATCCAGTTATCAACCGTCAGCAGCAGTGCTGCCGTGTCCTGGGTAAGTGCGCGCAGGCTGCCGTCGTTCTGATCAAAGAGATCGGTGCCAATAGCCTCATAAGCAGACTGCAGCTCTTTCAGATCGCCGCCGAGATTATCCTGCATGACCTGGACCAGCTCGGACGTTTTACCATCAGAGGCTTTAAACGTGGCGGTCAGCTGATCGAGCTTACCTGTTGAGGCTGCGGTCATCAGCACGGCGGCCGATGAGCTGGCCTCCTCGCCGAATATGGTTTTCATGTACTCGGCGCGCTGGCCCGTTCCCAGCTTGTGACTATCAAAACTCGCCTGCATTTCTTTCAGGATGGTGAATATAGGGCGGGTATTTCCTTTGCCGTCAGCCGTTTTAATACCCAGCTCTTTGATAGCCTTGAATGATTCACCGGTAGGAGCCTGCAGCCTGCTCAGCACGGCGCGGCTTCCTGTACCTGCCATTGAACCTGTGATTTTGGCATCGTGCAGAGCGCCGACCATTGCTGCCGCCTGTTCGATGCTGACGCCCGCGTTTTTTGCTACCGGGGCGACGTAGGTCAGCGAGTCGCTAAGCCCGTCAAAGTCAGCGGCCGTTTTATTCATGGTCATCGACAGCACGTCGCCGATGTGTGCGACCTTATCGTTTGAGAGCTGGAAGGCTGATTTCATCCCCATCAGCAGCCCGGCGTTTTCCTCCATCTTGCGCTTGTTTGCCAGCGCCATGTTGAGCGTAACCGGCGTAACGGCCTGAACGGCAGCGGCATCGCCGCCGCCTTTGGCAATAACGATTTGCGCACCTGCCGCATCATCGGCAGAGGCGGCGGTTGTATCACCCAGCTGACGGGCCTGCGCACGCAGGGCTTTCATTTCCTGCGATTCTTTTCCCACGCCGAGCACGGCCTGCAGCTCGGAGTTCTTCTGTGCGAAATCAAACCCCGGCATCAGCAGCGACGTAGCCGCCATGCCGCCAACCGTTGCGGCACCGATACCGGCCGCGCCCATGTTGCGCACCTTACCCGACAGCTCCTGCCCTTTGCGGTAGCGCTCGCTTGTCTGGTTCAGTCGCTCCTGCTGTGCATTCAGCCGCTGCAGCTCCATTTTCTGGCGGCTCAGGCTGACCGTAGCCTGCGCCGAGGCGGATTTCAGGCGCTGTTGCTCGCTGCTCAGGGCTTTAGTGGAAATCCCCGCTGCGTTAAGCGCCTCGCGCTGCTGCTGCACCGAAAGGCGCAGGCTGTTGGACTTCGTCTGCAGCTCAGACGCTGCCTGACGGGCCTTTTCCAGTGCGCGGGCCTGCTGTGTCGTCGGGCGCTCCGTGTTTTTAAACTGCACGGCCAGCGCTGCCGCCTCCTGCTTTGCGTCTTTGAGGCTCTGCTGCGTGACGGCCAGCTGCGCACTGGCCTTGCGGAAGCCATCAATTTTCCCCGCCTGCGCGTCCAGTTCCTTAATCGTCGTCTGCGTCTGGCGTATGTCAGATGACAGATTTTTGGCAGCGGTCTGCACGGCTTTGAAGGGCCGCGAGGCTTTGTCTACCGCATTCAGCAGCACCTGCACTTTAAGGTTATTGCTCATCCGGGGTCGCTCCGCTGCGGATTAAGGCTTTATGCCGCCAGCCCATCAGCTCGGCCAGCGGCATGTCGTACATCTCGGAAGGTTGCCAGTGAAATATCGTGGCAATGTCGGCCATCAGGTCATTGACCGTCAGGCCGCGCGGCCAGTCTATTCGTCCGACTTCGACTGCAAAAAACCAATCACCTTGCCGCCCAGCGCAATCAGGTCAACCGGATCAAGGGCGTTACATTCGGCCTTAGTCAGTGCTGGCAGGGTAATGCGGGGCAGCACGGTCAGCAGGGAATCAACATCTGACTGGCACAGATCAGCCAGGCGCACGCCGCGCAGACTACCGGCAGTCGGCTTAATCAGCTCAACGCTTTTGATTTCGGTTTCGCCACGCAGCAGCGGGGTTTCAAACTCAACAACATTCTCTTTCTTTTCCATGATTATTCTCTGTTCACTGTAATCAGGTAAAGCCAGCGGCGGGCGCTGGCGTCAGGGTTTATACCAGGCCGAGGTTTTTACGGCGCTGCTCAAGACGGTCAACACCGTTGACCTTCTCCACCATGTTGATGGTGTCGATTTCGATCAGCTCTTTGCCGTTAAAGGTCAGCTTGTAATAGGTGTTTTTGGAGGTGATTTTGGTTTCGGTATCTTCACCCTGTTTGGCTTCGCCAAAATCAAACGACTGATGCTTACCGCGCACCTCAATCTCTACCGCGATTTCCTCGCCGGTATCGTCGCGCTGGTAAGAGCCGGTAAAGCGCAGGGGAATGTCAGACGCGCCCCATTGCGTGAGAACCAGCTCATCAATGCCGCCGATGCTCCATTCAACATCGAGTGCGTCATCTTCCAGACCGTTATCGATAAAGGCCGCGCCGCTCATGCCGCCTGCGCGGAACGGGTCGAGCTTGCGCGCCAGCTTCGGCAGGGTCACGGCGGTGACGACGCCCTGATAGCTGTTGGCGTTATTAAAAAGGTTCATACCCTTTAGTTTGCGTGGCAGTGCCATTTATCCGGCTCCTCAGCTGTTTACGGATGCGGCGAAGTTCGCCAGATAGGTGTCGGTAATGCGCTGGCGAAGGGTTAAATCTTCCAGCGGCGGCACCGGCGTGTAGTCGTAGTCAATAAAGAGCTTGCCTGCCTTCAGGGTGTCTTTATCGTTGGCACTTTCGTCATACCAGGCGGATGCACCCAGCAGATAACCGGCGTTAACCAGCTCGCGGAACTTCGCATTGATGCCCGCGATAATCTCGCGCACCAGAACCGGCGTCAGCGGCTTATCAACCGCCCACATGTGCGCCTCGGCCATCGTGTCGGCCAGCACCTGCGCCGTGCGGGTGTAGTTCTCAAACTGAAACAGCGGATCATCACTGCAGGTACGGTTGCCCCAGAAGCGGAAACCGTCTTTACGAATCAGCGTGGTGACGTCTGCCTCATTGAGCAGGTCGGCGTCGGTGCCGGTCTGCTGCAAATCCCAGAACACTGATGCGGAAATCCCGGTCACACCGTTGACGCCGACGTTAGACAGGGTTTTATGCCAGCCGGTGTCGTTGTCGATTTTGGCGCGCAGGCCCAGCGCACGGGCAGTGGCATAGGCCGTGTCGGATTTACTGTTCGCGGTGTTCCACGCAAGGAAATCAGGCCAGATAATCATCAATTCACGCTGGCTGAAGTTCTGGCGATACAGGCGGGCTTCGGAAATGGTTTTGCATTCCCACGCAGAAACATAGGCAAAGGCGCGCAGCTGCTGCGCGATGCTGGCAAGCGCGGTTGCCACCGCAAGCGAGTCCAGCCCCGGCACGCCGAGAATACGCGGCTTAACATCGAGCTGTGTCTGCGCGGCGAGCAGCGCTTTCATGCCGGTATACTGGCCGTTTTCATCCGTGCCGCCGATGATATTGGACGTGGTTTCGGCTTCGTCGGCACCTTCAGCCACGCGCACGACGACGGTCACAGGTTTGGACTGGTCAGCAATGGCCTGCAGCGCAGCCGCAAGCGTGCCTTTTTTGCCAGCCTTACCGACCGCGCCCTGCACATTGGTGATAAGTACCGGCGTATTGAGCGGAAAGGTTGCCGCATCCGCATCCTGCGCGGTGCAGACCATGCCCACGATTGCGGTTGATACGGTTGTAATGGTGCGCGTGCCATCGTTGACTTCGACGACGCGCACACCATGATGATAATCAGACATCTGATGCACTCCGTTTTGAGGGTGTGCTCAGGGTGTCAGGTCACGTACAGCAACGCATCTGATGGGGGTTTGCTGGTCAGTCAGCAGACAGAATTAATAATCTGGCGCTGCCTGTCGGCCGGAATGTACCGGTAAAGGGTTTTTACTGATACCACGAGAATGCAGTGCTGATTGCCAGCAGCAGACTGGCCGCTGAAATGGATAAGGCAAACCGGACCATTGCGCCGCTGCAGGATGCGGTTGATATTAGTATTGCATGTGATACGGAGATCACCCGCCTTGCAGAATGAAAACGGTATGGGTGGCGCTGAGCCGGATCGATACCAGCAAAGCGCCAGATATCGAATAGCCTTAAAGGGCGAAATAAAATAAGCGTGTCAGCTAAAATTTAAGCTAAAACTGTTCCTGAGAGAAATATATTTTCTTGAGTCCGCTTTATGTCAAAGGCGGACTCTGGTTACTGCACAACATCAATTATTATTAAAGATAAATCTATTAAGATTTTGCGAATCTCATTGAAAAGCAACTCAGCATGTTGATATCGTCAAAGATGAATTTGCATTAAAAAAGCCTTGATAGTCCTCATATAGCCCATGTGCACGTGCAAAACTTATTGCTTCATTAAGCTTGGATCTGGCGATGTTATACTGTTTCCAACCTTCTTTATCATTACATTCAGGAGTTGCCCTTAAATTAGCACCTGTTGCAGAAATTTCAGACATTAAGCTATTTAGTTTCTCTTCTGCTATTTGCCTACGCATTTCCACTGATGAAGCTCTCGCACTCTCATTAAGCTCAGCATTTAATTTCTCATATTTAATCTTTAAACTATCTAATTCCAAGAGTTTCTTGGCGTATGTTTCTTTTTCGCTTTTAATTGAGATCTCTTGCTTATATACTTCTTTCTCCCTTTTTAAAAACTCCTCCTGTTTAATGAGACCTTCATCGTAAAAAGCTTTAACCTGCTGGTCTAATTCATTTTTCTTATCATATAGAACTATATATTGCTGTACTAAAAAAGCACCAAAAGCGCCAAAAATAAGTAAAGAAACAATACAGGCGGCAAGGTTTTTACGAATGAAATTCGACATCTCTTTTAAATTCATGGCTTCCTCTTGTTGTTTGAGCATACATATAGCTTAATAAATCAATGCCAATTCTACTTTAAAATGTTATAAAATATCCAAGTATACTTGCCGTTCAAAAAATAATCACGCTCGTTATGTCTATCAGGTTGAGAGAATAATGTGGATTTATGTATGTTGCTCATGGCTGGCGGTGGGTTTTAAGTTTGGCTCAGCTCCACAATGCAGAACAAATACTGAGCCAGACAGTAACGCAGCCTTCTTATTGGACAGGCTGTTCAGGCCATATTATTTTTTTAGCATCTTCCGGGTTCACCCGCATCAGCATGATACGGTATTTTTTCCAGGCGATAAGCTGGCTTGCCTCATCATCTGTCGCTATCCCTAAATCGTTCGCATCTTGCAGGGGCTGGATAGCCGCGTCAGCTTCAGCCCTCAACCTGCTGCGCTTGTCTTCTGCCTGGCTGATAAGTTCATCTGCTGTCGGTAATGGCTGTTCAGTCAGGCAGGGCCGCATATCAGCACCACAGGCAATCAGCTTTCCTTCTGCCTGCCCGGACAGTAAATCAGCCCAAGCCTGTTCGGTAATATTGATCGCATCTTCCGGGATATCCCGATTAATGGCGGTATCATAAAAGGCATTATTCGAAGGCGAATATTTTTTCATTTAAATTCCTAACGCTATCCACCAGATGCCCTGCTGAGTAGTATCCGGGCCGCTGTTTGTAAGAGAGAAAGATGATTTATCGCGATATTGCACACCTACTGCGTATTCGCCTTTTGACGGAATTGAAGATCCCTTATTAGCAACAAGTGAAAATCCGGCACTTGGAAACGACACAGGAAGCGTAACAGTCGTGGTTGACTGCTGTGCAAAGGTGCCACTCCCCCATTGCAGGATTAGGCCGTTCGGGAATTTGCAGTACCCGTTACCGCTCTTAACTATTGAGAAGAAACTCATGTCAGGCAGCTGGCCGGTGCCATTACCTACGGTCTTTTTTGCCGCGTCGCCTAAACCGAGGTTTTTGAGAACGTCAGCAACCAGCCCGGCGTCTTTGATTTCTGCCAGGGCGCTTGCGATCTGCAGGTACTGGCTGTGTGGATTTTTAGCATCGGTGTGAGTTTTCATTACGCTGTCAGCGTAGGCTTTCACCTCGATCACAGCATCATCAACATATTTACGCGTCGCCAGCACTACTGATGGATCAATTTTCAGCGTGACGGCGGCTGTGCTGTTCACGATTAAAATCATACGCACGGTCTGCGTGCGCCCGCTGCCCTCGGCCAGCTGTGGCTTGTAGGTTTCCGGGCAGTTCGCCACCGCAATTAGCACGCCGTCGGCATCGTACAGGCCGATTTCACGGATCCAGAATCCGCCCTCGCTTTCCGGGATAATCTGCTCCGCGATAATCTGGCTGCTGTTTGCTGAGTCAATGGTCAGCGAATTAAGCTGCGCGCGGCGCTTCTCGCCGATGAGCTTAGTCTGTGCCGCGTCAGGCGTCGGCAGTGTGCCGCCACCATCCCCGACGCCCAATGATGTGATATTCACTTTCGAGCCGAGTGCGGCGGCGTTCGCCAGCTTTGCCGCGCCCTGATTGGTCAGCAGGGCAAAATATTTTGTCGTCATGCGCTCACTTCCGTCAGGTCAATAAGATGCACCGCCGCGCCGGAATAGACCGGCCCGCCGACGCTGATAAGTTCAGGGGTATAAGGATAAACAGTCAGCTCATCGCCGCTGTAGCTGGCAACGGCGACCGGCAGAGTGCCGTTAGCATCGAGATTAATGGACAGGCCGATAAGGTGACGGCTGCAGGGCTTGGCATCAGCTATCAGGCGCTCCAGTTCGTTATACATTTCCTCGGTAATGCCGGTATCCAGTACGCCCACGTCCAGCCGGAACGTGCCTGGCGCTTCACCAGTTTTCCACCACTCGATTATTTTGATGAGATAGCCCAGCGGCTCAACGACGCGCCGGATTGCCCCGATAGTGCCCTTGTGCCGGTGCACGTACTGCGAGGCGGCAACCACGGCGCGCTTTGTCGATTCAGGCCAGGCTGAATCCCAGCGGTCAACTGACCACGCCCACGCCAGATAGGGCAAAAGCTCCACCGGGCATGTGTACGGATTCCATAACTGGCGCAGCGGTACGCTCATCGCGCCTGGACTCGCCAGCGCCTCGGCAGCAGCAATCTCAAGGGGGGTCGAGCCGGTCGGTAGCAGGCGCTCATTCATCCGAGCCTCCGACGGTCAGCGTGTAGCCTGTGCAGTAAGCGGCCTGTGTTTTATCAAGTACCACATCTGCAGCAGGCTTAATCAGATTGACGCGCTGCACGCCCTCAACGTGCATAGCGGCATACAGCGCAGACAGGCGAATGTCGCGGCCGAGGCGCTTCTGTGCGCTTACAAAGGCGGCGAGCTTTGCCTCTGAGGCGGCGCGGATTGGCTCCGCTTCCGGCCCCGGATAGAGGTACAGCTCGGCCACGATTTCGTATTCCACAATCTTTGCTGACTGCACGCTCACCCGGTCGGCAACCGGGCGCACGTCCTCATCATTGAGCGCTGTATTCACCACGGCCAGCAGATCATCACCGGCCACGCCGTTGCCCTCACGCGCGAGCACTGTCACCGTGACCACTGAAGGCGACGTGCTGATGGCTGATGCATCGGCTACCCGGCCGTCAGCACTTCTGGCATGGTACTCATAAGCGCCGGTTGGCCCGGCCACGCTCAGCCCTTCAAAGGCGGAGGCGATGCGCAGCCGGAAATCATCGTTACTTTCCATCACTGCGGGGGTTGGCGGAATGGTTGTATCGTCGGCCGGGGTAATGATCAGGCGGGTTACGCCATTATTCGCGCCGAGCTGGTCAAGATCGGCATCCATGGAATAAGCCACCATGACGGCTTTTGCCGCCTCGTTGATGCGCTGGCGCAGGATCAGCTCACGGTAGGCATTTTCCTGCAGCAGCTTAACGATGGGTTCCGACTCCAGCGTCAGCGTGCGGGCGACGGCGTCCTGCTGGTCAGCAGAGTAAAGGGAAATCAGCGTAGCCTTTCGCTCGGCCAGCAGGGTTTCATAGTCCAACGACTCCACCACATCGGGCGCGGGCAGCTGGCTTAAGTCAATAGTTGCCATAGTCTCAGCTCACAGGAACGGTTAAGGAAAAAGGCTGCGCGCCGTCGGTGCGGTTGCCGAACAGCTCAACCACCATTGCGCCGTTGATATCCCACTCAAAGCTGATGGCGGTCAGCTTTACGCGCGGCTCCCATTTCAGGATCGCCATATAGCAGGCCGACATAATCTGCAGGCGCAGCGCCTCGTTTTGCGGCTGGTCAATCAGGGCGGATAAAAGCGAACCATACTGGCGGCGCATCACCCTGGTGCCGACAGGAGTCAGCAGAATGTCACGCACCGATTGCCGGATATGATCGAGGTCGGTCAGCGTGCCGCCGGTTTCCCGGTTCATGCCGATGTATTTTGCGGTCGTCATTGTGGGCCATCCGTTCTGCTACCGCCGCGCTGCACGCCGCCATGATCGTGGTCATCCACGACGACACCGTTAGAACTCAACTTGCCACCGCTATGCGTAACGTTGCCTTTCATCGTTGCGCCCTTTGTGACTTCCAGTTGCGCAGTTTTGAGCAGCGCTGTGCATTCCACTTCTGGCGAGTCGAACAGGATTTTTACCGCCGCTTTGATGGTTGCTGTCTGTATGCCGGTTGCGTTCAGCGCGCCGGTTTCCGGCTCGTACTCGATCACCGCGCCGTCAGGAAATGACCAGTGCAGCGCATCGGCCGAGGCAGACGGCGCTGGGTTGGCATCCGAGAAAATGCCCGGCAGTACAAAGCCGGTATCGAGTTCGCCGCCCAGGCACAGAATAAGAACCTGCTCACCCACTGACGGTGCATTCCAGGAGCGGGTTTTACCCGCGCGGGCGGTCAGCCAGTGCAGCCAGGCGGTCGTATTTTTTCCCGTATCGACACGGCAAAGCCCGCCGTCAAGGTTAACGGCCGACACGGTTCCGATGCGGATCAGGTTGCGCAGCAGGCGCTGGATTTCTGCGATTTGTTCGTTCATGGCGGTGAGAGTGCCTGGATATTTGGGCAATCTCAAAGGGGGAATGTTCTGTGATGAATCAGCAAACGAAATTTAACTGATGAGTTTAAAGCTTCTTAATTTATCTTTAAACCTGATATCAATATTTGATGCAGCATTTATTCTGCCAATCAATTTTGGTTCAACAGAGTTTGGCTCAAGCGTGTTGAGACTTTTTAAGACACGCCACTCTCTGAAGTCCTGATGAATATTTTTAAGAAGTTTATTTCTCACCTTAATTCCATCGCCTTGAACTATAACTCCTGTTATAAGCTTTGGATCAGCAGCTCGGTATAGCCTTGATTTTTCAGGGTGAGCGATGTGTTTGTATTGTGAAATTATTCTCTTCACATTATGAGCAAATCTTACATCAACAGCCGCTCCAGAAAACGTAAGATCATCAACGTAAATAGTCATTCGAATTGATCGTGAATCTGCAAAGGCGTGTAAACTTTCAAACATTTCGAAGTTAGCCCAGAAGGCAATAGGCATACTAATCCTGCTGCCTGTAGGGATATGTCTTTTATAGGTGCAGATGTTTGCGAGGATGTGGGAAACATCGCTTGCACACTTCAAATTTTTATAAAAAAAATTGAAGATCATACGATGAGTAGTAGAGGGGAAAAACGAAGTCACATCTGTAGTAAAAACAGGATGAAACCCCATGTGTTTTTTTGCATTAGTTATATTTGTACGCGATTTCGTTCCTGAATGTAAGTAGTCCGGGGTCGCGATACGGCATAGTAGCGATGCAATGCGTGTATGAACTATGTCTAGCTTTTTTTTGGGGCACTCGATGAGTCTTTTCTTTCCACCTTCCTTGTCTGTATAGAATGTATCGTAATTACTATCTGATTGGTAAAAAAGGAGATCGGATGGTTTGATGAAAAGAATTTCAGAAAGCTTTTTTTTAGAGGTGATTTTATACAAAGCGCTATCCTTCAAATTATAACACTTATCTTTCCTCTGTAGTTTTAGCTTTTTCCCTTTCATTCTTTTCGACACTCCATTCGAGAACTTTAAGAATCTTATCGGCGCAGCCTAGCCTAAACTTTTCAGCCAGACCATTTTTCTTTCCACTATCAAGCTCTTCCGAAAAGAAGACCATTGCAGAAATAGGAATATCAAATTCTTTGGAATATTTTTCTAACATATCGAAACTAACAGTTTTTTTGCCAGATTCGATTTCAGAAAGATAAGACTTAGAAATTAATAAGCTTTCTGCTAAATCAGATTGCTTAACATTATGATAAAGTCTTAGTGTCTTAAGGGCACGATTAATCATATAAACCTCTTTTGAACTTAGGCACACTTAAGAGTCGCTATGCTTGTCAATAAACTCCAGAAGGCGATAAATTCGCCATGCCCACTTGATGCACCAAACAGCTGCTCCGAGTAAGACACGAGTTTTTTTAAAGCGTTCGCTCGTCTTAAGTGCCTGCCAAAAACTGTTACCATTATTGTTCATCTTGCTTTCTCCTTGATACCAGGCCACGAAAGTGTGACCTGTTCGCCCTATCAAAGAAGAGAGTTTTTGGCAGTGAACCTATTTCAAGTGCATCGAGTGTCGTCACTCGATGCACACCCCCGGCTTTCGTCTACTGGAACTATCATCATTGGTACATTTGCAGCACATTGGATGGTAGCAGCGAGAGTGCGCGGGAATATTGTAGAGAATTAAATTCTCCGCGAGTGTTAAACACTCATGTCCTACTTGGCGACGTTCTCTCTTAAGTAACAGCCAAAATAGAATAAGATAAAAGTTCGCTATTCGTCAACTTTTTTCGCTATTTGCGAACAATAAATCATTTAACGCCTCCACAAAAAAATAAGTAAATGATTTAATTGATGTTTTTTTCATCCTCTGAATTCAATCCTAGTAATGGTCGCGTCTCATACTGCACTTCTTTACCTTTGCGCGATGGCCGGTCACGCAGCCCGTAATGATGCACGCGGGCCATGCGCTGCACGTTACCCGCAAACTCGATCACGGCCTCATTCGGGCTGGCCTGCATCTTCATGTATTTAGCCGTGCGCAGCTTTGCAAACATCTCGCGCTTTATGCGGCCCTTTTTGCTGCGCACCGGCTGCGTTTTACGGGCTTTAAAGGGCGTGCCGTCAGGTGCCTGCTGGCGCTTAATGTTCTGCTGCTGACTCGCGCGCAGCTTGCGGCCAATGCTGCGCGCCATTTCTTTACGCGCCGGGGCTGACAGGCTGCTGATAAGTGCCTCCAGACGATCATTTACCAGCTGCAGCTCGCTCATGCCTGAAGCTCGCTGACCAGCTCGCCGTGAACATAAAGCTGCGCCGGCCGCGTGTCATTCTCCGGCAGCGGGTTCTCGCCGACGTGGGTCACGTGCAGCCCGTCTTCGGCCTGCTTCACGATCACGCGCTCGCTCAGCTGCAGCTCAATACTGATATCGCTGGCCGTGTCGCTGATAACATCTGCCTCAAAGGTAAAGCCCGTCCGGCGCTTTTCCTCGGTTGCCATAATGTCGGGTTCATTCGTGCGCAGCCATGCCAGCAGCGGCACGATCAGCAGGTCGATGTTACCGGCGTAATCAGTAAAGACCATGTTAAGCCGGTACTGGTATTCAAACGACAGCGAGCTGGCAAGCGTCGAGACGATGCGCCCGCTGTCGATAAACACGTTCAGCGCGTCAGGGTTTCGCTGCAGCTCCGGCACGCTGTCGGTCAGCGCCTGGCGCAGTTGTTGAGGTTTCAGCATCGTGTTGTTCCTGGCAGTCTTTGATGATTTCGACCTGCAGCCCGCAGGCAGCGAGCGCAGCCTCTAACTGGCGATTATCCGCCGCCAGATCGCCCGCCGTTTTAAGGCTGTTTCCCGGCACCGGGCAGCTTGTCACGCGCGGACACCCAATCCAGATAATCTCTGGCGCTGGCGAAGGCCGGACGGGCGTGCAGCCGGATAACATCGTCAGGCAAAGCAGCAGCAGACCAGTCACGCAGTATCGGATTTGCATCGGTTTCTCTCTGTATGGTCATTTCACGGTTAAGCGCGGCTGTGCTGGCGCGCCCCTGCATCAGCCGCAGCTCGGCCTCGCGCTTCTGGCTGGCTCTCGCGTCGGCATCCAGCCTGGCTATTGCTTTATCCCGGCTCTCGATACCGGCCGACAGCGTACCGATAATGCGCTGTGCGCTGGTCAGGTCGTCCTTAGCGACTTTCCACTGCCAGCCGTTCACGCCCAGCACCAGCAGAGTGACGGCCAGCAAAGCGGCAATCAGGCGCGTCATGACACGCCCCGTAGGCAGTAGGCTGCCTCATTCGCGCGGCGGTTCTCCAGCCCGCGATTTCTCACGCCCTTAACAAACACCCAGCGCCGCAGCTCATTGCAGGCATCAGGCCAGTGCTGCAGCCTGATATAACGGGCAAAGGTCGAGCTGCAGGCGGCGCTCACACCGACGTTAAAGGCGAATGAAACGGCCGTGTCATAGACCGGCTGTGGCATATCGCTGCGCATACAGGCATCGATCCCGCGCTCGACGCGCATCACGTCATACACCAGATTAACCGCCGCCTGCCGCTCGCTGACCTGGCTTTGCGGCGTCACACCCTCTGTGTGACCGATACCGTTCGTCCAGACTCCGGCGCTGCACTGATAGGGCGAGGTGCGGCACCCCTCGGCGTTGGCGATGAGCGCAAGCCCGGCCTCGGACGTTTTCAGTGTTTTGAACTGTGGCAGCAGCGCCGCAATTGCCAGCACGGCCACCACGGCGCAGCGTTTAACGGTCTGGCTCAAGGCTCACCCCCCGCAGGCGCTGCAGCTCGTAGGTTTTACGGCGGTAATGCCAGTTGATAAAGAACGTCGCCACGTTAGTGATAAGCGTGATAACAGCCACGCCGGAACCGACCATAAAGGCGATATCCTGTGGCGTATGACGACCGAACCACATCAGGATGAGGCCAATCAGGTAGTTGATCACAGAGCTGATTTTTTCCATTTTTAGTCCCACAGGTTGACGGTTTCACCTGCTGAAGATTCAGGCAGATCAGGCAGAGTCACCTCGCAGCCGTGCGGCAGTACCGGCCCGCTTTCGGCGAGGCCCGGATTAGCCGCGTAAACTAGCTCGACGGCCTGACCGGTTCGCCCGTAATAGCGCTGACAGATTTCGTCAACGGTATCACCCTGCTGTGCGTAAACGTTCATCAGAGCAGATCCACAATGCAGCCAGGCTTACCGGCGATGCGGCTGATACTGAATCGCGCATCGCGCCAGTACTCGTCGGCGCTCGCCTCAATCTCTGCCGCCTTTTTCGTGCCGCTGGCGTCATAGCCGCGATAGCGCTCAGCGATGGTGGCGGGGGTCAGCGCACTGACGGCGGCAAGGTAGGCCGTAACCTTTTCGCTATCGCCGTCCAGCGCCTCCGCAGGCACGTCGGCCAGCGCCTTAAAGCCCGCCGCAATCTGTGCGGCGCGCCAGTCGTACAGCTCGGCGTTAACTTCTGAAATCGCCGTTTTCACGGCAAGGCGCAGGCGCTGCGCCGTGATCGTTCCCTCATAGCGCAGCGAATCGCGCAGCTGCTGCAGGTCAACGTCAGGCCAGAAAAACGTATTCTTTACCGGCGGCTCGGCAGCGTCTGCCGGTCGCGGGGCGGGGATAACAACCGTGTTATTCATAATCGGCCTTTGAAATAGGTGGGCGGTGGAGGACGGCGCAGACACTGAAAGTGCGTTGCCGTCCTGCCGCCCGTGCGCGGGGTCGCGTTAGGTCAGCGGCGGGCGATGGCCTGTTTTTTCATCGCCGTTCCCAGCCGCTCAATGTCTTTTTTGACGCCGCAGCCGTCATGCAGCTGATGCGCCCTTACAAAGTGGGTCATCGCCTCCGAAGCCCTGCCCGCATCGCGAAGCACATACCCGGTTATCTTGTGCAGCTTGGCGCGCACCTGATCGGGCATGTCTTCAGATTCCGTCATCGCAATGGTTGTCAGCAGCGGGTCAATATCGACCGGCTCTTTTGCCGTCCAGGCGCGCGTTGCCGCGCTGGCGACTTCCTCGGCCAGCAGATAGGGCAGGCTGGCGCGCTTGAAGCCGTCAGGCGACACAAGACCATGCGTCAGCGCGTACCGGGCAATCTCCAGCGCGCCGGGCACGTCGCCCGCATCGAGCCGCCAGATCATGACGGTCATCAGTACGGCATCCTGTGCGCCTTTGCCTTTCTCCAGCACGCCGGACACCCACGGCAGGTACTCAGGCAGCAGCTGACGCTTCATTTCCGCCTTGCGCTCGTTAGAGTGCACTTTCTTCAGGCGGCGCTTATCGTCGTTCAGCTTGATGAGCATCTGCTCATAGCCGCTGGCGTGGCGCAGCGGATTGTCGGCGTTCTGCGAGGCTTCGATAGCCTGCTGGCGCATGCGGTGACGTCGGGCAGGGCTTAACATGCGTTACGCCTCCGCTTTTCCGGTGCCAGCAGCGCCGCCGTTTTCTGCCGCTGCTTCCTGCGTTGTGGCTGCAGGTTCAGCGAACACGCCGACTTCGATGTTTTCAACCAGGCAACCGGCCGCGTAATCCTCGATCACGTAGTCCTCGTTAATGGACTCGTAGTTTTCGATGCGGTCGCGCTTCGGCACTTCGTCAATCAGGCGGCGGTGCGTACCTTCCTGCCAGTAAATCGACAGGTTATCGGTGCGGGTAATAAACATGGCGTCGGCCGGGAAGTACGGCACGCGCACCGCTGGCAGACCGCCGATGCGTTTCTGACTGATAATGACGTCAGCGGCCAGCTGCTCGGTATTGGCCTGCGACTGGTTGACGATCGGGAAGTACTTGTCAGCCAGCAGCTGACGGCCCACGATAACAACCAGCTCCGGGTCTTCCTGATACCACGGCTCGATCAGGGTGTTGGTGGCATCCATCACCAGCGCGTCGAGGTTGGTATAATCGCCGTTTTTGCCGACGCGGATTTTTTCAGAAACGACGGTGCCGTCTTCCTCGGTGATTTTGCTCATCACGCGCGCCGGTGCATCGTTTCGGTACTTCTGCAGCCAGCCTACGGCCACGTCCTGCAGCATCGGATTCTTGGCGCGGTTCGAGGTTTTGGCGCGGGTCACGCCGTTGAAGCCGATCATGATGCGGTCAAGCGCCTGGCGCTTTACGATGGCATCACGCAGGCGGGCCTGAAAATCTTCATAGCGCGCCCACAGGTCGAGCGTGTTATAGCGGATATGAAAGTCATAATTGACCTGCACACACTCATAACCCTGCTTATCCAGCGCGGCAAAGTCAGCGGTTTCGCGCTCGTCCCCGCCTGCCGTATCGGTCACGCTGGCAATCGAGCCGGACACGCCGATCCCGATTTTCTCTCCCTTCATTTCGGACACCGGGACGATGTTGATGCGGGTCAGGAAGTCAGAAGACTCCTGCACGCGGTTCATCAGGGTCTGCGTGACCGTCGGCTCAACGGTAAATTTCTTGTTCATGTCGTCGGTTTCGACGCCGTTCAGCTCGGCGAGGCGGGTCATGAACTGGTTAAACTTAAAGCGGGTATTCTTGCGCATTGGCGTTCCTGTTTTTATCTCTGTGTTAGGTTTAACGTTCAGGCAACGCCTGATTAGCAGTCGGTCTGCGCGCCGTACTTCGGATCGCTGCCGGTTGCCGCCGGGCGGCGTGTAAAGCTGCCGTCGGTCTGCGAAAGCTGGTCCTGCAGCGCAGCGAAAGCGGCGCGGTCTTCCCCGGCCTGCTGCTCGATAGCCTCAAGGCGTGCGCTGACGGATTGCTCCAGTGCCGACAGCTCCTGCGTCTGGCTCTCCGCGTTCAGCTGCACCTGCTCAGCGACGGCCGTTACCGCCGCACTGACGTCGGCGAACTGCTCGCCACTGGCCTTTTTCTGGCCGGTAAACATGGCGGTGATACGCGTCAGAAGGGACGGCGACGGCTCGGCCACTTCTTCAAACTCAATGACAGTTTCTTCAGCGGCGCTGAAAAGGTTGTCTTTATGCTGCTTGCGGGATTCCAGCGGGTTAGTGTTCGCCGAGGCGCTGAAGCTCAGGATTTCCGTGCCGAGGCTGGCCGGATTGTCGGTAACAGCCAGGCCGATTAGATATGCCTCACCGGTATCCGCGAACTTGGGGTTGTACTGAATTGAGGTATAGATTTTCTGGCGTGCTTTGGTCATAGCAACCAGCTCATCTGTTGGATCGATATCCCCATATAGCGCCAGCTTGCCTTTTAGCGGCCCGTCAGCAATTTCTTCAGCTGACAGCGCCACCACGTCACCAAAACGGCGAAACGGGCTGTCAGGCGTGATGCCTTTGATGTGCTCAAGGTCAATTCGTGCCCCGTACATCGTCGGGTCATAGTTTTTCGCCATTTGCGCAATGTGCTCACGCGGAATTGCGCGGCCATCAGTGGTTGCGCCTTCAACTGCGATACGAAAACGCTTTGCTTTGATTGCTGCCATTAATCAGGCTCCGGTCAGGTGATGGGTCGTTTCGGGGCCAGTTTCCCCGTCGCCACACAATCCCTCAACGAATGCCAGCCCGCTGATGCATCAGCAAACAGGGACAGCAGGCGCGCCATTTTCGGCACCGGTAGCCTTGCCGGTATGAAAACGACACCGACAACCATCATCAGCGATCCGCGCCGTCAGGCCGCGCTGCTTTACTGGCAGGGTTATTCCGTGCGCCAGATTGCGGAGACACTCGGACAGAAAACGCCAACCGTGCAGAGCTGGAAACTGCGCGACGCGTGGGACAACGTCGCGCCCATCAGTCGCGTGGAATCCAGTATGGAAGCCCGGCTGATTCAGCTCATCATGAAAGAGGTAAAGGGGAATGGTGATTACAAAGAGATAGACGCGCTCGGCCGTCAGATTGAGCGCCTTGCCCGCGTTGAGCGCTACCGCAGCAGCGGCAACGAGGCCGACTTAAACCCGAACGTGCGTAACCGGAACAAAGGCGAGCGCCAGCCGGTCGTTAAAAACGAGTTCAGCGACGAGCAGATCGACAAGCTGACCGGCGTGTTTATGGATAACTGCTTTGAGTATCAGCTCAACTGGCACCGCGCCGGGCTGACTCACCGCATCCGCAATATCCTGAAGTCCCGCCAGATTGGCGCCACGTTCTACTTTGCCCGCGAGGCGCTGATCGATGCGCTGACAACCGGCCGCAACCAGATTTTTCTTTCGGCCAGCAAGGCGCAGGCGCACGTCTTCAAAAACTACATTATTGACTTCGCCCGCCAGGCTGACGTTGACCTGAAAGGCGATCCGATTGTGCTGCCGAACGGCGCGCGCCTGATATTCCTCGGCACCAACGTGCGCACCGCGCAGAGCTATACCGGCAACCTCTATCTGGATGAATATTTCTGGATCCCGAAATTCCAGGAGCTGCGCAAAGTTGCCAGCGGCATGTCGCTGCACAAGAAGTGGCGCACAACCTACTTTTCCACGCCGTCGGCCCTGTCGCACAGCGCTTATCCGTTCTGGTCAGGCGAGCTGTTTAACAAGGGGCGGCGCAGCAAAGATGATCGTATCGAGATAGACCTGTCGCATTCACACCTGGCGAAAGGTGCGCTGTGCGGTGACGGCCAGTGGCGGCAGATTGTGACGGTTGAGGATGCGCTGACCGGCGGCTGCAACCTGTTCGACATTGACCAGCTGCAGCTTGAATACAGCCCGGCGGAGTATCAGAACCTGCTGATGTGTGAGTTTGTCGACGACGAGGCGAGCGTGTTCCCGTTCGCCGAGCTGCAGAGCTGCATGATCGACAGCCTGGAAGAGTGGGAAGATTTTAACCCATACCTGCCGCGCCCGTTTGCATACCGGCCGGTCTGGATTGGGTATGACCCGTCGCACACCGGCGACAGCGCAGGCTGTGCGGTAATCGCACCGCCGCTCGTTGCGGGCGGTAAGTTCCGCGTGCTGGAGCGTCACCAGTGGCGGGGCATGGACTTTGCCGCGCAGGCGAAATCTATCGAGGACTTAACGAAAAAATACACCGTGGAATATATCGGCGTTGATGCGACCGGCATCGGCCAGGGTGTTTTCCAGCTGGTACGCCAGTTTTACCCGGCCGCGCGCGAAATCAAATACTCACCGGAAGTGAAAACCGCAATGGTGCTGAAGGCGAAAGACACCATCAGCAGCGGACGGCTTGAGTATGACGCAGGGGCAACGGACATCACGCAGTCGTTTATGGCAATCCGTAAAACCATGACGGCCAGCGGCAACCGCTCGACCTACGAGGCGAGCCGCAGCGAAGAAGCCAGCCATGCTGACGTCGCCTGGGCAATCATGCACGCACTGTTAAACGAACCGCTTACCGCAGCCAGCGGCGGCGCTAATCCCTCAATTCTGGAATTTTACTGATGAGCAAACGCAGAGGCCGCAAGGCTCACACCGCCACCGCGCAGCCGGTACAGGCTACCGCAACGCAGCAGCACGCCGAGGCATTTACCTTTGGCGACCCGACACCGGTTATGGATAAGCGCGACATTCTGGATTACGCCGAGTGTATCGGCAACGGGCGCTGGTTTGAGCCGCCGGTCAGCTTTAGCGGGCTGGCTAAGAGCCTGCGCTCGGCTGTACATCACAGCTCGCCGATTTACGTAAAGCGCAACATTCTGGCCTCAACGTTCATTCCGCACCCGATGATGAGTCAGCAGGAGTTCAGCAAGTTTGCGCTGGATTATCTGGTCTTCGGTAACGCCTTTGCCGAGCTGCGCCGCAATGGTCTGGGTAAGCCGCTGCGCCTTGAAACCACCCCGGCCAAATTCACTCGCAGAGGCGTTAAGGATGGCGTTTACTGGTTTGTGAATGACTGGAAAGAGCCGCACGAATTTTCGGCCGGCAGCGTGTTTCACCTGCTGGAGCCGGATATTAATCAGGAGCTGTACGGCCTGCCGGAATACCTTAGCGCGCTTAACTCCGCCTGGCTGAATGAGGCGGCGACGCTGTTCCGCCGCAAGTATTACCAGAATGGTGCGCACGCCGGTTATATCCTTTACATGACCGATGCGGCGCAGAGCAGCAGCGACGTTGACCGGATGCGCCAGGCGATGCGTGACACGAAAGGGCTGGGTAACTTCCGCAACCTATTTATGTACGCACCTAATGGCAAGTCAGACGGGATCAAGATTCTGCCGCTCAGCGAAGTGGCGACGAAAGACGATTTCTTTAACATCAAGAAGGCCAGCCGCGACGACCTGTTAAGCGCCCACCGCGTACCGCCGCAGATGATGGGAATTATCCCGGACAATACTGGCGGGTTTGGGGATGTAGAAAAGGCATCAAAAGTTTTTGTTAGAAATGAACTTATTCCACTTCAGGAAAGATTTAAAGAATTAAATGCAAAGTTGAACTTAGACATAATCAACTTTAAAAGTTATGTATTCTAAAATGAGGCCTGATGTGTCACGTACATCAGGCCAAAATATTAGTCAATTTTTTAAGATGAGTATGGTTGCACATCGCCCTCGTGGATACCCGGGAAAAGTATTAAAACAAACCTCTTCACCGGCCTCAAAAGATGACTTGCCATATACTTCAGAGGAATGATAAAACCACTCCACGGCAGTATCGAGATCTCTTATAAATCCTGTTGAATCGAATGGAATACCATATGATGCTATGACACCCCTAAATCTTTCATCATTTGAATAACAAATTTTGTCGAAGCGAGCTAAAACCTCATCTGCAGTTGGACGAATGCTTGCATCAGGATTTAAACATTCTTGAATTAGATGCCATAACTCATCTTCAAGAGCTTCTACAGATTTGTGTCTTCCGAAAGTAGTAGGTTTTTTTAACTTGAATATCCCATCTTGATACCTAGCAACGTCTCGAATTGCTCTTCTACCTGTACCGAACGGAGGCTCGCCATTTAGGAGATGATAAGCAATACAACCTAGAGCCCATATATCCATAGGTTGACCAGCATTTTTCCAATCATCCCAGCATTCGGGTGCCATGTATGGTACGGCTCCAAAAAGAGTTTGAGACGTTGTCAGAGTATTATTATCTTTCTCGAATAACTCAATTTCCCTAGCTATTTCATTTTCTGCAAGTTTTGATATGCCAAAATCAGTAAGTTTTATGTTAGACATATTTAAATCATTGGAAACCATGATGTTGCTAGGTTTTAAGTCTCGGTGGCAGATACCATTCCCATGAGCTTCAACCAATGATTTCGTGAGATTCTTTATTACATGTGATGCAAGGTGAGGATCCAGATAATAAAAATCTTCTTCTAGCCTCTTTCCTAAATCCATACCCTCAATGTACTCTTCAATCATGAACGTTAGTTCGTCATCTTCATAATAGTCTAAGGTAGAAGCAACGTTAGAGTGATGTATTTTAGCTCCCATTTCTGCTCCACGCTTAAACCGCCTATCTTTAACACCGTGCTTGGGAGTTTTCAAAACAACAAATCTATCTAAAACAGTATCATGTGAATAATAAACCTCTTGCATCCCTCCCGCAGCGAGGTATTCAACTATGGTATATCTATCGATTAAAATATCACCTTTGTTAAATTTTGTAGTAATCATATAACAAGTTCCGGATGAGAAGATAAGAAAGTAACAAATCGACGGCTGGAGCCAAGATCTGGCTTTCCAAAAGTTATTAAACAAGCATTAGGAAGAGAGTTCCCTACTTGAGCTGGTGAGTTATTAATATATACATCTCCCAGAACCCCGCTAATTATGAAATCAAACCCGGTATAATTCACCACAATCTCACCATGACTAAGTTTGATTCTAACGCCAGTTTTTGAGTAAGATAGCTCATAAATACTGCTAGATTTTTCAACAAACAATCCTTTATGTTTATTATATAAAAGATGCTTGTAAATGATCGAAACTAACCTCTCTGCGTTCGGTCTCAAACTAGGGTCATAGCTTAAACAAGAATCTATTAGGCTAACTATTTCATTATTAACTTTTCCACCTAAGATATTCCCTATAGATGTATACGCACTATAAGACATTGGAGGCCTTTCGAGTAAAGCAGTGCAAAATCCTTTAAATGAAGAAACTAAGTTCCAAGCGCATATACCAAAGGCATAAATGTCCATTTCAGGGGTTATTTTTGCGTTATCTTTATATAATTCAGGGGCTGCGTAAATAACCGTCCCTCTATTTAATTTAGTTAAGTAATCCTCATCCGTAGAAGAAAGTCCAAAATCAAAAATTTTCAACACGCCTGTTTCAGTAGACTTTATATTTTCTAGTTTAAGATCACGATGTACTATGTTTGAGCTATGCAGGTCAAACAAAGCCTGACTTATTTGATATAATATAATTAGATATGAATAAGAATTAAAAGGAGTCTCTTTATGATAGCTTAAATAATCTCGACCTTTTAGATACTCAATTATTATCCCTTCAAGAAGGCCCGAGTCGGGGTTTATTATTAAGTCATAAATCTCAATTACATGGCGAGATCTTGCCTTAGATAACGATTGTATTTCGTTAACTAACTGATCGTTATCTTTGGGTTGACTCATTTTTTTGTAAAGAACCTCTCTGTCCAGGTAGGTATCTCTTACTAACTGGAGATTTCCAAACCCACCAGAAAAAGTCCTTCCTTTGATAGGTGTGTACCTTTTCAATTTTTTAATCCTTTATACTTATCCAGAGGTTATTATTCGGGTTTAGTGTCACTTTTGAGATGGAACTCCTCAATAATAATATCTTCCTTTTCTTTCTCTTTTTTTTCATTTTCCTTTTTCTTTAAGTCACCACTGCTTATTTTTTTACTACTTTTTTTATAGTTATTTTTTTTAAATTGGACATTCATTTCTTGAGATGTCAGAGCGAATTTAGTTTTACAATCACCACACCACAGTGAAATAGTATTGTAAAAATAAGAATCTTTGATATCTTCAATTTTTTGTTGGAGCGTTGCCAGTGAAGGAACAGCAATTACAGAAGAATTATCACCACCTCCTAGCCAATTAGAGGAAATTACAACTCTTCTAGCAACCTCATTAGGCGGAGAGTTTTTTATAATCTTCAAAAAGACCTCTTCCGACTCCTTCCATGCACCATCACTAGCTAAAATAAAACCTTCAGGGAAATTATCCTTATTATGGAAATTAAAATTTAAGTCAAATTCAGATCTGTTTTTTTCTCCCAAGGCTTGGCTTAAAGTTCCTCCTAACTTCATTTCTTTAAGAGCAGACATATCCTTTATCTTAAGATGAGCTAGTTCGTTTTCGAGAGTGTCATCAATGCTTATTTGATTTAAGTTTTTAAGAGAAGGCTGCCAAGAATAAACTCTACTATCACCAATATTTAATGCAATAGTCTCTCCAGATGAAGATGCGAGAAATAAGCTAAGTGTAGTGGCCCCTCTACCTGACAAAACTTCCCTGATTAATTTATCAGATTCTTGCACTACCTGTGTTAATTGATCACCAAGTGAGCCTCTATTATAGGAGTAGCTGAGTTTGGTTAATATAGTACTAATTGCTAATGATGCCGCAATGTCGCCAAACTCTGAGCCACCGACTCCGTCACACAGTAAAGCACAAAAATAATACTCTTTATTACTAAAATTAATAATACTTAATGCAAGCCTATCTTCATTGCGTTTTCTAACTAACCCAGGGTGTGTAGAAAAAAATAAATTGAAATCATCATCTTTGATGGTAAAACCCTGATTAAAAGAAGCATTAATGATTTCATTAAATACTTGTGCATGAAGAGGATCATTTAACATCTTAGAAATATCTTTGTTTCCTATCAACATATTCATGCCTATTAGCTATATGATTGCGAGCTAGATTTTTTTAGATATTTGTCATTGACTGTTTAACTAATCTAAACCTGAGGCTTTACAAAATCAAGAAGATGTTAATGCTTAGATTTCCCCTAGCGCGCAATGCTATCCCCGCCACGCCTGCCCGCTTTATGCATCGCTTTTCATGCAGGTGCATGTGTTACCTCTGAACGCGCCAGCACCGGCCTCACACACGCTAAGCGATCCAATTTGGATCATGCGGATTCATGCAAGCATATGCACTTTGATGCAGAAGCAAAAAGCCACCTGAAAGGTGGCTAGTGAACGGTAGGGAAGGGGCAATTAATCATTCAGCCTGGCGGTATATGGCAGCTTCGAAAACAGATGTGTCGATTGTCCCTGCCAGGTCGCTGATCATCGACAGTGCCATTTTTAATTCATCTTCTTTGCAGTGTGCGATCAGTGATACGTCAGCAATGAACTGGATGCGTGCAACCGTCTCGCTTAGATTATCTATGTCCATCAAATGATTAACTCCTTCTAGTCAAAATATACTGTATGTATAAACAGTATCATGACGTTTTGGAATCGTAAAGAATCGTGCGGTTCAGATTAGTCCGACTGCCGTTTTATTAATCAGGCAGCTGTATGCCTCTTTTTCTCGCGAGCGCTATGAAGCGCTTTAATGGAGTGGGATTTTTGCGCCGTCTATGAAAGAGGTAGCCGCTTGTACCGCTCCAGTAAGAAAGCTCCCCTACCTTGATTGTGTGGCCTTTCATCATGCGTAAAGCTTCACCGTCGGACAGTGTTAACCAGGAGATCTCGAAGAAACTCTTTTTCAACGCTTCCCGTTCTGTGCAATGACTTAGTTCAGTGTGATATTTGTCCGGCTCAGGTTGCTCCTGCGCTGGCTTTTCTCTTATTTGCTTAATAATCCTTCTTCGCTCGGCGCGAGTAGGGGACTTTGTGAAATCGATAGCTGCTTCAGAACCTGTTGGCTCCGTACAGTTATTGACAGAACTCCGAGAGGACGCGGGCGCGTCCTTAAATTCAAAACCCAAATCAACGGCACGTTTCTGGACAATCTTCCATTGCATCAGACGGGTTAAAATTGGCGTATCGTCGCCAACTTCAGTTGCGTAAACACCCTTGATGCGCACGGTTTCCTCGCCGTACTCATTCACGTCTTCGCTTGCCTGATACCATGTGCGCACAGCCAGCTCGTCACGGCGCACGAATGGGCCTCCCTGCGCGTTAACGTATCCGGCCCAGTCGCCTGCGTCGGCTGCATCATGCGCTGCCGCAAACTCAACGCTAAGTCCGTGTGCGGTTTCGCTGTCAGCCATGCGGCGCAGTTCGCGGTAAACCGTGACCGGCGCGCCGCCTACGAACTGGAATTGACGGATGTGCCAGCGTGCCGCCCAGGCAGAAACGGCCGAGGCGGTTTCTTTAAGGTCTTTGCCGCTTTCGTCGTCCGTCTCGCCGTCCAGCGCGTAGCCATCGATATTCTTGGAAATGTATTTAGCAACGTAACCCGTCGCGCTGCCTTTCTCCGGGTCGATAGCCTCGGCGTGAAAGCGGGCCTTACGGGCCTTGTCTGTTGTCAGCTCGCTGCCGTCTTCCTGCCTGGCGTATTCGCGCACAATCTCGCGCACGCGCTCAGCCTGCTTCGGGCGCATAAACATGAGCATGTGCCAGTGTGGAGTCGCATCATGATGAGGCTCAGCAACGCGGATCCCGAAGATGCGAATTTCTTCGCGGTGCAGCTTGGCGCGAATTTTCTGCCATACACTGCAGAGATAACGCTGGGTGTCGGCCGGGCTGGAACCGTTCCATTTACGGTTACGATGCCCGGTTTTGATTGTGGCGTGATAACGCGCGGGGGCGGTCAGCGTGTAGAATTCGCCGATAAAGCCCATTTCATTGCAGATGTTTTCGAAGCCACGAATGCGGGTCATTAGCTCGCAGCGGCGAATAGCCGGATTGGCCACACTGCCGTCATATTTCTCGATCAGGCTGATACGGTTGCCTTCTTCGTCTTCCAGCTCCATTCCCTTCAGAAACTCACGGGTGCGGCGCTTCTGCTCGCGCCACTCTGAAACGGTCATGCTGCTGGCATAGGGGGTATGCTTTTTGCTGACGTTTGCCAGTGCGATTTGGAGATGTTCACGCCATGATGCGGCGACGCGACGCAGCCTGCCTTTCCACCATTTTTCCTTCTGCATACGCAGGATTGCCGGAGTAACTTCCTCCGGGGCAAAAAGACGCGACGTGACCTTTTCCCACAGTGGAGGCGTCTGGCTCAGCTCGCGGGTGATGGTGGCAGCGGTCATGTAAACACGGTGCGTGTATTTGTAATCTGACTCGTCGCTGGCCTGCGCGTGCGCCTGCAACAGCTCGGCGAGGATGAAATTAGCAACATCCCCGGCCAGTAGATCGACGTCGGCGCGCGCCATGTCAGGCAGTCGGTTGAAGCGGCGCATTAGATTGAAAAGCTGACCACCTGCTACAGCCGTGTTGTCACGCTCAGTTGCGTTACCCCCGAGTAAATTTAATGTGCTCCCCTTCATTACGCCGACACGATATTGAGCGTTAACGGTTTCAACGCGTGGCAATGTGCGCTCAACAAATGTCTTTGTTAAGTACGCATTGGCGCGGGCTGTTCCCTGTGTCTTTTCCAGATCACTAACGCGGCGTTTAACGTCGAGCTGTATCACAGTCGGCTGCTTTTCAAGTAGCTCCTGCGCACGCACTAAAGCCGCAATCATCTGACTGCGGCTGCGCATTTCCTCATAGGTGGGATAGGGGCTGGCGATGGCTTCCCGTGGAGCATTCCACGGGTAAGCAAATTCCTCTTGCATCAGGCATTACCCTGCCGGTGTTTATTGCGATGTTCTTCAATTTCCTGGCAGGAAACACAGCGAGTTACACTCAAATACGCGCGGCGGCGCTTTTCAGGAATTGGGGCATCACAGTCTTCACAAAATGAGGCGCTTATAGCAGGCGCGCGATTGACGATATTGGCGATGTTGCGAGCCAGCATTTCATCGGTGCGCTGTTGCACGATGTCCATTGAGTCAGCCATTAATGCGACTCCTCAACCTGTGCCTGGATTTTTTCTGCTTCCTGATTAAGTAGCTCGGCTGCTTCGACACAGGTTAATTCTTCCCGACGAATTTTCGAGGCCAGGATGTTAAGGCGATATATCATGAGGTCAGCACGACCGCGACGTTCTTCGCGACGCGCATCATTCAGCATCATATCGAGTTCGATATAGGAACTAGGCTTAGTGGTACCAGATGATTTATTCAGCATGTGATTTTCCTTTCTTCAGGCAAAGCGAATCCCGGCGGGTTTACGCCAATTAATTGCTTTGGGTTATTTAGCTTAAAAGAGTCATTCGTTTGGGAAATAAACTCACAACGGCTTTCAGGTGGTTCATTGCGCAAATCAACGCGTTTCTTTCATCAGTAGTGAGATCAGTAAAATCGGCTGAGTGCCGGTCTTTACCGATGTTTGCCAGAAAGAAAATGGCACTTAAAGCACGTTTGTTATCCTGATAATTGCTGTCAGTAACATCGCGCATTTCAGCAATAAAACGGGCTACATCTTTTTCGCAATTACCGCCCATCAGATGAGCCCGAAGCAGAGCTACATGATTCAACGCGGCAACACGTTGACCGGCTGTCAGTTCGACCAGCATGGAATCGCCTTCGATAGCCATGATTTACTCCTCTTGGGTAATGCCTGTGCTTTGACTTCTGAAGCTGACGGCGTTACTGGATTCCAGCGCTTACCGTTTTCTCCCATGATCCAGCCGTGTCCGTATGACATGGATGGGCTTTGGCGTTTAAGCCTTGCTGCCAATGAGATCATGACTACCCCTCAACTTAAGCCAAATGATGCACCGATGCCGCTCATAGCATCGACAGTTGAGGACAGTGCCGGGTTAGCCTGAATTCGCGCCTGTACTGCCATTGCGGCTAGTGTTAAGCAGCGAATACCGCTATTAACGTTTTGCAGAAGGCCACGTTTACAGTTGGCTGTCATAGGTTCTGTAGAGGTTGCGCCTGCTGCTAACTGGCCTACTTCTGCGGTGGCTTTCATGACATACAGGGGGAATTTTTCATCTGCGACTTCATTTACCGGCACGCAGGGGAGGCACTGGATTTGTGCCAGCAGGCCATCAACCAACGTTGCATCCTCAGTGACATCGGTAAGGGCTAAAACCTCTAAGACGGTAAGCTGATGTGGCTGGTCTGGATTCAGCTTGTTACGCAACGTTTGCGCACGCATGCCGGACTGCTTAGCGACGTCTTCCATGTTGTGAGCTAACGCGAATTTGCGACAGGCATCGTCGTAATGGGTATGGGTAGAAACCTTGAAATCAAACATGCTCAGATCCTTCTTAACTTGCAAAATCAAGTTAGGGTTTGATGTAGCGGCATTTGATTGCCTGCTGGCGATTCTTCTCACGCCATGCAGCAACATTGATAAGCGGATTGCCATGTTTCGTCATGGTGGTCTCTACCACTTCGCCGGTCTTACGATTGGTGCGGTTCTGTGTATATGTGAAAGATGGAGTAGGGGCGAGCAGCACAACCCCGTTAGCAATCCATTTCTCCAGCACTGACAGGCTAATGCGGTTAGCTGCAGCAAAGTCCTGTTTGGACATTGTTGGGGATGTGGCGAGCGTGACGGCTTTGTTTACGGCGTCGTTTACCGCTTCGCTGATGGCTGGCATCAAAATCGCTGCGACATTGGCAATAAAATCTTGAGATTGCACTAAGTCAAATGCGTTCTGGCTGTTTGCATTTTCAGTATGCATAACGCAATATCTCCAGTTAAATAACGTGTTCTACGGTGTTACATGTGGTGTGTACATACGTTAGATCACAATTGTGCTCATGTAAACTACTTTTGTGGTTGGTTATGTATGCCTAACTTAGAGTCAAATGCCCAAGAAGTGATTGAGAGGTTGCTTTCGGCTTATGGTGTAACGACACAGCGCGCATTGGCTGAAGCCCTCAAGGTTCCCTCGAATAACGTAAGTGCATGGTCACAACGCAATAGTGTGCCGGGTAGCGCAATTATTAAGTGCGTGCTTGATACCGGCGTAGATCTGCAATGGCTTTTGTATGGGAAGCTTGCAAATGCAAGCTTGGAGCGAGCTGTAAACCTGCCTTCTGGCGAAGCTCTTTTGAAGGAAATCACATCCAATGGTGGTAAAGCAGTGCTGCGCAGAATCATGGATGCGTATGGATTCACCCTTCAAAAGCAACTTTGTGACCTGCTTGGCATTTCTTCTGGAACAGTAAGTACCTGGGTACGAAGAAATTATTTTCCTGGTGATGTAGTTGTGACATGCGCACTTGATACTGGTGTGTCACTGGAATGGTTAGCAACAGGGAAGGGGTCACACCTTAGAAAAATTACAGAAGACACTTATAACCAATATATACCACACAAGAGCTTGATATCAGGCGTGCTGAAAGACGTTGGGACTTGGTTAATCGACTTAAGCTTTATTCCGAACACGCTAACTAAGCCAGTTTTTATTTCAAGTAGCTTAGGGGCTTGGGTTGTCGACCTTAATGTCACGAGCATTAGCAATGGTCGATGGTTAATCGGCATTGATGATAAATATGATGTTTATGATATAACTCTGCTACCTGGACGTAGAATTAATGTGGCAGGTAGTGGAAGCCAATTTGTTTGCAATGTTCATGAAGTCAATCCGGCAGGTAAAGTAATTTTGACTATGAATTACACGGCATAAAATTCTTTTAAAAAATTCTATTATTGATTTAAAAATTAGATAGTAAGTATTAATGAAAGCAGTAAGCTGGTGCAAGCTTATTTTGGTTTTCTGTTTATGTGAACATGGGGTTTAGACTATTATAAGGATTTATTTAGATGAGCATAAGTGTATCTTCAAATAGCATAGATAGTATAATTAACCATCAATATTCATCATCTTCACCTACCAGCGAGCTGGGGCAGTTAGGTTTATTGTTTACTCCAGGATTTATAGATCAACTTGTTAATCTATTATTTAACACCACAAAACAAACTACACCTCCCAATGCATTAGTAACATTTGACGTTTCTTTTGGATGGATAGACAAAGTACCTTTGGCAAAATTTCTCAACTCTGAATATGATCACAACGGAAATAAAATTACTGAAAAAGTTGAGATAGGAGATATGCATTTTGTCTATAATGATAATCTCATTACAAATGGCAGTGGAAAAAGCTCTTGTGTTTCAGGGTCTTACGGATTAATTCTTCAGGCCAAAAGGGCGCCATCACTTGATATTCCTTCTGTGCCAGTTACAAAGAGTAATGCTATAAATAGCAGTACAGCTAAAGAATTTCATTTGTTGAGTAAATGGCCTTTGTTTGACCTTTATAAGACGTCGAAGAATAAAAATTCAATTTTGAATGGAATAAACATCAATAACAACCAAGCCAACATTTTAAGCTATGGTTGGTATGCTGCATGTCCGCCTACTAATAAAATTACGACAAATTGGTCCTGCAGATGGATGTGCAGTGAAGCCAAAATTAATTCTTCATGTGATTTATCGTTGGGGAGCGTTTTGGCAGCGTTTTATAATCGAACCATTTTGCGAACATTCAATGTTGGCGTGGGCTTCGATTTTATTGTTGGTTGGGAAAATTTCGTTAATAAAAATGCTGTACCACATTGGTCCGCGTTAAATAATCAGATTATTAGTATTTGTAATGAGCTTAAACTGCCATCTGTCGCGAACGTAAAAGCCAAGCGACTAATAAAAATGTCTATAATCAGAAATGATATATTCAGCAAGCTCCGTTTGTTGTATTCACGTAACCCACAGTTATTGCAGGCTATTCTAAAAAGAATTCTTGATGAAAGATATATCGAAGATTCTGAATTAAGAGAGTTGTTCTTATTCTTGGATGATCAGGGCCTTGAAAATAAGGATATATTAGAATTTGTTGGGAGGATGTTTAATCATGGAGAGGTGAGTAGAATCTTACCACATTTACGGGGCAGCAGAAATAAAGGCGATGATTTAAGCTTCGATGAAATACAGAATATTTTTCGAATGAATATAATCAACTTTGGTCGCAATGTTAAATCAGCCACGAAAGGTATATATGTGTTAAATATCTCTAGAACAATTCAGATTACTGATGGTGAGCCTAATAGGCTTTGATGACTGATTAATTGCATATTGGCTTTGAAATTGAGTGTTTTGCAAATTTCTCAGCCAATGAATCGCCATTTGTTGCTGTAAGCTATTGAAATAAAACAACTTAAATAGTATTCGGTCTTTTTTTGGCTGGAATTTAAAAAATTTAATACCTAAATCAACCAGTTAAAACCCATTCTGTTACCTGAATTTCTATTCTGCTGGAATTTTACCCGCCACTTTGTCGCCATTTTTCTTCGCCAGGAACGCCAGCGGATTGCATCCTCAGGATGAGCGGGCGCGAAGTGGATGTAATACATAATTATCCGCATCAACGTTATGCTTACGCTTGAACACGGCCGCTTGCACTCACTGCCATATGTGCTCAAGATCGGTCAGCGTGCAGCCTTGGGTGACTTCCAGCTGCGCAATTTTCGCAGCGTTTTGTATTCCACTTCAGCCAGGTCGAACAGGATTTTTAACGCCGTCTTGATGGTGGCCGTTTGTTTGCCGGTTTCGGCCAGTAGGCCAGTTCCCGGCTCGTACTCGATCACCGCGCCGTCATGAAATGACCAGTGCAAAGCATAGGCCGGGGTGTTGTCAGATAAAATATCTGACAGCATAAAGCCGGTATCAATTTCATCGCCCAGACACAGAACAAGAACTTGTTCGCCCACTGACGGCGCATTCCATGAGCGGGTTTTATCCGCATCGGTGCTCAGCCAGTTGATTGTGTTTTCAGGTAACAACACGGCATAAAGGGCTATCAATATTGAGGGCCGACACGGTTCCGATGCTGGTCACGTTGCGTAGCAGGCGCAAATCTTTAAGATTTGTAAGTTGATGGGGCTAGAGTGTCCCATCAACCAGAGAAAAAAGGGATTTAGCGTTTGTTCATGTATAGCTAAACATCAGAGGAAGTCAGAAAAGAAATAGTACCAAACCTCATCTTAGGTTCAGTAAGTTTCTGGGGACACTCTCGCTTAACTAGCAGCCCAACAGCAGAGAATAGCCTTTAAGGAACACAATCCTACCTAAAATTGACCTCAATCAACCTCTTCCAACATCCTCCCCAAACCCCTCACCATGTTTACCCAACGTATAAAAACTCAGTCGTAACCTGCCCCCGGTGATATTCAATCAGGATCTGTTATGTTCTTAAAAAAAGTTATCCCATGTGTAATTGTAGCGTTAGCGAGTGCCGCAACGTCAGGTTGTGTGATGGCTGATGGTGGTCATCATCGTGGCCCATCTTCTGACTGGCATCGTCATCATGAAAACCATCATAATGACGCCAGCTGGAGTCAGCACGCCGGACCTGCTTCGCCAGTAAACAATGCTTCTCAGCATATGGGACCACCACCAGCGCCGGATAGTGCCGCTCAGCATATGGGGCCGCCACCCGCTGACAGTGGCATCCACCGCTGGCACTCTTAAGACGCGTTTGAGCAAATAGTACGAAATCATCTGAAGCGACAAGGGGCTTTATTGCCCCTTTTAACGGGCAATCTTTACCTGACTAAAATCGTACCGTAAGCGCGCTTTATTTGTCCCCGACAGAAAACTCAAGCCTGACGAAGCGTTGCCGCTAAACACAATCCCGCGGCTTCACCTAAAAAACCGACCCCACTCGCAAAAGCCACAACAACTCCCGCAGCAAGCACCCAAAGCTTACCTGTCATCTTGTCATCACCGCGGTTTGGCTTATTCTTAACCTCCAATCAAATGGAGGAACGTTTATGAAAGCGGCAATTGCTAATAGTGAACACCAGGTTGAAGTGGTTGAGAAGACGCTACGTCCTCTCAAAACCGGCGAAGCGCGGCTCAGGATGGAATGCTGTGGTGTATGCCATACCGATTTACATGTGAAGAACGGTGATTTTGGTGATAAGACCGGTGTAACGCTGGGTCACGAAGGGATCGGTATCGTTGAGGAAGTCGCGCCGGATGTCACCTCGCTCAAGCCGGGCGATCGCGCCAGCGTCGCCTGGTTCTTCAAGGGCTGCGGACACTGTGAATACTGTAACTCCGGTAATGAAACGCTCTGCAGGGACGTCATCAATGCCGGTTTTACCGCCGATGGCGGCATGGCTGAAGAGTGTATCGTCGTTGCTGACTACTCGGTCAAAGTTCCCGACGGACTTGATCCCTTTGCCGCCAGTAGCGTTACCTGTGCCGGTGTCACTACCTACAAAGCGGTAAAAGTATCAGAGGTCAAACCGGGACAGTGGCTGGCGATTTATGGCCTTGGTGGGCTGGGTAATCTCGCTCTGCAGTATGCGAAAAACGTCTTCAACGCTAAAGTGATTGCGATTGATGTCAGTGATGGACAGCTGGCGCTGGCGAAAGAGATGGGAGCCGATCTGGTCGTTAACTCTGCCAGCGAAGATGCGGCACGCTTTATTCAGGAGAAGACCGGTGGGGCACATGCTGCTGTGGTCACAGCCGTCGCCAAAGCGGCCTTTAATTCAGCGGTGGACGCGGTCAGAGCCGGAGGTCGGGTCGTAGCAGTCGGACTGCCGCCGGAAGCAATGAGCCTGAATATCCCGCGACTGGTGCTTGATGGCATCCAGGTGGTGGGATCGCTGGTCGGAACGCGCAACGATCTGGCGGAAGCTTTCCAGTTTGCGGCAGAAGGCAAGGTGGTGCCGAAAGTGACCAAAAGGAAGATTGGTGAGGTCAATGCCATCTTCGATGAGATGATTCACGGCAAAATCCGCGGCAGGATGGTTATCGACTTTACCGGTCAGCCTGCCAGTTAGAACCCAACTGAGCGTTACTAAAGCCCGCGCATTGTGGGCTTTTTTATGTCAGCAGCGCCTGGTCCTGCCACGTGAAGGCCTTAACGCGTATTCCCCACAAACATTAATAAGCACGGCTTTATGTTTCATTGTATGATTTTCGCTTGCACTTTACCGGTAACATTATAGTTTATGAGGGGAAGGCATGATTACACACAACTGAAGGAGGGTTATTTATGGCGAAGCATCACTTACTTAAATCCATTGAAATTGCTGCAATTGTACTGTTTGTCCTGATACTGGCGTATCTGGCTGTGACCGGTCTGATGTCATCGACGGGCATGGATCACGCCTGGCCTTATCCCACTAAGTAACTGAGTGCGGCACCAGGGAAATTATAAATAATATAAATAATATAAATAGATAACCTTTCCCTCTCGAAAGGGATAAACCCCGCTATCGCGAGGTTAATCAGAGGTTACACCAGACTTACCGACAGCAGCGTCAGTTCTTCAGTTTCCAGCGACAGGCTTTTTTTGGTTTCGAACATAAAGGTCTCAAGCGCCTCCTCAACATCATCACCTTCAATAAAGGCATGCGTCGTAACATGATTTTCACCTTTTGGCTTAATGACGTAGGAAACAAACCACTTCTTCTTTTCCATGATGCTTTTCCTCTTCTGAAAATAGTAATGCCGCGTGGCGATAATGCCTTAACAGGCCGTTCTTTCGCCGGACTCTCAGCGGAACCTGACCTTAAACGCACCGTGGCCGATAAAGGCTAATCAAGCGGGGCAGGATGCAGCAGGTCAATTACGTCATCGATTTCATTGCTGGCTGCGTGGCGATCAAGGGCAACCGCATAATAGCGTCCCTTGCAGTAGTGCTTTGTTACCGCCACTCGATGGCCGGTATCGCTGTCAGCTTCACCGCCGCTCAGGGTCTGCAGATGGGGCGGGATAACCAGCTCACTTTCGAGTTGTTCTGCTTCAATGATCACCGCGCCACCGTCACTGGATAGCAGCAGATGCTGAATGCTCATGTTCTCTCCTTTGCTTCAGATTGCTAACCGGGAAAGTGTAGTTCACCTCAGCAGGCGTGCTGGCGAGGGCGCTTAATCATTGCGTGTACAGGGCTGATAAACGGTGTCAGAGGCAATAAAAAAGCCCCAGACAGGGGCTTTTAAGAAATGAGTGGACTGAAACTTAGCTGGTCTGATTGGCCAGCTTAGGCTTCAGTACGCGCTTACCCATCTGAATGCCGGGCTTCTCAACATACTTATAGAGTAAAGAGGCCAGCGCATAGGTCACCGGGATGGCAGATATGCAGACAATCAGGAAACGCATCATGTCGCTCTTAAACTCAAAGTCAGTATGAGTGAGCAGCAGGGCGATCAGCGGGATCACGATCAGCAGGTGCAGCAGGTAGACCGAGAACGAGACGTCGCCCAGCCACGTGCTGAGTCGGTTGTTCAGAAGTTTCCGCGGCAGGGCAATCAGCTGAGCCATCATGCTGCCCTGCGGGTATTGCCACAGAATCGCCGTCATACCGACGATCATCAGCGCCTCCATTATCACCTGCAGCTTAATCGCGTCCATGCCAATCGCCACGGTGACGACCGGGCCGAGCAGCGCATAGCCGACATAGAGCAGCGATTTACGGCGAATTGCCTCGGCCAGCAGCATTCCTGCCAGAAACATGTTCAGCTTAATCAGGATCATCGAAGGCATCTCAAACGCCTCATAATAATCGGCCAGCATGTACCGACCGGCGCAGCAGAGCGCCATGATGCCAATCAGGGAGGCGGCATAACCAAAGCGCAGCGTGACCAGCATGATGAACGGGAACAGCAGATAGAACTGCATCTCCAGCCCAATACTCCAGTCAGGTAGCACGGTTTTAAACCCATACTCGGGCAACATGCCGAACAGGAAGCTGAAGTGAGTCAGGATATTTGCCAGCGACTGGTCGTTGTAACGCGACGACTCCGTGGCGGTGCCGGAATAAAAATGCGCAATGGTGTCACGCATTTCACCAAACCACGGGCCATAAATCAGGGCAATGATTAACAGCAGATAGTAGAGCGGGGCGATACGGAAGAAGCGGCGGATCCAAAACTTCTTAATCGTCTCCGCGCTCTGCCATGGCTCTTTCTGCTGGCGCTCGACGTAGTTTTTCGCCATCAGATAACCCGATAACAGAATAAAAAGGTCGACCCCGATGCCCGGTGATGAAATTAGTGTGATATGGCAATGAACCAGTAAGCTGATATGGCCAACCAGTACCCAGAGAGAGGCAATGCCGCGTAACCCTTCCAGCTCCGTTGACCAACCTCGTGTTGCAGACATAACTTTTCCTCGTTTTTATCCGGCTTTTGGCGCTCACTAAGCCTTAAGGCAAAAGATATGTAAACGGGCCTTTACAAAAGTAAGAGGATTCCGAGCATAGAGATTAGGAAGAAATCAACTGCAAAAGGGCTGGAAAGCACGCAAAGGTAAGAGTGTACAAGCGCACACCCTTAACCAGAATTACTGATTGAGATAAGCGATCAGGCCAGCTTTAACAGGATCATGCCAGCCAGCAGAAGAGTCAGACCGGCCCAGCCTTTGCGGTTCAGTCGCTGGCCAAACAACACCCATCCAGCCGCGACAGTGGCAATAATCCCAAAACCGCCCCAGACTGCATAGGCGATCGACAGATCGATGCCTTTGACCGCCTGAGCGAGTGCGCTGAAAGCGAGCAGCACACAGCAGAGTGATAGCAGACCGTACAGCGGTTTCTTAAACCCATCAGAATATTTAAGGAATATGTTGGCGGCAATCTCCAGCACGATAGCAAGTGCCAGCCAGACGGCATGAATAAAATCAGCGATGACCATGATTAACCTCCGCTGATGATTGGGTGCCAGTCTTGATCAGCACAATCCCGACGATCAGCGTTACCAGACCGCAGATTTTCAGCGCTGACAGCGCTTCGCCAAATAGTTGTACGCTGAATAACGTAATCAGCATGATGCCAATCCCTTCCCATAGGGCATAAGCCACACCCAGGGCGATACGTTTGATGGCGAAACTCAGCAGAATATAGGAACAAGCGATCATGCCCAGCATCATGAGATAGCCTGAATGGCTGCCATTGAGGCTGGACCATTTCATGAAAAGGGTACCAATTATTTCAGTAACAATAGCGAGTGATAGTAAAACCCAGGCGCGCATGGGTGCTCTCCAGCAACGATAAAAGACGACCTGCCACAGTACACAGGGCAGACTCAGAACAGTGTCGAAGTGGTGAGGGGACTACAGGGCGTTACGCCAGTGCTGATCGGCGACGTTCCAGCCAGAAAGGAAGGTGGGGGTAAGATGTGACATGAACATTCTGCTCATAAAATTTACAACGCATCCACATTGTTGCTTCTCGTCAGTGGACGGATAATGCCTCCGGTGAAATACACGCCGGATTTATACCATTCTGCACATCATGAAATCAACAGCAGATGCTGCTATTTTTGATTCCTGTTGAGGTTTGATGGTTCAAAAATCAGTTTTTTTTAAAACGTATGTAGGGAAGCGCGAGTTCGTAAAACAGTGCAAAAAAAACCGGGCAACAGAATGCCCGGTTTTTGTTACGTGACACCGTCACGAATCACTCAGCGCGCTGCGGCACGGTGCGAACCGGCGCATCACCCGCGACATAGTAAGTGGCGGTGCTGCGTGGCAGCGGATTGCGGCCACGAATCTTATCGGCAATCTTCTCGCCAATCATGATAGTGGTGGCATTCAGGTTACCGGTGATAATCAGCGGCATAATCGACGCATCAACGACACGTAAACCTTCCAGCCCATGTACACGACCTTCGCCATCCACGACGGCCATCGGGTCGTTACCCATCTTACAGGTGCCGCACGGATGATAGGCGGTTTCGCCGTGGTTGCGCACGAACTCGTCCAGTTGCTCATCCGTCTGGCAATCCAGACCCGGACTGATTTCACGGCCACGATATTTATCCAGCGCTGGCTGATTGATTATCTGACGCGTAATGCGGATAGCATCGCGGAACTCATGCCAGTCCTGCTCATGTGACATGTAGTTGAACAGAATAGCCGGATGACGACGCGGATCGCGTGACTTCAGGCGCACATGACCACGGCTTGGCGAACGCATAGAGCCGACGTGACACTGGAAGCCGTGGGCATCAACAGCGTTAGAACCGTTATAGTTAATTGCTACCGGCAGGAAGTGATACTGAATGTTCGGCCAGCTGAACTCTTCGCGGCTGCGGATAAAGCCGCCTGCTTCAAACTGGTTGCTGGCACCGATTCCGGTGCCGTTAAACATCCACTCTGCACCGATTTTCGGCTGGTTCCACCACTTCAGGGCCGGATAGATAGAAACCGGCTCTTTACACTCATACTGCAGATACATCTCCAGATGGTCCTGCAGGTTTTCACCCACGCCCGGCAAGTCGTGCACCAGCGGAATGTCGAATTGCTTCAGCAGCTCAGGCGAACCCACGCCAGAACGCTGCAGGATCTGTGGCGAGGCGATAGCACCCGCGCACAGCAGCACTTCACGACGAGCCATCACTTTATTGATGGTGTTGCTGTCGCCCTGCAGATACTCCACGCCAACCGCGCGCTTGCCGTCGAAGATGATGCGATCGGTGGTGGCATGCGTAATGATCTTCAGGTTGGGGCGACCTTTGGCCATATCGAGATAGCCACGGGCAGTGCTGGAACGACGACCCTTTGGCGTCACGGTACGATCCATCGGACCAAAACCTTCCTGCTGGTAGCCATTCAGATCGTCGGTGCGTGGATAACCCGCCTGTACACCCGCCTCAATCATCGCTTCAAACAGCACGTTGTTGCCCGCTTTCGGCGTTGCCACGCAAACCGGGCCATCGCCGCCGTGGAAATCGTTCGGGCCGATATCACGGGTTTCCGCTTTACGGTAGTAGGGCAGGCAGTCCAGATAACTCCAGTTCTCCAGTCCCGGCTCGCTGGCCCAGTTGTCCAGATCCATCGCGTTGCCGCGGATGTAACACATGCCGTTAATCAGGGATGAACCACCCAGGCCTTTGCCGCGACCACACTCCATGCGGCGGTTGTTCATGTAAGGCTCTGGCTCAGTCTCATAGGCCCAGTTATAGCGTTTTCCCTGCAGCGGGAAGGCAAGGGCCGCAGGCATCTGTGTACGAAAATCAAAACGGTAATCCGGGCCGCCCGCTTCGAGCAACAGGACGCTCACGTTGCTTTCCTCGGTAAGACGGGTCGCCAGAACATTACCTGCGGATCCGGCTCCAATAATAATGTAATCAAATTCCATTCGTCGTTCCTCAGGTTAAGTGATTAAAAGACTGACTGAAAACGCGTCAGCTCAACCTGCACGGACTTCACCTGGGTGTAGCTCTGCAGCGTCATCAGACCATTCTCGCGGCCAATACCGGAGTGCTTGTAGCCGCCCACCGGCATCTCTGCGGCGGACTCGCCCCAGGTGTTGATCCAGCAGATACCGGCTTCGATCTGATGAATCACGCGGTGCGCTTTATTCAGGTCCTGCGTCACCAGTCCGGCGGCCAGACCAAACTCGGTATCGTTGGCGCGGCGGATCACTTCTTCTTCACTTTCATAGCTCAGGATCGACATCACCGGCCCGAAGATCTCTTCACGGACAATCTTCATCTCATCACGGCAGTTGGTGAACACGGTGGGGGCCACCCAGGCACCCTGGTCGAAATCACCACCAGTCAGACGTTTGCCGCCACACAGCACGCGTGCGCCTTCAGCAATGCCGGATTCGATGTAGCGCATCACGTTGTCGCGATGGCTGAAGCTGACCAGCGGACCAAAGTTGGTAGCCGGATCACGCAGATCGCCTGCTTTAATACGGGCAACGCGTTCGCTGATTTTGGTCTCGAACGCCGCCTGCAGTTTTGCAGGGATAAAGACGCGGGTGCCGTTGGTGCAGACCTGACCGGAGCTGTAGAAGTTCGCCATCATGGCGATGTCAGCGGCCAGATCGAGATCGGCATCATCAAAGATGATCAGCGGTGATTTACCGCCCAGCTCCATAGTGACCTCTTTCAGCGTTGACCCCGCTGCATTAGCCATCACTTTTTTGCCGCTGACAACGCCGCCGGTAAAGGAGACTTTGTCGATGCCCGGATGCTCGGTGAGCAACTGACCGGTCACCGAACCGATGCCCGGCAGCACGTTAAACACGCCATCCGGCAGGCCCGCTTCGGTGTAGATTTCTGCCAGCTTCAGGGCAGTAAGCGGAGTCATTTCGCTGGGTTTGAAAATCATCGCGTTACCCGCTGCCAGCGCGGGTGCGGATTTCCACAGGGCGATCTGAATCGGGTAGTTCCAGGCACCGATACCGGCGACCACGCCCAGCGGTTCGCGGCGGGTATAAACAAAGGAGGTTTCACGCAGTGGGATCTGCTGACCCTCCAGCGCCGGAACCAGACCCGCGTAGTACTCCAGCACGTCTGCACCGGTGACGATATCGACCGCTGAGGTTTCGCTGTAAGGTTTACCGGTGTCCAGCATTTCCAGCTCTGCCAGCTCATCATTACGCTCGCGCAGGATGTCGACGGCGCGACGCAGGATGCGTGAGCGCTCCATGGCGGTCATTGCCGCCCAGACCTTCTGGCCTTTTCTGGCGGCAGCAACGGCGCGATCGACATCTTCCTGGCCGGCGGCATGAACCTCTGCCAGGACTTCGCCGTTGACCGGGTTGATTGTCTGGAACGTTTCGCCAGACGCTGCGGCAACATAAGCGCCATCGATGTAGAGTTTCTGCTCGGTGAATCGGGACATGTTTTCTCCTTCCGTTATTCGTGCTCGCCAGCCAGTTGCTGACGGATGAATTGGGTGGTCAGTGTGAGCGCGATAGCGGGATCGAATGGCTTACCGCTTAGCGCGGCGCGCAGCCACAGACCGTCGATCAGGGCAGCCAGACCGTGTGCGGCCATGCGTGCTTTTTCCAGCGGCAGTTCACGCCGGAATTCGACCACCAGCGTTGAGTAGAGCCGACGGCTGCTGACCCGCTCAAGCCGGTTAAGCTGGGGCTGATGCATGCTACTCGACCAGAAGTCGAGCCAGGCTTTCATCACCGCGGTGTGCACCTGGGTTTCATCAAAATTTCCATCAACAATGGCACACAGCCGCTGTTCTGCAGAGGCATCGGCCAGCGGTTTTAGCCGCGACAGTACTGCCTCGCGTAGCTGACGCGTCACATCACGCATCGTAGCTTCCAGTAAACCGTTCTTGTCCTTGAAGTAGTGACTGATGATGCCGGTTGAGACCCCCGCCCGCCGGGCGATCTGGGCAATCGTGGCATCATTAATCCCCATCTCATTAATCGTGCTCAGGGTCGCATCAATCAGTTGCCGACGTCGTATCGGCTGCATCCCTACCTTTGGCATAGCTCCAGCTCCACCCTCAAATCGAGCCCCTATTTAATCTTTTTTTGATTGCACGTTCAATATAAAAAGAAAATTTGTTAGGATGCTGTTTTTTAAATGTAGCGTAAGCGAAACGGCAATGAGTGCTAAAATAGGCTGGATTGTCATAGCGATTAACAGGAAGTGACAGAACGAAACAGAGCCGCACGGCCTGAACACCGTGGGCGGCAAGACGTATCCATTGCGAATTTTCAGGACATTAACCAGAGGTAATCGATGAATAATCCACCTTCCGGTGAAAAAGACAGACTCAATCCCGTTGTATTTTATACCTCTGCCGGATTGATTCTGACGTTTTCACTTGTGACGATTCTCTACAGTGAACTGGCCGCGAGCTGGATCCTCAAGGCGGTCAACTGGGTTTCCGCCACCTTCGGCTGGTACTACATGCTGGCTGCCACCCTCTACATCGTCTTTGTGCTCTATATGGCCTGCTCACGCTTTGGCTCTATTAAGCTTGGGCCGGAGCACTCTAAACCCGAATTCAGCGTGCTCAGCTGGTCCGCCATGCTGTTTGCTGCCGGGATCGGCATCGACCTGATGTTCTTCTCGGTCGCCGAACCGGTGACGCAGTATATGCAGCCGCCGGAAGGAGCAGGGCAGACGCTGGAAGCCGCCCGCCAGGCGATGGTCTGGACGCTGTTCCACTACGGACTGACCGGCTGGTCGATGTACGCACTGATGGGCATCGCGCTGGGCTACTTCAGCTACCGTTATAACCTGCCGCTGACTATTCGTTCGGCGCTCTATCCCATATTCGGTAAACGCATCTATGGCCCCATTGGTCACACGGTAGATATCGCAGCCGTGGTCGGCACCATCTTTGGTATCGCTACCACGTTAGGGATAGGGGTCGTACAGCTGAACTACGGCCTGAAAGTGCTGTTTGATATCCCGGAAGGCCTGACCGCGCAGACCGCGCTGATTGTCCTCTCTGTGGTGATCGCTACCATCTCTGTGACGTCGGGTGTTGATAAAGGGATCCGTTTCCTCTCCGAACTCAACGTGATCATGGCGCTTGGCCTGATTCTGTTTGTGCTGTTCTTCGGCAACACCGAGTTCCTGCTGAATGCTCTGGTGCTGAACGTTGGCGATTACATCAACCGCTTCATGGGCATGACGCTCAATACCTTTGCCTTTGATCGTCCAACCCAATGGATGAACAGCTGGACGCTCTTCTTCTGGGCGTGGTGGGTGGCGTGGTCGCCGTTTGTCGGCCTGTTCCTGGCGCGTATCTCACGCGGTCGTACCATTCGTGAGTTCGTGCTGGGCACGCTGATTATTCCGTTCACCTTTACACTGCTGTGGCTGTCCGTGTTCGGTAACGCCGCGCTGTATCAGATCATTCACGGTAATACGGAATTTGCGCAGGAAGTAATGAACCATGCAGAGCGTGGCTTCTACAGCCTGCTGGCGCAGTATCCGGCGTTTAAACTCAGCGCATCGGTTGCCACCATCACTGGCATGCTGTTCTACGTGACCTCTGCGGATTCCGGTTCGCTGGTGCTGGGTAACTTCACTTCGCGGCTGAAAGACATTAACAGCGATGCGCCAAACTGGCTGCGCATCTTCTGGTCCGTGGCGATTGGGGTGCTGACGCTGAGCATGCTGATGACCAACGGTATCACTGCCCTGCAGAACACCACGGTGATCATGGGACTGCCGTTCAGCTTTGTGATCTTCTTTGTGATGGCGGGTCTGTTTAAATCACTGAAGATTGAGGATCACCGCCGTGCCAGCGCCACGCGCGACACTGCGCCCTATCTGGCGCATGCGACCGACCGTCTGACCTGGAAGAAGCGTCTGTCACGCCTGATGAACTACCCGGGTTCGCGTTACACCCAGCAGATGATGGAAAAGACCATTTTCCCGGCGATGCAGGAAGTGGCAAAAGAGCTGGAACTGCGTGATGCCCGCGTCACACTGGAAAGCGTCGAGGCAGATGAGGCGAACCCGATTGGCTATCTGGATCTGCGTGTTCATCTGGGCGAAGAGCAGGACTTCATTTATCAGGTCTGGCCGCAGCAATATTCGATTCCGGGCTTTACCTACCGCGCCCGTAGCGGTAAGTCGACCTACTATCGACTGGAAACGTTCCTGATGGAGGGCAGCCAGGGTAACGACCTGATGGATTACAGCAAAGAGCAGGTGATCATCGACATACTGGATCAGTATGAGCGACACCTGAACTTCATCCATCTCAACCGTGAAGCGCCGGGCAGCAATATCAGCTTCCCAAGCGTGTAAACCAGGCCCGTCAGCACTGTGCTGGCGGGTTTTTTTTTGCCATCGACGAGCCGTTACACGCCGTCGCCTGCCGATATCGTCTATCTTTAGGGCTTTGCTGGCCTGATGCCTGAAGGGTATAGACAGGGAGTCATATGGGAAAAATATTCAGTACGTTTCTGCCGCTCTACACCACCACGCTGCTGATGCTGCTTGGTTCCGGTTTACTGACCACCTATGTCTCATTACGGCTGGCCAGCGAGCAGGTTAACGGCGCGCTGATTGGTGCAATTATCGCGGCAAACTATATCGGGCTGGTCATTGGCGGCAAGGTGGGGCACAACCTGATCGCCCGCGTCGGCCATATCCGTGCCTACGTCGCCTGCGCCGGGATCATTACCGCCTCCGTGGTGGGTCACGGCCTGACTGACTTTATTCCGCTTTGGGTCTTTCTGCGTCTGATTATCGGACTCTGCATGATGTGCCAGTACATGGTGCTGGAGAGCTGGCTCAACGATCAGGCGGAATCGTCGCAGCGTGGCATGATTTTCGGCTTATATATGGTCGCTACCTACCTTGGGCTGAGTGGCGGGCAGGTGATACTGAGCCTGCAGACCGGATTTGGTGTGAGTACGCTGCTGATTGTCGCACTCTGCTTCGCGCTCTGTCTGGTGCCGATAGCGCTGACCACCCGCACCCATGTCAGGCCGATGACGCCCGCACCCATGGAACTGGGCTATTTTATCCGCACCATCCCCAAACTGCTCGGCACCACACTGGTAACCGGCATGGTAATTGGTGCCTTCTACGGTCTGGCACCCGTTTATGGCAGCAGCAAAGGCTTCACCACCGGTCAGACCGGCTATTTTATGAGTCTTACGATCTTTGCCGGGCTGGTGTCGCAGTTTCCACTGAGCTGGCTTTCTGACCGCTACGATCGTCAGCGACTGCTGTTTATTATTGCGATGCTGTTTGCCGTCATCTGCGTGCCACTTATCCTGCTGCCGCATCTGACGTTTGACTGGATGATCGGCATCGCCTTTGCCGCCAGCATGATGCAGTTCGCGCTCTACCCATTGCAGGTGGCGCTGGCCAACGATCAGGTGGCCGCCGAGCGCCGCGTGTCGTTAACCGCCTGTCTGCTGATGGCGTTTGGTATTGGTGCCAGTATCGGCCCGCTGGTGGTCGGTGCGCTGATGCAGCCGCTGGGCAGCAATATGCTCTATCTCTTCTTTGCGCTCTGTGCGCTGGTGATTGGCGGACTGAGTTTTGTCCGTGCGCCAGGTCCGCTTCCGACAACCGAAGTCCCGCTGCCGCACGTGGTCATGCCTGACAGTCTGGCGACCTCGCCACTGGGTGCTGCGCTGATCCCGACGCTGGAAGAGGAGGTGATTCAGGCGTCAATGGGCGGTCAGGCACCGGAGGAGGAGTACGGTGGGGACGAGGGCGCGACTGATGAAGAGGCATTGTCCGACGATCATCCCGGGGAGGTTTCCGAAGATCAGCGCCATAAATAGCCGCGACAGGGCAGGACCTTGTTCGCCAGGCTTTGCATGGCTTTATGCATAATGTCCGGATCTGGCTCACTTCTGTCCGGTCACTGGCTCGACAGGCGGGCCAGCAGCAGCGATGCTGAGTCACCCGCTTCTTCAGGAGTCATACCATGCTGGAACTGCGCCCGAACTGTGAACACTGTGACGTCGATCTGCCGCCATCGTCTCTGGCGGCACGCATCTGCTCGTTTGAATGCACCTTCTGCGCTGACTGCGATGAGCATTTCGCGCATGTTTGCCCCAACTGCGGCGGTGAACTGGTGCGCCGTCCGGTGCGTCCGGCAGAGAAACTACAGAAATATCCGGCCAAAATGCGCAGCTGATCTCAAATGACGACGATTACGTCAGAGGCAGAATAGCCTGCGTGGCCCGATGCCGTTATGATGAATCTCGTCCCTGACAGAGCTACCACCTTAACTGAGTGCCGGAGATAAGCGCCGGGAGGGACGCACTTTTCTTCCACCCTCTGTTTCTCTTCGCCCCACAGCCTTACTGGTTCTGTTTCCCCGTTCATCACGCCGATTCGTGGCCAGCCCTGACTATACTCTGATAATGTTTTCAGCAGAGAGGCGCATGCACCCATGTATTACGACGTCCTGAATGGCGCAGCATGGCGACGGATCTGGGTGGTGGGCGATATCCATGGATGCCGCCGCGAACTCGATGCGCTGTTGCAGCAGCAACAGTTTGACTCTCAGCAGGATTTACTGATTTCGGTAGGCGACATTATTGATCGCGGGCCCGACAGTCTGGGTTGTCTGGCCCTGCTGGACGAGCCCTGGTTTCGCTGCGTGCGCGGCAATCATGAGGAGATGGCGCTGGCGGCGTTGCAGGGACAGGAAATGGCGCTCTGGCGGATGAACGGCGGCGACTGGTTCTTCCGGCTGCGGGGCGCAGCGTTAATCGCGGCACGTCATGCGTTGCGGCGCTGTGGTGAACGGCCGCTGATACTGCATCTGCAATTGGGTGAGCGCACTATTGTGATTGCCCATGCAGATTATCCGGCCCGGGAATACGCATTGAATAAGTCACTCGACTGGCAAAAGGTGGTCTGGAGCCGTCAGCGGCTGGAGGACCTGGAGTCAGGTGAGCAGGCGGGCATCCATGGCGCAGATGCCTTTTACTTCGGTCATACCCCGCTGAAACAGCCGCTGACGATTGCCAATCTGCATTACATCGATACCGGCGCCGTGTTTGGCAATCATCTGACGATGCTGCAACTCAAGTGAGTTAGCGGAACAGGCGACCGTCGCGCACCAGTTCGCGCGGATAGCTGTTCTTGATGCGGGTGCCAACTTTCTTCGCCAGCCCCAGCGGCTGCTGCTGATAGGTCACAATCATCTCATTGTTAACGGGTGCCGTTTCCGGATAGATATCCCGGCCGCGATACCACTCTTCAGCTTCTGCCGCCGTGAGCTCAAAGGCCTGCGTCGCATCGGGTTGCGCCAGTGCAATCACGGCTTCATGCTGCCAGCGATAGCCTTTAGCAAAGGTTTCTGCCAGCTTCAGGCCAATGCGCGAAAAGCGCACTTTGCCCAGCAGCGGGGTGACAGCTTTCGGGAAGAGCCAGATCTCTTTATCACGCTGCCACAGCTCCAGTGCGTCATCCCATTTGATAGAGACAGTGGCGGCGGCCTGTACGATCTCACTTTCCAGCTTACGGTTGAGATGGGAGAAGGGCAGCTTACCCACTTTGTAGCCCGGCAGGGGTAAGGGCTCGACTGACGCGATTTTACGCAGACGCGCCACGAAAAAGCCTTCGCTGTCGAACATCTGCGGAAAGACATGCAGATAGCCTTCGGGCGTCGCGGCCTGATCACCACCCTCAAAAAGCCTGTCGAGCGGCACGACCTCAACCGCGTCCGGATAGCGCTGCAGCAGCCAGCTAATCACCTGCTGATTCTCAATCTGATTCAGGGTGCAGGTTGAATAAACCAGCGTGCCGCCAGGTTTGAGTGCGTGAAAGGCACTGTCGAGCAGATCACGCTGGGTCGCGGCGATCTCTTCGGTACTCGCCAGCGACCAGTTTTTCAGTGCATCCGCATCTTTACGAATCACGCCTTCGCCGGAGCAGGGTGCGTCGAGGAGGATGGCGTCGAACTGCTCCGGCAGGGCGGGCCCGAAGACCCGCGCGTCAAAGTGCGTCAGGGCACTGTTGCTGACGCCGCAGCGGCTGATGTTAGCGTGCAGCACTTTGACCCGGCTGGAGGAGAATTCGTTTGCCAGGATTACGCCCTGATTGCCCATTCGCGCCGCAATCTGGGTGGTTTTGGAACCCGGTGCCGCCGCCATATCCATCACGGCGCTGACCTCTGGCTGGGTATCAAACAGTGCAGTTACCGGCAGCATGGAGCTGGCTTCCTGAATGTAGAACAGGCCGCTGAGATGCTCAGCGACGCTACCCAGCGGCAGGCTCTCATCTTCCCGGCTGATCCAGAATCCCTCTTCGCACCACGGCACCGGCGTCAGCTTCCAGTCATACCCGGCGGTCTGGCTCAGGAAGGCAGCTACGCTGATCTTCAGGGTATTGACGCGAATACTGCGGCGCAGCGGTTGCTGACTGTAGGCGATAAACTGCGCGAAGCTCGCCTCATCGGGCAGGCTCTGACGCATTAATGAGAGAAAATCGGCGGGGAAAAACGAAGACGCATCTGACACGGGCACATTCCAGTTAAGGCAAAGGCGGCAGTGTAACATGAGGAAAGAAAACGGGCAGCCAGGCTGCCCGTTTGAGAGTGAGAATAACGTGAAGGCTCAGGGAGCATACGCCTTTCGCAAAGACGCTAAAGACGCCATCCCAGGCATGCTCAGCGCGGGCGATTACGCACCTCATCCCTGAGGTGCGCCCGTAAACGGGCCAACGCGTTGCGTTGTTCAAAAACGCTCCCGGCGTTTTTGTCCATGGCCCGCGATGCTTTGCTACAGGCGTATACTCCCATCGCTTTACGTTTTGAGCCGTCTGAAAGAGGCGGCTCGTTCAGAGTAAATTAACGCGGAGACGGAATCGCCGTTCCCCAGGTACGCCACTCTTTCGGCGCTTCATCCTGCAGCAGGAAATGTTTATCCGGGTTCGCCTGTGGCGCCAGCGGCACCGTTGGTGGCGTCGCAAACTGAATACCGCCGCGAATAAACTGCTGGAAGGTCCCGGTTTTCACCACGCCGCCCACCAGACCGAAGTCGAGGTTGTATCCGGACGCCAGCCAGAACACCGAATTGTTCCGCACCAGATGCTGGTACTTCTTACTGATGCGAAGGGCGATCTGCACGCGGTCGGCCATATTACCCAGTGACGTGCCGGTGACGGTACCCACTTCCACACCCCGGAACAGCACCGGCGTACCCAGCGACAGTGAACCGGCCTCAGTGGCATCAACATAAATGTTCAGGCCATTCAGGTAGCGCGAATCGGTAATGGTGCTTTCCTGCAATTCAAAGGTGCGTGCAGCACCGCCTTTGCCCGGATCAACGTTGACGTACGGCTGTAACAGGGTCTCCAGATGATTTACACCCGTAGCGGAAATCTCCGGTGAAACCACTGAGAAACGGCTGCCGAGGCGGGCAAAATCATTCACATATTCAGGGTAGAGTACGGCTTTCGCCACGACCTGATTGTTATCTTTGCTTAACGACAGTGACTCCACCTGACCGACGTTGATACCCAGATAACGAATCGGCATCCCGGCAGAGAGCTTGCTGGCGTCATAGGTGTGCAGCGTAATCTGACTGCCCACCGCGCGGGCGGCGGTTTCAGAGGAGTAGAGCATGCGTTTAGCCCCTGTGACCGACTGCGCACCACTCATATTGTCGAAGCTGATTGCGCCTTTCAGCGCACGGTTAAGGGGCGATGCCTGCACCGTCAGACCGCTGCCGTTAAGGCTGACGCGTGCGCCACCCTCAGCCCAGAACACGCTTTCGCTGGTCAGCAGCTTGCGATACTCCGGCTGAATATGCACCGCAATATCAAAAGCGTCAGCGCGCGGCGTCACTTTGACAATCTCGCCCACCTGGAATTTACGGTAAAGCACGACCGAACCGGCCTGTACGTCAGGCAGGCTGTTGGCGGTCAGCATCAGCGTCGTGGACGGGCCATCGCCGGTAATGCCTTCGTCCGCTTTTTCAGCATCGGCAAACAGCGGATAGGCGCTTTTTGGCTCGCCTTTTTTGCCCGGCTCCAGCCGGATGCCGCCATCTACCCACTCGCGGGCGCTGGCACCTAATACCTGCATGCCATCAAGACCGAACTTCACATCGAGGCGACTGTTGACGATAAATTTGCTGTCGCCATGCACCAGATTGCGATTTTCAGGATTGACCGCGACGACGAAATTGACGCCATTTTCATCCAGCGAACGTGACATGACCTGACCAATCTGCATACCGTGCAGCATCAGCGGCTGGCCCTGATCGATGCCGTAGCTCTCTGGTGCGCTGAGTTTGACCGTGAGTACGTTGGGTTTCTGCAGCAGGGTCTCATTCGACGCCAGCACGGTGAAGTGCTGCTGCGGCTCGCCTTCACCCGGCACCAGTTCCAGCGTATTACCGGTCAGCAGCGCGCTGAGGCTGGTATCGGTCAGGCTGATTTTCGGGCTGTGCATTTCGATGCGGGTACCGCTGCGCATCAGTCCAACCACAGAAGGATCAATCGTCAGCTCGCCGGTCACCTTGCCGCCATCCAGCAGGTTCAGTTTAGTCAGCGTACCCACCTCCAGGCCCTGGTACATCAGCGGGGTGCTGCCGGCCTTGAGATTTTTACCATCAGGCAGGTCAAGCGTGATTTGCACGCCGCGCTGGCTGTGCGCCAGATCGGGATAGAGCCGGTAGTTCTGCTCCGCTTTGGCGGTTTCCGCCCCCTGCGGTGAGTCAAACGCAATCGCGCCATTGACCAGCGCCGCCAGACTCTCCAGCTGCACTTTAGCGCCGCTCAGGCTGACGTCCGCATTGACGCCCGACACGTTCCAGAAGCGGCTGTTGGTCTTCACCAGATTAATAAAGCGACGCTCAATCAGCACATCAATTGCCACGCCATCGGCCTTATTATCAATACTGTAGTCATAGACCCGACCAACCGGAATTTTACGGTAGTAGACCAGCGAGCCAGTGTTGAGAGAGCCAAGATCGGGCGCATGCAGATGGATCATCAATTCGCCGGTATTGACCCGGTATTTCGGTTGCGTATCCAGCGCGGTAAACGCCTCGCTGGGTTTACCTTTACCCGGCATCATCCCGATATAGTTACCGCCGACCAGCGCATCCAGACCCGAGACGCCCGCCAGTGAGGCTTTGGGCGTCACCAGCCAGAACTGAGTATCCTCACGCAGCGCGTCGCGCATGTCGCTCTTGATGCTGGCTTTAATCTGGATTCTACGATAGTCGTCGCTGAGATTAATGCCCTGCACGGTGCCCACTTCTACGCCCTGATAACGGATCGGGGTACGACCCGGCACGATACCATCCGCCGTCTGAAAATTGATGGTGATGGTGGTGCCGCGCTCCTGATAATTAGTCCAGAGCAGCCAGCAGGCGATCAGCATCGCAATGACCGGCAGCAGCCAGAAGGGCGAAATTTTGCGCTTATTACGCAGCGTTGCGTTAGTCGGTGTAGTCGGCGTTTCCTGTTGCATGTGCATCCCAGAGCAGGCGGCTGTCCAGCCACTCAACAGACATAATGGTCAGGATGACGGCCGCGCCAAAAAACAGCGCAGCCGGTCCCATGGTAAAAGCCAGCAGCTGATCACGGTTGACCAGCGACATGGTTAACGAAATGACAAACAGATCGAGCATGGACCAGCGGCCAACCCAGGTCACAAACCGCAGCAACCGGATGCGGGTTCTCAGTCCCTGTTCACAGCGGAAATGAATGCTAAGCAGCAGCGTCAGCATGACCAGTACCTTGGTAAAGGGCACCAGAATACTGGCGATAAACACAATCGCTGCCACCGGAATATTGCCTTCACCCAGCCCCAGGATGCCGGAGAAGATGGTGTCCTCGCGCCGTGAACCGTTCAGGTAAACCACGGAAATAGGCAGCAGATTCGCAGGGATCAAGAACACAATCGACGCGATCAGCGCAGCCCAGGATTTCTGCAGGCTGTGGCGGCGACGGAAGTCGAGCGGCGTATGGCAGCGCGGGCAGCGGCCCCGTTCATCAGCGATGCCGGTGTTATGACAGTTGAGGCAGACCTGCATGTCGTCACGGGCCATATTGCCGGGGCTTTGCGGGTAGAAATGCTCCCACAGCTGTTCCATATTCAGATGGATCATGGTCAGCACGCTCAGCACCGTCAGGGCAATGTAGGCCGCCAGCCCATAGCCAATCTCCAGCGAAGCATAGTCCTGCACCTTGATGGATGCCACGGCGATGCCGACCAGGTAAATATCGAGCATTACCCACTCTTTGAGCTTCTCCAGCATGATCAATACGGGCCGCAGGTTCATGCCCAGACGATGACCAATACCGAGATAACAGATGCCGGCGACCAGCGTTACCGGCGCACCGATGGTGCAGAACGCCACCATTGAAGCGGTCAGCACATCACCCTGCTGAGTCATCTGAATCACCCCTTCCAGCACGCTGGCATTAATGCGCATACCCAGCAGCCGGATATCCACCAGCGGCAGGGAAAAAGCGAAGGGCATTAACACGATCATGGTGGCGGCCATGGCCATCAGTCGGGTCATTGGCCAGTCGCGTCCACTGAGAATCTCAGCGTTGCAGCGCGGGCAGTGTGCCGACTGATGCGTTTTCACATCCGGTAAGGAAAAAAGGGTATCGCATTGCGGGCAACGCTGATAACGTGCGTGAGGCAATGTCTGGCTGATAGCGTGAATTTTCATAGGGTGATGCAATTTTCGCTCTTCAGAGGGAACAGATATTGGTCATTAAGACATTGTCTGTGTGCCTGTCTCGGGCATCACGCTTCGATCCACAGAATGCTAAGGGTATAGCAACTAACGCTATGATTCACCTTGTGGCTCTGGATATTTAAAACTTATTTTTAACGAACGGTCTCTATTGCCCCGTTCAGATGTCATTGGTAACGGTTAAATAATGAACAAAACTGCCTTTTACGCCGATTTGAATCGCGATATGCGCGCCTTGCTGGCGGGAGAAACGGCGTTCCTCGCCGCAATGGGAAACTTTAGCGCGCTGCTGTACGAACGTCTCGATGGCGTGAACTGGGCAGGTTTCTATCTGCTTACGGAAGCCGATACGCTGGTGCTTGGCCCGTTCCAGGGGAAAATCGCCTGTGTGCGCATTCCGGTCGGTAAAGGTGTGTGTGGCACGGCGCTGGCAGAAGAAAAAGTGCAACGAGTCGATGATGTGCATGCTTTCCCGGGCCACATCGCCTGTGACGCTGCCAGTAATGCTGAGATTGTGATTCCTCTGAAAGTGAATGGCACTGTGGTTGGGGTGCTGGACATCGATAGCGTGGAGTACAATCGCTTTGACAGCGACGACGAATCGGGGCTGGTCAAACTGACTGATGGGCTTTGTGAAGTGCTTGCGAACAGCGACTTAGAAAAATATCTGCAGCTGACGCGCAGCTAATCGACTGGATCACATGGCATTTAGCGATGTTGTCATTATAATGTCGCCTGTTCATGCCTGCGCTGGTCGGCAAACCCGTTGTAATCAGGAAATTTCATGGAAAATCAACCTAAGTTGAATAGCAGTAAAGAAGTCATCACTTTTCTGGCGGAGCGCTTTCCGCACTGCTTTAGCGCTGAAGGTGAAGCGCGTCCGCTCAAAATCGGTATCTTTCAGGATCTGGTCGAGCGTGTTCAGGGCGAAATGGGTCTGAGCAAAACACAGCTGCGTTCCGCGCTGCGTCTCTATACGTCAAGCTGGCGTTATCTGTACGGCATCAAAGCCGGTGCGATTCGTGTCGATCTCGACGGTAACGCCTGTGGCGTGCTGGATGAGCAACACGTTGAGCATGCACGTAAGCAACTGGAAGAAGCGAAAGCACGCGTCCAGGCGCAGCGTGACCAGCAGCGTGCTGCACGTCGTGAAGCGGGTGAAAGCGAAGAGGGCGCGGCACCGCGTCGTCCACGCAAGCCCGCGCCACGTAAGCCTGCAGAAGGCGATGCTGCGCGTAAACCACGTCCGCAGACGACTGCACCGCGTGCGACCGCCTCACAGCATCGCAAGCCAGCCCCACGTCCGGAGCAGGAAGCCCGACCCATCACTGATACCTCAACTTTGCAACCCGGCCAGAGTATTAAAGTTAAAGCAGGCAAAAGTGCGATGGACGCTACCGTTCTTGAAGTATCAAAAGACGGCGTTCGGGTCCAGCTCGCTTCCGGCATGGCAATGATTGTGCGCGCAGAACACTTGCAGTTCTGAAACGGAGGCTAACCCCGGCATGAACACCCTTTTTAAAGTTGGACTTATTGCGGGCCTGCTCTTAGCAGGCCCAACCTTCGGCGCAGAGAATATTACCCGCGCCGATCAGATTCCCCAGCTTCACGAAGACCCGCAGGATCCGACGGTCAGTGAGCGCGTCACCTCGCGCTTTACCCGTTCCCACTACCGCCAGTTCGATCTGGATCAGAACTTTTCAGCGAAAATTTTTGATCGCTACCTGAACATGCTCGACTACAGCCACAATGTGCTGCTGGCGTCAGATGTGGCGCAGTTTGCCAGCAAAAAAACCACCGTCGGCGATGAGCTGCGCAGTGGCAAGCTGGATCTCTTTTACGATATTTATAATCTGGCGCAGAAACGCCGTTTTGAGCGCTATCAGTATGCGCTGACGGTGCTGGCACGTCCGATGAATTTCAGCGGCAATGACACAATCGACATTGACCGCGCCAAAGCGCCCTGGCCGAAAGATCAGGCTGAACTCAATGCGCTCTGGGATGCCAAGGTCAAATATGACCAGCTGAGTCTGAAGCTGGCGGGCAAAGAGGATAACGAGATCCGCGACGTTCTGACCAAGCGTTACAACTTTGCTATCCGTCGTCTGGCCCAGAGCAACGGTGAAGACGTTTTCCAGCTGGTGATGAACGCGTTCGCCCGCGAAATCGATCCGCACACCAGCTATCTGTCGCCGCGTAACACTGAGCAGTTCAACACGGAGATGAGCCTGTCACTGGAAGGCATCGGTGCGGTACTGCAGATGGATGACGACTATACCGTGATCAACTCGATGGTCGCAGGTGGCCCGGCCGCGAAGAGCAAAGCCATTACCGTTGGCGATCGCATCGTCGGTGTTGGTCAGCCAGGCAAGCCGATGGAAGATGTGATTGGCTGGCGTCTGGATGATGTCGTGGCAAAAATTAAAGGACCCAAGGGCAGCAAAGTGCGCCTGGAAGTTCTGCCCGCCGGTAAGGGTACTAAAACCCGTACTGTGACGCTGACGCGTGAGAAAATCCGTCTTGAAGATCGCGCGGTTAAACTGACCATCAAAAATGTCGGCAAGCAGAAAGTGGGCGTGCTCGATATTCCTGGTTTCTATGTCGGCCTCACCGACGACGTGAAAGTACAGCTGCAGAAACTGCAGAAACAGAACGTCGATAGCGTCGTGATCGATCTCCGTACCAACGGCGGTGGTGCGCTAACCGAAGCGGTCTCGCTTTCCGGCCTGTTTATCCCGAGTGGTCCGGTGGTGCAGGTTCGCGACAATAATGGTCGGGTGCGTGAAGACAGTGATAACGACGGCGTGGTCTACTACAAAGGTCCGCTGGTGGTGCTGGTCGATCGCTTCAGCGCCTCCGCCTCTGAGATCTTTGCTGCTGCGATGCAGGACTATGGTCGTGCAGTGATTGTCGGCGAGCCAACCTTTGGTAAAGGCACCGTTCAGCAGTATCGCTCGCTGAACCGCATTTACGATCAGATGCTGCGTCCGGAATGGCCAGCGTTAGGCTCCGTTTCTTATACGATCCAGAAGTTCTATCGCATTAACGGCGGCAGTACACAGCGTAAAGGCGTCACGCCGGATCTGCTGATGCCAACCGGCGTTGAAGCGGCTGAAACCGGTGAGAAATTTGAAGATAACGCGCTGCCGTGGGACAGCATCAAAGCGGCAACCTATACCAAAACCGGTGATGTTAAACCGCTGGTTGCGCAGCTGACGAAGCAGCATGCGGACCGTATCGCTCAGGATCGCGAGTTCCAGTACATCATGAAGGACATTGCCCGTTACAATGCTCTGAAAGATAAGCGCAACATCGTGTCACTCAATCTTGCTCAGCGCGAGAAAGAGAACCACGAAGATGATGCGTCACGACTGGAACGAATCAACGCGCGCTATCAGGCCGAAGGCAAAAAACCGCTGAAAAACCTGGATGAGCTGCCGAAAGATTATAAAGAGCCGGATCCCTATCTCGACGAGACGGTGAAGATCGCGAACGATCTTGCGCAACTGGAGAAATCCCAGCCAGAGGCGCCAGCGGCGAAATAATCCGCTATTGCCAGAAAAAGCACCGCTCAGCGGTGCTTTTTTTTGTACTCAGAAAAGTTTCCAGTAAGCAATGATTAGCGCTGGTGAAGGTGCCTGAAGGCTGGGCTACTCATCAGGCGTGTCAGAATGTAAAGTTATGTCTTTTTAGGCACTTAAACGTTAAGGTCGCTTGAAAAGCCGCCCAATGCTCATAGGATATGTATCCGCGTATAGGCGCGTGAACTACTGAGGAAGATTAACAAAAATGATGCGTATTGCTCTTTTCCTGATGACCAACCTGGCTGTGATGTTGGTATTCGGGCTGATTCTCAGCCTGACAGGGATCCAGTCAAGCAGTGTTCAGGGCCTGATGATCATGGCAGGCCTGTTTGGCTTCGGCGGTGCGTTTGTTTCACTGCTGATGTCGAAGTGGATGGCGCTGCGTTCGGTTGGCGGTGAAGTGATTGAACAGCCACGCAATGAAACCGAGCGCTGGCTGGTGGATACCATTGGCCGTCAGGCCCAACAGGCGGGCATTGCGATGCCACAGGTCGCGATCTATCACGCACCTGATATCAATGCCTTTGCGACTGGTGCGCGTCGTAACGCCTCACTGGTGGCTGTCTCAACCGGTCTGTTGCAGAACATGAGCCGTGATGAGGCGGAAGCGGTGCTGGCGCACGAAGTGTCGCACATCGCCAACGGTGACATGATCACCATGACGCTGATCCAGGGTGTGGTGAACACCTTCGTGATTTTCGTTTCACGTATTCTGGCACAGATTGCGGCGGGCTTTATGTCCGGCAACCGTGATGGCGAAGAGAGCAGCAACGGCAATCCGTTGGTCTACTTTGCGGTGTCGATGGTGCTGGAGCTGGTATTTGGTATTCTTGCCAGCATCATCACCATGTGGTTCTCGCGTCATCGTGAGTTCCACGCCGATGCCGGTTCAGCGAAGCTGGTCGGTCGTGAGAAGATGATTGCGGCGTTGCAGCGCCTGAAAACCAGCTACGAACCACAGGAGCCGAGCAGCATGCTGGCATTCTGTATCAACGGTAAAGGTAAATCATTCAGCGAGCTGTTTATGTCGCATCCGCCGTTAGATAAGCGTATTGAAGCACTGCGCAGCGGTCAGTATCTGAAGTAGCGTTAAGCAGAGCAAAAAAGGCGACCCGCGGGTCGCCTTTTCTGTTTAGAAACCATAATCAGACTGCCTCTGACAGCAATATCTTAGCTCAACATGCAGGGAACCCGGGCAGAGGAGGAAAGCGTCCCGCGCCAGGACAAAAACGCCGGGAGCGTTTTTAAACAACGCAACCGTTGGACCGTTTACGGTCGCACCTCAGGGATGAGGTGCGCAATGGTGCGGGACGACCGTCATGGATGACAGAAGTCTTTCCGAGCTGACCGGGTTCCCTGTGAAGGCCCGGCCTGACAGCGAATCGGCTCACCCTCTGCCAGGTGGGTCGCCTTTTCTGTTTCTGCCATCAGGCGCGGGTCTGCGTCATCCGCGACACACTGACCAGTGCGGCCACGGCGGCAAAGCTGCCCGCCAGCAGCAGCGAAACGTGCGTCCCACGTTCATTAAACAGATTAAACATCAGTGCGACCAGCGCGGCACCCATACTCTGTCCCAGCAGGCGCGCAGTACCCAGCATGCCGCTGGCACCGCCACTGCGATTACGTGGCGCGGAGGTGACAATCGTGTGGTTGTTGGGTGACTGGAACAGCCCGAAACCGGCACCGCACAGCATCATGCGCCAGATAATATCGCCATCATCCGGATTTACCGGCAGCCACGCGAGCAGGAACAGTCCCAGCGCGAACATCGCCAGTCCAATTCCACCCAACAGCCCGGCATGCACCCGTTCAATCAGGCGGCCGGCAATCGGCGCAAATACCATCGTTGCCAGCGGCCAGGGCGTCAGCAACAGACCGGTTGCCACCTCATTACGCTGCAGGACGTTCTGCAGAAAGAAGGGCAGTGAAACCATCGCCAGCATCTGGGCGCAGAACGAACAGACCGACGTCCCCATCGACAGGCTGAAAATCGGGATACGCAGCAGATCAACCGGCAGCAGCGGCACCGCCATGTTGAGCTGACGACGAATAAAGAACCAGCCAATGACCAGCAGCGCAATGACCTCGGAGAGCACCAGCAGATGACTCTGTCCCTGAGCAAAGCCGCTCAGCGCGGAGATGATCAGACCAAAGAACAGGGCATTCATGATCGCGCTGGGCACATCGAATTTTTGTGTTGTGGCTTTCTGCGGGTTATCAGGCAGCGTTCGCAGCGCCAGCCAGAGCGCAATGGCACCCAGCGGAACATTAATCAGAAACAGCCATTTCCAGCTGGCGACCGAGAGTATTGCTGCCGCTACCGTCGGCCCTGCCGCAGTTGACACCGCCACCACCAGCGAGTTGATCGCCATACCGCGTCCCAGATACCGCTGTGGATAGATAATGCGTATCAGCGCGGTATTCACACTCATCAGCGCCGCGCCGCCCAGGCCCTGCAGCACACGGGCAAAGGTCAGCATGGTTAGCGTGGTCGAAAAGGCGCAGAACAATGATGTCGCAATAAACAGTGCCAGGCCTGCCTGGTAGACGCGGCGGTAGCCCAGCATATCGCCCAGAAACGAGAGCGACAGCAGCGAGACGATAATCGCAATCTGATAAGCATTCACAATCCAGATCGACTGCGCCGGGCTGGCATTCAGCTCACGCGATATGGTCGGTAACGCGACATTGGCAATCGCGCCGTCTAACACCGCCATGGTCAGGCCCAGCGCAATGGTAACGATGGCCATATAGCGCTGACGCGTGGGTAATCCATCCTGAGGAGGAGAGCGTGTCATAAGTTAATTACTAAAGAGGGTGAATATCATCATGCTAATGAAATAAGCGCGGAAAAGCAGCGTCCGGACGAATAAAAAACTGTCTTAAAATATGACTCAATGGTTAAAGCATTGCTGCCGACCTGTGCGTCACTCTATACTGACAGTCCGTTCCATTTTTTTTGAAACAGATTTAACAAGGTGCGCGATGTCCTCTGCTGAAAATGATAAACAGCCCGATTCCGTCTCTTCAGTGCTTAAAGTATTTGGCATTTTGCAGGCGCTGGGTGAAGAGCGCGATCACGGTATTACCGAGCTTGCGCAGCGCGTGATGATGTCAAAAAGCACCGTCTACCGTTTTCTGCAGACCATGAAGTCGCTGGGCTATGTCACGCAGGAAGGTGAAAGCGAGAAGTATTCACTGACGCTGAAGCTGTTTGAACTGGGTGCCAAAGCGCTACAGAACGTCGATTTAATCCGCAGCGCGGATGTGCAGATGCGCGAGCTGTCGCGTCTGACCAAAGAGACGATTCACCTTGGGGCGCTGGAAGAGGACAGTATTGTCTACATCCATAAAATCGACTCGCTTTACAATCTGCGCATGTATTCGCGCATTGGCCGCCGCAACCCGCTGCATACCACCGCAATTGGTAAAGTCCTGCTCGCCTGGCGCGATCGCAGCGATGTTGAGGAAATTCTGCGGGATGTGGAGTTCAAACGCAGCACGGCCAATACGCTGCTGAGCGCGGAGGCGTTGATCACGACGCTGGATCAGGTCAGAGTGCAGGGTTATGGCGAAGATAATGAAGAGCAGGAAGAGGGGCTACGCTGCCTTGCCGTGCCAGTGTTTGATCGGTTTGGCGTAGTGATTGCGGGACTCAGTATCTCATTTCCCACCATTCGTTTTTCAGAAGATGCCCGCCAGGATTATGTGGCGATGTTGCATCGGGCGGCCCGCACGCTCTCAGCAGAAATGGGCTATCACGACTACCCATTCTGAACAAAGCGGGCCATCCGGCCCGCTTTATCACTAGTTATCGATCACTTCTCCGCTTTTCTTCAGCAACGGACAATCCGTCACGCCCACCACACCGCTGTCAGTATGCAGATACTGCGCGTTGATGACGCCGCGAGCGGTAAGATAGCTGCACTGCAGGCCAAGTCCGGCGGCATTTTTAGTACTGCCGGTTAACACGCCATAGCCGGTAAACAGCATTGCCAGCCAGATCACCGCCAGCAGGCCTATTGTGCGAATAAACAGTTTCATTGTGTCTCCTTGTGAAAGATAACTCAGCGCGCCACCTGGTGCTGCCGGTTATGATGATACCAGCATGCCTCGCTTTTCTGACGGGATCGATCAGAGATAACTGAAACGGCAAATTCTGCATTGATGTATCTCCCATTATCTTTTGCGATGGCTACAGGTAGAATGAGCGGTTGTTTAATTTCCACTGAGTTTTACGAGGCAGTTATGAATGAGTTAGCCGCAAATTCGGGCCCCCTGGTCAGCTATGGTCTGCTGGTCATTATTTTGATTGTGGCGTTTATCGCCTGGTTCTTTGTAAACCGGGCCAGCGTGCGCGCGGGTGAGCAGATCCGTTTACTGGAATCCTTACTTGAAGAGCAGAAGAAACAGAATCAGCTGCTGCGCCGTCTGATTGAGATGCAGCCTGGGGCAGAAAGTAAAAAAACCGAAGACGATCGGGAAAAGCGCGACTTTATCCGGTTAATCCCGGAACGTTAATCACACCAGAGAGACGGAATGGCCTGGAAAAATCCGTGGTATGACAGCAGCAAAACGCATCACACGCCAGAGGGATTTCGTAATCCTGAACCGGAGCAGCGCAGGCCGGGTGACCTGAAACGCTGGCGCAGGGAGCGCAAAGCACTGGGGCTACCAATACCCCCACAGCAGGGTTATGCGGCGTTCACCAGGCAATGGTGGCAGCCCGCGGATATCAGCGGCAGTGACGATCGTATCTGGTGGCTTGGACATGCTGCCGTACTGTTACGGCTTAAGGGACAATATATCCTGATCGATCCGGCACTCGGCTCACGCGCCTCGCCGCTGGCGTTTGCGGGGCCACAGCGTAAAACACCCGCACCCATCAGCATCGCTGATCTGCCACGGCTTGATGTCGTGCTGATTTCACACAACCATTACGATCATCTGGATAAACCGACGGTTAAAGCGATTATCCGGCATTTTCCGCAGGCGACCTTTATTGTGCCGCTGGGACTGGCGAAATGGTGCAGAGCGCAGGGCGTAAATCAGGTGCACCAGCTCGATTGGTGGCAGCAGGTAACGCTCGGTAATCTCTGTTTTGATGCGGTGCCAGCCCGTCACTGGAGTATGCGAACCCCATGCGATCGCAACCGTTCACTCTGGTGCGGTTGGGTCGTACGCTCTGCCTCACTGCGTTTCTGGTTTTCTGGCGACAGTGGCTACAGTGACCGCCTGCAGGAGATTCCGGCCCGGCTTGGCCCGTTCAGCGTGACTGCGTTACCGATTGGCGCGTATGCACCTAAATGGTTCATGGCAAGCCAGCACATGGATCCCGATCAGGCGGTGGCGTTATGGCAGGCAGCAGGCAGGCCATTGACGCTGCCTATTCACTGGGGCGTGTTTGAACTGGCCGATGAGTCGCTGGATGCGCCACCACAGGAACTGGCGAATGCGCTACAGCGGGCAGACGAACATAATGGCCGCTTCGCCCCCTGGCGAATAGGCGAAGGTCGCAGTCTGAATAATTGCAGCCAGGAATAATCCTAAAGCCTCCGGTGTAAATAAAAGACGGAGGTTTTTATCAGACATCAATTTTTCAAATCGAAAGTTAAATTCTTAATAAGTAAAATCCGCATCCCTGCTTTTATTTGGAGCAAGGCTAATGGCTGGCTCCTGCTTTTGGTGCAAAAAAAGCGTTATTTGTACGAAATAAAAGGCGCTGTACAGGATTGACGCCAGATTTTGGATATCTACAACCGTTACCGCTTCGCTTATTCATTTCGCCATTGCCATATTTGTGAAATATTAATTTCTTATGGTATCCATCGGGTTATGCCTGGCAACACAGGCAGGAGCGCGCGCTGGCCGCGCATGGACTTTATTCTCAGACACATTTGTAGACCCCGCGGAACAGGCAATGTGAGCCTTCTGGCAAATATGTGCGCAGGCGCGTCAGGGCTTTAAAAATGGCTTGCCATTATTTTTGGGATATGTGATAACAATTCGTGGGTTAAACGAGGTACAGTTCTGTTTATGCATGGCATCTTCAGTAAAGAAGTACGAGTAAAGACGTTGACGTTGAATACCGCTTCCTTGCCGAACCTTAATTAGTGCCTCATGCAGTAATGTCTCTGGTTTTTCTGTAAGACAGCTTTCGGGCTAAATAAACATCTAAAGGAATTTGCAAAATGGCAAAGATTAAAGGTCAGGTTAAGTGGTTCAACGAGTCTAAAGGTTTTGGTTTTATCACTCCTGCTGACGGCAGCAAAGATGTGTTCGTACACTTCTCTGCTATTCAGGGCAACGGTTTTAAAACCCTGGCTGAAGGCCAGAGCGTTGAGTTCGAAATTCAGGACGGCCAGAAAGGCCCGGCAGCTGTTAACGTCACTGCTATCTGATTCGACTCCGCCTCGGTGCATTGCACCCTGACACGGAATCTTAAAGCCCTGGCTCTACAGCCGGGGCTTTCTTTATGCTTCCGATGCGGAAACGTTAAGGTTACACTGCGCCGCGTTATCTGATGCCGGAGCACCTGATGTCCCTGACTTGCCCTCTTTGTCACTCTCCATTGACCTTTACCGACCGCAGCTGGTGCTGCGAAAACCGCCATCAGTTCGATCAGGCAAAAGAAGGGTATGTCAATCTGCTGCCCGTTCAGCATAAACGGTCACGTGAACCGGGTGACAGTGCAGAGATGATGCAGGCACGACGGGAATTTCTTGAGGCAGGCTATTATCAGCCGCTGCGTGAGCAGGTAGTCAACCTGCTTGCGCCGGTGCTGAATCAGCCAGAGTGTAAAATCCTGGATATCGGCTGCGGTGAAGGGTACTACACCGCAGCACTGGCAGAGGCGGCAGGCGAAGAGGCCCAGATTTATGGGCTGGATGTCGCCCGAATGGCCATCCGGCTGGCAGCAAAGCGTTACCCTGCGGTGCGCTTCTGCGTCGCCTCCAGCCAGCGCTTACCCTTTGCCGATCACTCACTGGATGCGATTGTACGCATCTACGCACCCTGCAACGAAGCGGAACTGGCCCGTGTGCTGAAGCCGGGTGGCCTGGTGCTGACGGTTACCCCAGGCCCGCACCATCTGCAACAGTTCAAAGCGCTGATTTACCGCGAAGTGCAGCTGCATGTGCCAGAGCAGAAAGATTATCCCGGCTTCCGGCAGGTAGCGCAGCATGCCCTGCGCTACCCGATGGCATTAACCGGCGCAGCCGCCACAACCCTGCTGCAGATGACGCCTTTTGCCTGGCGGGCACGTGAAGACGTCTGGCAAACGCTGCAGCAGAGTGAGCTGTTCGGTTGCGATGCGGATTTTACCCTGACAATGTGGCAGCGCGACTAGCGCGCGTCGACCAGCGTATTGTAGATGCGCTCCAGGTCGTCGAGCTGCTGCACGGCAATCAGCAGACGGCGCTGTTCCAGCTGAATGACCAGAATGCCATCCTCAGAAAGATTCATGCCCTGAATCCGCCGGTAATCGATCCAGACGCCGGCGTAAAACAATCCCTCATTCTTCATCAGCAGCGTGGGTTTGCGCAGCCAGAAGAGCCAGAACGCCATAAAACTCAGCACCATCAGCAGTGAGGTGGTGAGCTGCGGGCCATGATGACTGACATTGTTCCACAGCAAAATCAGCAGCAGGCCGATGAAAATCAGACTGTCGAGTTTATGCTGCCTGCGCAGTGTTACCCGTAGGCGGGTCGGCCCGTGCCGACGTGGCAGAATAGCCTCATGGTAAACGGCAAATCCCATCAGGACGGCGACACAACACGCAATCAACGCGTCAGTTAAAGACATCACTTCTTCTACCTCAAACAGGGTGAGCTCAGCCGGTTGTGGCTCAGCTCACCACGCTTAAAAGCCGGGAGCAGAGGCTCCCGGCAGGATGAAATTACAGACCGAGCAGGCCGATCCAGTAACCAAAGATACCGATGGCAAAGAAGCCGACGATAATCCATAGCGCATTCACTTTACGGCGTAACAGCCACATACACCCAAAGGTCAGCAGCAGTGGCACAATGCCTGGCATCAGCTGATCGAGGATCGACTGTACCGTGGTAACAGTGGTTTTGCCGGTAGAGTCAGTGATGCGCGACACCACCAGCGGGATGTTGACGTGCGTCCACTTGTTGACCAGCGCCCCCATGACAAACAGCCCCAGAATCGAGGCGCCCTCCGTGAGCTTCTGCAGAAAACCGCCGCCCATGTCGCTAACGATGTCGATCCCTTTGCGATAGCCATACGCCACGCCGTAGTAGCGGGTCAGCAGACGAGCCAGGTTAAACAGTATAAAGAACAGCAGGGGACCCAGCAGACTGCCGCTCATGGCGATACCGGCACCCAGTGCGGCAAACACCGGACGTACCGTACCCCAGAAGATCGGGTCGCCAACACCGGCCAGCGGTCCCATCAGCCCGACTTTCAGGCCGTTAATCGCACCGTCGTCGATAGGTGCGCCGTTGGCACGCTGCTCTTCCATCGCCATGGTGACGCCCAGTACCGGTGCGGCGACATAGGGATGGGTATTGAAAAACTCCAGATGACGTTTTATCGCCTGCCTGCGCTCATCGTTATTCTCAGGATAGAGACGGCGGATGACCGGCACCATTGAGAAGCAGAAGCCCAGCGCCTGCATACGCTCAAAGTTCCATGAACCCTGGAAAAGGTTAGAGCGCAGAAAGACGGCGCGGACATCACCGGGGGTCAGTTTCTTTTCAACTTTCGTCATATCAACCATGTGATCACCTGTTCCTTAATCGAGTTCGTTATCAAGATCGTTTGCGGTTGCAGCACCTGTGGGTGCTCCCGCCACACGGTTGTATTTCGGGCTGAGCTGAATATAGAGCACTGCCATAACCACGCCAATCACGCCCAGCGCCACCAGGTTAAAGTTGGTGAACGCTGCGGTTACAAAGCCGAGGTAGAAGAACGGCATCAGATAGCCTGCGCGCATCATGTTGATGACCATCGCGTAACCGACCACCACAATCATGCCACCGGCGATATTCAGGCCATTGGTGACCACTTCAGGAATAGAACTCAGCAACGCATGAACGGCACTGGTGCCGACAGAAATCGCCACAATCAGCGCCGGGATGGCGATACGCATTGCCTGTAACAGCAGGGCAGAGACATGAATCCAGGAGATGGCCGTAAGATTGCCTTTCTCGGCGGCTTTATCAGCCGCGTGCTGGAAGGCCACGGTCAGCGTACGCACGATAATGGTCAGCACCTGTCCGGCTGCAGCCAGCGGAATCGCCAGCGCGATACCGGCACCCACACTCTGACCACCAGCGATGACCAGGATTGTCGAGATGATAGAGGCGAGGGCGGCATCAGGAGCAACCGCTGCACCGATGTTCATCCAGCCCAGCGCAATCATCTCCAGCGTACCGCCGATGATAATACCGGTTTTCATATCACCCAGTACGATACCAATCAGCGTACAGGCGACAAGCGGACGGTGAAACTGGAACTCATCCAGAATTGACCCCATACCGGCAATACAGGCGACAATAAAAATCAAAATAATTTGTAGCGAGGTTATTTCCATCATACTTCTTGTCCTCAGCAGGTTAATCAGGAGCCCGGAAACGCAGGCGCAGAAGTGCTTCTGTTACGCGTTTACTTTCGCAATCAGATCCATCATTTTCAGTTTTTGATCGCTGGAAACTTTACGCACTTCCAGTTCAATATTACGTTCATTGAGTTTGCGGAATGCGGCAATATCTTTCTCATCAACCGAGACCGCATTATTGACCTGGGTTTTCCCCTGGCGGAACGCCATACCACCGATGTTGACCGTTTTAATATCGACACCCTGTTCAACTACGCGCAGGACATCGGTAGGGTTGGTAAACAGCAGCATGACGCGATCCTGACCATACTTCGGGTTGTTCCATACCCGGACCATTTTGTCGACATCCACCACATGAGCCGTCACGCCGGGCGGCGCGACCTGCGTCAACAGGGTTTTGCGCACATGATCGTTGGCCACTTCATCGCTGACCACAATAATACGCTGAACGTTTGTCTCTTTAGTCCAGCGCGTCGCGACCTGCCCATGAATCAGACGATCATCAATGCGCGCCAGCCCGATCTTCATGTGATCCCCGGGGGCCATCGGCTTAGCTGGTTGCGCCGCCGCGGCCGGTTTCTCAGCAGCCGGTGTCGGTGCTTCTTCTTTGGCTTTCAGGGCTTTGACCCCTTCACGACCGGTCTCCACCGCCACGGCGACCAGTTCGTCAAATCCGGGATCGTCATCGCGCGCCATCAGCGTTTCAACCAGCATCGGAATATTGACCCCGGCAATAACCTCATAGTGTGGCTTGTCGACAACAATGCGGCTGGCCGCATTGAACGGGCTGCCGCCCCAGGTATCGACCAGAAAAAGAACCCCTTTACTGGTATCCAGTTCTGCCAGTCGTGCCTGATATTTTTCAATCAGCGTTTCTGCATTTTCACCGGGGACAAAATCTATCCAGCCGATATTCTCCTGCTCGCCTAAGAGCATTTCTGCTGTTTTCAGCAGTTGTTCCGCTGCCCAGCCGTGTGTACCAATTACAATCGCAATGGTCACGTGCTACCTCCGTTCGCTAGAGATGCTCATCTGAGTAAATGAACTGTATTGAGACATGTTTTGATTATACGTTTAACCCGGTCATTCGACTTTCTGATATAGCGTCGAAAAAACAGGGGTTAACTTCATCAAGGCGGTAAAGTCGCGATTTATTTTAGTGATCGAAAAAATAAATTATGTGATGTCCGTCAGCTATTCACCCCGTGAAGTGGCGCTTTACCTTTTTTATGCGCCCGATCATCCCTTACAGAGATTGTAAAAATAAGAAAATTTTTTGACGCAATTTGCCGACCTGATACATTAACGTTCTGTTTATTGCTCAGGAGTAACGGGCTTCAGCCCACCTTTATGGATCGTCACCGACGTCGCTTAATCTGTTCTTTGCGCCTGCTGGCGCGTCACCCTTCGCCTCACGGCGTTTTCACCGCTTTCCCGACTACCCGGATGTCACGCTTCGCTGCGCTGACAGGCACCGGCTCGATCTGTTCCCTGTTCTGGAGTCATAAATAATGGAATTTTTATTCGACCCCTCAATCTGGGCGGGTTTACTGACGCTTATCGTGCTGGAAATCGTACTGGGTATCGATAACCTGGTGTTTATTGCCATCCTGGCCGACAAACTGCCGCCAAAGCAGCGTGATAAAGCACGCCTGATCGGCCTGTCGCTGGCGCTGGTGATGCGGCTGGGTTTGCTGTCGCTGATCTCCTGGATCGTCACGCTGACAACGCCTCTCTTCAGCGTAGGCGGTTTCAGCTTTTCCGGACGAGATTTAATCCTGCTGTTCGGTGGTTTCTTTCTGTTGTTTAAAGCGACCATGGAGCTACACGAGAGGCTGGAGAACCGTCAGCTTGATGGTTCCGCAAATCGCGGATACGCCAGTTTCTGGGCAGTGGTGCTGCAGATTGTGGTGCTGGACGCGGTCTTCTCGCTGGATGCGGTGATTACCGCCGTAGGTATGGTGAATCACCTGCCGGTGATGATGACCGCCGTGGTGATTGCCATGGGGGTGATGCTGCTGGCGTCTAAACCGTTAACCAACTTTGTTAACGCGCATCCGACCGTAGTGGTGCTCTGTCTGAGCTTCCTGTTAATGATCGGTCTGTCGCTGGTGGCAGAAGGCTTTGGTTTCCATATTCCTAAAGGCTACCTCTATGCGGCGATTGGCTTCTCAATTCTGATTGAGCTGTTCAACCAGATTGCACGTCGTAACTTTATTCGCCATCAGTCAAATCGTCCAATGCGTGAGCGTACCGCAGAGGCCATTCTGCGCCTGATGGGCGGCCGTAATCGTGCGCTGGCATCCAGCAATGGCAATAGCAGCGGTAACACCAGCACCAGTGAAGAGTCTGCGCTGACGGAAGCGATGCCGCAGGAAGCGTTTAAAGATGAAGAGCGTTACATGATTAATGGTGTGCTGACCCTGGCTTCCCGCTCGATTCGCAGCATTATGACGCCGCGCGGTGATATCTCCTGGGTCGATGCGAATCGTCCGGTGGATGAGATTCGCGGTCAGCTGCTGGATACGCCTCACAGCCTGTTCCCGGTCTGCCGGGGTGAACTGGATGAAATTGTTGGCGTGGTGCGCGCCAAAGAGCTGCTGGTGGCGCTGGAGCAGGGTGTTGATGTGGCGACCTTCGCGGCGAATACACCGACCATTGTGGTGCCGGAGACGCTGGATCCGATCAACCTGCTTGGCGTGCTGCGTCGTGCTAAAGGCAGCTTCGTGATCGTCACCAATGAGTTTGGCGTGGTGCAGGGTTTGATTACGCCGCTGGACGTGCTGGAAGCGATTGCGGGTGAATTCCCGGATGAAGACGAAACGCCTGATATTGTTGCAGATGGCGATGGCTGGTTAGTGAAAGGCGGAACCGATCTGCACTCGCTGCAGCAGTTACTCGACTTCCATGAGCTGGTCGATCCGACAGAAGATCACGCCTCGCTGGCGGGCCTGCTGATTGAACAGAAAGGGCAGTTACCGCTTCCTGGCGAGGTGATTGATATTACGCCGCTGCACTTCCAGATTATCGAAGCGACGGATTACCGTATCGATCTGGTGCGTGTCACCAAAGATAAACCGCATGACGAAGAGGAAGAGGGTTAACGCTTCCCGTTGTTGCTGAGGCGCTGCCGGTATTACCGGCCGCGCTGAATCTCTCTGACAGCCGCTGCTGAAACGCCGCGGCTGTTTTTTTGTGGGGAAGTCGTATAAGGGCGGAACGGCGCTGACGCGGCAGTTAACGGTGCGTATCAGCCTGATGCAGCGTCAGCCAGGCTGGAAAATCTTCCAGCGGCATCGGGCGGGCAAAATAGTAGCCCTGCAGATGATCCACACCGCGTTCGCGCAGATAAGCTGCCTGTTCAGCCGTCTCTACCCCTTCGGCGACCAGACTGATATTCAGGCGCTGGGCCAGCGAAATCACCATATCCGTTACCGTGGCGTTAATGGCATCCGTACCGATGGCCGCTGTGAAAATCTTGTCGATTTTGAGCACGTCTGGCTGTAAATCTTTCAGGTAGGAGAGCGAGCTGTGACCGGTGCCAAAGTCATCAATCGCCAGCCGGACGCCAATGTCGTGCAGTTGTGCAATCACCGACTGATCGACGACCGGCAGGGCATCCCGTTCAGTGAGTTCCACCACCAGTTGCGGCACCGGACTGGCAGGCCACCACAGGTTCTGCAAATCTTCCAGAATGGCGCGGTCGCGGAAATGACTGGCGGCCACATTGATGGCGATATGAAAGGCGGGATCATTGGGCAACTGAGGCAGATGCCTTACTACCTCGTTCAGCACAAAGCGCGTCAGCGGCTTGATCAGGTTCTGGCGCTCGGCCAGCGGAATAAAGACATCCGGTGCGATCCAGCCCTGTCGGGCGTTATGCCAGCGCAGCAGTAATTCTATCCCGTCACACCCGCCGCTTTTGCTGTTGATCAGCGGCTGACAATAGACCATAAACTCACGGGCCGTGATGCCATAACTGATTTGCCAGCTAAGGCTCATGCGATTTGCCGTCGCAAGCCAGATAATATAGCCCATCAGCAGGCTCAGCAGCAGCGCCAGCGGCAACTGTGAGGGAAGTGTCGCCAGCGCCAGCCGTGTCGGCGAAGGGCCATAGAGGGTAAGGGTAAACGGGTAGCGCAGCGAGCCCTGCTCGTAGCTCACTTCGTCATCTGCCGGCACCGTTGGCTGTATCAGCGGATTGCCATATTCCAGGCTCTCACCATTGACGTTAAACACGGCGCGTTCCACCCAGGGCAGTTGGGGTTCCAGCAGATAATTGCTCATCATTTCAATGTTGATGACCTGCAATATTCCCGACCGGTTATCCAGACTTTTTGGCGTCCATAGCAGTAAGACCGGCGAGCCTTTCAGCAGATACTGGTCGGTTGACAGGGTCATACGCTGGCTGTTGAAGGCAAGGTCAGGATAAGTCTGGCTGAAAGGGATATTGCGCGAGCCGTAAATACTGGAGCAGTAAAGCATGTCGTTTTCGACCAGTAGAATGGCACGAACCGTCTGCAGTGATGAAATTTTTTCGACGAGCGGAAAACGCACGTCCTGACAGGGAACGCCTACCAGCCCCAGCGTATTATTGGCTGAAACCTCCAGCGGTGAAAACATCCTGTCAAACCGCATAATCGCTTTGTCGGCAAAAGCCATCGCCTGCTGTTCAATACGTGACTTCTCTTCGATATAGCGAAAGGCCAGCGTTAATATCAGCATTACGGTGGCGATTGACAGGGCGATCAGCAAACGCTTGCGCCTGAATTGTCCAACAAATTGCTGGGCCATAAACATCAGTATCCACCTTCCCAAAAAGCCAGAAAAAAGCAAAAAATACGGGGTTAGTATCGGCACGGCCAGATCAATATTGAGGCCGGAATGCAGAAAAGCGGGTCTGGAAAGCTGCGCAGACCGGACGGCTGCGCGGAAAACACTCTACCGTTTAAACCTGCGCTGAGATAGCGCAGGATGCGGATTTTATTACGTTTGCATGTTATTTAAACGATTAAACGTTTCGCTTAGTCACACTGAACTTTAATCGCCAGACCGCCACGGGAAGTTTCACGGTATTTCGCGTTCATATCCTTGCCGGTCTCATACATGGTCTCAATAACCTTATCCAGCGAGACGCGGGGTTCACTGGTGCGACGGAGTGCCATACGCGCCGCGTTAATGGCTTTTACCGAGGCGATAGCATTACGTTCAATGCAGGGAACCTGAACCTGACCGGCCACGGGGTCACAGGTCAGTCCAAGGTTATGCTCCATGCCGATTTCAGCGGCGACGCACACCTGCTCCGGGCTACCGCCCAGCAGCTCTGCCAGACCAGCGGCCGCCATCGAACAGGCGACACCCACTTCACCCTGGCAGCCCACTTCCGCGCCTGAAATAGAGGCGTTCATTTTGTACAGCACGCCTATAGCGCCAGAGGCGAGGAAATAGCGCAGGAAAATATCGGGCGTCACCGGCTCGATAAAGTGATCGTAGTAAGCCAGCACTGCAGGCACGATACCGCAGGCACCGTTCGTCGGCGCGGTCACCACACGGCCACCCGCGGCGTTCTCTTCGTTGACCGCCAGGGCATACATATTGATCCAGTCGATAACAATCATCGGATCGCTGGAGTGCTTGGTGGAGGAGGTCAGCAGGCGACGCAGGGAGGCGGCTCGACGGGGTACGCGCAGCGGTCCGGGCAACACGCCTTCAGTATTCAGACCGCGATCAATACAGGCCTGCATGGTCTGCCAGATGTGGGTGAAATAGGCATGAATCTCGTCGCGGCTATGCAGTGCCAGCTCATTTTTCATCACCAGACCCGACAGCGACAGACCGGTTTCGCGGCAGTGCGCCAGCAGATCTTTGGCGGAGTGGAACGGCCAGGGCACAGAGACTTCATCCAGTGCCGACTGACCGAAGTGCTCTTCATCCACAATAAATCCGCCGCCCACAGAGTAATAGGTTTTCGACAGGATCAGCAGGTCGCCCGCGAATGCCAGCAGGCGCAGGCCATTTTCATGCAATGAGAGGTTCTCACTGCGGAACACCATGCCGCCTTCACGCGGGAAATCGACTTCATGCGCGCCTTTCGCCAGCAGCAGTCGCTCACGCTGTTCGACATCTTTAATGAAAGCGGGGATCGCATCGATATCCACCGTGTCCGGCGATTCGCCCGCCAGACCCATAATAATGGCGATATCCGTGTGGTGGCCTTTACCGGTCAGAGACAGAGAACCGTAAACATCCACGGCGATCCGGGTGACCTCCTGCAGCTTTTCCTGTTCGCACAGCAAATCCACAAATTGTTTACCCGCTTTCATCGGGCCGACAGTATGCGAACTCGAGGGGCCAATGCCCACTTTGAACATGTCGAAAACACTAATCACAGGTGACACTCCTCACATTTATTCTCAGTCTGCCGGGGCAGTTTATGGCGCCCATAGTAATGGTCATGCACCGGAAAAGAGCAGCTTTTCGCATGAAATAAACTTATCAAAACAGATAGAAAAAATTATAGCGCAGCCCGGCAGGTCGCTGATGGGCTGGAAGGGAATAAAAAAGAGGAAGAAAGGTCTCAGAAGGCGATCTGCGTACTCAGTGAACGGATAATTCCTGCTGTCATGCCCCACACCAGATAATCCTGATAGCGCGACAGCCAGACCGGATGGCGTACACCCGCCCGATGCACCTCCAGCGCGCTGTAGCGGCTGAGCTGCAAAGCCTCGGCCAGTGGCATCTCGAAGGCACTGCTCACCTCATCCGGATTAATCGTTAAGCGCAGGTCGGCCGGAATAATGCCCAGCACGGGTGTCACCTGAAAGCCGGTGCTGCTGGTGACAGCGGGCAGCGCGCCTAATATCTCGACCTGATGTGGATCGATACCGACCTCTTCCTGCGCTTCACGCAGGGCGGTGGCGATCAGCGAGGCGTCGGTGTCATCCTGCATCCCGCCGGGAAAGGCGACCTGTCCGGCGTGTTTGCGCAGGGCGTGCGAGCGCTGCGTCAACAAAAGCCCCGGTTCATGGCGGGCTATAATCGGCACCAGCACCGCGGCATGACGTCCGGAGAGATGCTGCGTGCTGCGGGCCGGCTGCTGAAGCAGAAAACGGCTGCGAAAAACCTCAAGCGTCAGTGCCAACTGAACCTCCTGTCTGTTCCAGTGCCGGTAAAATCCGGCTGACTTTATCGAGCGTTTCCTGATATTCCGCTTCAGCATCGCTGTCTGCTACCAGGCCGCCACCCGCGGCACAGTAAAGCTGTTGGCCTTCGGCGATCAGCGTGCGGATCGTGATACTGGTGTCCATCCGGCCACACAGGCTGAGATAGCCGATACTGCCGCACCAGGCATTGCGCCGCTGCGGCTCCAGCTCATCAATAATCTCCATCGCCCGAATTTTGGGCGCACCGGTTATCGAGCCGCCCGGAAAACAGGCGCGCAGCAGATCGGTGGCCTGCAGGGTGTCAGGCAACTGTGCGCGCACCGTGCTCACCAGATGATGGACGGCGGGGAAGGGTTCAACCACAAACAGTTCAGGCACCGTGACCGAGCCGGGCTGCGCCACGCGGCCAATATCGTTGCGCAGCAAATCGACAATCATCAGGTTTTCAGCCCGATCTTTCTCCGCATGGCGCAGTGCCTCAGCCTGTTGCGCATCGGCAATCGGATCGGCACAGCGTGGCCGGGTACCTTTAATCGGTCGGGTTTCAATCTGGTTTTGATTCAGCGACAGAAAGCGCTCCGGCGACAGGCTGAGAATCGCACTTTCCGGCAGGCGCAGAAACGCGCTGAACGGCGCCCGGTTAGCCGCGTTAAGCAGAGTAAACGCCTGCCACTCATCACCCTGATAACCGGCCTGAAAACGCTGCGCCAGGTTAACCTGATAACAGTCACCGGCCTGAATATAGGCCTGAACCGCGGCAAAGCGTGCGGCGTAATCGGCATAGCTCAGATTGGAGCGCCAGCGGCTGGTCAGTGAAAAGGGCACGATTTCACGCGCGGGCCACTGCGCCAGCCAGGCGGCGCGCGCTTCAGCGTTCTTCAACGCCACCAGCGTCAGGGTTTGCTGATGATGATCGGCAATCAAGGCCCAGTCATAGATCCCCACCGCCATGTCCGGCGTGGTGAGATCGGCTGTGGCTTTTTGGGGCAGTGACTCAAACCGGCGGCCCAGGTCATAACCAAACAGGCCCAGCGCACCGCCCTGAAACGGCAAAGCCTCACTGGCTGTGGGTCTGATGCCCAGCGCATCACACTGCTGCTGCACCAGCAGCAAGGGATCCGCGGTCGATTCGGTGGTGCCGGTCGTGTCGCTGATGGTCGTGATCGGCCCGCGGGTCACCAGGGTGACGCGGGGATCGGCGGTCAGAATGTCGAAGCGGTTGTCGCTGTGGCTGGCCTGCGCGGAGGAGAGCAGCATCGCCCACGGCAGATGGGCAAGGGTGGCAAAACGCTGTGTCAGCGCATCCGGGGTATAATCAAGCGTGAGGGTTTCAACAATCATCAGGCAGATAAATCAGAAAGCAAAGAGGCGGTCAGACTGACATATTTTTTCCCGACTGGCACCTGTTAGTTCCGCATGGGATACTGTCTGCCCCAACGCAGGAGTAGAACATGTTTATTGGATTACCGGCTCTCTCACATGAGCAGCAACAGCAGGCCGTTGAACGTATTCAGGAGTTGATGACGGGTGGTTTATCGAGCGGTGAAGCGATCGCCCAGGTGGCGCAGGAAATCCGTCAGAATCACAAGGGCGAACAGATTCGGGCGTTATTCGACGACGAAGATGAAGAAAACGAAGAGGAATAACACCCGACATCGTTAACGTGCAGCGATAATTTTAATTTCGATTTTGTACTTTGGATTCAGCAGGCCGGCCTGAACGGTGCAGCGCACCGGCGCATTACCCGGTGAGACCCAGGCGTCCCAGGCCCGGTTCATGGCGGGGAAATCGGCTTTATCCACCAGAAACAGCGTCGCATCCAGGATCTTACTTTTATCACTGCCGAGGCGAATCAGGATCGCGTCAATGACCGCCAGCGCATTGGCGGTCTGCGCTTCTGCGTCGGCATCCAGATTCTCAGGCACACTGGTGTAATAGATGGTGTCGTTGTGGATCACAGCTTCGGACATACGATGTTCCGGGTCAATGCGGGTAATACTCATCGGTTTCTCCCTGGTTAAGTGCGCATTAGCCTGGCACACTCCCGACATCGCTGTCACGCCTTACGCCTTACAGGCAGCGTTGCACAATCGCCTGTCTGTCCGCTATTACCTGAGGAGCCATCCGGAAGGTCGTGAAATATTTTACCTTTGCCCCTTTTCTGTGGGGAGAGATATCCGCAAAAATCGAATCTTCCCAGGTAAAGACGCTGATCTCGTTGCCGTTCGGCTGGGTGTGGGTGGTGTTATCTCTGGCAATAACGCTGGTGGTTGACCAGCCACGATAAATACAGTCGCTGAGCTGAGGGACGGTACGGGTGCTTTGACCCTGAAAAACGGGTGGCTGCAGACGAGCCTGATCAGAAGTGGGAGCCTGGCAGCCGCAAAGCAGCAGCACGCCAGCCAGAGAGCCGATGCGGTAATAGTTCATAACATGCCTCCGCCTGAGTCAGGCAGTCGGGTTAAGGCCATCTGCATAACATCGCCTGAACGACAATGTTAAGCCAGTCTCAGCACGTCAGCTTACGGGTGCCACATCCCAACAGTAAGCTGATTTAATCATTATAAGCCGGGCCTTTGTTTCCTCGCTGCGTTCCTCTGCATTTGATAACTGCATCACACTGTCGGGCTGGCAGCTTTCAGGGTGGAGGGCGATTGCCGCTCCTGCTGCCAGCCCTGACAGGCGGGCAACGGGACAGAATTCAGGACAGTGCCGGCTTAAAAATGTTATAAATCAGCCGTAAAATCGCGCCACTGGATGAGGATGAGAGCATGGCGAATACGCAGTATCTTTTTTGGGTTATGGCTGGCGCACTGACGCTGCTGTTTATTGTTATCGCGGCGTTTGTGGGTTTATCCAAAGGCACTAAGCCAGGCGTGATCACCTTTGCGGTGCTGTTTATCATCATGCTGGCGGGCGCGCTCTACATACGCCATTAGCGCCATGCGGTGAGTTCATTTTCAGTCTATTACAGCAAGTTTACGCCTGGCTCACACTTCAGGCGGAAAATATGCGGCCGGTGGTGACAGTTAACTATGCTCAGTTGAAATAGCAGCACTGCTATTTATCACCGGAGGTAATTATGTCTGAACGTCCTGATTATGATGAACCGTTGCCAGATGATGCTGAGATCTATCCGGAAGATGAAGAAGAGGATGAGGAGGACGATCCGTTAGAAAAGGATGTTTAACCGTCTCAAAGGGATAGTTGTCGAGGTGCCTTTCTTCTGATTCAGGCTTACACCGCAAAACCGCCAGTCGTGCAGTTTTGCGGTTTCTCACTTCTGTAGCCTGCACCGATTCACCTCTTTCTGTGCTGTTTTCTCTCTGAGCCTGCCGACCCATTTTTTCTTCAGGTTTGTTGCTGAGTCGATTTCCTGAAGCAGGAAGTCCATATTAATGATCGTAAAAATCGTTATTTGAAATAAAAAATCTACAAGTAATATTTATTAAATTAACATCGATAGAAATTATAGACTCATTATTCATTCCTGTTTTAATTAACCGCATTTTGTCATCTTGCTGACGCAAAGCTGAGAGGAATAGTATTCCAGCCGCACATTAGCTTATTAAGCAGGGATAAAATGAAACAACTAAAAATGTTAAGTCTGGTTATAGCGATTTCGTCTGTCAGCGCAGCAGGTGCCGCGGAGCCGCACTGGACCTATGAAGGCAAAGCCGGTCCGGCGCACTGGAGTGAACTGACCAGCGACTTCCATATGTGTCACGAAGGCAAGTCACAGTCGCCCATTAATATTACAAATCCGATCGAGGGACATTTACAGCCACTTGATCTGGCTTATCACACATCCGCTGAGAAGGTGATTAACAACGGTCACACCATTCAGGTAACGGTTGATGAGGAAGATGACTTTGTGCTGGATGGTGAAAAATTCACACTGCGTCAGTATCATTTTCATACACCGAGTGAAAACCAGATTAACGGAGAAACCTTTCCGCTTGAAGCCCACTTTGTTCACAGCAAAGAGGATGGCGATCTCGCCGTGGTCGCGGTGATGTTTAAGGTTGGTAAAGAGAATCCGGCACTGGTGCCCTTAATTGACGCAATGCCGAAAGAGGAAAACAAACAGGTAAACATTAACCGGCAGGTAGATTTGCGCGCACTCTTTCCCAGAGACCTGCACTACTATCGCTTCAGTGGTTCCCTTACGACGCCACCCTGCAGCGAAGGTATTCGCTGGCTGGTGCTGAAAGAGCCGGTTACGCTCTCTCAGGCGCAGCTCGACGCCTTTAAACAGGCACTGAAAACCACCAATAATCGTCCGCTGCAGCATCTGAATGGCCGGATGATTGTGCAGTAATAACGGTTTTTAGCGCTTCTTCTGCCTGTGCAATTGACTGATATGTCATCAGGCATATCGGCAACGCGACGGGTTTTTTTCAGGCGGCTTCGGGCCGCCTTTTCTGTGCCTGTCAGCTGTAAATCGGGCTGATATAAGAGGGTGTTGGTATCGGCATGAGAATTATAAGTTTTTGATATTTTTCGATTTTGCTTTGTTAATCCAATACTGACATAATTACAGTGTTTTTGCCGTTCTTAGTGAGGGTATGTGGCAGACGATTTTGCAGTGGATGGCGCGCTGGCGCTGGCGATCGCAGGCTTTAAGCCGCGTGAAGCACAACGTGAGATGGCGCAGGCGGTATCTGAAGCCGTAAAACAGCAGGGTGAACTGGTGGTCGAAGCCGGAACCGGCACCGGTAAAACCTATGCTTACCTGGCACCCGCTTTACGGGCTGGTAAAAAAGTGATTGTCTCCACTGGATCCAAAGCGCTGCAGGATCAGCTCTATGCCCGCGATCTGCCCACGATGATCAAGGCGCTGAAGTTCAAAGGTAAAACCGCCTTACTGAAAGGGCGCTCCAACTATCTCTGTCTGGAACGTATGGAACAGCAGTCGATGGCGGGCGGCGATCTCACCGCGCAGGGGCTGACTGACCTGGTGACGCTGCGCAGCTGGTCATCACAGACGGAAGATGGTGACATCAGCAGCTGTGCGGGCGTCACCGAAGACAGTCCGGTCTGGCCGCTGGTGACCAGCACCAACGATAACTGCCTCGGCACCGACTGCCCGCGCTATAAAGAGTGCTTCGTGGTCAAAGCGCGTAAGCGCGCCATGGACGCCGATGTGGTCGTCGTTAACCACCATCTCTTTCTTGCCGACCTGGTGGTGAAAGAGGGCGGCTTCGGCGAACTTATTCCCGAAGCGGATGTGATGATCTTCGACGAAGCTCATCAGTTGCCTGACATCGCCAGTCAGTATTTTGGTCAACAGCTTTCCAGCCGTCAGTTACTCGATCTCGCCAAAGATATCATTACCGCCTACCGCACCGAAGTTCGCGATGCCCAGCAGCTGCAGAAATCCGCTGACCGCCTGGCGCAATGCGCGCAGGATTTCCGCCTGTCACTGGGCGATCCCGGCTATCGCGGAAATCTACGCGAGCTGCTGAGCGATAATCAGATTCTGCGTATGTTCACCCTGCTGGATGATGCACTGGAGCTCTGCTATGACGTCATCAAACTCTCGTTGGGTCGCTCAGCTCTGCTGGATGCCGCCTTTGAGCGCGCCGCGCTCTACCGTACCCGGTTAAAACGGTTACGGGCGATTAACGAGCCGGGCTACAGCTACTGGTATGAATGCACTTCCCGCCACTTTATCCTGGCGCTCACGCCGCTCTCGGTAGCGGAACGCTTCCGTGAGGTGATGGATAACCGCAAGGCCGCATGGATTTTCACCTCGGCCACCCTGGCGGTAGATGAGAAAATGGCCCACTTTGCCGAACGGCTGGGTGTCAATGCGGCAAAGAGCCTGATCCTGAACAGTCCGTTTGACTTTGCGAAGCAGGCTTTGCTCTGTGTACCACGCAATCTCCCGGAACCTAACCGTCCCGGTGGCGCGCGCCAGCTGGCCGCAATGATGAAACCGTTGATCGATGCGAATAAAGGCCGCTGTTTCTTCCTCTGTACTTCGCATCTGATGATGCGAGAGCTGGCCGCAGAGTTTCGCGCCTCGATGACACTGCCGGTGCTGGTGCAGGGTGAAACCAGCAAAGGTCAGTTACTGAAGCAGTTTATCGAGAAGGGTAATGCTCTGCTGGTGGCGACCAGCAGCTTCTGGGAAGGCGTGGATGTGCGGGGTGATGCGCTGTCCCTGGTGATCATCGACAAACTACCGTTCACCTCACCGGAAGATCCGCTGCTAAAAGCCCGAATGGAAGATTGCCGGATTCGCGGCGGCGATCCCTTTGCGGATGTGCAGTTGCCGGATGCGGTGATTACCCTGAAGCAGGGTGTAGGCCGTCTGATCCGTGATACGGACGATCGTGGTGTGCTGGTCATTTGCGATCAGCGTCTGGTCTCACGGCCTTATGGCGCACTGTTTCTTAACAGCCTGCCGCCGACGCCGCGCACCCGCGACATTGCTCAGGCCATCGCCTTTATCCGCCAGCAACCCGAACCAGACGCGTAATTTTATGCTAAGATGCGCGCCGTTTTCTTTCTTCTGAGGTAGTCATGTCAGCCCGAATTTTAGCGCTGGATACGGCGACAGAAGCCTGTTCAGCCGCCTTGCTGAATCAGCAACAGATTGATGCCCGATTCGAGATTGCTCCGCGCGATCATACGCAGCGTATTCTGCCGCTGGTCGAGGAACTGCTGCTGGCGCAGCAATTGGAACTGACCGAACTGGACGCGCTCGCCTTTGGCCGGGGTCCTGGCAGTTTTACCGGCGTGCGGATCGGTATTGGTATTGCTCAGGGCCTGGCACTGGGCGCATCACTGCCGATGATCGCCGTTTCCACCCTGGCGACGCTGGCGGAAGGGGCCTGGCGTCTGCACGGTGCAACCCGGGTGTTAACCGCTATCGATGCGCGAATGGGCGAGGTTTACTGGGCCGAATATCAGCGTGATGAGCAGGGTGTCTGGCAGGGTGAAGCCAGCGAATGCGTGCTGTCCCCTGAGGCAGCACTCACCCGGATGCAGGCGCTCTCTGGCGACTGGATGACCGCCGGCACCGGCTGGCAGGCCTATCCTGCCCTGCAGCAGGGACACGATCTGACCCTGAACACCAGCGACGTTACTTTGCCTGCCGCACAGGATATGCTGCCACTGGCGATGCTTGCGCTGGCGCAGGAGAATACGTTGCTGCCGGAGACGGCGGAGCCGACGTATCTGCGTAATGAAGTCGCCTGGAAAAAATTACCTGGCCGGTAAAATACACGCAACTTATTGTTATGCATCCAGTCTAACGCTTTACCTAACGGGAGAACGTCTATGTCGTCAATGTGTGGTAAAGGCCTTTCAGGTCTGCTGCTGACCTGTGTGCTGGCGTTAACCGGTTGTGTCTCCGTTCCTGACACACTGCAGGGCAGCTCACCTCAGCCACAGCAGGATCTGTTGCGGGTGATGAGCGATCCTTCGCTCTTTGTCGGGCAGGAATCGCGCTTTGGCGGCAAGGTAGTGAATGTCACTAACCTGAACGGCAAAACCCGGCTTGAGATTGCGGCACAACCGCTGGATGAGAGCGCCAGACCGCGTCTGGGGGCGGCCTCGGTTGGCCGGATTTATGCAGACATTCACGGCTTTGTTGATCCGGTGGATGTCAGAAACCAGTACGTTACCGTGCTGGGTACGCTGAAGGGCACGGAGCAGGGTAAAATTGGTGAGGCCGATTACAAATTTGTGGTCATTGATGTGCGCGGTTATCAGCGCTGGCGCATTGCCCAGCAGGTAACCGCACCGCCACAGCCAATGGATCCCTGGATCTGGTATGGTCCGACCCGTCATCGCGGCGGATACTGGGGACCTAATCCCTACTGGGGAATGGTCAACACCGGACCCTCAGAGGTGCAGACCATCCTGACCGAATAAGTGTAAACATGATTTATCCAGCCCGGTCGCGGCGCTCGCTACCGGGCTTTTTATTGGCCTGTTTTCCCGGCACGAAATTTAGTGATGCACTTCGCAACCTCAACATGCCGAAACAGGCAAACTGGTACAATCAGTTAAAATATTGTTAACAAACCAGATTGGCTGAGGCAGCGATGGAAATACAACATAATTATCGGGGTGGATCCTTGAATAAGGTTTGGCTGAAACGCTACCCGGCAGATGTACCTGCCGAAATAAGTGCAGATCGTTACACCTCGCTGGTGGATCTTTTTGAGCAGGCAGTAAAACGCTACGCCGATCAACCCGCATTTCTGAACATGGGTCAGAAGATGAGTTATCGTCAGCTGGAAGAGAAGAGCCGTGCCTTTGCTGCTTATCTCCAGCATCAGCTGGGCCTGAAAGCAGGTGATCGGGTGGCGCTGATGATGCCTAACTTACTGCAGTATCCGGTGGCCCTGTTTGGTGTACTGCGTGCCGGTATGGTCGTGGTCAATGTGAATCCGCTCTACACGCCGCGTGAGCTGAAGCATCAGCTCAATGACAGTGGTGCCAGCGCCATCGTTATTGTCTCAAATTTTGCGCATACCCTGGAAAAAGTGGTGGCTGAAACCGCTGTGCGGCATGTCATCCTGACCCGGATGGGCGATCAGCTGGCACCGATAAAAGCCACACTGGTTAATTTTGTTGTCAAGTATGTGAAGAAGCTGGTGCCCAAATACCATTTACCCGGCGCCATTTCGTTTCGTCAGGTGCTGGAAGTGGGTGCCACGCTCAATTATCAGCGACCGACTGTCTCGAATGACGATCTTGCCTTCCTGCAATATACCGGCGGCACCACCGGCGTGGCGAAAGGGGCAATGCTGACCCATCGCAACATGCAGGCGAATCTGGAGCAGACCCGTGCGACATACGGTAAGGTACTGCGTGACGGAAAAGAATTTGTTGTCACCGCGCTGCCGCTTTACCACATCTTCGCTTTAACCGTGAATGGCCTGCTGTTCCTGGAGCTGGGCGGTCAGAATCTGTTAATCACTAATCCCCGCGATATTCCCGGCTTCGTTAAAGAGCTGGGTAAAGTTCCGTTTACCGCGATTACCGGCGTGAACACGCTGTTTAATGCGCTGCTCAACGATGAGCAGTTCAATAAACTCGATTTTTCAACGCTGCGCCTCTCTGCGGGTGGCGGAATGGCAGTGCAGAAAGTGGTGGCTGAGCGCTGGGAAAAGCTCACCGGACACTATCTGCTGGAAGGCTACGGCCTGACCGAATGTTCGCCGCTGGTATCCGTCAATCCGTATGACATCAGCTGCCATACGGGCAGTATCGGCCTGCCGGTTCCTTCGACCGACGTACGCATTCTCGATGATGCCGGAAACGAAGTAGTGCCGGGGGAGCCGGGCGAACTCTGTATCAGTGGTCCGCAGGTGATGCTGGGCTATTGGCAGCATCCGGAAGCAACAGCGGAAGTGCTGAAAAATGGCTGGCTCCACAGCGGTGATATTGTTACCGTTGACCAGGAAGGGTTCATTCGCATCGTTGACCGCAAAAAAGATATGATTCTGGTCTCCGGTTTTAATGTCTATCCGAATGAGATCGAAGATGTACTGATGCAGCACCCGAAAGTGCGTGAAGCCGCGGCAATTGGCGTGCCCAGCGACCTGTCAGGCGAAGCAGTAAAAGTCTGCATCGTGAAAAAAGAGGCGTCGCTGACCAAAGAAGAGGTGCTCGATCACTGTCGCCGCCAGCTGACCGGTTACAAGGTGCCAAAAATCATTGAGTTTCGTGATGAGTTACCGAAAACCAATGTGGGCAAGATACTGCGACGTGAGCTGCGCGACGAGGCGAAGCCCGGCGCGAACTGAATCTGTATAAGAATTGAGGTTGAACGCCGGCATGTCCGGCGTTTTTATTGTTTTTAACATGGAGCGCCGCGCGTTGTTGGCTGCGGTGGAAATCAGACGTGAATTATTCCCTTATCGACCAGGATGAACAACTGGCTGACGTGTGTCAGAAAGCCCGCCAGCATACAGCGGTGGCACTGGACACCGAATTTGTCCGCACCCGCACCTACTACCCTCAGCTTGGCCTGATCCAGCTGTTCGACGATCACCAGCTGGTGCTGATTGACCCGCTGAATATCCGTGACTGGTCACCCTTTATTGCGCTGCTGACCGACACCCGCGTGACTAAATTTCTGCATGCCGGAGGGGAAGATCTGGAAGTCTTCCTGCACCGTTTCGGCGTGCTGCCGACGCCTATGATTGACACTCAGATTCTGGCAGCCTTCTCCGGCCAGCCACTTTCCTGGGGCTTTGCTTCCATGGTGGCGCATTTTACCCAGGTCGAGCTGGATAAAAGTGAATCCCGTACCGACTGGCTGGCGCGCCCTCTGACCCAGCGTCAGTGCGAGTATGCGGCGGCGGACGTTCACTATCTGCTGCCGATTGCCCGTCAGTTGATGATCAACACGGAAGAGGCTGGCAACATGGCGGCGGCACTCAGTGAGTGCGATAACCTCTGTCAGCGCCGTCTCGACAGCGTGGCACCGGATGAAGCCTGGCGGGATATCACCAATGCCTGGCAACTGCGTCCGCGTCAGCTGGCGGCACTGCAGCGGCTGGCGGCCTGGCGTCTGAAACTGGCGCGTGAAAAAGATATGGCGGTGAATTTTGTGGTGCGCGAAGAGCATCTGTGGAAAGTGGCGCGCTTTATGCCTGGCTCTCTGGGGGAGCTGGATCATCTGGGGCTGTCAGGCCACGAAATCCGTTTCCACGGCAAAACGCTGGTGGCGCTGGTGGCCGAAGCGGAGGCGCTTGACGAGAATGAACTGCCGGCACCGCTGGGCAATCTGATCGACCATCCGCACTATAAGCAGGTGTTTAAGGCGATGAAGGCGCTGGTGCAGCAGGTCAGTGAGCAGAGCGGATTCAGTCAGGAGTTACTGGCGTCACGACGTCAGATTAATCAGGTATTAAGCCAGCACTGGGGCCTGAAGCCACAGGGACGTCAGCCGGAATTACTCACCGGATGGCGGGGCGAACTGCTGAAACCCGGCATTGAGGAGATTCTTGCGGGTTGTTAACCGGTTAAACTTCCCCTGCCACTGCGCAGGGGAAATTCAGGAAACGGTCAGCGTCATTTAGTCACTTCATCCGTTTCTGGCAGCGTGACGTTCAGCTCCAGAATCGAGATGTCATCACCTTTCTGATCGAGCTGTACCGTGACCATTTCCGGATCGATCTTCACATATCTGCAAATCACTTCCAGAATGTCGCGCTTAAGTTGCGGAAGATAGTGGGGCTCACTGTCGCCCCTTCTCCGTTCTGCCACGATAATCTGCAGCCGTTCCTTGGCTATGTTGGCAGTGTTCTTCTTCCGGGATAAAAAGAAATCAAGTAATGCCATGGTTTATCCCCCGAACAGGCGTTTCAGGAAACCCTTCTTCTCTTCTTCGATAAAGCGGAAGGGGCGTACTTCACCGAGTAACCGTTCAACGGTATCGGCATAGGCTTTGCCAGCATCAGATTCGCCGTCAAGAATCACCGGCTCACCCTGGTTAGAGGCACGTAACACCGATTGATCTTCAGGGATCACACCGACCAGAGGAATGCGCAGAATTTCCAGCACATCTTCCATGCTCAGCATATCGCCACGGTTTACCCGGCCAGGGTTGTAGCGGGTCAGCAGCAGATGCTCCTTCACCGGGTCCTGACTGTTTTCAGCGCGGCGGGATTTCGATGAGATGATGCCGAGGATACGGTCGGAGTCGCGGACAGAAGAGACTTCCGGGTTAGTGGTGATGATTGCTTCGTCCGCAAAGTAAAGTGCCATCAGTGCGCCCGTTTCAATCCCTGCCGGTGAGTCACAGACGATGAAGTCAAACTCCATTGCGGCCAGATCGTTCAGGACTTTCTCAACACCTTCACGGGTCAGCGCATCTTTATCGCGGGTCTGCGATGCAGGCAGAATGTAGAGCTGCTCAGTGCGTTTGTCGCGAATCAGCGCCTGGTTCAGCGTGGCATCGCCCTGGATAACGTTAACGAAGTCGTAGACCACACGGCGTTCACAGCCCATGATCAAATCCAGGTTACGCAGACCGATATCAAAGTCGATAACGACCGTCTTTTTGCCTTTCTGCGCTAAACCGGTGGCGATGGCCGCGCTTGACGTGGTCTTACCAACGCCCCCTTTACCGGATGTAACTACAATAATGCGTGCCATAAATGTTGATTTCCTTAACAAAAGAAAAGGGGCCTAATTAAGTGTCTGGATAGTCAGCGCGCCATCCTGCAGGCACAGGCGCGCGGCTTTACCAAAAAATTCTTGCGGGATCTGATCCATGATCCAGTACTCTCCGGCAATCGAGACCAGCTCGGCAGCCAGGTTAGTACAGAAAATCTGGCAGTTGCGATCGCCGCTGGCACCTGCCAGAGCGCGACCGCGCATCATGCCGTAAATATGAATGTTGCCATCGGCGACCAGTTCGGCACCGGCACTGACGCTGCTTGTGATGATTAAGTCGGCGTCACGCGCATAAATCTGCTGGCCTGAGCGCACCGGCGTGTTCACGATGCGGGTTTTCGCTGCTGCCGTCTCGGTTACAACCGGCTGTGGTTCAGGAATGGGGGCCGGCTGCTGTGTCTCGGCGCGCGGTCTGGACTCTTTGCCTTCTGCCAGTACCGGCAGCCCTGCACGGGCGATCATGCGTTTCAAAGCATCATCTTTGCAGCCGCTTACGCCGACAATGCGTAAACCGGTAGCAAGAATGGCCTGCTGTAGCTGTTTCCAGTTAACATCGGCACTCAATGTGGCGACGTTTAGCACCACCGGGGCGTTTTTCAGGAAATCGGGAGCCTGGTCAATCTTGTCCTGGAGTGCCTTGCGAATCACCACAGGGTCATGGTGATGCAAATGGACGACAGACAGGGTGAAACTGCTACCTTTGAATTCGATTGGCGTTTGCGACATCTGTCCCGACTCAGTCCTGTTTTCACTACCGTTAACCCGGCGATGATAAAATCATCGCTGAAGCGCTAACGGTGAATATTCGAAGTTCTGCAAGCATGTTATAGTTACAGCTATATTCAGACAAGCCTCAACGCCGGTTAATTCGAGTAAAAAATATGTTTTGTGTGATCTACAGAAGCCCGTTACGTGACCAGACTTATCTCTATGTTGAAAAAAAGGACGATTTTTCGCGCGTTCCGGAAGAATTGCTGAAAGGATTTGGCAAGCCGCAACTGGCGATGGTGCTGAAGCTGGCGGACCGCGACAGGCTGGCTAACGCAGATATCAATAAAGTTAAGCAGGGATTGAGCGAGCAGGGTTATTATTTACAGCTTCCACCGCCGATTGAAAGTCTGCTAAAAATTCATTTAGAGGCCGATAAAAAAGTTTAACTCGGATTCTTCTGTAAATATAAATCCTGTCGGTGCGATACTGCAGGGTTAATATTGCTCTGAAGCTGCGCAAAATTAACGGCGCAGCTTATCTGTTTACCCCTGTTTAAATACCCAGTCCACATTTTCACACCTTATTTGTACGATTATTCAGCACGCCAGGGGCATCGTTTACGCTTTTTGACAAATTCCGCACCCCGGATGGTTAAAAGGATCTTATTATCACGCTCTGTTGCTGGCATTTCGATCAACGCATCAGCAAACATCAACCCGCCAGCCGCGCTGGCACAACACCTAACCTGAACAGGGGATGAGCATGTATCAGCATCATAACTGGCAAGGCGCTCTGTTAGATTTTCCGGTCAGCAAAGTGGTTTGCGTCGGCAGTAATTATGCAAAACACATTAAAGAGATGGGCAGTGCGACCCCAACCGAGCCGGTAATCTTTATCAAACCGGAAACAGCGCTATGTGATTTGCGCCAGCCGCTCTCTATTCCCGACGCCTTTGGCGAAGTTCATCACGAAGTAGAACTGGCGGTGCTGATAGGTGCGACGCTGAAGCAGGCGAGTGAAGAACACGTGGCTAAGGCGATTGCAGGCTATGGCGTGGCGCTGGATCTGACGCTGCGTGACCTGCAGTCCGGGTTGAAAAAAGCGGGCCAGCCATGGGAAAAATCCAAAGGCTTTGATAACGCCTGTCCCATCTCCGGTTTCATCCCGGTAGCCGAATTCAGTGATGATCCACAGAATGTCGAGCTTAAGCTGGTGGTAAACGGAGAAGTGCGTCAGCACGGCAACACAGCCGATATGATTCACAAAATTCTGCCGCTGATTGCACATATGAGCCACTATTTTACGTTGCGTGCAGGCGATGTCATTCTGACCGGGACACCTGAGGGTGTGGGGCCGATGCGCTCGGGTGACAAGCTGGACGTGTCGCTGGCGGGTCACGGCATCAGCACGCGTGTACTCTAAAAACTTGCATCACCGCAGCATAGGCTTTATAAGGTGCGTTTCAGGCATAACCCGGACAAATCATCATGACTGACACCCCTTTCTGGCAACAAAAACGCCTGGCACAAATGAGCGATGAGGAATGGGAATCCTTGTGTGATGGTTGTGGCCAGTGTTGCCTTAACAAGTTGCAGGACGCTGACACGGATGAGATTTACTTTACCAACGTCGCCTGCAATCAGCTCAATATTAAAACCTGCCAGTGCCGTAACTATGAACGCCGCTTCGAATTAGAAGAGGATTGCATCAAGCTTACGCGCGAAAATCTGACCACCTTCAACTGGCTGCCGCGCACCTGCGCCTACCGGTTGCTGGGCGAGGGCAAAGGATTGCCGGTCTGGCATCCGCTGCGGGCTGGTTCGAAAACCGCGATGCATGCGCAGCGAATTTCGGTGCGTTATATTGCAGTGCGGGAGAGTGAAGTGCGGGACTGGGAAGATCACATTATTGATCGTCCCGATCGCAACGGCTAAGCGCCACTGCCTCATCTGAAACGTAAAAAGGCTGCCACTGGCAGCCTTTTTTGATCTCAGCAACGTTTCGTGTCAGCGACTAAAGAGATCGCGACGCTTAGGTTTGAAAGGCTGGGCAATCAGTACCAGCACTGCGACCAGCAGATAACCGGCAAATACCCCTATCATCCACTGCGGCATGCTGAGCGTCAGGAAAGTCCAGCTACGTTCTGCGCAGTCACCGCTGGCCAGAAACACCGACGGCAGCCACTTATCCAGCGGTAATCCGCTGGGGAAACGGGCGGCAAAATCACAGGTAGTAAACGGGTTTGGATGCAGCTGAATCATCGTGTGTTCATAAGAGAGACGCAGACCCTCCCAGGCACTGTAGATCCATAACGCCAGAGCGCCCAGACGCAGCGGTGATTTCGGTGCAATCGCACCCACCAGACCCGCGCCCAGTACACCAAACAGCGCATTACGTTCATAAATACACATCACGCAGGGCTTTAGTCCCATCACGTGCTGAAAGAAGAGTGCCGTTAATTCCAGTGCAAGCGCTGTCAGTGCCAGTAATAACCAGGCTCCCCGACCACGAGAACATTGATTCAGATATCGCAACATATTGCATTCCCTGTAAACGTTAATGCCACGCAGTGTAAACCAAAAGCGCGGGCAAACCAGCCAGGGACAGGGAAAAATCGTGTGCAAACATGACCTGATTCTGATCCAGAGCAGGTTACATGAGGATAAGCGGAGGCCCTCAGGGTTTTGCCTGCTCAGTAAACAGCTTGAAGGTGGGGACGTTAAGAAAACCCGGCTGCGATCGACAGGAAGCGAAACGGCAAGCGCAGGCCATCCGGTACCAGCATGCTGTACTTTCAGGATGTTTTTCTGCTGGTTTTTGAGACTGAATGTTCCCGCGCAGAAAAACGTGCACCCGGCCGTCGCCTTATAACAGTTGCACTCGTCGCCAGCCAGTCTGAAATATGCGCCCGCGCCCGGTTTTAATGGTTACGCAGGCTATATCCGCTATAGGGCGTCTGGTATGATGAGTCCCCATCATGATTAGAAAAGCAACGAGAACACATTGCTATGGTTATAAAGGCTCAGAGTCCAGCGGGATTTGCTGAAGAGTATATTATTGAAAGCATCTGGAACAGTCGCTTTCCGCCCGGATCGATTCTTCCTGCTGAGCGTGAGCTTTCTGAATTGATTGGGGTGACACGCACTACATTGCGTGAAGTGCTGCAGCGTCTGGCACGTGACGGCTGGCTGACGATTCAGCACGGCAAACCGACGCGCGTGAACGATTTCTGGGAGACATCTGGCCTGAATATTCTGGAGACGCTTGCCCGCCTTGATCACGACAGTGTGCCGGTGCTGATTGACAACCTGCTGTCAGTCCGCAGCAATATTTCATCAATTTTTATCAGCCGTGCGCTGCGCCATCATCCGGACAAGGCGCGTGAAGTGCTGGAGACGGTAAGTGCCGCGGCCGATCAGGCGGATGCCTATACCGAACTCGACTATCGGGTGTTCCGCGGTCTGGCATTTGCATCAGGTAATCCGATTTACGGTCTGATCCTCAATGGCCTGAAAGGCCTCTATACCCGTGTAGGTCGTCACTACTTTTCCAGTGCGGAAGCGCGTCAGGTCGCGCGTGATTTCTATCTGACACTTCTGGCGCTGTGCGACAAAGAGCCAGGACAGGATGAGATTGTAGAGGTGGTGCGCAACTATGGCCGCCGAAGCGGCGAAATCTGGCACAGTATGCAGAAGAACCTGCCAGACGACCTCGGTAATAAGCGATAAAAAAAACCGGACATCGCGTCCGGTTTTTTTTATGTTTAGCCTGTCAGAGCGATGAACCGCGCGGCGGATTACGATCCAGTAACTCAACGCTACCATCTTCGTTCTGCTGTTCCAGAATCACATCAAATCCCCACAGACGATGCACATGCTTCAGCACCTCGCGACGACTCTTATCGAGCGGCGTCCGGCTCTGCGGCACATAACGCAGAGTCAGTGAACGGTCACCGCGCACATCCACGTTATAGACCTGAATGTTGGGTTCGAGATTACTCAGGTTGTACTGCGCAGAGAGCTGCTGGCGAATTGCCCGATAGCCTGCTTCATCATGAATAGCGGCGATTTCGAGATAGTTATTGCGGTCATCATCCAGCACGGTAAACAACCGGAAGTCACGCATCACTTTCGGCGACAGGAACTGGCTGATAAAACTCTCATCCTTGAACTCACGCATCGCAAAATGCAGCGTTTCCAGCCAGTCTGAACCGGCGATATCCGGGAACCAGTAGCGATCCTCTTCGGTCGGTGACTGACAGATGCGCTTAATATCCTGCATCATCGCAAAGCCTAAGGCGTAAGGATTGATGCCGTTATACCACTGACTGTTATAGGGTGGCTGAAACACGACGTTAGTATGGCTGTGCAGGAACTCCATCATAAAGCGTTCAGACACTTTGCCTTCGTCATAGAGGTGATTCAGGATGGTGTAGTGCCAGAAGGTTGCCCAGCCTTCATTCATCACCTGGGTCTGTTTTTGCGGATAGAAATACTGGCTTACCTTGCGCACGATGCGCAGAATCTCACGCTGCCAGGGCTCCAGTAGCGGAGCGTTCTTCTCCATAAAGTAGAGCAGGTTTTCCTGCGGCTCAGAAGGGTAGCGCGCGGCTTCAAAGGCCACGGCTTCTGTTTCACGCCGTGGCAGCGTACGCCACAGGGTGTTCACCTGGCTCTGCAGATACTCTTCGCGGCTTTTCTGTCGCGCCTTCTCCTCCTGAAGGGAGATTTTTTGCGGGCGTTTATAGCGATCAACGCCATAATTCATCAGGGCATGGCAGGAGTCGAGCAGCCGCTCGACTTCTTCGACGCCATAGCGCTCTTCGCAGTCACTGATGTAGTTTTTGGCGAACAGCAGGTAATCGACAATCGATCCGGCATCCGTCCAGCTGCGGAACAGATAGTTATTCTTGAAGAAGGAGTTATGGCCATAACAGGCATGCGCCATCACCAGCGCCTGCATGGTCATGGTGTTCTCTTCCATCAGGTAGGCGATGCAGGGGTTGGAGTTGATAACGATTTCATAGGCCAGACCCTGCTGACCATGCTTATAGCGCTGCTCGGTCTCAATAAACTTTTTACCGAATGACCAGTGTGAATAGTTGATGGGCATGCCAACGCTGGAATAGGCATCCATCATCTGTTCTGAGGTAATCACTTCAATCTGGTGCGGGTAGGTATCAAGCCGGTACAGTTTAGCAACCCGGTCTATCTCTGCTAAATAGACATCAAGCAGTTCAAATGTCCAGTCTGGTCCGTCATTGAGTCGTTTGCTGTCTCTGATGGCTTCGTCAAAGATCGTCGTCATAGCGCACCTCTTTTTTGCAAACCGGCTGACCCGAAAGACAACCCGTTCTGGTTATTTAAGGCTTCATCCTGAAAAAGGGAACCCGAAAAAAACTGAGCGAACACAACAATGATAGCCCACTGTCGCTTATCCGAAATGCGAACTCAAACGAATTCTTTGGCACAAAATCATTCAGACAGATGCGGCAGAGAAATTAATAGCTTTTAATTCGAACGTTATTTTAAAACGCGGAATATCATCCTGTTTATAAGCAGAATGTATGGGGTTGAAGCATTCTCCTGCCATGCGCAGATTTAACTGCCTCCGTTGTCATTTATTTCTGTGTTTATGGAATAAGACGCATAAAGCGCTGAAATTGGCTGTGCGACAAGATTTTAGTTACCTGAAAAGTGAAAAAGATGTGAAATAGATGCTGAATTTATGGGGTGGTGTCCGCTGTGTAAATCCGCTGACTATCATCTCCTGAACAGTGAATTATGCTTTTACATGCCGGGTGGGGGAGCTATGCACGTAGTCATTCTTGGAAGTGGTGTGGTTGGCGTGGCAAGTGCCTGGTATCTGGCGCGTGCCGGACATCAGGTTACGGTCATTGATCGTCAGCCTGCTGCGGCGATGGAGACCAGCGCAGGAAATGCTGGTCAGATCTCACCAGGTTATGCCGCGCCCTGGGCGGCACCAGGCGTGCCGCTGAAAGCAGTGAAGTGGATGTTCCAGCGTCATGCGCCGCTGGCTATCCGGCTGGATGGCAGTAGTTTTCAGCTGGAGTGGATGTGGCACATGCTGCGTAATTGCGACATCAACCATTATCAACAGAACAAAAGCCGCATGGTGCGGATTGCCGAATACAGTCGTGACTGTCTGAAAGCGTTGCGCGCTGAGACCGGCATCGCCTATGAGGGTCGTCAGGGCGGAACATTGCAGCTTTTCCGCACGCAGCAGCAGTTCGACAGCGCCAGTAAAGATATTGCGGTGCTCCGCGACGCGGGCGTGCCCTATGAGCTGCTGGAGGCGCATGAGCTGTCTCGCGTGGAACCGGCGCTGGCGGCAACCCAGCATAAACTCACTGGTGGACTGCGCCTGCCTAACGATGAAACCGGTGACTGCCAGCTCTTTACGCAGCGACTGGCAAAAATGGCCGAAGAGGCGGGCGTGGTTTTCCGTTTTAACACCCCGGTCGATCACCTGCTGCGCGATGGCAATCGCATTTATGGTGTGAAGTGCGGCGAGGAGATCATCAAGGCGGACAGCTATGTAGTGGCCTTTGGTTCCTACTCGACCGCACTGCTGAAAAACGTCATTGATATTCCGGTCTATCCGCTGAAAGGCTACTCACTCACTATTCCGATTAAAAATCCTGAGGCTGCACCGGTTTCGACGATTCTGGATGAAACCTACAAAGTGGCGGTGACCCGGTTTGACGATCGTATCCGCGTCGGCGGGATGGCGGAAATTGTTGGTTTTAACACCAGACTCACCGAAGCGCGGCGGGAAACGCTGGAGATGGTGGTCAGTGATCTCTATCCTGAAGGCGGTCATCTCGCGCAGGCGAGTTTCTGGACCGGTCTGCGTCCGATGACGCCAGACGGTACGCCGATTGTCGGTGCCACGCCACTCTCCAATCTTTATCTCAATACCGGTCACGGTACGCTGGGCTGGACGATGGCGTGTGGTTCTGGTCAGTTGCTGGCCGATCTCATCTCCGGTAAAAAGCCAGCCATTGCGGCGGATGACTTAGCGGTGTTCCGCTACTTACCCGGTTTCGCGGCGACCTCATCGCCGCTGCGTAACGCCAACGCAACTCGTTAAGTATTCAGGGAGAGAGAGGATGTCACGTCCGATTGTCGCTACCATTAACCAACAGGCGCTTCGTCATAACCTGACTGTTGTTCGCCAGGCGGCGCCCGTATCCCGCGTCTGGTCAGTGGTGAAAGCCAATGCTTATGGCCATGGCATTGATCGTGTACGCGAAGCGTTATCTGCCACCGACGGCTTTGCGCTGCTTAATATGGAAGAAGCCATTCTGCTGCGCGAGCAGGGCTGGAAAAAACCGATTCTGCTGCTGGAGGGATTTTTCCAGCCAGAGGATCTGCAGCTGATTGACCGCTATCGCCTGACCACCAGCATACACAGTAACTGGCAAATCAAGGCGCTAGCCAGTGCGAGCCTTTCTGCGCCGATTGATATCTATCTCAAAATGAACAGCGGCATGAACCGTCTGGGCTTTCGCCCGGAGCAGGTTTCTGGCGCCTGGCTGAAGCTGCGGGCGCTGAGCAATGTTGGTGAGATGACGCTGATGGCCCATTTTGCCGATGCCGAAAATCCGCAGGGCCTGATTGCACCGCTGCAGCGTGTTGATCAGGCGGCGGAGGGGCTGAACTGCCCGCGGTCGCTCTCGAATTCCGCCTGCACCTTATGGCATCCTGAAGCGCATTTTGACTGGGTCCGGCCCGGTATTATTCTGTACGGTGCGTCGCCCAGCGGTGACTGGCAGGACATTGCCGGCAGTGGCCTGAAGCCAGTGATGACCCTGAGCAGTGAGATTATTGCGGTTCAGCAGTTACAGGCGGGCGATGGCGTCGGTTACGGCTACCGTTATCACGCCAGCACGTCGCAGCGGATTGGCGTCGTAGCCTGTGGTTACGCCGATGGCTATCCGCGCCATGCCCCGACGGGCACGCCGGTCTGCGTCGATGGCGTGATGACGCAGGTGGTTGGCGCCGTTTCCATGGATATGATCACGGTGGATTTAACCCCCTGTCCGCAGGCGGGCATCGGTTCTTCTGTTGAGCTGTGGGGTGAGCAGGTGAAAATCGATCAGGTGGCAAAAGCGGCCGGAACGGTAGGGTACGAACTGATGTGCGCGCTGGCACCCCGCGTCCCGGTCACGGTTATTTAAGCGCCGTCAGGCTGCCGCGCATCTTTCTGCTGCAGCGCCAGGCGATAAAGGCCAGCGCTGCACCCAGCAGCATCATCAGACTCAGCGACAGCTTCTCCGCCACCGGCAGCGCGACGGTCACCAGGCTGCCTGCCGCACCACCGGCCATCTGAATAAAGCCCTGCAGGGCGGACGCCACGCCCGCCTGTTGCTGATAGGGCTCCAGCGCATAGCTGGTGGCCGGTCCCACCGTAAAGGCCAGTCCGGCCACCGACACGGCGACCGGGAACATGTAGAGCGCCCAGTGCGTCTGCATCTCCGCCGGGAAAATCTGCATCCCTGCCACCAGCAGCACCGCGCCCAGCAGCATGGTGAAGAATCCCATTGCCAGGCAGAACGGCCGACCTGCTTTACGAATCGCTTTATTCACGAACATACTGACAAACATGATCCAGAAACCGTTAGCGCCGAACGCAAACGAGAACTGGATCGGCGTCAGCCCGCCTTCGGTCATTAGTACCTGCGGTGCCAGCGACACATAGGTCAGCACCATACCCAGCGCACCGGCATTGGCAAAGGCGAAGGCCAGGAAGCGCGGCTGACGCAGAATTTCAGCGTACTGTTTAACCGGTAATCCTTTTACCCGCAGCGTATCAGCCGGACGTGTTTCTGGCAGCCATATAATCACCAGCAGCGTAATCAGCACGCCGTAGGCGCAGAGGAACCAGAAGGGTGCGCGCCAGTCGAAGGCGCTGGCCAGGAGTCCGCCCAGCAGCGGTGCCAGGGCTGGAACGATGTTCAGTGCACCGTTCAGAAAACCATAGGCGCGGGCGGCATCATCACCGCTGAGGCGGTCGCGGACGCCGCTAAAGGCGACTACCGCGCTGCAGCAGACGCCACAGCCCTGCACCAGACGGGCAAGGACGAATAGCGGAAATGAGGTGGCGGTAGCGGCGATGGCGCTGCCGGTGATGTAAAGGCCCAGCCCCAGCAGGGCAATCGGCTTACGGCCATAGTTGTCCACCAGCGGACCGGTCACCAGCTGGCCCAGTCCCATCACCAGCAGAAACAGAGGAATGGTGGTCTGTACCAGTGAGACCGGCGTATCCAGCCCTTCAGCGATTTGCGGCAGCGTGGGCAAATAGAGATCGATGCCTAAAGGTGCCAGCAGCACCAGGCTTAATAACAGCAGAGTAAATTTTTGCATAACAACCAGAGGGTAAACGTTCTGTTAAAAAACGAGCGCAGAGGGTAATGATTCAGAGGCAAAAAAGATAGAGGAAGTCGTGCGGAAAGTGCGATGCCTGCTGTAAACAGGCATCGCAGGGTCTTGCTTAGTAAGCACCGTCGCGGCGTAGCACCACGCCTGCGGTTTTGAACAGGATCGCGATATCGGTCCAGAGCGCCCAGTTTTTGACATACCAGGAGTCAAAATAGACGCGGGTATCATAGTCGATATCGTTACGTCCGCTGACCTGCCAGAGGCCGGTCATGCCTGGCTTGGCCATCAGGTAGTAGTCGACGTCACCGGCATAACGCTCCAGTTCAGCTTCGATGACCGGACGCGGGCCGACCAGACTCATCTCACCGCGAATCACGTTCCAGAGCTGCGGCAATTCGTCGAGGCTGGTTTTACGCAGGAAGCTGCCAATCCGGGTTACGCGCGGGTCATTCTTCAGTTTGAAATCTTTGTCCCACTCCATCCGTGCCTCTTCACTGGTCGCCAGCAATTTCTCCAGCACCTCTTTGGAATTGGTCACCATGGAACGGAATTTCAGACATTTGAATTTTTTGCCATTCTGGCCCACACGTTCGTGACCATAAATTGCATTGCCGCCGTCACGTTTCACCATATAGCAGAGCAGGGCGAAGATTGGGCCAAGGAACAGCAGCAGCATCGACGCTACGACGATATCAAAGGCACGCTTCATGAAACGTGAAGAGTGCTTCGCCAGGTTATTGCTGACTCGCAGGATCATCACTTCATGACTGAAGATAAAGGACATGTCGGTGCCGTAAAGCGGCACGCCGCGCAGCGTCGGGATCACCGAGACGGACCGGCAGTTCATCTTCGACAGGAATTTCAGCCAGCGATCGCGCATCGGCTGCTGCTCATACTCCATGGCAACAATAAACTGCACATTGTCACGGTCAATGGTCTGCCAGTTAATGTCTTTCCAGGTGATCACTGGCACACCATTCACGCTCTGCTGAGCAGGAACCTCATCCACCGAGATAAAGGCCTGCACGTTGTAGCCCAGGATCTCTTCACTCTGCAGCGCCGCATACGCTTCAGTGGCGTTGCGGCCGGAACCGATAATGATGGTTTCTTTCTGCCACTGGCCCGCCTTGTTAATGGCACGTTTAACCAGAGCACGCATCAGCGGCAGCAGCAGCAGGGCATATGTCCAGCTGAAGACCCACACCATGCGGGAGAAGTCCCATTTAGAGAAGGCGATAAGCGCCAGGTCAAGCAGCGAGAAAACAAATAATGTTTTAACGATCTCTTTCAGTTCAAACCAGAAGGGTTTGCGATAGGTGTAATGGCGCAGACGTACCCAAAACCAGCCGGTACACATGACTGACATAATAAACTGAGCCACAAAACGATATTCAATCTGATGCGGTGGAATAAAGGTATCCAGCTCGCCCCAAATACCCTGTATCGTCGCGGCAGATAAAAACAGCGCCAGGTTGAGTGCAATCAGATCGGAAAAACTCAGGGCGAATTTCACGATGATATTTTTACGCGTTCCGCTCCACGAGCGGCTCGGGCTATTCATTATCAATGTACTTGCCATAAAACCTGCTCTCTTTCTCAAGTAAAAGATGGCCTGATCAGAATCAAATACGCGCTCAGGAGTGGGCCTCTGAAAAATTAAAAAATAATTTTCAGTCTGTTGCAGTCAGTACAGCCAGTGCAGCTGCAAAAAAGGTAACGATTAAAGCGTGATGGTAATCACGAAATGTTGCAGCATTGAGAATGAGTATGCAGGAGTTATTTGACAGAGTTAATACGGAAAAAATCTGAAAACATCAAAAGTGATTAAAGTTTTAAATCTATAACTACATGTTTTTGTTTAATAAAATAAGGAAGAGGTCAGTTATAACCAAACTGTTTAAGACACTTTTTAGGAATTACCGCCAAATCATATGACTGGCGGTAGTGATAGTGACTCAGGCAGGTTTCTTTAAAATCCAGCGGTCCTGCTGTTTATCGTAGTGGCCAATCTGCAGATTCACTGGCTCCCCGTCAATCCAGGCCGGTACGCTGGTATCACGATCCCAGCCATCGAGTTGGGTAATTAAGCCGGGATTGGTGTGACAGGGGATACTGACGGTGTCGGCGTTCTCACTGTCAAGATCGGCATCTACAATCTCATAACGACCAATTTTAACCACGTGTCCCATTCATTTCTCCCGTTTTAACTGGCATTGACTGTTAAGCTTAGCGCACTGAGAGAAAATAACGTGGCTGAATGATTAGGATTATTCCTTCTCTTCAGCCGGACGGACACCAATCTTAACGATGCGGTTATCCTCTTTCTCCGCGACGGTCCAGGTCAGCTGATTCCACTCCACCTGATCGCCGACGACTGGCGAGCCACCCAGCATCGCCAGCACCAGTTGCCCCAGCGACTGCTGATCGTTGGTGCGCTCATCAAGCTCGAGTCCGTAAATCTGCGCAACGTCGCGCAGGCGGGCCTCTGCATCCAGAATAAAGTCACCAAAGAAGCGCTGGTCGAGCGAAACCGGCGGCGACTGGCTAAACATTTTGCCCAGCGCCGGAAGATCGCGCTCACGGCCAATCACGCAGATGACGTCGTTCTCTTTCAGCCGTGTGCCGCCGTTGGGGTGCATCAGTACATTGTCACGGAACAGGGCAGCGATGCGGGTCTCGCGCGGCATCTTTAGGTCACGCAGCGCGGCACCGACGCACCACTTGTCGGCGCTGAGCTGATAGACAAACTGCTCCCACGGGTTTTCCGGGTGAATGTCCAGACCGATACGGCTGATCGGCGAGGCGGTCGGCGGCACCACTACTTTGGCTTTTTTCGCCGCAAAGCCCAGCGAGGTACCCTGCAACATCAGGGAGACCAGCACCACAAAGAAGGCGATATTGAAATAGAGCGAGGCGTTCTCTAAGCCGGCCATCATCGGGAAGACTGCGAGGATAATCGGCACCGCACCGCGTAAGCCGACCCAGCTGATAAAGACCCGCTCGCGGGTGGTGAAGTTGCGGAATGGCAACAGGCCAATAAACACCGACAGCGGACGCGCCACCAGAATCAGCCACAGGGAGAGGATCATCGCGGGTACCGCGATATGCCATAAATCAGACGGCGTCACCAGCAGACCCAGCACAATAAACATGCCAATCTGGCTCAGCCAGGCCATCCCATCAAAGGTCTGCAGAATGCCGTGACGGTTACGAATCGGGCGGTTGCCCAGTAAGAAGCCGCACAGATAGACCGCCAGGATGCCGCTGCCCTCTAACACGGTGGTGAGGGCAAACACCAGAATGCCGCCACTCAACGCCAGTAGCGGATAAAGCCCTGGGGCCAGACTGATCCGGTTAATCAACTGCTGCAGCGCCCAGCCACCACCCAGGCCCAACACGATACCCAGACCGAACTGCTGCACCAGATGCACCAGGAACATCCAGTCAAGGCCGCTGCGGCCCTGTTCAATCATCTCTATCAGGGTGATGGTCAGAAACACCGCCATTGGGTCGTTACTGCCCGACTCAATCTCCAGCGTAGAGCTGACGCGCTCATTCAGGCCTTTGTCACCCAGCAGGGAGAAGACGGCGGCGGCATCTGTGGATCCGATAATGGCGCCAATCAGGAAGCCCTGCATCATGTCCAGGTTAAATAGCCAGGCGGCCACCACGCCGGTCAGACCTGCGGTGATCATTACCCCGACAGTGGCCAGCGACAGCGCAGGCCCCAGCGCGACTTTAAACGAGCTGGCTTTGGTTCGCATGCCACCATCCAGCAGGATGATCGCCAGTGCCAGGTTTGAAATCAGATACGCCGCGGGATAGTTATCAAAGGCGATGCCGCCGATACCATCAATACCGGTCAGCATACCCAGTGCAAGGAAGATAACCAGAATAGGAATGCCCAGCCGGGACGAGAAAGAGCTGAGCAGAATACTCGATGCGACCAGCACGGAACCAATGATAAACAGACTGTAGACAATAGTGTGGTTCAAACCCGGTCTCCTGAGATATGACAGTGCGATGCAGCAAGGGGTGACAAATATCCATGCTATCTCTGAAAGATAATGTTTTATCAAGGAGTTGTCATTGTGAAAATGCGTATTATACGAATTGCTTAACAGCATATGGAATCAGATTAATGTGAAGAATGAGGGGGTTGGCAGGCAAGCGGGAGAAAACAGACTGTTTTAGCATGTTATTCGGCAGATAAAAAAAGCCGGTGATTAACCGGCTTAGTGCATCAGGCTTCCGTTGCCTGTTTATGGAACAGCGATCGGAATACCGGATAGATATCTTCCGGCTCACGAATATGTTCAATGGCAAAGTTATCAAACGTCGCCTGCAGATGCTCATACTCGCGCCATAGGGTCTGATGCGCCCGGCGGGTGATCTCGATATAACTGTAGTAACGCACGACCGGCAGAATGTGCTTCGCCAGAATCTCATGACAGAGCGGCGAATCGTCGGCCCAGTTATCACCATCGGAGGCCTGAGCTGCATAGATATTCCATTGCGCCGGGTCATAACGCTCTTTTACTACCTCATCCATCAGTTTCAGCGCACTGGAAACGATGGTGCCGCCGGTCTCCTGAGAGTAGAAGAACTCCTGTTCATCCACTTCTTTAGCCTGCGTATGATGGCGGATATAAACCACATCGACATTCTTGTAGGTGCGGCTCAGGAACAGGTAGAGCAGGATATAGAAGCGTTTTGCCATGTCCTTAGTCGCCTGGTCCATCGAACCGGAGACATCCATCAGACAGAACATCACCGCCTGGCTGGAGGGCTCCGGTCGCTTCTCAAAGTTTTTGTAGCGCAGATCGAAGGTGTCGATAAAGGGCACCCGTTCAATGCGCGCCCGTAACTCGGCAATCTCTCTACGCAGCCGTTCCTCCTCCAGCAGTTGTGCCGGTTCAGCATTCTCAACTTCCTGCAGCGTCTCTTCCAGTTCGTGCAGCATGCGGCGTTTACCTGCCGTCATCGCCGTACGACGCGCCAGTGAGTTCTGCAGTGAGCGCACAACGCTGATATTGGCTGGCACGCCATTAGAGGTGAAACCGGCCCGGTGGGTCTTATACTCATTAAGCTGACGATGCTGGTTGCGACGCAGGTTAGGCAGGGCGAGATCTTCAAACAGCAGGTCAAGATACTCATCTTTCGATATCTGAAAGACAAACTCATCCTGACCTTCACCATCCTGACTGGCATTGCCCTGACCACTGCCGCCACCACCGCTACCCTGCGGACGCTCAACGCGGTCATTCTGAACAAAATGGTCGTTGCCCGGATGGACCCGATGGCGGTTACCGCCGCGGCCCTGATGGAAAATGGGCTCATTAATATCGTCAATCGGGATAGAGACGGACTCACCGCTGCTTACGTCGGTCACCGAGCGTTTATTGATGGCCTCGGAGATCGACTGCTTAATTTGCGACTTATAACGGCGCAAGAAGCGCTGGCGGTTAACCGCGCTCTTGTTTTTGCCGTTAAGCCGGCGATCGATGAAATAGGCCATGGTATTCCCCCAAACTACATTGTAAGCAGGCCGGGCGAACCCGACCCTGTCAGACCGGTATCACTTACCGGCAAGCTTACAGACTCTTATCAGGACGATTTACGCACACGCAGATACCATTCGCACAGCAGGCGAACCTGTTTGCGGGTATAGCCTTTTTCCATCATGCGATCGACAAAATCATCATGCTTTTTCTGCTCATCGGTAGAGGTCTTGGTGTTAAACGAGATGACCGGCAGCAACTCTTCCGTATTTGAGAACATTTTTTTCTCAATCACGGTGCGCAATTTCTCGTAACTGGTCCAGTTTGGATTGCGACCGTTATTGTGTGCCCTGGCGCGCAGCACGAAGTTGACGATCTCGTTACGAAAATCTTTCGGATTACTGATACCAGCAGGCTTCTCGATCTTCTCAAGCTCCGCGTTGAGCGATTCACGGTCAAACAACTGTCCGGTATCGGGATCGCGATACTCCTGATCCTGAATCCAGAAGTCGGCATAGGTCACATAGCGATCAAAAATGTTCTGACCATATTCAGAGTAGGATTCCAGATAGGCGGTCTGAATCTCTTTGCCAATAAACTCAGCATATTTGGGAATCAGATAACCTTTAAGGTGCTCAAGGTATTTCTCAGCCTGATCCTGCGGGAACTGCTCACGTTCGATTTGCTGCTCAAGCACGTAGAACAGATGCACCGGGTTAGCCGCTACTTCGGCGTGATCGAAGTTAAATACCCGCGACAGGATCTTAAAGGCAAAGCGGGTTGAAAGACCGTTCATACCTTCATCCACACCGGCGTAGTCGTGATATTCCTGCCATGACTTCGCTTTAGGGTCGGTATCTTTCAGGCTTTCGCCGTCATAGACCCGCATTTTAGAGTAGATACTGGAGTTCTCCGGATCCTTGAGACGTGACAGGATAGAGAAGCGTGCCAGCGTTTCCAGCGTACCCGGTGCGCAGGGCGAGGTTGCCAGCTCACTATGATTAAGCAGTTTGTCGTAAATTTTGATCTCTTCAGAAACCCGCAGGCAGTAGGGCACCTTGACGATATAAACGCGGTCAAGGAACGCCTCATTATTCTTGTTGTTACGGAACGTCACCCACTCTGATTCGTTGGAGTGCGCCAGAATAATGCCGTTAAACGGCAGCGCCGAAATCCCCTCGGTGCCGTTGTAGTTCCCTTCCTGCGTTGCTGTCAGGAGGGGGTGCAGCACCTTAATCGGCGCTTTAAACATCTCCACGAACTCCATGATGCCCTGGTTCGCGCGGCAGAGTGCACCAGAGTAACCGTAGGCATCAGGATCGTTTTGCGCGTGGTTTTCCAGTTTACGGATATCCACTTTACCCACCAGAGCAGAGATATCCTGGTTGTTCTCATCACCCGGCTCGGTTTTGGCGATCGCCAGCTGTTCCAGAATCGACGGCCAGACTTTTACGACTTTGAACCGCGAAATATCGCCACCAAAGTCGTGAAGGCGTTTCGCGGCCCACGGCGACATGATGGTGCCGAGGTAACGGCGCGGCACGCCATACTCTTTTTCGAGAATATGCGCGTCTTCCTGCGGATTGAACAGGCAGAGAGGATGATCATTGACCGGACTGCGTTCACCGTCAGCGCTCAGCACATAGATGGGCACCCGCTGCATCAGCGACTTAAGCCGTTCCGCCAGGGAAGATTTACCACCACCGACCGGACCCAGTAAATAGAGGATCTGTTTCTTCTCCTCAAGTCCCTGAGCGGCATGTTTCAGATAGGAGACGATCTGTTCAATCGCTTCCTCCATGCCATAAAATTCCTCGAACGCCGGATAGCGTCCCATCACACGGTTGGAGAATATTCTGGAAAGGCGTGGCTCCTGAGCAGTGTCGACCATTACTGGCTCTCCGATGGCCATTAACAGTCGCTCTGCAGCGTTGGCGTATGCACTGCGATCCTGCTTACAGATAGCAAGAAATTCCTGCAGTGTGAACTCTTCGTCCTTGGCAGCTTCATAACGCTGACGATAGTGATCGAATATATTCATAGCGATGCCCGTCCTTTCGTTTTTAGCACAGGTAAGGAGCGTAATTTAAGACGTGTAGCAGCTCCCGGAAGATATTCTCTGTTGAGTACAGCAACCCTTATGCCAACCTGATCTTTTTTATCGGGATACACAACTTTTATGGTTACTCTGCTCGTACAAAATCTCTGCTGTTAATTCTAACTGTAGATGGCTTCTAGGAAATTTCCTCCACGGGTTTGAGCGAATGAGGGGGAGATCAAGACGAATTCGGATCAGTTAAGAGATGAGTTCGTATGGGTGATGCTTTAACTTAACGTGTTTTTAACCTTTGGTGCCACATTCATCTGTTGGTTGCTTAAAGGATTTCGATATAAGTTAATCCAGCCGTAAAAAAACGTTAGACTTCCTGTTTGATTGTTATATTTATGGAATGAATAAATTGTGAACCAATTCAAATTTAAGACGCTTGTTGCACTTTTACCCTGTTGTTTACTGGCGGCGCACGCCAGTGCCGCTCCGCTTTCTGTAGGGGCATCGGTTATCTATGCCGACTCACCTTATCGTGGCGGACAGGACCGTTATCTTCCGGTTCCGGTTATCAATTATGAAGGTGAAAACTTCTGGTTCCGTAGCCTGCAGGGCGGTTACTACCTGTGGAAAGATCCTCAGAATCAGCTCTCTCTGACGCTACTGGGCTCACCGCAGGAGTACAAACCCAGCGACAACGATCTGGGCGATATGAAAGGGCTGGATAAGCGCCGCATGACGCTAATGGGTGGCGCAACCTATCGTCACACCGCCGACTGGGGGGTTGTCCGTACGGCATTGCTGGGCGACGTGCTGAATAACAGCAACGGCATGATCTGGGACCTGACTTACCTCTACCCCATCCAGATGGGCGACTTCAGCCTGACGCCGGGCATCGGTGCCATGTGGAATAGCGCCAATCAAAACCGTTATTATTACGGTGTTTCCGCGCATGAAAGCGCACGTACCGGCATCAGTCGTTACAATCCGGACGACAGCTGGTCACCTTATGTTGAGCTGAGTGCCAGCTATCAGATTGCAACGCAGTGGAATGTTGGCGTGGTAGGACGTTACACCCGCTTTGACAGCGAAATCAAAGACAGTCCAATGATTGATAAGAGCGGGCAGACGACGATCTGGACAGGTGTCAGCTACACCTTCTGATAACGCACCGAAAGAGGGCACCCAGTGCCCTCTGTTCTTTTATGGGGCCTCAGAATGAGGCGGGAGAGCAGAATGCACAACACGATTAACTTCGCTGGCTTCAATAACCTGCCGTTAATCGGGCAGGGCACATGGTATATGGGCGAAAACCCGGCGCAGCGGGCCGGTGAAGTCGCGGCATTGCAGGCAGGTCTTGAATGTGGATTGCAGCTAATTGATACCGCCGAAATGTATGCAGACGGCGGCGCTGAAGAGGTGGTCGGGCAGGCACTGCAGGGGCGTCGCGATAAAGCGTTGCTGGTGTCGAAGGTCTATCCGTGGAATGCCGGCGAAGTGGATGCCATTGAAGCCTGTGAGCGCAGCCTGCGCCGTCTGCAGACCGATTACCTTGATCTCTACCTGCTGCACTGGCGCGGTAATATCCCGCTGGAAGAGACTCTGCGCGCCATGGAGCGCCTGCAGCAGCAGGGCAAGATTCGTCACTGGGGCGTCTCGAATTTTGATACTGATGATATGGCCGAACTGTGGGACGAACCCGGAGGCGAACAGTGTGCGACCAACCAGGTACTCTACCATCTGGCTTCACGCGGTATTGAATTTGATCTGCTGCCCGTCTGTCAGCAGCGTGGCGTGCCGGTGATGGCCTATTGTCCGCTGGCACAGGCTGGACGGCTACGGGACGCGCTGTTTACCGACGTGGTGCTGAATCAGATTGCACAACAGAAGGGCATCAGCGTGGCGCAATTACTGCTGGCCTGGGTAATTCGTCAGTCTGGCATCATTGCCATTCCCAAAGCCAGTTCTGTGGTTCATGTTCATGAGAATGCTGCGGCACTGGAGGTGGAACTGACCGATGAAGAATTGCAGCTCATCGATCGTGCCTGGCCAGCACCACAGCATAAATTACCGCTGGATATCGTTTAGCCGTTGACCCTGTCGCTGGCTGCGGCTTTCTTCTTCAGGCGGAATGTTGTAGCCAGACGTGCTGGCTTTTCACCTGCGCTGCGTAACGGTTTGCTGATACGTGCCGTCTCTACGCAGACCATCGTCTTGTAACCTTCATTTGCCATGTCCGACATACTGCAGGAGAGTTCAACACCCGGATTCCACGTGACAACGTCACTATGATGATGGTGATAAACCTCAATCTGCCGTTCACCCGCCGTATCATTGATGACCGAGCAATCTTCTGCTGCAGTAAAAATACGGTCGATGCGCCCCGGATAACGCTGTCTGCCATCACTGCTGGCAACCTCGCCATTATTGACTTTGTCGATATAGCGGTTGCCCAGACCGGAGACCTCAACCCCGTTGATGTCACTGACGGTAAAGTAGCTATGCAGCGCTGCCGTGGCTTCAAAGTCACCATGAGCTTCCAGCTCAATCTCACAATGCTGACCCAGGCGGAAGCGGGCGATAAGGGTAAATTCGTGTGGCCACAGTTTCAGCGTCTGAGCGTTGCTCTCCAGCACCAGCGTCAGCATCACGCCATCTTCATTCTCATCATGCGCCGTCAGTTTCCATGTCTGAATCCGGGCAAAACCGTGAGCCGGTTCGCCTGCCGGACCAAACCAGGGCCAGCAGATCGGTACACCGCCACGAATCGCTTTGCCTGGTGAAAACAGACTTTTGCCGCTCAGCCAGAGTACCGGCTTTTCGCCACTCGGCTGCCAGGCGATCAGGTGCGCGCCCTGCAGCGTAATCGCTGCGCGTACCTTAGGGTGACTGATGACAATCGTCGGCAGTTCGCCAACCTGACGCTGGGAAAGGTAAGGGGAGATCTGCGTGACTACGGGCAGAGAAAACAGTTTATCTTGCATGTTCGATTCCTTCCTGTGCGGATCAAAAAAAGGGCGACCGAAGTCGCCCTTAATCTTAATGATGTCTGTCTGCCTTATTTAGCAGAAACCAGCGCAATCAGGTCAAGAACTTTGTTTGAATAGCCAGTTTCGTTGTCGTACCAGGAAACCAGTTTCACAAAGTTGTCGTTCAGCGCGATACCCGCTTTAGCATCAAACACTGAAGTCAGGACTTCGCCGTTGAAGTCGGTAGAAACCACGTCATCTTCAACGTAGCCCAGAACGTCTTTCATCTCACCTTCTGCAGCAGCTTTAATGGCAGCACAGATTTCTTTGTAAGAGGCCGCTTTTTCCAGACGCACGGTCAGGTCAACAACGGAAACGTTAGGGGTAGGTACGCGGAATGCCATACCGGTCAGTTTGCCGTTCAGCTCTGGCAGAACTTTACCAACGGCTTTTGCTGCGCCAGTTGATGAAGGAATGATGTTCTGCGATGCGCCACGGCCGCCGCGCCAGTCTTTGTGAGACGGGCCATCAACGGTTTTCTGGGTAGCAGTGGTAGCGTGAACAGTGGTCATCAGACCTTCAACGATACCAAACTTGTCGTTGATGACTTTTGCCAGCGGTGCCAGGCAGTTGGTGGTACAGGAGGCGTTAGAAACGATATCCTGGCCATCATATTTGTCGAAGTTTGCACCACGAACAAACATTGGGGTGTCATCTTTAGATGGACCGGTCAGAACGACTTTCTTAGCACCTGCGGTGATGTGTTTACGCGCGGTTTCGTCGGTCAGGAAGATACCGGTTGCTTCCGCAACAACGTCAACGCCCACTTCATCCCACTTCAGGTTCGCTGGATCACGTTCAGCAGTAACACGGATTTTTTTACCGTTAACCACCAGTGCGCCATCCTGAACTTCTACGGTGCCGTCGAAACGACCGTGCGTAGAGTCATACTTCAGCATGTACGCCATGTAATCCGCGTCCAGCAGGTCGTTGATAGCAACGATTTCGATGTCAGAACGCTTTTGAGCAGCACGGAAAACGATGCGACCGATACGGCCGAAACCATTGATACCTACTTTGATAGTCATATATTCCACCAGCTATTGGTTAGTGAATAAAAGGTTGCCTGTAAAATTACAAAAACCTTACCAGGCGTCAAGCGGAATCGTGTCAATTGTTGCGACAGGTCAATTCGCCTGACAGGAATAATTCGATGCGCAACCGCTTGCGCGCCGCCAATGATATCGCGTTTCGTCGAACCAATCGCCGAATATATAGGGATGCCCGGGATAAAAGGTGATCAAAGTCACAATTACGCTTTGCAGTGGACGGCTTGAAAGGGTGAGCACAAAAAAAGACCCGGTAATGTTGATCATTTGTTAGAATAATAGTCGAATTTTTCAGAATGGCACTTCCCCGGAATCCTAAAAATGGCTAAAGACACCGCACCCGACGCAAAAATCGCCGAGCTGACAGAAATGCAGCGTTATGTGACACAGCAACGCGGAACGGAACCGCCTTACAGCGGCGCACTGCTGCACAACAAGCAGGAAGGGATTTACCACTGCCTGGTCTGTGAGGCGCCACTTTTTCTCTCAGAAACTAAATATGATTCTGGCTGCGGCTGGCCCAGTTTCTATCAGCCGTTCAGTGACGATGCAATTCGCTACATCGAAGATAATTCACACGGCATGCAGCGTGTTGAGATCCGCTGTGGCAGCTGCGATGCACATCTGGGGCATGTCTTCCCCGATGGCCCGCAACCGACCGGTGAACGCTACTGTGTTAACTCCGCCTCGCTGAATTTCACCGACGAGCAGGGCGAACAGACAAAAGGGTAAGGCGATGAAGGAACAACTTGAAGCGATGCTTGCGTCGATGACACCTGAAGTCTACGAACGACTGGCAACAGCAGTTGAGATTGGAAAATGGCCGGATGGCGTGGCACTGACGCAGGAACAGCGCGACAACTGTCTGCAACTGGTGATGTTGTGGCAGGCAAGACATAACGATGCGCCGCAGCATATGACCATCGCTAAGGGCGGCGAGATGGTGATGAAGTCGAAAAAAGAGCTGAAAGAAGCGTTCGGCATCGATCCGGATGTCACCCGCATTCATCTGCACTAAAAAAAAGCTGGCGTCATGCCAGCTCCTTTTTTAAATCAGAATCGCGCCCTGCGCCGTCATCTGAGCAAAGGCGATTTCACTGTCCTCAGGATTGAGATTAACGCCGCGGCAACCTTCTTTGACCACCTCGACGTGATACCCCAATTCCAGCGCATCCAGCACGCTATATTTCACGCAGTAATCTGTCGCCAGCCCCAGCATCACCAGATGGGTGATGCCACGCTCACGCAGCCAGCTGTCCAGCTCGGTTTTACGACGGTGGCCATTATCAAAAAAGGCGCTGTAGCTGTCGACATCCTGATCTTCACCTTTATGGAACGTCGCATCGAACAGTGAACGATCCAGACCGGGATGGAAATCCGCACCTGCTGAGCCCTGAATGCCGTGATCGGGCCACCAGATTTGCGCCAGACCATTTAACTCGCCCAGCGTGTAGACCGGCTCACCGGAAACCGAGGCAAAGCTGCCGTGATCGGCCGGGTGCCAGTCCTGCAGGGCCAGCACGCATTCACCGTTCTCACGGAACAAACGCGCATAGCGATTAGCCACCTCGACCGTGTGGTCGCCCTCATGGACTGCCATCGGGCCGCCGGGGCAAAAATCGTTCTGAATATCAATAATGATGAGTGCCCGCTTCATTACATGTCGCTCCGTTTCAGTCTTCAGTCAGTTCGCCGCGCAAATTCTGCTGCATTCTGGCACGGATTTGATCGGCAGAGAGTTCCTGACTGAGTAAAAAGTGTAGCTTGGTCAGCGCGGCTTCTACCGTCAGGTCAAATCCGCTAATCACGCCAGCCTCTTCCAGCGCATTGCCGGTGGCGTATCCGCCCATATTCACCTTGCCTGAAATACACTGTGTCAGGTTTACTACCACGATACCACGTTCGCTGGCCTGCTGAAGTTCGGCCAGAAATTCCTTGTTCTGCGGGGCATTGCCCACGCCATAAGAACGCAGGATCAGCGCCTTCACCGGCTGACGCAGGAAGTTACGCACCACGTCGGCGGAAATTCCTGGATAGAGGGTGACCACACCAATGGGCTGAGGCGTAATGGTGTGAACGTTCAGTTCACCCTGACCGGACGGGGCAGGTGGCGTATTGAGGCGGCGAATATGAATGCCCGCTTCCAGGAGTGCGGAGAGGTTCGGCGAAGCAAAGGCGTTGAAGCCATCGGCATGAGCCTTGGTGGTACGGTTACCGCGATAAAGTGTGTTATTAAAAAACAGAGACACTTCGCTAATCGGATAGTTAGCCGCTACATAAAGAGAATTCAACAGATTCTGCTGACCATCTGAGCGCAGTTCCGCCAGTGGAATCTGCGACCCGGTCACGATCACCGGCTTGGCCAGATTTTCCAGCATGAACGAGAGCGCAGAGGCGGTAAACGCCATGGTGTCAGTGCCATGCAGAATCACAAAGCCATCGTAGCGATCGTAATTTTGTCGGATATCGTTGGCGATAAACTGCCAGTCTTCCGGGGTCATGTCGGATGAGTCGATCAGCGGCTGATATTCATGAATGGTGAAATCAGGCATCTCGGGGCGGTGGAACTCGGGCATATTCGCCAGCTGCTGCTGCAGGTGCCCTGAGACCGGAATATAGCCCTGCGCAGAGCGCTGCATACCGATTGTCCCGCCCGTGTAGGCTACGTAGATGTTTTTCTTTTGCATTAGAGAACTCAGACTCGCCATAAAACGCGCAGTATAAGGGGAATAGCGGGGAAAAGCAGCCCGACCAGCGGCCGGGCTGAGAGGTTTATCGCACTTCGCCGCAGTTCAGGCAGAAGGCATAACGATTCTGAGGATCGTTCTGCTTGTCGAACAGACCCGGCTGGGCTTTCATGGCACTCATCACATCCAGCATCGGTGCGGGCAGCCAGGCTTTCAGCGTATCCGGCAATACGGCCTGTACAGAGGCGTTCATCTGGCCCAGCACCATATCCAGGAAGGTCGGTTCATCCTGATACCAGCTCAGCATAGGTTTACTGACTTTCGCCAGCTCGCCCGCCTTCTTCACGGCATCATCGAAGTCACCCAGCGCATCCACCAGACCATTGGCTTTGGCATCGCTGCCGGTCCAGACATGGCCCTGCGCGATCGCATCAATCTGCTCTGGGGTTTTATGACGCGACTTCGCCACCAGACCCACAAAGTTGCGGTAGCCATTTTCGATAGTCAACTGCATCAGCTGCTGAACTTCCGCTGGCAGCGCTTTGGTGGTAGAGATATCCGCCAGCGGGGAGGTCGCGACACCATCTGTGTGTACGCCAATGCTGTCCAGACTGTTCTCCAGCGTATTAATCACACCGAAGATACCAATCGAGCCGGTCAGCGTGCTGGGGTTCGCCACAATATAGCTGGCAGGCGTTGAGATCCAGTAACCGCCGGATGCCGCCATGCCGCCCATAGAGACCACAATCGGCTTACCTGCGGCCTGGGCCGCCGCCAGCTCTTCACGAATGGCTTCCGAAGCCGTCACGCTGCCACCCGGGCTGTTGACCCGCAGAATGATCGCTTTGATTTTTGGATCGAGACGCGCATCGCGAATCTGCGCGGCCGTGGTATCACCACCCACGTTGCCCGGCGTCTCTTCGCCATCCATGATGGCACCGCTGGCCATGACGACCGCAATGTTGCCATCCTGCTGCGAGGAGGCTGGTTTCACGCTGTAGTCATAGATGCTGACGCTACGGTAATCGTTGCTCTGCTTATCCAGACCAAAGGTTTTTACCAGCTCCTGATCGGCTGCTGCACGGGAACCCAGGGCATCGACCAGCTTGTTATCCAGCGCATATTGCGCGGTATCGCCTTTAACCGCGTTTAAACCAGCAATAATCGCTGCTGCGCCAGGGAAGAGTTGTTCCAGCGTCAGCTGGCGATTCGCTGCTACGGTATTCAGGTAGTTCTGCCACAGCTGACCGACCCAGCGGCTGTCAGCATCACGTGCCGCTGGTGACATGTCGTCACGCAGGAATGGCTCGACCGCTGATTTATAGGTCCCGACACGGAAGACGTGTGAGGTGACTTTCAGCTTCTCCAGCAGGGTTTTGTAGTAGAGTCCATTGGTGGCGAAACCATGCAGATCCACGGTGCCCTGCGGCGACAGATAGATTTTCGTGGCGTAGCTGGCAAGGTAGTATTGCGCCTGGCTGTAGCTGTCGCCCAGAGCATAAATTGGCTTGCCGCTGTCGCGGAATTCACGCAGCGCTTTACCCACATATTGCAGCGAAGGCTGATCGCCACCGGCAAACTCGCGTAGATCGAGCACCATGCCTTTAATGTTGCTGTCACCTTTTGCCTGGCGAATGGCATCGACCACATCAAACAGGGAATTTTCCTGTAAGCGATCACTGCTGGCACCCAGCAGCTGGCGACCAATTTTACTCAGACGGTTGCTTACCGACGGTTTATCCACCAGCACGCCGCTGAGATCGACCTTCAGCGCGCCCTGCTGAATCGGCGCTGAACTGCCGCCCGATCCGCTGACCTGCAGCCAGATCCCTACACCCACCACAATCAACAAAATCAGGAAAATATTCAGAATAAATTCCCTGATAAAATTCAATACCCGCCAGCTCCAGCGGAACAGACCTGCAATTATTCGCCACAATGTGCGCATCAGACTCTCCATAAATATGTAGCAGGAAGTGGCCGCCGCGCGGACCAGACTTCCCCGACGAGCTCATCCTAAAGAGCGGCGTGTGAAAAGTCAGCAGGAAATCACTGCACACTGTTACAAAAAATCTGCCTGTGCCAGGATAATGGCAACATTACAGAGATCGGGAGAGAAACATGGACGCACTGGAGTTACTGGTCAACCGACGTTCGGCTTCACGCCTGACTGAGCCGGCACCGGCAGGTGACGCACTGGAAAATATCCTGCGGGCTGGCATGCGCGCCCCGGATCACGGCACGCTGCAACCCTGGCGCTTCATCATTGTAGAAAATGAAGGGCGTGACCGGATGAGTCAGCTGCTGGAGAGGGCGGCACGCGATAGCCAGCTGGATGAAAAGGCGATTAATAAAGCGAGCCAGGCGCCGTTTCGCGCACCGATGATTATTACCGTGGTGGCACATTGCGAAGAGCACCACAAAGTGCCGCGCTGGGAACAGATTGCCTCGGCCAGCTGTGCGGTGATGGCGATGCAGATGGCAGCGCTTGCTCAGGGTTACAACGGTATCTGGCGCAGCGGTCCCTGGACCGATGACGAGCAGGTACGGCAGGGTTTTGGCTGCCGCGAGCAGGATGCCATTGTTGGCTTCCTTTATCTGGGGACCCCGCAACTGAAATCCAGCACCACGGTGCTCCCGCCTGACACCGCGCCTTTCGTTCGCTACTTCTAATCTGCATGTCCGGTTCCGGCAGGGGGCATTTCAGCCCTGCCTTTTGCACGGTTCCTGTGCAAACGATCGCTAACACCGCGCGTCACGCTTACGCCCGAAGCCCTGCCAGGCTAACATAGCCCCAAGATTCAAACCGACAGCGAACAACCGGTTATCACTGTGTTCCCCTGATGTTAAGGATGTCCTGATTCAATGCGTTTGTTTATTGCGGAAAAACCGAGCCTTGGGCGTGCTATCGCAGATGTGCTGCCGAAACCGCATCGCCGCGGTGATGGCTTTATTGCCTGCGGCAACGATCAGATCGTCACCTGGTGCGTGGGACACCTTCTGGAGCAGGCGCAGCCCGACAGTTATGACAGCCGTTACGCACGCTGGTCGCTGAACGATCTGCCGATCATCCCGGATAAATGGCAACTGAAACCGCGTCCGTCGGTCGCGAAGCAGCTGAAAGTGGTTGAAAGTCTGCTGGCGCAGGCGAGTGAAGTGGTGCATGCCGGTGACCCGGATCGGGAAGGGCAGTTGCTGGTGGATGAGGTGCTGGATTACCTTAACCTGCCGGCTGAAAAACGCAGCAAAGTGCAGCGCTGTCTGATCAACGATCTTAACCCTCAGGCAGTGGATCGAGCCGTAAATCGCCTGCGTGAGAATCGCGAGTTTATCCCGCTGTGCGTCTCTGCGCTGGCCCGCGCCCGGGCGGACTGGCTTTACGGCATCAACATGACCCGTGCCTGGACGCTGCTGGGACGCAATGCTGGCTACGATGGCGTGCTGTCGGTAGGTCGGGTGCAGACACCGGTACTGGGGCTGGTAGTCCGGCGCGATGAGGAGATCGAAAACTTCGTGCCGAAAGACTACTTCGAAGTTAAAGCACATATCCTCACGCCGGATGGTGCCAGATTTGTTGCCAGCTGGATCCCCAGCGAAGCCTGTGAGCCGTGGCAGGATGAAGAGGGGCGTCTGCTTAAACGCGCACTGGCCGACCATGTGGTAGCGCGTATCACCGGTCAACCCGCTATCGTCACGGCCTACAGTGATAAGCGCGAAAATGACGTCGCTCCGCTGCCATTCTCCCTGTCCAGCCTGCAGATCGAGGCCGCAAAACGGTACGGACTGAGTGCCCAGACGGTTTTGGACGCCTGTCAGCGGCTCTATGAAACACACAAACTGATTACCTACCCGCGTTCAGACAGCCGCTATCTGCCGGAAGAACATTTTGCTGGTCGTCATGCGGTCTTAAAGGCGATACAGGCGCATCAGCCCCAGCTTACCCCACCAGCAGACTTTAACGCCGATCGCAGAAATCGCTGCTGGGATGATAAAAAAGTCGATGCTCACCATGCCATTATTCCCACGGCCCGAAGCAGCGCGGTAAAGCTCAGCGAAAATGAACAGCATATCTATGAGCTGGTGGCACGCCAGTATCTGATGCAGTTCTGCCCGGATGCAGTATTTCGTAAATGTGTCATCGACCTTGATATTGCGGGCGGAAAATTTGTGGCGAAAGCGCGCTTCCTGGCTGAGGCGGGCTGGCGCGCACTGCTGGGCAGCAAAGAGCGTGATGAAGAGAACGACGGCATGCCGCTGCCAGAGGTGGCGAAGGGTGATGAGTTGCTGTGTGAGCGTGGCGAGGTGCTGGCGAAGCAGACTCAGCCGCCACGGCCGTTTACCGATGCGACGATTCTTTCTGCAATGACCGGCATCGCCCGTTTCGTTCAGGATAAAGAATTAAAGAAAGTGCTGCGTGCGACCGATGGTTTAGGAACGGAAGCCACACGTGCCGGCATTATCGAATTACTGTTTCGTCGTGGCTTCCTGGTGAAGAAGGGCCGTTACATCAATTCCACGGATGCCGGACGCGCCCTGATTCACTCTCTGCCCGATCTGGCCGCGCGCCCGGATATGACGGCGCAGTGGGAATCGACACTGACGCGTATCAGCGAAAAGGCCTGCCGCTATGATGAGTTTATGCAGCCGCTGGTGCAGACCTTAACCGGCCTTATCCAGCAGGCGCGGCAGCAGCCTGCGGCGCATGCATTTCGGGGATTACCGTCCACCGGACAGAAACGTCCGGTGCGCAAAACCAGGCGTAAAGTGAAGGAGACGGAATGAGACATTATTCAGTATTACTGGCCCTGGCTCTGATGCTGGCGACCAGCGCAGTGCAGGCCAACAGTCGTTATCAGTCGATGCCACAACAGGGCAACAATGGTGTAAACACTGATGTAGTGGTGGATATGCCGCCTGAAGCCTGGACGCAGTCAGAGAGACGTCAGCAGGACTGTCTCCGCTGCTGTATCTTTGAGAACCGCAACTACACAGAAGGTGCGGTAGTGAAATCTGAGGGCGTGCTGCTGCAGTGTGCGCGTGATGAACAGTCTCTTGGCACCAACAACCTTATCTGGAAGATAGTGAAATAGCCGTCGCGTGGCGCTCTGCCACGCGACCATTAATTAAAAGTGGAAGGTTGACCAGATGGGGGCGTGGTCAGATGGTTTTTCCATGCCCCGGATCTCATAATCAATGCCGGTCTCAACGCAGTGCGACGCCAGGGTTTTGCTCGCCAGCACCAGATCGATGCGTAACCCGCGATTATCATCAAACCCTTTCGAACGGTAATCGAACCAGGAAAAGCGATCCGCCACCTCCGGATTGTGCTCACGCCAGGTATCAACCAGTCCCCAGCCCAGCAGGCGGTCCATCCACTCGCGCTCTTCCGGCAGGAAGGAGCATTTGCCGGTGCGCAGCCAGCGCTTGCGGCTCTCCTCACCAATACCAATATCCCGATCGGTGCTGCTGATATTCATGTCGCCCATAATCAGAACCGGCTTATCAGCAGGCAGATCCTCGGTCAGCAGACGTTGCAGATCGCGATAGAACTTCTCTTTAGCCGGGAACTTGGTGGGATGGTCGCGACTTTCGCCCTGCGGGAAATAGCCATTAATCACCGTGATGTCGCCAATCGGGCTGGGAATTTCCGCCATGATCAGGCGGCGCTGGGATTCTTCATTATCGCCCGGAAAACCCCGGCTGACTGACACTGGCTGAGCTTTGGTTAGCAACGCCACGCCGTAATGGCCTTTCTGACCATGATAAAAGACGTGATAGCCAAGCTTTGCCACCTCCTCCAGCGGGAACATGTCGTCATGGACCTTGGTTTCCTGCAGACCGATCACATCGGGCTGATGCTGCTCGACAAGCGCCTGAAGCTGATGTGGGCGGGCACGCAACCCATTGATGTTAAATGAAACAAATTTCATGAGATCGACCATTGTTCAGCAAGTAATGGGCGAAGATGGTAGCGATTTTTATTGAGAAAGTCATGACGGAACAGACTGAGATTGTGCGAAAGCGGGTAAGAAACGTGAGGAGGCGTAAGGCAGACCAGGAAGCTCAGGTATCGTTTTGGGAGTCGTGTGCACGATGCCCGACCCGAACCTTAATCGAAGGTTCTCATCCCTCTCCGCGCAGAACAGGAGGCTGTGGTGTTTTTTTGGGATTAAGTGCGACATGCAGGATGGTGGTGGGAGAAGGATTCGAACCTTCGAAGTCTGTGACGGCAGATTTACAGTCTGCTCCCTTTGGCCGCTCGGGAATCCCACCAGGGATTGAAGTGGCTTAAGATGATTCAGATTCAGATGGTGGTGGGAGAAGGATTCGAACCTTCGAAGTCTGTGACGGCAGATTTACAGTCTGCTCCCTTTGGCCGCTCGGGAATCCCACCATGGCCTGAATCTTTGTCTCTTAAAGCGGGGCGCATCATACCAAATGCGATAAGGGTGTAAAGCGCCCACTGGCAAAACCACAACTGTTTGCCCACTTTTTACACGTAGCGCTGAATCTGCAGGCAATTCAGCGTCCTGGCTGATTAAAGAATAATCGTACGGTTGCCGTAAACGAACACGCGCTGTCCCAGCACTTTATACAGTGCGTTGCTCAGTACATTCTTTTCTACGTCGCGACCGGCACGCATCATCTCATCCGCGGTATAGCTGTGATCAACGTTAATCACATCCTGCATGATGATGGGACCTTCATCGAGATTGTCATTCACGTAGTGCGCGGTAGCACCGATGATTTTCACGCCACGCTCATAAGCCTGGTGGTAAGGGCGGGCTCCAATAAAGGCGGGCAGAAAGGAGTGATGAATATTGATAATCTGGTTCGGATAACGCTGTACGAAAGCGGGCGTCAGAACGCGCATATATTTTGCCAGCACCACGTAATCGGGCTGATAGCGGTCAATCTCTTCTGCCATGCGGTTATCGTGCTCTTCCCGCGTCAGCCCCTCATGACTCACCAGCACAAACGGAATATCGAAACGCTCAACCAGTGAACGCAGGGTATCGTGGTTACCCACTACCGCTGCAATTTCCATATCCAGGCCGCCAAACGCGCTCTTCATTAACAGATCGCCCAGGCAGTGTGCCTCTTTAGTCACCAGAATCACCACGCGACGGCGACCGGCACTGTGAAGTTCCCGCACTGAACCCTGCGGCAGGGCGCTGTCGAGATCAGCGAGCAGGGTATTATCGTTGAAAATTCCTTCCAGCTCGGTGCGCATGAAAAAACGCCCGGTGCGATGATCAACAAACTCATTGTTCTGCACGATATTAAGTTCGTGCTTGTAACAAATATTGGTGATTTTGGCGATCAGACCTTTTGCATCGGGACAAATGGTTCGTAAAACTTTTCTTTGCATGGTTTGCGCTTGCATCTCAATCAGAGTCCTGTCAAAGCATTAGGGTGTAAACCGCTGGGGTAGCCGTCAGCTTAACCACAACATTTTTTGTATTTTTTGCCACTGCCGCACGGGCAGGGATCGTTACGCCCGACGGGCGGTATTGTACCGTCAACATAGTACCAGCGTTGATCCTCGCGAAGAAAGCGTGAACGCTCATGAATGGTATGAATGTTTGTTTTCTCGCGGTATCGCGCAAAAAAGGTAACGAAAGCTTCGTTCTCATGGTTTCCATGATTACAACGGGTTACATTCAGGCTAAGCCATTCGGTGCCCGGAAAACTTTCAGATAAAAGCCCCGACAGCCCCGGATGCCGTTTGTCAGGATGCCAGGTTGCAACCAGATAGTCCGCATTCTGCTGAACATAGGCGCAATAACGGGATCGCATAAGTTGTTCAGCTGTAACAGGAGTCTGGTTACCCTGCAGAAAGGGCCCGCAACATACGCTATACTGCTCTCCGCTACAACATGGGCAGGTTTCTGACACATTGTCTCCCGGGAATGATGAGTCGATTTCACAAGCGCGCTATGTTAGCTGACCCCACGTTGTGACGCTACGTATTGACGGCAGGACCAGATACAAATGAGAAAGGTAAGAATTGGATTGGCTCTTGGATCTGGCGCGGCCAAGGGATGGGCGCATATTGGCGTGATTAACGCGCTGGAGCGGGCCGGTATTGAGATTGACGTTGTTGCAGGCTGCTCAGTCGGCGCACTGGTCGGGTCTGCCTATGTGAATAACCGTTTACCGCTGATGGAAAAATGGGTCAGTGCATTTCGCTACTGGGATGTGATTCGCCTGATGGACGTCTCCTGGCAGCGTGGCGGGTTGTTACGCGGCGAAAGAGTATTCAGCCATGTCCGTCAGCTGATTCCCAATGATGCGATTGAGCACTGTAATAAACCCTTTGGCGTGGTGGCGACCAACCTCAGTACCGGACGTGAGCTCTGGCTGACCGAGGGCGATCTGCATCAGGCAGTACGCGCATCCTGCAGTATGCCAGGTTTATTACCGCCGGTGGGCTACAATGGGTATTGGCTGGTGGATGGTGCTGTGGTTAACCCGGTGCCGATTTCACTGACGCGCGCCCTGGGGGCAGACATTGTTATCGCCGTTGACTTACAGCATGACGCACATTTAATGCAGCAGGATCTCTTTTCCGTTACACCTCAGAACAGTGAAGAAGAAGCCGCCGCAGCGGCATTAAGTTGGGGGGGGAAGTTGCGACAGCGCCTGGTGAATTTCACCCAGCGCCGTGCATCTCAGTCACCTGGCGCGATGGAGATTATGTCTACTTCTATTCAGGTACTGGAGAATCGCCTTAAGCGAAACCGTATGGCAGGCGATCCGCCCGATGTTTTGATACAGCCGATCTGTCCGCAAATTTCGACGCTGGATTTTCATCGTGCTGAAGAGGCCATTGAGGCAGGCAGGGCCGCCGTAGAGAAGAAAATGGATGAACTATTACCACTGGTCCGTGGCAGATAATCAGGTTGTTCATTCAAAACGGTGACTTCGGGCAATTCTGAAAGGCGCAACTGCGTTTTATGAACCACTATTGAATTATCTGGTACGCAGGGGGAAAGAATGGAAAAACCACTACTCGGCAAAAAGATACTCATTGTCGAAGATGAGGCTGTTTTCCGTTCGTTGCTGGACCAATTTTTGTTATCGATGGGTGCTGTGACGTTACAAGCGGAAGATGGTCTGGAAGCAATTGCACAACTACAACAGCATACTGTCGACCTGATTATCTGCGATCTGGAAATGCCCCGTATGAGTGGCATCCAGTTTGTTGAACATATTCGTACCCGTGGCAATGTCGTGCCGATATTGATCATCTCGGCCACTGAAAACATGTCCGATATCGCTCATGTGCTGCGTCTTGGGGTGCAGGATGTGCTGCTTAAGCCACTCAAAAACTTCGAACGCTTCCGTGAAGCGGTTTATGAGTGCCTTTATCCCTCAATGTTCACCTCAAAAGTGGAGGAGGATGAGCAGCTTTTCCAGGACTGGGATGCGCTGGTTCGCGATCCAAAAGCAGCCGCCAAGCTGCTCAAGCAACTTCAGCCGCCGGTACAGCAGACCATTGCCAACTGCCGGATTAACTATCGCCAGTTGACGATGGCCGAGCAGCCTGGTCTGGTACTTGATATCGCGGCACTCTCCGACAAAGATCTGGCGTTTTACTGTCTCGATGTGACGCGCGCCGGTGATAACGGCGTGCTGGCGGCACTGCTGCTGCGCGCACTGTTTAATGGCCTGCTGCAGGAGCAGCTCACGGGCCAAAAACAACGTCTTCCGGAGCTGAATGGACTACTCAGACAGGTCAATCTGCTGCTGCGTCAGGCGAACCTGAGCGGTCAGTTCCCGCTACTGGTTGGTTACTATCATCGCGGTTTAAAAAATCTGATTCTGGTTTCGGCCGGATTAAACGCCACACTACATGTGCATGCCCATCAGATTCAGCTCAGTAATGGTGTCCCGCTTGGCACTATGGGCAGCACCCATCTTAATCAAATCAGTCAGCGCGCAGATAACTGGCAGTGCCACGTATGGGGCGCGGGTGGTCGCATCCGGCTGATGCTGTCTGCAGAAGAGTAAGGGTAAAAAACAGAGAGATTCTGGCGATGAACTCAGGGCCAGAGTTTAGCTTTACAGTTGGGTAATAGTCTTAATTTCGACAGTTTAGTCCCTTCCAGGATAAATCCGTTCGATACTAACTGATATACTCATTTCCGATTTTAAACCGACATATCAAGTATTAACTTGAACGGCCTATAAGAGAGGTATCTTAATGTCTGCCAATAATACCAAAGTAAAAAAAGCGGTAATCCCGGTAGCGGGTTTGGGTACGCGTATGCTCCCGGCTACCAAAGCGATTCCAAAAGAGATGTTACCGCTGGTTGATAAGCCGTTAATCCAGTATGTCGTCAACGAGTGTATCGCTGCTGGCATCAACGAAATTGTGCTGGTTACGCATTCATCAAAAAATGCCATCGAAAACCATTTTGATACCAGCTTCGAACTGGAATCAATGCTGGAAAAACGCGTTAAGCGTCAGCTGCTGGATGAAATCCAGTCAATCTGCCCGCCACACGTTACCATCATGCAGGTCCGTCAGGGCATCGCTAAAGGTCTGGGTCACGCTGTGATGTGTGCACACCCGCTGATCGGTGATGAGCCATTTGCGGTCATCCTGCCAGACGTCATCATCGACGAATATGAATCCAACCCAACCAAAGATAACCTGGCAGAAATGCTGAGCCGTTATGAAGAGTCTGGCCGCAGCCAGATCATGGTTGAGCCGGTTGACGATGTTACCGCGTACGGTGTTGTTGATTGCCAGGGCGCAGAACTGAACCCAGGCGACAGCGCACCTATGGTTGGTGTGGTTGAAAAGCCTAAAGCGTCAGAGTCACCATCAAATCTGGCCGTTGTAGGTCGCTATGTGCTGTCTTCAGACATCTGGCCACTGCTGGCGAAAACTCCTCCAGGTGCAGGCGGCGAAGTTCAGCTGACTGACTCCATTGCGATGCTGATGGAAAAAGAGACGGTTGAAGCTTATCACCTGAAAGGCGTGAGCCATGACTGTGGTAATAAGCTGGGCTACATGCAGGCTTTCGTTGAGTACGGTGTTCGTCATCCGGTATTGGGCAAAGATTTCTCTGAATGGCTCGATGGCGCAGTTGGCAACAAAAAGTAATTCATAAACACAGGATAACTCGATGAAAGTCACTGTATTTGGTATCGGCTATGTCGGTCTGGTTCAGGCTGCGGTGTTAGCCGAAGTCGGACATGACGTTCTCTGCATTGATGTCGACGCTAATAAAGTCGAAAATCTGAAAAAAGGCATCATTCCTATTTTCGAACCAGGTTTAACACCGCTGGTAATGTCCAATTACGAAGCGGGTCGTCTTAAGTTCAGCACCGATGCTGAGCAGGGCGTAAACCATGGTGTTATGCAGTTTATTGCAGTCGGTACTCCACCGGATGAAGACGGCTCTGCCGATCTGAAATATGTGACCGCCGTAGCGCGCACTATTGCGCAGCATATGAACGATCACAAGGTGGTTATCGACAAATCAACCGTTCCGGTTGGCACAGCAGACAAAGTTCGTGCAGTAATGACGGAAGCGCTGAAAGCGCGTGACGCCAACATCACTTTCGATGTAGTTTCAAACCCGGAATTCCTGAAAGAGGGTGCAGCAGTTAATGACTGTATGCGTCCGGAGCGTATTGTTGTCGGTACTGACAACGACGACGTGGTAGAACTGTTACGCGAGCTCTATGAGCCGTTTAACCGTAATCACGATCGCATGATCATGATGGATATCCGCAGCGCGGAGCTGACCAAGTATGCCGCAAACTGCATGCTGGCAACCAAAATCAGCTTTATGAACGAGATGTCTAACCTGGCTGAACGTTTAGGTGCGGATATTGAGAAAGTACGTCAGGGTATCGGTTCTGATCCCCGCATTGGCTATCACTTTATCTATCCTGGCTGTGGCTACGGCGGCTCCTGCTTCCCGAAAGATGTGCAGGCGTTAATCCGTACCGCTGAGTCCATTGGCTATCAGCCACGTCTTTTGCAGGCGGTGGAAGATGTGAATGACAACCAGAAAAACAAGCTGCCTACCTTTATCAAGCGTCATTTTGGTGACGATCTGAAAGGTAAGACGTTTGCACTCTGGGGTCTGTCATTTAAGCCGAACACTGACGATATGCGTGAAGCCTCCAGTCGTGTGCTGATGGAAACGCTGTGGGAAGCGGGCGCATCTGTTCAGGCGTTTGACCCTGAAGCAATGGATGAAGCGCAGCGCATCTATGGTCACCGCAGCGATCTGAAGCTGATGGGTACCAAAGAAGCCGCACTGCAGGGCGCAGACGGTCTGGTCATCTGTACGGAGTGGCAAAACTTCCGTGCGCCTGACTTCGACGTTATCAAAAATGCACTGAAAGAAGCCGTGATTTTTGATGGTCGTAACCTGTATGATCCAGAGCGTATCAGCAAACGCGGTTTCGTTTATTATGCAATCGGCCGCGGAGCGTCTATTCAAACTGCATAATTAACGAGGGATTTATGAACTTTCTGGTCACCGGCGCCGCAGGCTTTATTGGTTTTCATGTCAGTCAGCGTCTGCTGGCCGCCGGTCACCAGGTTGTCGGTATCGACAACCTGAATGATTATTACGACGTAAATCTCAAGCAAGCCCGTCTCAATTTAATTAAAGCCGATTCTGGTTTTACATTTATTGAGATGGATCTGGCGGACCGTGACGCAATGGCGTCACTGTTCGACCAGCACACATTCCAGCGCGTTATTCACCTTGGCGCTCAGGCTGGCGTCAGGTACTCCATTGAAAATCCCCATGCCTACGCAGACTCAAATCTGATCGGTCACCTCAATATCCTTGAAGGCTGTCGTCATCATAAAATTGAACATCTGCTCTATGCCTCATCCAGTTCAGTTTATGGCCTGAATCGCAAAATGCCGTTCTCAACCGAAGATAGCGTTGATCATCCGGTTTCTTTATATGCGGCGACTAAAAAAGCTAACGAGTTAATGTCGCACACTTACTCGCATCTTTATCAGCTGCCGACGACCGGATTGCGCTTCTTTACCGTTTACGGTCCCTGGGGCCGTCCTGATATGGCACTCTTTAAGTTCACCCGGGCAATGATTGCAGGTGAAGCGATAGATGTTTATAACCAGGGCCAGATGAAACGCGACTTTACCTATATTGACGATATTGCTGAAGCGATTGTCCGTCTGCAGGATGTTATTCCGCAACAGGATGATAACTGGACTGTTGAAACCGGTTCACCTGCAACCAGCTCTGCGCCTTATCGGGTTTATAATATTGGCAACAGTCAGCCGGTTACCTTGATGAACTATATCGAAGCGATTGAGAAAGCGTTGGGGATTACGGCGAAGAAAAACCTGATGCCAATGCAGCCCGGTGATGTGCTGGAAACCAGTGCGGATACCGAAGCGCTGTATAAGGCCATTGGTTTTAAACCGCAGACCGGAGTCGAAGAGGGCGTTAAAAACTTCGTTGACTGGTATCGCGATTTCTACCGCGTCTGATTAAAAGAAAAAGGAAGCTCCGGCTTCCTTTTTTATTGGGGTAGCAGGCTAACGCTTAAGCAGCGAAGCAGTCAGCATTACAGTAAAAAATCGTCCAGCGTTTTACCCTGTTCTTCCAGCGCTTTTTTAATCACGGCCGGTGTCCGTCCCTGACCTGTCCAGGTTCTGGACTCGCCTTTTTCATCGGTATAACCATATTTGGCCGGGCGCACTGAGCGTTTACCTTTTGCCGCAACCCGGTGAGTGGCGGTCAGCGTGTTAATCAGTTCATTCGGGTCGATTCCATCCGCCAGCAGCATTTCACGATACTGATTAAGCTTACGCGTGCGTTCTTCATTTTCTGCCTGAAAATGTGACTCTTCTTCGCGGCGTTCTTTTACCACCACGTCCAGTTTTTCCAGCATCTCTTCCAGCGTTTCGACGGAATACTCTCTGGCCTGGGCGCGCAGCGTACGGATATTATTAAGAACTTTTAGTGCTTCGCTCATTGTCCTGGTCTCTGAATAAGGAAAAAGTTGTGTTGCCCGCTAATAGTAGTGGTGACATTAAATAACTTCAATCTTAAAACAATATCAGAACGATAATTCCCTGAGTAATTAAAATAATCACAGTAAAAATTTCACGGTTATGGCAAATAAAAAAAGAGTTTCCGCAAGTCTGATATGCAATAAATTTAATGTATTTAGCGTGGTAACAAAAATGTCATTCCTTTTGTTGCGGGTAAAATAAGCAAAACTTATCCAGCGTGAAGCGCACATAACCGGCTCCCGGCTATGCACCAGGATGAATAACCGGTCAGCCGTTACGCTTTAATTACCGCTACACCGCAATGTATTACCTGCACTTTGTGTTAATATGCGCGCCATTCCGTTAAGTCCTGATGAAGATACGCTCCTATGGCTCAACTCTATTTTTATTACTCTGCCATGAATGCAGGGAAATCGACGGCACTGCTGCAATCCTCCTATAACTATCAGGAGCGCGGCATGCGCTCGCTGGTCTATACCGCTGAAATCGATAACCGGTTTGGTGCCGGGCAGGTGAGTTCCCGTATCGGACTTTCGTCACCGGCCATGCTCTACAATGCTGAAACCGCACTCTATAGTGACATTGCCGCCGAGCATGCCGCGCAGCCAATCCACTGTGTGCTGGTTGATGAGAGTCAGTTCCTGACCCGGGAGCAGGTTAAAGCACTCTCTGATGTCGTAGACGATCTGGATATTCCGGTGCTCTGCTATGGCCTGAGAACCGACTTTCGCGGTGAACTGTTTGTGGGCAGTCAGTATCTGCTGGCATGGGCTGACAAGCTGGTTGAATTAAAAACCATTTGTCATTGTGGCCGCAAGGCGAGCATGGTGCTGCGACTGGATAGCGAGGGTAAACCTTTCAGCGAAGGCGAGCAGGTGGTCATTGGCGGTAACGAACGCTATATCTCCGTCTGCCGTAAGCATTATAAACAGGCGATAGAGCAGGGGTCGTTACAGGCGATTCATGGCGCACAGACTCCGCTGAATTAACCGCATCATTCAGGTAATAAAAAACCCGCCGCGGCGGGTTTTTTTATCAGACAGTCAGAACCGGACTATCAGACTTTCTTCACTTTCTTATCAACCTTCACGCCTTTCACCGGCTGCTCAGAGACAGCTTCGGCGACACTTGAGAACGGTTCGACAAATTCACGTCCGTAGTAGGTATCGAGCATAATCTGTTTCAGCTCAGCAATCAGCGGATAGCGTGGGTTCGCGCCGGTACACTGGTCATCGAACGCATCATCGGCCAGTTTGTCGACTTTCGCCAGGAAGTCCGCTTCCTGCACACCGGCTTCGCGGATTGAGGTCGGAATACCGAGTTCAGTTTTGATCTCGTCCAGCCATACCAGCAGCTTCTCAATTTTCTGCGCGGTGCGGTCGCCTGGTGCGCTCAGACCTAAGTGGTCAGCAATCTCTGCGTAACGACGACGCGCCTGCGGACGATCATACTGGCTGAATGCGGTCTGTTTGGTCGGGTTGTCATTCGCGTTATAGCGAATAACGTTCGAGATTAACAGGGCATTAGCCAGGCCGTGTGGGATATGGAACTCTGAACCCAGTTTGTGTGCCATTGAGTGACAGACCCCAAGGAATGCGTTGGCAAACGCAATACCGGCGATAGTTGCGGCATTGTGTACGCGTTCACGCGCCACCGGATTTTTTGCGCCTTCGGCATAGCTGGCCGGCAGGTTCTCTTTCAGCAGTTTCAGTGCCTGCAGCGCCTGACCATCAGAGTATTCATTCGCCAGCACAGAAACATAGGCTTCCAGAGCGTGGGTGACTGCATCCAGACCACCGAAGGCGCAGAGTGAACGTGGCATATCCATCACCAGGTTGGCATCGACAATTGCCATATCTGGTGTCAATGCATAGTCAGCCAGAGGATATTTCTGACCGGTCGCATCGTCGGTTACCACAGCGAACGGTGTGACCTCTGAACCGGTACCTGAGGTAGTCGTGATGGCAACCATGCGTGCTTTGACGCCCATTTTTGGGAACTTGTAGATACGTTTACGGATGTCCATGAAACGTAACGCCAGCTCTTCGAAATGGGTTTCGGGATGTTCGTACATCACCCACATGATTTTCGCGGCATCCATTGGGGAACCGCCGCCCAGGGCAATGATGACGTCAGGTTTAAAGCTGTTCATCTGCTCTGCACCTTTACGTACGATGCTCAGCGTTGGGTCAGCTTCAACTTCGAAGAATACTTCAGTCTCGATGCCGTGTGATTTCAGCACGCGGGTCACCTGGTCAGCATAACCGTTATTGAACAGGAAGCGGTCAGTGACGATAAAGGCACGTTTCGCGCCGTCCGTTGCCACCTCTTCCAACGCAATTGGCAGTGAACCCCGACGGAAGTAGATGGATTTAGGAAGTTTATGCCACAACATATTCTCAGCTCGCTTGGCGACAGTTTTGGTATTGATCAGGTGTTTTGGACCGACGTTCTCTGAAATAGAGTTACCGCCCCAGGAACCACAACCCAGCGTCAGAGACGGCGCCAGTTTAAAGTTGTAGAGGTCACCGATACCGCCCTGAGAGGCCGGGGTGTTGATCAGAATACGCGCGGTTTTCATTTTGTCGCCGAAGTAGTGCACGCGCTCAGTCTGGTTATCCTGGTCGGTGTAAAGGCAGGAGGTGTGACCGATACCGCCCATGGCGACCAGTTTCTCGGCTTTATCTACAGCATCCTGGAAATCTTTTGCCCGATACATTGCGAGGGTAGGTGAGAGTTTTTCGTGGGCAAATGGCTCAGACTCATCCACCAGTTTCACTTCACCAATCAGGATCTTGGTGCTCGGCGGCACGGTGAGACCGGCCATCTCTGCAATTTTGAAGGCAGGCTGACCCACGATCGCCGCATTCAGACCGCCGTTTTTGAGGATGATATTCTGTACGGCGCTTAGTTCAGCACCCTGCAGCATGTAGCCGCCATGGCTGGCGAAACGTTCACGCACGGCATCATAAACTGAATCAACCACAATGACAGATTGTTCAGAGGCGCAGATCACCCCGTTATCAAAGGTTTTTGACATCAGAATGGAGGCAACGGCACGTTTCACATCGGCGGTTTCATCAATCACTACCGGCGTGTTACCGGCACCGACACCAATCGCCGGTTTACCGGAGCTGTATGCTGCTTTCACCATGCCCGGACCGCCGGTGGCGAGAATCAGGTTGATGTCAGGGTGATGCATCAGCTGGTTTGAAAGTTCAACAGACGGGGCATCGATCCAGCCGATAATGTCTTTCGGCGCACCGGCAGCAATGGCGGCCTGCAAGACAATATCGGCAGCTTTGTTTGTCGCATCTTTGGCGCGAGGGTGTGGCGAAAAGATAATGCCGTTACGGGTTTTAAGACTGATTAATGCTTTAAAGATGGCGGTTGACGTTGGGTTGGTTGTCGGGACGATACCGCAAATCAGGCCAATCGGCTCGGCGATGGTAATCGTACCGAACGTATCGTCAGTGGCTAATACACCACAGGTTTTTTCATCTTTATAGGCGTTGTAGATATACTCGGAAGCAAAGTGGTTTTTAATGACCTTGTCTTCGACGATGCCCATACCGGATTCGGCAACGGCCATCTTGGCTAGCGGGATTCTGGCGTCAGCGGCGGCAAGGGCGGCGGCACGGAAGATGGCGTCGACCTGTTGTTGAGAAAAGTTGGCATATTCACGCTGGGCTTTTTTTACACGTTCGACCAGTGCATTGAGTTCAGCGACATTGGTTACGGCCATGGTGTTCTCCTGAAGGAAGTTAAACTTTTTTAGTAAACAATCCTGCGTCCTGAGTATAGTCACGCTGAAATAACGTGACTGGCTGACAGGTAAATCCCGGATTTTCAACTGTTTACTGAACGAGTCTTCTGCTGGCGTTAGCGAGCTTTCTTATCCTTCCGTTAAGAAAAGATTACCTGGTTTGGGGTAGGTCAATTTTGATGCAGATCAATTTAAGCGCAAGCTGACACCTTTCAGCAGCCCTTTATAGTGCTTTCCTGTTAAGTCAGCGTGCTCCTGTGCTCAGCCGTCCTGGCAGTGGCTAAATCCAGCCACTTTTTAATCTCTGGCGGAAAGCGCTAATTGCTTTGCTGTTCATCAGGATAAATACCCAGGCGCACATCTGGCGTCTCTGCACGTTTTCACATACATTAGGCGCGTTTTCCCCCCTGTGGTACGGAGTAGAGTTGTGAATCCAGCGCTGTTAGATCTATCAGGCTACATAAAATTTTTTGTCGGGCTCTTTGCGCTGGTCAATCCGGTAGGCATTATTCCGGTGTTCATCAGCATGACCCGTTATCAGGGGGTAGCTGAGCGTAACAAAACCAACCTTACAGCTAATCTGGCCGTTGCCATTATTCTCTGGACGTCACTTTTCCTCGGCGATGCGATTCTGCATGTGTTTGGCATCTCGATTGATTCCTTCCGGATTGCGGGCGGGATTCTGGTCGTCACCATTGCCATGTCGATGATCAGCGGCAAGCTGGGCGAGGATAAGCAGAACAAACAGGAGAAGTCAGAAACGGCGATTCGTGAAAGCGTGGGGGTTGTGCCGCTGGCATTGCCACTCATGGCGGGGCCGGGTGCCATCAGCTCAACCATCGTCTGGAGTACCCGCTACCACAGCTGGCTCAATCTGCTGGGATTCACCCTGGCCATTGCTATTTTTGCCTTCTGCTGCTGGCTGCTGTTCCGCGCCGCGCCGTTAATGGTGCGCATTCTTGGGCAGACCGGTATCAACGTCATTACCCGAATTATGGGCCTGTTACTGATGGCGCTGGGTATTGAATTTGTTGTGACCGGCATGAAGTCGATTTTCCCCGGCTTGCTGAACTAGAAACTCACTTATTTCATGCAGCGAAGCGAATTGGTGACCTGAATTGGTGCAGTAAGGTAATTTATTGCACCATAGTAATGCGGTCATTCATCCTGCTTAATAAAAACAGACGATTATAAATTCCGTTACTGTGGGTTTGCTCACAGACTTTTTTTCTCAGAATAATGTCACTATTTTCACACGATAATCTGCTATCTGATCTCCGCTCAACCCGATAAATACCCAGGCTTCAGCGGCCAGCCTGAATTTCATCACGTCGATGCTCTTTTTATCAATACAAATACCAAAACAGACGCTTTTTGTAGCTGCATAACGCCCTGGAAACAGGTTTCCAGCTAAATAGCCTATTTTTCATATCGATATAATATTTTCAGGACGAAAATTAACACTTTCGCTGCCTGACATCTCATGATAAAAGAGAATTAGTTAACATTTTAGCTATTTTGCTTTGGCGCCCCTTCGCGGCTTCTGATAATTTTTGGCCCAGCGTAAATTTTTTCTCCGAAAGTCCAAAGTGAGAACGCTTTTTGCTTAAGCCTATCGGGATACTTAATTAAAGGTTGGCGTTTCGCATGATTGGGATGAAAAACTTGCAACAACAGCGGTCAGCAATCGCACTCTTTTTGTTCACGGCTTTTTCTCCGGCTTATGCCGCCACCATTCCGCCTGGAACGGTTCTGGCCGCCCAACAGCAAATAGTGATCAACAACGGAAGCGAAGTCTCTTCGCTGGATCCACATAAAACCGAAGGCGTGCCGGAATCTAATGTTATCCATAACCTGCTGGATGGCCTGGTTAACACCGATAACCGCGGTCAGGTTGTGCCGGGCGTCGCCAGAAGCTGGGAAAATCCACAACCCACGGTCTGGATTTTTACTCTGCGTGATGATGCAAAGTGGAGCAATGGCGAACCGGTGACGGCCGCTGATTTCGTTTATAGCTGGCGTCGGCTGGTGGACCCGAAAACAGCATCGCCATATTCCAGCTATCTGCAGGCAGCTCATTTTGCCGGTATTGATGCCATCCTCGCCGGTAAAGCATCACCCGATCAATTGGGCGTAAAAGCACTTGATGCCCATCGCCTGCAGATTACCCTGAGTGAACCCGTGCCTTACCTGGTGGCGATGTTAGCGCACACGGCGATGAAGCCGGTTTATGCGCCAGCCATTAAGCAGTGGGGCGACGCCTGGACCCGTCCCGGTCACTACATCGGTAACGGTGCCTATACACTGAGCGACTGGGTGGTGAATGAAAAAATCGTTGTGACGCGTAATCCCCTCTACTGGGACAATGCGCATACGGTGATTGAGCAGGGGACCTTCCTGCCGATCGCTTCTGAAAACAGTGACATTAATCGCTATCGCAGTGGCGGTACGGATATCACTAACAGTGCGATACCGCTAGAGATGTTTGGCAAGCTGCGCAAAGAGCTGGGTGATGAAGTCAAAGTCAGTCCGCTACTTTGCACCTTCTACTACGAAATCAACAACAAAAAAGCGCCGTTCACCGATGCACGGGTGCGCGCTGCGCTGAAAATGACCCTCGATCGCGAGGTGATTGCCAATAAGATCATGGCTCAGGGACAGATTCCGGCCTATAGCCTCACGCCACCGTTCACGGCTGATATTAAGCTATCCCCGCCTGAATGGTTCACCTGGACCCAGGCGCAGCGTAATGAGGCGGCGAAAAAGCTGCTGGCAGAGGCGGGCTTTGATGCCAGCCATCCGCTGAACTTTACGCTGCTCTATAACACCTCTGATCAAAATAAGCGGCAGGCGATTGCCGCCGCGTCGATGTGGCAGAAAAATCTGGGCGCGAAGGTGACGCTGCAGAATCAGGAGTGGAAAACCATGCTGGAGACCCGTCATCAGGCCCAGTATGACGTGGTGCGTGCCACCTGGTGTGCCGATTACAACGAGCCCTCCACCTTCCTGAACATGCTGATCAGTAACGCCTCGATCAACACCGCGTTTTACAGCAGCGCGACCTTCGATCGCTTAATGGCGGAAACGTTGACGGCGGGCAGCGAGGCGCAGCGCGTCGACCTGTATCAGCAGGCTGAAACACAACTCGACAAAGACTCACCAATTGTGCCAGTTTACTACCGCGTAAGTGTGCGCCTGGTAAAGCCCTGGGTTGGCGGCTTTACGGGCAAAGACCCGCAGGACATGACAGACCTGAAGTACTATTTCATCAAACAACACTGATCTGATCGCCGTTTCGGCGAGACAGTCGGGACACGCATCAGCGTACAGACCATTTTGGGGTCAATCTCCCTGGGAACAGGCCAGGGAGCCCGGAGACGGGGGACGCCGTGGCGGAGCATCGCCACGGTGACGATAATAAAACTGGAGTGTAATAATGAACAACATCACGAAAAAAAGCCTGATTGCAGCGGGCGTTTTTGCCGCAGTGAGTGCCCTGGCAGGGAATGCGGCTTTCGCGGCAACCGTGCCTGCGGGCGTTGAGCTGGCCGCTAAACAGGAGCTGGTTCGCGGCAATGGCGATGAAGTACAGTCGCTCGATCCGCACAAAATCGAAGGCGTGCCGGAAGATAACGTGGCGCGCGATCTTTACGAAGGTCTGCTGGTCAATGACAGCAACGGTAAACCGATCCCGGCCGTAGCGGAAAGCTATGAAAATAAAGATTTCAAAGTGTGGACTTTCCACTTACGTAAAAATGCCAAATGGTCCAATGGCGAGCCGGTCACCGCGCAGGATTTCGTCTACAGCTGGGAGCGTCTGGTCGATCCTAAAACCGCCTCACCGTATGCCAGCTATCCGCAGTATGGTCATATCCTGAACGTCGATGACATCATCGCCGGTAAAAAACCAGTTACCGATCTGGGCGTAAAAGCTATTGATGACCACACGCTGGAAGTCACCCTGAGCGAGCCGGTTCCCTATTTTGATAAGCTGCTGATTAACTCCGTCATGTCACCGGTTTACAAACCGGCGATTGAGAAATTTGGCGATCAGTGGACGCAGCCGCAGAACTGGGTCGGCAACGGTGCCTTTAAGCTTGAAGCGCACGTGATTAACGAACGTATCACCCTGGTGCGTAACCCGAACTACTGGGACAATGAACATACGGTGCTGAACAAAGTCACCTTCCTGCCGATCAGTTCAGAAGTCAGTGACGTTAACCGCTACTTCTCCGAGAACGGCAGCGACATGACCTATAACAACCTGCCAATTGAGCTGTTTAAAAAGCTGCAGCGTGACAACGGTAAAGAGCTGCACGTCGATCCATATCTCTGCACCTATTACTACGAAATCAACAACCAGAAAGCGCCATTCACCGATCCTCGCGTGCGCGCGGCCCTGAAGCTGGGTCTGGATCGTGACATCATGGTGAATAAAGTGCTGGCGCAGGGCCAGAAACCTGCCTATAGCTACACGCCACCAGCGACCGACGGCATGGACATTCTGCCGCCAGACTGGTTCACATGGTCACAGGACAAACGTAATGCCGAAGCGAAGAAGCTGCTGGCTGAAGCGGGCTACACCGCTGACAAACCGCTGACCTTTAACCTGCTGTATAACACCTCCGATCTGCACAAGAAGCTCGCGATTGCCGCCTCGTCGATCTGGAAGAAAAACATCGGCGTAAACATCAAGCTGGAAAACCAGGAGTGGAAAACCTTCCTGGATACCCGTCATCAGGGTAACTACGATGTGTCGCGTGCGGCCTGGTGTGCGGACTACAACGAACCCACTTCCTTCCTGAACACCATGGTGTCCAACAGCAGCAGTAACACATCGCACTATAAGAGCGATGAGTTTGACAAAGTGGTGCGTGACGCGATCAAAGCCCCGGATGCGAAAGCCCGCGCAGTGGATTATCAGAAGGCTGAGCAGATCATGGATAAAGACAGCACCATCGTACCGGTTTACTACTACGTAAATACGCGTCTGGTGAAACCTTATGTCGGCGGTTATACCGGTAAAGATCCACTGGATAAAACCCTGGATAAAAACTTCTACATCATCAAACACTAATAGCATTCAGGCTATCAGCAGTGGCGGCGCGTCTGGCGCCGCCTTTTTTAATTTTTTATATGTTGTGAAGCAACAGCCTGGTAGGTACGGCAATGTTAAAATTCATCCTGCGTCGCTTGCTTGAAGCGCTACCGACGCTGTTCGTCCTGATTACTATCTCCTTCTTCATGATGCGCCTGGCCCCCGGTAGTCCTTTTTCCGGCGAGCGTACGCTGGCACCCGAAGTCATGGCCAACATTGAGGCGAAGTACCACCTCAATGATCCCATTGGTAAACAGTATGTCGATTACCTTGTGCAGCTGGCGCACGGCGATTTCGGCCCGTCGTTTAAATACAAAGACTATTCGGTCAACTATCTGGTCGCACATGCGTTCCCGGTTTCTGCCAAACTCGGTCTGGCTGCGTTCCTGCTGGCGATAGTGCTGGGCGTCACCGCCGGCGTCATCGCTGCGCTCAAACAAAATACGTTGTGGGACTTCGCGGTGATGGGGGTGGCAATGACCGGTGTGGTGATACCCAGTTTCGTGGTCGCACCGCTGCTGGTCCTGCTGTTCGCCATCAGCCTGAAATGGCTGCCGGGCGGTGGCTGGAATGGCGGGCAGTGGAACTACATGCTGCTGCCGATGGTGGCGCTGTCGCTGGCGTATATCGCCAGTATCGCGCGTATTACCCGTGGATCGATGATTGAAGTGATGCACTCCAACTTTATCCGCACCGCGCGCGCCAAAGGCCTGCCGCTGCGCCGCATTGTGCTGCGTCATGCGCTGAAGCCCGCCTTGCTGCCGGTGATCTCCTACATGGGACCGGCGTTTGTCGGCATCATCACCGGGTCGATGGTCATTGAGTCGATCTATGGTCTGCCGGGTATCGGTCAGCTGTTTGTGAACGGTGCGCTGAACCGTGACTACTCACTGGTGATGAGCCTGACCATTCTGGTCGGTTTGCTGACCATTATCTTCAACGCGATTGTTGACGTGCTCTATGCCGTTATCGATCCAAAAATTCGTTACTGATTGCGGAGTTCGCCATGATGTTAAGTAAGAAAAACAGCGAAGCTCTTGATGCGTTCAGTGAGAAGCTGGAAGTAGAAGGGCGCAGTCTCTGGCAGGACGCGCGTCGTCGTTTTATCCATAACCGGGCGGCCTTAATCAGCCTGCTGGTGCTGCTGGTGATTACCCTGTTCGTGATCTTTGCGCCGATGATGGCGCAGTTCACCTACGACGATACCGACTGGGCCATGATGTCCTCGCCGCCGGATACCACTTCCGGCCACTGGTTCGGCACTGACTCATCGGGTCGTGACCTGCTGGTGCGCGTGGCGATTGGTGGCCGTATCTCCCTGATGGTGGGTGTGGCCTCAGCGCTGATCGCGGTGATCGTGGGCACACTTTATGGTTCGATTGCTGGCTATCTCGGCGGCAAAACGGACTCGGTGATGATGCGTATTCTGGAAATCCTTAACTCTTTCCCGTTTATGTTCTTCGTCATCCTGCTGGTGACCTTCTTTGGTCGTAATATCCTGCTGATTTTTGCCGCTATCGGTATGGTTTCATGGCTGGATATGGCGCGTATTGTGCGCGGCCAGACGTTGAGCCTGAAGCGTAAAGAGTTTATCGAAGCGGCCCATGTCGGCGGGGTATCAACCTGGAAAATCGTGGTGCGCCACATCGTGCCAAACGTGCTGGGCGTGGTGGTGGTTTACGCCTCGCTGCTGGTGCCAAGCATGATCCTGTTTGAATCCTTCCTGAGCTTCCTCGGTCTGGGTACGCAGGAGCCTTTGAGCAGCTGGGGCGCACTGCTCAGCGACGGCGCCAACTCGATGGAAGTCTCACCCTGGCTGCTGCTCTATCCAGCGGGCTTCCTGGTGGTTACGCTGTTCTGTTTCAACTTTATCGGCGATGGCCTGCGTGATGCCCTCGACCCGAAAGATCGTTAAGGAGTTTCCCGATGACTATTCATGAATTTCAGCCAGCGATGGCGGCCCGCGCGGGAAGCGAACAGCTACTTACGGTCAAAGATTTACGCGTGACCTTTGGCACGCACGATGGGGATGTGACCGCCGTTAATGACCTCAACTTCTCGCTGCGCGCCGGTGAGACGCTGGGCATTGTTGGCGAGTCCGGTTCCGGCAAATCACAGACGGCCTTTGCCCTGATGGGGTTGCTGGCAAAAAATGGCCGCATTGGCGGCTCGGCGATGTTCAACGGCAAAGAGATCCTGAACCTGCCTGAGAACCAGCTTAATAAACTGCGCGCCGAACAGATTGCAATGATCTTCCAGGACCCGATGACGTCGCTGAACCCCTATATGCGGGTGGGCGAGCAGTTGATGGAAGTGCTCAAGCTACACAAAGGGATGAACAGCGCACAGGCGTTTGAAGAGTCAGTGAGAATGCTGGACGCGGTGAAAATGCCGGAAGCACGTAAACGCATGAAGATGTACCCGCATGAGTTCTCCGGCGGGATGCGTCAGCGCGTGATGATTGCCATGGCGCTGCTGTGCCGGCCAAAACTGCTGATTGCCGATGAACCGACCACGGCGCTGGATGTGACGGTGCAGGCGCAGATCATGACGTTGCTCAACGATCTGAAGCGTGAATTCAACACCGCTATAATCATGATCACCCACGATCTCGGCGTGGTGGCCGGGATCTGCGATAAGGTGCTGGTGATGTATGCCGGACGCACCATGGAGTATGGCCGCGCTCGCGATGTCTTTTATCAGCCTGCGCACCCTTACTCAATTGGTCTGCTGAATGCAGTGCCGCGCCTGGATGCGGAGGGCGAGAGCCTGACCACCATTCCGGGCAATCCACCCAACCTGCTGCGGCTGCCGCAGGGCTGTCCGTTCCAGCCGCGTTGTCCGCACGCAATGGATATCTGCACCCAGGCTCCGCCGCTGGAGCCGTTTGGCGAAGGCCGTCTGCGTGCCTGCTTTAAGCCGGTGGAGGAGTTAGTATGAGCACCGTAGCTGAAAAAAGAGTGTTACTGGAAATCGCCGACCTCAAAGTCCATTTTGATATCAAAGATGGCAAGCAGTGGTTCTGGCAGCCGTCAAAAACCCTGAAGGCAGTGGATGGCGTCAGCCTGCGCCTTTATGAGGGAGAAACGCTGGGCGTGGTAGGCGAGTCTGGCTGCGGCAAATCGACACTGGCACGCGCCATTATCGGTCTGGTTAAAGCCACGGAAGGTCGGGTGGCCTGGTTAGGCCGCGATCTGCTGGGGCAGAGTGAAGAGGAGTGGCGCAAGGCGCGCAGCGATATCCAGATGATTTTCCAGGATCCGCTGGCGTCGCTGAACCCGCGTATGACCATCGGCGATATCATCGCCGAGCCACTGCGCACCTACCATCCAAAAATGGCGCGGCAGGAAGTGAAAGACCGCGTCAAAAATATGATGATGAAAGTGGGGCTGCTGCCCAACCTGATTAACCGCTACCCGCATGAGTTTTCGGGCGGTCAGTGTCAGCGTATCGGTATCGCCCGTGCGCTGATTCTGGAGCCGAAGCTGATCATCTGCGATGAACCGGTCTCGGCGCTGGATGTTTCGATTCAGGCTCAGGTGGTGAATCTGCTGCAACAGTTACAGCGTGAGATGGGGCTGTCGCTAATCTTCATTGCCCACGACCTGGCTGTGGTGAAGCATATCTCTGATCGGGTGCTGGTGATGTATCTGGGGCATGCGGTGGAGCTGGGTACCTACAGCGAGGTCTACAGCAATCCGCAGCATCCTTACACCCGTGCGCTGATGTCTGCCGTGCCGATCCCCGATCCTGATCTGGAAAAAAATAAGCAGATTCAGCTGCTGGAAGGGGAGTTGCCGTCGCCGATTAATCCGCCGTCAGGCTGCGTGTTCCGCACCCGCTGTCCGATCGCCGGCCCGGAGTGTGCGAAAACCCGGCCGCTGCTGGAAGGCAGTTTCCACCATGCGGTCTCTTGCCTCAAGGTCGATCCGCTCTAAAGCAAAACGCCGGGCATGTGCCCGGCGTTTTCTTATCTGATGCTTACTCGCGCCACAGGATATGACAGAGCTTGTGATCTTTCTCGCGGCACAGCAGCACGCGGGCAAAGACATCAGTGATTGGCTCACCATCCGCTTCACCCAGCCCGATGACTACCTCGGCGAAAAAGTCCGGGTTCAGATCAAAATCGACATGGTCTTTCCAGTCTTCAGAGGGATCAAACAGCTCTGCGCCACCGCGCTCTTCGAACTGCAGATTGAAGAGAATGACGTCTGCCGGGTCGAGATTGTCGACGGCCAGTTCGAGAAAAATATCGTAGGCCTGTTCCAGCGTTTCATCTTCGGTAAGGCGATTATTCAAATCCATAGTCTGTCCTGTCGGCCTGCGGCCATTTACACAATCTGGCTCGTTTTACAGTAAAGGACTGAAGAAGTAAAACAGTCGTTCGACGATGCGCTGCCACCAGGCACGTTTTGCCCAGCGCTTACCGTCCAGCAGGCGGGAGCGGGCAATGTAGTCATCCTGCACACAGGCGAGATCGCTGCCAAATCCTGCATCATCCACCACCAGCGTCACTTCAAAATTCAGCCATAAACTGCGCATATCAAGGTTAACGGTTCCCACCAGACTCAGCTGTCCGTCGACCAGCACGCTTTTAGTGTGCAGCAGACCATCTTCAAACTGATAGATTTTCACGCCCGCTTCCAGCAGTTCGCTGAAGAAGGAGCGGCTGGCCCAGCCGACCAGCAGGGAGTCGTTGTGGCGCGGCACAATCACGCTGACACTCACGCCACGCTGCGCAGCGGTACAGATAGCATGCAGCAGATCGTCGCTGGGCACTAAGTAGGGTGTGGTCATAATCAGCTGTTCACGCGCTGAATAAACCGCGGTCAGCAGCGCCTGATGGATCATATCTTCCGGGAAGCCAGGTCCGGAGGCGATCACCTGCACGGTGTGGCCGCTCTCCTGCTCAAACGGCATGATGTTGCGATCGGGCGGTGGGGGAAGAATGCGTTTACCGGTCTCAATCTCCCAGTCACAGCTGAACACAATGCCCATCGCGGTCGCAACCGGGCCTTCCATACGCGCCATCAGGTCAATCCACTGGCCTACACCCGCGCTCTGTTTAAAGAAGCGTGGATCCACCAGGTTCATGCTGCCGGTATAGGCAATGTAATTATCAATCAGAACGATTTTGCGATGCTGACGCAAATCCATTCGCCGCAGGAAGACGCGCAGCAGGCTGACCTGCAAGGCCTCCACGACGTCGATACCGGCATTGCGCATCATGCCGAGCCATGGGCTGCGGAAAAAGTTGACGCTGCCTGCGGAGTCGAGCAGCAGTCGGCAATGAACGCCACGGCGTGATGCGGCCATTAGCGATTCGGCGACTTCATCCGCCAGGCCGCCGGGATGCCAGATGTAAAACACCATCTCAATGTTATGACGGGCCAGCTGGATATCACGAATCAGCGCCTGCATGACGTCGTCGGCGCTGGTGAGCAACTGAAGCTGATTGCCCTTAACCCCGGCAATGCCCTGACGATGGTAGCAAAGCTCAAACAGTGAACGGGCAACGTCACTGTGCTCGGTGGCAAAAATTTCACGGCACTGTTTCAGGTCGTTGAGCCAGCGTGCGGTCGACGGCCACATAGTGCGGGCGCGCTCCGCGCGACGTTTGCCCAGATGCAGTTCGCCAAACGAGAGATAAGCGATAATACCCACCAGCGGCAGAATATAGATAACCAGCAGCCATGCCATCGCCGAGGTTACGGCCCGGCGCTTCATTAATACACGCAGCGTAACCCCGGCGATCAGCAGCCAGTAACCAAATACCAGCAACCAGCTGATCAGGGTATAAAAAGTGGTCATAAAGTGGACATCCCGTTCGCGCTTTCGTCTGGCAAGTTTACGTGCAGATCATCGCTAACGAAACCCTTTATCCCGGACAGTCTCGATGAGAGATCTGATTTGGCATTACGACGGAGATCTCTATAATGCCTTCGCACAGGTCTTGCATGTATGAAGTCAGAGAGGATGTGATGAAACGAAGCAGAAATGAAGTGGCGCGCTGGAGAATGTTACGTCAGGTGCATCGCCGCCGCTCCCGCTGGCTGGAAGGGCAGTCGCGGCGTTACAAGCGTATCCATTGCATTCGCCATCAACTGGCACAGCAGCAACGTCGCTCGATCCTGTTTATTACGCAGTTAGTTTAGGTTATATCGGCAGCAGCCCTGCTCAGGCTTCAAAAAATCCCGACTCTGCCATGACTCGTCGCGCTATAGCATGCTCCTGACGCGACGCACCCCGGTCACTGACTTCGCGCATGAGGCACTCCATCGTGCTGCCCAGCGCCGCTGGTCTGCGATACCCCGTCCGATCGTACCATTCGTAAGACCATTTTCCCGATTTACGCTGGTAATAGAGGGTCAGCCATGCAGAGCAATTTGCAGGATAACCACTCATGACTTCGATTTTCGGATCAATAATCGCCACAATTCGGGATAGCAGTGGCTCGATCAGAGTAAGTGACTGGCCGGGATAGGTTTTATTCATAATTTGCCCGCGATTACGCTGTGCTTCCATTCAGAGGTTTAACTCACAAAAGCTAAATGTAGACAGCTCTGCCAGATAATTCCTCCCGACGGCTAAAAAAATGACACAGAGATCATTTTTTAAAGCTAAACAGGCTATCTCAAGGTGTAATTTAAGAGGTGTACAGCCGCTGACGTTAAACCTGTACAACTTTACATTTTTGCAAGTCACTGTTCCTAAATGATTTATTCATTTAATCAGCAGGCACGGCGAAATTTTGAGTTAAATATCTGTACAGTTAAGGGGTTGTTGTATAACTTTACCGTATCGGTTACTAACTTTTAATGAATCCTATGAGGGCCAACCATGCAGACTAACGTTCGTATTACCGCTTCAGTATCTGACCTCTCCGCTTATTTACACAGTGCTGCACAGCCTTCACAGCAGGCCATTCTGGGGTCTGTCGTGACGGAAATCATCGCTTCTGGCCGTAGCCTGAACCGTAAAGCGATTTGCTCAAAGCTGATCAGCCGTTTACAGCATGTCACCAGCCCGGAAGAAGAGCAGCACTATCATGCGCTGATTGGTCTGATTCTGGACAGGGGTTAATTCAACGCCACTATGCCAGTGAGTGACGGGAAAACAAAGCGGGCTAACTTAACGAGCAGGCCCGCTTAGCCATAAATAAGCTCTTAACGGTCAGGCGGAGAGCGTCGCGTTCAGCCGTATGGGCAGAGGAGTAATGCAGTACGAAAGCTTTTTCTGACAGGGGTATTTACGCTGATATCGCAATAAGCTGCATGAATCATTAACCCGAAAGACGTTGTGACGTCATCATCAGCGTTACATTCACCAACTGCAGTGCTGCCGCCAGCACGATCAGCATCACAATCCACTGCTTTTTACTACGCCAGCCCTCTGTTCGCCAGAGGTATAGCGCACCGCCAATCAGTAAAGCGATAATTGCCAGTAGCCCCAGAATGATTATCTGCATCTTTCCTCTCTGAATATTCAAAACAAAAATGGCGTCTGTGCCAGGCACAGACGCCATTTTGACTGCAGATACGTTATCAGAAGACGCGTTTAAACGGCTTAACCGAGACCTGTTTATAGACGCCCGCCGCAAAGTAAGGATCATCCTGGGCCCATGACTGTGCGGCTTCTAAGGACGGAAACTCAGCAATAACGGTTGAGCCAGTGAAGCCCGCCACGCCGGGATCGTTGCTATCCACAGCAGGCATTGGGCCTGCGATGATCAGGCGTCCCTCCTCCTGCAGCAGTTTGAGCCTCGCCAGGTGGGCAGGGCGCACGGCGTTACGTTTTTCCAGTGACTCTGCAGTATCTTCTGCATAAATGACGTAAAGCACTAAGGAACTCCTGGTTATCAGAATTTTGCAACACGTTAAGGGATTGACGATTAGAGTGCAAACGAAACCTGTGGGCGGCTAATGGCTCAGCATAAAGGGCTAAAAAGCGCTTTTCTTCAGGCCGGATGGCGGGAGTTATTGAAACTGATTGCTATTTGCATTTAAAATCGCTGCTCTATTCAATCACTGCGACTGTTATGACCACGCTGACTATGCCATTTCCTAAACGCACGCCTGTCTCCATGTTGTTGTCTGTTGCTCTGCATGGAGTCGTGATTGCCGGAATTCTTTATGCTTCATTCCAGCAGGTGATTGAGGTGCCCAAAGCATCGCAGCCCATCAGCGTTACCATGGTCGCGCCCGAAGTCCAGCCCGAGCCAGCACCGGCTATCGCAGAGCCGCCTGCGCCACAACCTGAACCGCAGCCTGAACCGGAGCCACAGCCAGTGCCGGAACCGCCAAAAGCGGAGCCGGTACCCCTTCCGAAACCTGAACCGAAGCCGAAGCCTAAGCCTAAACCAAAGCCGGAACACAAACGGGAGCAGCCAAAACGCGAGGTGAAGCCGCGTCAGGAGAGCAAACCGAAGGCCGACCCGTTTAAGCAGGAAGCCCCGGCGACGCAAAACAAACCGACCACGGCGCCAAAATCTACACCGTCACCTGGCTCATCGGCCTCAACTGGCCCTAAGGCACTGAGCGTGAGTAAGCCTGGCTATCCTCAGCGTGCTTTTGCATTGCGGGTAGAAGGACGTGTAAGGGTGAAGTTTGATGTGGACAGCGACGGACGGGTGGATAACATCCAGATTCTCTCTGCTGAACCGCGCAATATGTTTGAGCGGGGCGTAAAGCAGGCGATGAAAACCTGGCGCTATGAGAAAGGAAAGCCAGGACAGGGTCTTACCATGAATATCGTGTTTAAAATTAATGGTGGTGCCAGCATTGAATAAGGTACCGGGTCAGGCAGACGCCGCCTGACCCGTCACTTATCCAGCAGGCTGCTGATTGGCGCGACCGGCTGGCAGAGGACGGGAATTGCCCGCATTGTCGACCGCCACATAAATAAACACCGCTTCCGTCGCAATGTAAGTTTGTCCAATCGGCTCAGACGACACTTTTTTGATCCACACTTCCACATTAATCGTCATGGAACTGTTGCCGGTACGAAGACAGCTCGCATGGCAGCTCACCACATCGCCCACCGCGACGGGCTTCATAAATGACATGCCGTCGACGCGAACCGTCACCACGCGTCCTTCAGCGATCTCTTTCGCCAGGATAGCGCCACCCATATCCATCTGTGACATCAGCCAGCCACCAAAAATATCGCCGTTGGCGTTGGTGTCTGCTGGCATGGCGAGCGTACGCAGCACCATTTCGCCTTTCGGCAATTTATGTTTTTCGCCCATTGCTTCCACTTCTATGCAGGTGAATGCTAAAAAAATGCCCGGCGGACCGGGCAGATGATTATTTTTGTTCCTGCTGCGGCATCTGTCGCCAGATGTAAAGCCCGCTGAGCAGGGTAAACAGTAAGGTCAGACCGGAGAGACCGAACACTTTAAAGTTAACCCAAAACGCCTGAGATAACCAAAAGGCGACATAGATGTTTACCAGGCCGCAGATGAAGAAGAATAGCGCCCAGGCAACGTTGAGCCGACGCCAGACCGCATCGGGCAGGTGTAACTCTTTGCCCAGCATGCGCTGAATCAGCGTCTGCTCCATAAACCACTGGCTGTAGAGCAGGGCGGCGGCAAACAGGCTGTAGATCACCGTGACTTTCCACTTAATGAACTCATCGTTGTGGAACACCAGCGTCAGGGTGCCAAAAACCGCCACCAGCACAAAGGTGAAAATCGTCATCTTTTCCAGCTTGCGATAGAGCACCCAGCTGACAACCAGCGCCAGGCCGGTGGCCACGATCAGCGCGCCCGAGGCGACAAAAATGTCATACAGCTTATAGAAGATGAAAAAGACCACCAGGGGGAGAAAGTCGAGTAGCTGCTTCATAGTTTTTCCATTCAGAGTTGGCTGCGAATGTGCCCGAAGGCACACCGCCAATCAACGTAACAGCATATAGAGCCGATAAAGATAGATAATCAACATCGCTGAAACCACATTGCCAGCCGCGGTAAAAATCACCGACGAGACATTGAGGGGTAATACCGTCAGCGATGAGAAGAAAAGCATCACAATGACTTTAGCCAGCAGCCAGAGCAAAATCGCCGGGGCGATCAGCCTGACATTCTTCCACGCCATCCGCATACTGGCGCGCATGGCGGCAAAGACACCCATCTTCTCACTCGCCACCATCACCGGCGCCAGCGACAGCAGGATCGTCAGCAGAATGCCTGGCACGACCAGCACCATAAAGCCCAGCTGCGCGACCAGCGTCATCAGGAAGGTGAGCAGCAGCAGCTTTGGCAGCAGCGGTGCTGAGGCACCAATGGCCCGCAACGCACTGACACGCTGGCCGGAAGAGACCATCGGGATCAGATAGAGCATACCGCCAAGCAGCAGGGTATTCCCCATCAGCGCGGCAAAAGTGCTGGCCGCTGAGGCGCGCAGCAGTACCTGTTGCTGTTCCGGTGACATATTCTGCACCATCTCAAATAACGAACTGGCGCTGTCATCGCCCTGCTGCAGGATGGCCATCTGATCGGCACCAGGCGTCAGCACATGCACCAGCATGACGGTGACAAACGCGGCCAGCAGCGACATCAACAGCACCGTAGCCAGTTGATGGCGCGCGAAATTTCCTGTGTCACGGTATAACGAGCTTGCCGTGATAGACATGTACACTCCTTGGAGGAACCGGGTTAATTAACCCGGCGATTGTACATGTTCTGGCAGCTCCGGGGCACCCGGCAGGGCATAACTTTCTGTAATATGAGGTAAAGAGGGCGCAAAAAGGGCAGGAAGGCCATAACGCGCGCGGGCGCGATCGCAGGCTTCATTATGGATACCTGCTTCACCCGACATTGAAAACTCCCGACAGGGCGTCGGACGTTGTTCATAAATGCCGCAGGAAACGCAGCCGCCAATGTCGCCCTGCAGGGCGACGCAGCGGGGCGCACGATCGTTGGTACCCCGCATGTTGCGCATTAACAGGCCTAAAGGCTCCGTTAATTCAGTGGGAACCAGACCGCCCGCATCATCGGCTTCAGCCCAGTAAAATGAGACGCGGAAATGGGCGCAGCAGGCGCCACAGCTGACACAAGGGTTAGAGAGCTCACTCATTTGATCACCCGCCCCTCCCAGGGCATCGAACCAAAATCAACAATGAAGATAAGCAACATAGGGCCAGCGAAATTATTCAGCAAGCGGAATTTGCATGCTGCTGACAGCGCCGAAATTGATCTAAATCAATTCATTGTTTTTTAAGCAATTTATCTCAGGGGTACTGAGTGCAATTTTCTGTAAATCGCGTTAAATAATTGCCAGCAAAAAAAGCGATTCCGTTCGCGACATTAACATTAAGCAAAGGAGTGATAATGAAACTGGCAAAATGCGCGATGCTGCTGGCCCTGGCCCTGCCTCAACTGGCGATGGCCCACGAAGCAGGCGACTTCTTTATGCGTGCCGGCAGCGCTACCGTCCGGCCGACTGAGGGTTCCGATAATGTGTTAGGAATGGGCGAGTTCAGCGCCACTAATGACACACAACTCGGCCTGACCTTCACGTACATGGCAACAGACAATATTGGTGTTGAGTTACTGGCCGCCACGCCTTTCCGTCACAAAGTCGGTCTTGGCCCGACGGGTACGCTGGCTACCGTTCGCCAGTTACCGCCGACGCTGATGGCGCAGTACTATTTCTTTGACAGCAAAAGCAAAGCGCGCCCTTACGTTGGCGTGGGGATCAACTACACCACCTTTTATGATGCCGATTTCAACCAGACGGGCCGCGATGCGGGCCTGACCGATCTCAGCGTGAAGGACTCCTGGGGTGTGGCGGGTCAGGTCGGTCTGGATTATCAGATTAACCGTGACTGGATGCTGAATGCATCAGTGTGGTACATGGATATTGATACGGAAGTGAAGTTTAAAGCAGGAGGCGAGCAGCAGAATATCAATATGCGCATCGATCCCTGGGTCTTCTTCTTCGGAGCGGGTTACCGTTTCTGATGAGAAAAAGGCCGCTGAATCAGCGGCCTTTTTTTCTGTTACGACGTTATTTGATCTGCATATTGTTGACGACTGACTTCACGCCCGGCACGCTGCGCGTAACCTGAACGGCACGATTCGCCATCTGTGGTGATGAAACAAAACCGCTCAGCTGAACTTTACCTTTGAAGGTTTCTACGTTGATTTCAGTCGATTTCAGCGAGTCATCTTTCAGCAGTTCACCTTTCACTTTTGTGGTCACCACGGTGTCATCAATATAGCCACCGGTTCCCTCTTTGGTTGCGGTTGGCGCACAGGCGCTCAGTGTCAGCGCAACCACGCCCGCCAGTACAGCACCTGTCAGCAGTTTAACGAATTTCATTGCTCTCTCTCCCTGTCACAAAATGGATGCGACGTTACCGTAACGGCGCATTGTCATTGTGGTGCAGATTTTGCAAAAAGGGCAAATAGCGGAATGAAAAAAAAGGAAACAAATCATGCCTTATCGCGCGATAAGGCATGATGGCAGGATTAACGGCTGGCGGCCTTGAGGCGGCTGACAAAATTCTTAAGTTCACTCAGCATGACCTCAGGCTCTGCATGGTGTTTTTCAATGATTCTGACAATCGCAGATCCGGAGATAGCACCCGCTGCACCGGCAGCGATCGCTTCTTTCACCTGTTCCGGTTCTGAAATACCAAAGCCCTGCAGCGGCGGCGCGGCGTGGTATTCACGCAGCTTGTCGATCAGGTGCTGCAACGGCAGGCTGGCACGGTTTTCAGCACCGGTCACACCCGCGCGTGACAGCAGGTAGGTGTAACCCCGTCCGTGTGACGCGATCTCGCGCAGCAGCTCATCGCTGGCGTTAGGCGGACAGATAAAGATAGGTGCTATGCCATGACGCAGCGCCGCCTGACGGAAGGGTGCAGACTCTTCAACCGGCACATCCGCAACCAGCACCGAATCCACACCGGCTTCAGCACAACGGGCATAGAACGCATCCACGCCGTTGGTGAAAACCAGGTTAGCGTACATCAGCAAGCCAATCGGCAGATCCGGGTATTTACGGCGGATAGTCGCCAGCATTTCAAAACACTGGCTGGTGTTGGTACCCGCCGCAAAGGCGCGCAGCGTGGCGTTCTGAATGGTCGGGCCATCTGCCAGCGGATCGGAGAAGGGAATACCCAGCTCCAGTGCATCCGCGCCACCTTCCACCAGCGCGTCAATCACGCGCAGTGAAAGCTCCGGAGAGGGATCGCCCAGCGTAACGAAAGGAACGAAAGCGCCTTCGTTATTCGCTGACAGCCGTGTAAACAGTTGATTGTAACGTTCCATCAGATTTCTCCCTGCGCTGTCAGAATGTCATGAACGGTGAAAATATCTTTGTCGCCGCGGCCAGAGAGGTTGACCACGATCAACTGCTCTTTTTCTGGTTCAGCGTGAATCATCTTCAGGGCATGCGCCAGAGCATGAGAAGACTCCAGCGCCGGAATAATCCCTTCCGCACGGCACAGCTGTTTAAAGGCGTCCATCGCTTCATTATCGGTAATGGAGACATACTCCGCGCGACCAATGCTGTTCAGATGCGCATGCTGCGGACCCACTGACGGGAAGTCGAGGCCGGCAGAGATTGAATAAGACTCCTCAATCTGGCCATCGTGGGTCTGCATCATCGGCGATTTCATACCGAAGTAGATGCCGACGCGACCATGTTTGAGCGGTGCGCCATGCTCGCCGGTTTCAATGCCGTGACCGGCGGGCTCCACGCCGATCAGCTTCACGCTGGTCTCATCGATGAAGTCGGCAAACATCCCGATGGCATTTGAACCGCCGCCTACGCAGGCGAGGATCGCGTCAGGCAGGCGGCCTTCTCTTTCCAGAATCTGCTTTTTGGTCTCTTCACCAATCATGCGCTGGAACTCACGCACGATAGTCGGGAAGGGATGGGGACCCGCCGCGGTGCCGAGCATATAGTGTGAAGTCTCATAGCTGCCAGACCAGTCACGCAGCGCTTCGTTACAGGCATCTTTCAGCGTGGCGGAGCCGCTGTGAACCGGGATCACTTCTGCACCCATCAGACGCATACGAAACACGTTAGGAGACTGACGTTCGACATCTTTCGCACCCATATAGATGCGGCACTTCATGCCCAGCAGCGCACAGGCCAGCGCGGAAGCGACGCCGTGCTGACCGGCACCGGTCTCGGCAATGATTTCGTTTTTGCCCATACGTTTAGCTAACAATGCCTGACCCAGCACCTGGTTGGTCTTATGCGCGCCACCGTGTAGCAGATCTTCACGCTTAAGATAGAGGCGGGTTTTGGTGCCTTTCGTCAGATTTTTACACAGTGTCAGGGCAGTAGGACGACCGGCATAGTTCTTCAGCAGGTCGGTAAACTCGGCCTGAAACTCAGGATCTTTCTGGGCGTCGACAAACGCCTCTTCCAGCTGGCGCAGGGCTGGCATCAGGATCTGCGGAACATACATTCCGCCAAATTCGCCAAAGTAGGGATTCAGTAACGTCATTTTTCTCTTCCTTTCTCGGGCCCGCCGTTGAGCAGGCCAGGCAAATCAGTAGGCACGCAGCGTCTGAAACACCGCGGCAATTTTTCGGGCATCTTTGATGCCAGGCGCGCTTTCCACACCAGAGTTGAAGTCCAGTCCGGCACAGCCCAGCTGCGCGGCTTCAACACAGTTATCCGCACTCAGGCCACCGGCCAGCAGCACATTGTCCAATGTCTGCCCCTGTAACAGCGACCAGTCAAAACACTGTCCGGTTCCGCCATCACCATTATCAAATACATAGCGGTCGACATGTGGCCAGTCGCGCGCAGGTAATGCGCCTTCAATGCGAAGTGCTTTCCAGATTTGAATCTCTGCAGGTAAGGAAGCACGCAATTCTGCCACAAATTCCGGCGTTTCATTGCCGTGAAGCTGCACTGCTGACAGCGAAATCGCACTGGCCTGCGTGACAACGTCACTGATGGAGTGGTTGCGGAAAACCCCGACGTAACGCAGCGGCGCGGCGACAATCACATGTTGTGCCGCGGCGGTGTCAATCTGGCGCGGTGACCCTTCCGCGAAAATCAGACCGCCATAGATTGCACCGGCTTCATACGCAGCGCGGGCATCTTCGGCACGGGTCAGACCGCACACTTTATTGCTACCCAACGTAACCCGACGTACCGCACCGGTCAGGTCAGCTTCTTCCATCAGGGCAGACCCAATCAGGAAGCCGTTGGCAAAGTGGCTCAGCTCACGAATATCTGCGTAGCTGTTTATGCCTGATTCGCTGATTACGGTGACGCCGTGTGACAGGCGTGGCGCCAGCTGACGAGTGCGGTTGAGATCGATAGAGAGATCGCGCAGGTCGCGATTGTTAATTCCCACGACTTTTGCCTGCAGCGCGATAGCCCGCTCCAGTTCCTCTTCATTACTCACTTCCGTCAGGATGCCCATTTTCAGGCTGTGCGCTACGGCGGCCAGCTGACGATATTGCTCATCATCCAGCACAGACAGCATCAACAGGATCGCATCCGCCTGGTAATAGCGGGCCAGATAGATCTGATAAGGGTCGATAATAAAATCTTTGCACAGCACCGGCTGGGTGATGGCGGCGCTGACAATCGGCAGAAAGGCGAAGTCACCCTGAAAATATTTCTCATCGGTCAGCACGGACACCGCAGAAGCATAGTGGCGGTAAACCCCGGCTATGGCGGCCGGATCGAAATCCTCGCGAATCACACCTTTTGAGGGCGACGCCTTTTTACATTCCAGGATAAACGCAGTTCTTGCACCCTGCAGCGCGTCATAGAAATGACGGCTGGCAGGTTCAATGCTGTTCTGAAAGGTGGAGAGAGGCTGCTGCTGCTGACGGGCTTCCACCCAAATCGCTTTGTCCTGAACAATTTTTTCTAACACGGTGCCTTTCATGATTATCCTCTTGCTGCCAGTGCGACAACACGCTCATAAGCCTGTCCGCTGCGGATGGCGTTAAGCGCCTGCTGTGCGTTTTCACGCAGATCTTCCTGACCGAATACTTTAAGCAACATCGCCACGTTGACGGCGACCGCCTCCTCATGGGCCTGCTGGCCATTACCCTGGAGTAAAGCCGTCAGAATGTCACGATTTTCTTCCGGCGTGCCGCCCGCCAGCGCCTCTTTGGGATGGAAGCCAAAACCAAAGTCTTCCGGCGAGAGCTGATAGCGGGTAATTTCCCCTTCACGCAGCTCAGCCACATGGGTCACATCGTGCAGCGCCACTTCATCCATGCCGCCACCGTGAACCACCGCGGCGCGCTGATAACCCAGTACTTTCAGGGTCTGCGCAATCGGCAGCACCAGTTCCGGGCTGTAGACGCCAATCACCGCCAGTGGCGGGCGCGCCGGGTTGATTAATGGGCCTAGCACGTTGAACAGCGTGCGGGTCTTCAGCTGCTGGCGCACTGGCATCGCGTGGCGAAAGCCAGTGTGATACTGCGGCGCAAACAGGAAGCAGACGTTAAGGTCGTCCAGCGCCTGACGCGCCCGGTCAGCGGGCATATCAAGGTTGATTCCAAAGGCGGCCAGCAGGTCAGACGAGCCCGATTTACTGGAGACGCTGCGGTTGCCGTGCTTCGCCACTTTCAGACCGCAGGTTGCGGCAACAAAGGCGCTGGCCGTGGAGATATTAATGCTGTTACTGCCATCGCCGCCGGTGCCGACGATGTCGGCAAACGCGTATTCCGGGCGGGGAAACGGTTTAGCATCTTCCAGCAGCGCCGTCGCGGCTCCGGCGATCTCTTCCGGTGTTTCACCGCGTACTTTCATGGCGATCAGCGCGGCAGCGAGCTGCGTTGGCTCCAGCTGTCCGGTAATAATGGCGCTGAATAGCTGATGACTCTCCGCCTGATTCAGCGTCTGCGCCTGGTAAAGTTTTTCCAGTGTCTGTTGCATGATTATTCTCCCTGTTACTTTGCCAGCGCCCAGGCCAGCGTCTGCTCAAGCAGGCGCGCGCCCTGAGAAGTCAAAATCGATTCAGGATGGAACTGAAACCCGCAGACGCGATCGGTTTCATGACGAACCGCCATCACCATCCCGTTAAAGCTGGCGTTGACTGTCAGCTCATCCGGCGTGTTGCTGCCCACCAGCGAGTGATAGCGCGCCACCGGCAGTGGATTACTCAGGCCGGCAAACATCGCCTCGTCGTCATGGACGATAGACGAGGCTTTGCCGTGCAGGATTTCGCCCGCCTGGCCTACATGGCCGCCATAGGCTTCCACAATCGCCTGATGGCCCAGGCAGATGCCGATAATCGGCAGACGTCCACGCAGCACCCGCAGCAGTTCCGGCATACAACCGGCATCTTTTGGTGCGCCGGGACCCGGTGACAGCATCAGCACCGGATCTTCCATCCGCTCCAGCTGTGCAATTAGCAGTTCAGCGGGCAGGTTGTTGCGGTAGATCACCACGTTGTGACCAAAGGTCCGCAGCTGATCAACCAGGTTATAGGTAAAAGAGTCGATGTTATCGAGCAGCAGAATATCGGCCATCAGAAGATCTCCTTGCAGTGATGGGCAGTCGCGATAGCGCGCAGAACGGCACGGGCTTTATTGCGGCTTTCATCCGCTTCAGCCTGCGGATTCGAATCCAGCACCACACCAGCGCCCGCCTGAACGGTGGCGACGCCATCTTCGACATAGGCCGAACGAATAACGATGCAGGTGTCGAGATCCCCCTGCGCGGTGAAGTAGCCCACCGCGCCACCATAGCTGCCGCGACGGGTGCGTTCAGCACCGGCAATCAGTTGCATAGCGCGAACTTTTGGCGCACCGCTCAGCGTGCCCATGTTCATACAGGCGCGATAGGCGTGCAGCACGTCGAGGTCGGCGCGCAGCGTGCCGACGACGCGGGAAACCAGATGCATCACGAACGAGTAGCGATCAACTTTGGTCAGGTCAGCCACGTAGCGGCTGCCTGGCACGCAGATGCGCGCCAGATCGTTACGCGCCAGATCCACCAGCATCAGATGTTCAGCCAGCTCTTTATGGTCGGTGCGCATCTCCAGCTCAATGCGGCTGTCGAGATCGCGGTCCAGTGAGCCATCGGCATGGCGACCACGTGGACGGGTACCGGCAATGGGGTAGATCTCAATCTGACGAGAGGTCGCGTCATACTTCAGCGAGCTTTCCGGCGATGCGCCAAACAGGGAGAAATCCTGATCCTGCATAAAGAACATATACGGGCTTGGATTGCTGTTTTTCAGCGTGTCATAGGCGGCCAGCGGTGACGGGCACGGCAGTGAGAAGCGGCGTGATGGCACGACCTGGAAAATTTCACCGATGCGAATCGCCTGCTGCATGGTGCGAACCACATCACAATACTCTTCATCGCTCTGGCTGGTGGTCAGCGTCATCTGTTCGACCTTTTGTACCGGCAGCGCAGGCGCTGGCTGCAGCATCTGGCCGTGCAGTTGCTCAATACGGCGTTGCAGACGCTGGAACTCGCTGGTGGACGGGCAGAACAGGCTGGCCTGCAGACGCGCACTGCGGGTCTGGTGATCGATCACCAGTAACGTCTCTGCCAGGTAGAAACAGTAGTCGGGGCAGCGTTGCTGATTATCCAGTTCCGGCAGGGTTTCAAAACCAGCCACCAGGTCATAGGCAAACAGGCCACCCAGCAGCACGGCTTCGCGCTCGTCGGCAGAGGCGTTAACCAGCTGTGGAATCAGACGCAGTGCATCAAACACCGAGAGTGTTTTGAGACGGGAATCTTCGTCCTGATGCGGATCGGTGCTCTGCGGAAAAGTCAGCTCACGTCCATCGGGACGGACCTGATTGCTGACGGAAGCGGGCAGGGCCTCATCCAGCAGCGGCAGCACGGCACGGCCATTTTCTGACAGCGCCTGAACGACAACCGTATTACCCATGGCGCTGATACGCAGCGCGCTGTCGACAATCAGCAGACTTTTTAAATTACGCTTGCTGTCGATATCCGCAGATTCGAGCAGCAGGGTTGCCGGACGTGCGCCGCACAGCTGGTGAAACACTGCGGCCGGATCTTCGCGGTAAGGCGCGGTGCCGGTAATCAACTTCACTGTAGGTTTCGCATTTGGCATGATGATTTCTCTGAATTTCGCTCAAAAAAAAGCCCGCTCGGTGGCGGGCTCAGGTATTAGCACAGCGTTTACGCAAAGTGTGCACGATCCTGTCGCCCGTTTTCGGGAACATTGCGCCAACCGTTTAAATGCGTGATTACAACAGCCATGATTGAATACCCGTTACGTGTGAACTTGTGTACTAGTTAACGGGTTCATGGCGTAAATGTCAATACACTTTTTCACTGACCGTGAAAATCGTTATCATGCTGGCCGGTTTAGTTTTAGCAGGAGTTCTCTTGAGCGATATCGCCCGTTTCCCGGTTTATGATTTACACAGCCACACGCGCGCCTCCGATGGCTTACTGACGCCAGCCGCGCTGGTGCAGCGAGCCGTTGAGATGCGCGTGGGCGTACTGGCGATCACCGATCACGACAGCGTTGCAGGGGTAGAGGAAGCGCAGCAAACGGCACGCGACCACGATTTACCAATAAAAGTGCTGCCCGGGGCAGAGATCTCCACGCTGTGGGAGAACCATGAGATTCACATCGTCGGCCTGAACATTGATATTCACCATCCGGCGATAGTGACCTTTCTGGCCGGACAACATGACTGCCGCCGGACGCGGGCGCAAGAGATTGGTGAGCGACTCGCGAAGGCACGTATCCCGGATGCGCTGGCGGGTGCGATGCGTCTGGCTGATGGCGGCGTCATTACCCGAGGTCACTTTGCCCGCTTCCTGATTGAGCAGGGCAAAGCGGACAATATGGTACAGGTATTCAAAAATTATCTGGCGCGTGGCAAAACCGGCTACGTGCCGCCACAATGGTGTACAATTAAACAAGCCATTGATGCGATTCATCATTCTGGTGGGTGTGCCGTGCTGGCGCATCCTGGCCGATATGGCTTATCGGCGAAGTGGCTCAAACGGCTGGTCGCCCATTTCCGCGAGGCGGGCGGCGATGCGATGGAAGTCGCGCAGTGCCAGCAGCCACCCAATGAGCGTACAACGCTGGCACAATATGCCAGAGATAATGCACTGGCCGCATCACAAGGTTCTGATTTTCATCAACCCTGCCCGTGGATTGAACTGGGTCGTAAACTCTGGCTGCCCGCAGCGGTTGAGCCGGTCTGGGAACGCTTCCCGGATCTCGCGCCCGGCCTGACAATCACGGAAAGGTGACACGAGGTTTCTATGAGTCAATTGTTTCACATTCATCCGGACAATCCCCAGCCACGGCTGATTAACCAGGCGGTCGACTACCTGAACAAAGGCAGCGTCATTGTCTATCCCACCGATTCCGGCTATGCGCTGGGCTGTCGGCTGGAAGAGAAGGGCGCGATGGAGCGGATTTGCCGTATCCGTCAGCTCGACGGGCACCACAACTTCACCCTGATGTGCCGGGATCTCTCTGAGCTGTCGGTTTATTCGCAGGTGGGTAACTCGGCTTTTCGTCTGCTGAAAAACAATACGCCAGGCAACTACACCTTTATTCTCAAGGCGACCAAAGAAGTGCCGCGTCGCCTGATGAATGAAAAGCGTAAGACCATTGGTCTGCGCGTGCCCTCCAATCCGGTAGCGCTGGCGCTGCTGGAAGCGCTGAATCAGCCGATGATGTCGACCTCATTGATTCTGCCAGGCAACGATTTTACCGAGTCAGACCCGGAAGAGATCCAGCACAGCATTGGTAAGCTGGTCGATCTGATCATCGACGGTGGTACGCTGGGTCAGCAGCCGACCACGGTGGTCGATCTGACCACCGATTCGCCGGAAATCGTGCGTGAAGGCGTGGGCGATACCCGCCCGTTCCTGTAATTACGTCGGGCTTCAGACACCGCGCGTCGGTGTCTGAGCCAGATTCGACTCTAACCAGTTCTTAAACTGACCGTAAGGAATATAAAGTGATACATCTTTGAGGATCACTTTGTTATTACGCCCATTCCTGATCGAGTCAGAATAGCCAACAATAACGCCGCCCAGCGTATCATCCCGGTTATACACGCCACCGCCAGACATTCCCTGAACGACGCCCGCATTCGAGGCCATCGCTAAGCAGGGACTTTTATTCCATTTATTCCGAATAGCCGTGCGGGCTAAATTAACCCCGGACGATTCAACCGGCATCGCTGAAATAAAGCTGTAGCCATACATTTTAACTGGATCACCGATGTCACTGCTGCGGAACTTAGTCAGCGTGCTGGCATCATTCTTGTGATAAATAATCGCAAGGTCGCAATAAGGGTGATAAGACTTAACGCGCTGCACGGCGGTTTTAGCCACGTGCGCAGCCGTAAGGCTATATTCAGGCGTCAGAGGAATGCTGGTGCCCAGTGTGCCCAGACCGAGGATCGTCGGAATGCCTGTCACGCTCATATCTACGTGCTGCATCGCCGTACGACTGTACTCGGTGTGGCCCACGGAACACCCGCTCAGCACCAGTGCAGCAAGCACCGGGCTCAGAAACAGGTTTCTCATGATGTTTTTCTTTATTCAGGCATGTCGGGAAATCCCTGGTGAAGATTTTTGACATGCAAGCAAGGTTCATCACTGAACCGTATTAACGCAACAACTCCGGATGCGCCGGTTTATTGGATTAATGTAAAAACACTTTTTTTATTAACGAATCAATTAAGCAAGACTCAAATGTCGCAAGAACGCTTTATCGCGTGCTTTGCTTTTTTATTATGCTGCCGTGATAAAGTGTATCAGCTTAATAATGTCGTACAATTTATTAAAGCTAATAACAATCAAATTGCATGAGAAATAAGGTTTTAAATCAATCTTCATTAGGAATAATCTGACTTTTTGATTTTGGCAGTGCATACGGAATGATTAAATTCAATTAACCAGCATTTTATGCTGTCTTTGATATTTTTTTTAGATGTTATAAAGCCTGGTAAGAGTGATGGAAGTGTAAGATAGCGTTAAGGTTTTATTCTCAGAATATCGCGTTGATGAAAAACGGGTGGTTAGAAAATTTAATAGTGATCAGCTATAAAGTTTTTGATACACGCGTTTTATTAAACATATTCTCTTACCATACGCCGCGTTTTTTATTAAATCAGCAGCAAGGATTATCAGAGCTCAAACTATGAGAGGTTAACCTTTCTTTATTTACGATGGCACTATCCATAAAGGGCGTTACTTCAGCGTTAAATGCCTGTATAATGGGGCAAACTTGCTAAGTTAACTTGTTGATTTAGAAAGGATTATCACCCAATCATGACGCCTGGGAAGGCGACAAAGAGGAAGCTCAATGAGCGAAAAGTTACAGAAAGTCTTAGCGCGTGCCGGACATGGCTCGCGTCGTGAAATCGAATCAATGATTGCTGCCGGCCGTGTCAGCGTTGACGGCAAAATCGCCACCCTGGGCGACCGCGTCGAAAGCAGCAAATCTCTGAAAATCCGTATTGATGGCCATCTGGTATCGATTGCTGAATCAGCAACCGAAGTTTGCCGCGTGCTGGCTTACTACAAACCGGAAGGTGAACTCTGTACCCGCAGCGATCCTGAAGGCCGCCCGACGGTGTTTGACCGTCTGCCTCGTCTGCGCGGTTCACGCTGGATTGCCGTTGGCCGTCTGGATGTGAACACCTGTGGTCTGATGCTCTTCACTACCGACGGTGAACTGGCGAACCGCCTGATGCATCCGAGCCGTGAAGTGGAACGTGAGTATGCGGTGCGCGTGTTTGGTCAGGTAGACGACGATAAAATTCGTCAGCTGAGCAAGGGCGTTCAGCTGGAAGATGGCCCGGCTGCGTTTAAAACCCTGAAGTTTGGCGGCGGAGAAGGCATTAACCAGTGGTACAACGTCACTCTGACGGAAGGACGTAACCGTGAGGTGCGTCGTTTATGGGAGGCGGTCGGCGTACAGGTCAGTCGTCTGATGCGCGTGCGCTATGGCGATATCACCTTACCAAAAGGCCTGCCGCGCGGCGGCTGGACCGAACTGGATCTGCCTGCGGTGAACTACCTGCGTAACCTGGTGGAGCTGGATGATGAAACGGTCACCAAGCTGGTGGTCGAAAAAGATCGTCGTCGCACCAAGGCGAACCAGATTCGTCGTGCAGTAAAACGTCACAGTAAAGTGAGCAGCACGCCACGTGCGCCACGCCGCAATCCGGGCAGCAAACGTAACGCCGGTTAATATCGTTGCCCGATCGCTAAAAACGCAGCCCCAGGGCTGCGTTTTCTTTTTATGTTACCAGTCAATTCCCTGCTGAGCCTGTATACCGGCATCAAAGGCGTGCTTCACCGGCCGCATTTCCGTCACCGTATCCGCCATTTTAGTCAGGCGACGATGACAGCCACGTCCGGTAATGATGACGCTCTGATGCGCCGGGCGCTGTTGCAGGGCAGTGATCAGATCGTCCAGCGGCAGATAATCCATGCTGACCATATAGGTTATTTCGTCGAGCACGACCAAATCGAGCTGCGTATCGGCCAGCATCCGTTTTGCATGCTGCCACACGGCCAGACAGGCGGCAGTATCCGTTTCGCGGTTCTGTGTGTCCCATGTGAAACCGGTTGCCATCACCTGAAACTCAACACCATGCTGTTCCAGCAGGTTACGCTCACCATTCGGCCAGTCCCCTTTAATGAACTGAACAGCCGCTGCGCGTTTACCGTGTCCGGTGGCGCGCAGGGCGGTACCAAAAGCCGCAGTGGTTTTGCCTTTGCCATTGCCGGTAAACACCATCAGGATGCCACGCACCTCGGTGGCTGCTGCAATCCGCGCATCGACCTGCTCCTTCAGGCGCTGCTGACGCTGCTGATGACGATCGTCAGCCATTACTCTGCGGCTCCGGGTTTTCTGCCCGGCTGCGCATCAAAGCTGATACCGGTTTTGCGCCGGCTGTCATCACCCATCAGATAAAGATAGAGCGGCATCAGATCGGCAGGTGTTTTCAGCTTGTTAGCATCTTCCTGTGGGAAGGCGCTGGCGCGCATTTTGGTCCGCGTTCCGCCCGGATTAATGCAGTTCACCCGCAATGCCTGCGTTTTATACTCATCGGCCAGTACCTGCATCATCCCTTCGGTGGCAAATTTAGAGACGGCATAAGCGCCCCAGCCCGCGCGACCGGTACGGCCAACGCTGGAGGTGGTAAAGACCAGTGAACCGGCATCTGACTTTAACAGCAACGGCAACAGCGCCTGGGTCAGGAAGAAGGTGGCGTCCAGGTTGATGTTCATCACCTGCTGCCAGATCTGAGGGTCGAGTTCCGCCAGCGGAACGATTTCACCAAGGATACCGGCATTGTGCAGCACGCCATCAAGGCGAGAAAACTGCTGTGACAGCTGTTCTGCTACCTGATGGCAACGTTCCGGCGTCGCTTCAGCCAGGTCGAACACGACGGTATGAGCAGCACATTTATTAAGTTGATCGATTGCCTCTTTAACCCGCTGAAGTTTCTCAGGGCTACGGCCCATCAGGATCACTTCAGCACCATAACGGGCATACGTCAGCGCCGCTTCCCGACCAATGCCATCTGAAGCACCCGTGACAAGGATAATACGGTGATTGAGCAGGTCGCTTTTCGGTTGATAATGCACAGCGGGGTCCTCCGGCGAAAACAACATGATTCCGCTTTATGCCCGAATTTACGAATGGGCGCAATCGCCAGACTACCCATTCTGTGCCGGCTGCTGGCATTTCAGGCGACGGAGCAGGGTAAAACGGCTAAACTGGCGAATTGTTTTTTTATTCTTTGTGAAGGCGACCTGATGGATTTTATTTCAACGTATGGACTGTTTTTAGCGAAAGCGGTGACACTGGTGGTTGCCGTCGCTGCGATTGTCATGATTATCATGAATGCCGCGTTACGCAAACGGGCACAAAATGGTCAGCTTCGTCTGACCCATCTGGGTGATGACTATCAGCAGATGAAAGAGGATTTGCAGCTGGCAAAAATGAAGCCGCAGGCGCAGAAGGTCTGGCTGAAAAATCATAAAAAAAGTGAAAAGCTGAAAGCCAAAGCGGAAAAACAGGCGGCAAAGCAGGGACAGACAGACAGCGTTAAGCCCACGCTCTACGTTCTTGATTTTAAAGGCAGCATGGACGCCGGTGAGGTGAGCTCACTGCGTGAAGAAATTTCAGCTGTGCTGGCGGTGAAGCAGCCTGGCGACGAAGTGCTGCTGCGCCTGGAAAGCCCAGGCGGCGTGGTGCATGGCTATGGCCTGGCAGCATCGCAGCTGCAGCGTCTGCGTGATGCGGGTCTGCACATCACGGCAGCCGTAGATAAAGTGGCAGCCAGCGGGGGCTACATGATGGCCTGCGTGGCCGATCGCATTGTGGCGGCACCGTTCTCGATCATTGGCTCCATCGGCGTGGTTGCGCAAATCCCTAACTTCAACCGCCTGCTGAAGCGTAACGATATTGATGTTGAGCTGCATACTGCCGGACAGTACAAGCGCACGCTGACGCTGTTCGGTGAGAATACCGAAGAAGGGCGCGAGAAATTTCAGGAAGATCTTGATGAAACGCACCTGCTGTTCAAGCAGTTTGTTCACCAGATGCGCCCGTCACTCGATATTGACCGGGTGGCAACCGGAGAGCACTGGTATGGTCGTCAGGCGCTGGATCTCGGCCTGATTGACGAAATCGGCACCAGCGATGACCTGATCATCCGTCAGATGGATCAATTCAGCGTACTTGGCGTGCATTATGCACGCCGGCGTAAAATGATGGACCGTTTTACCCAGAGCGCCGGCTCGGTGGCGGAACGGTTGCTGCTGAAACTCTGGCAGCGCGGCGAAAAGCCACTGCTTTGATGCGAAACCCGGCCTGTGCCGGGTTTTTTATTCCAGGTGATAGCGCGGCGACAGCTCCACAGCAAGGTATTTGAAGACGTTAAACACCGCCGTGGTTTTCGTGGTCGGCAGTCCATCCGCATCAAGAAAGAACGGTCCGCGAAAGACCAGCACATCCGCCTGCTGAATCACCTCATCCGCCTGCATGCCTGCTAAATAATCATCATGTTCTTTAATCAACGCATTGGCCTTTTCCAGCAACGCCTGACGGGAAATAGCCTGAGTCGATCTCTGCATTTATTCGCTCCTTTTTGACAGCATCCAAATTCTTTCTATATTACTGGCCTGTCTCGCACTGTGACAAATCGGTCTGAACGATGAAAACCTGGCGTAAGTTCGGGCTGAGTGCTAATTAAGTTGCGTAACAGATTTTATCAGGTAGAGTGTGGGCGATTCCGATTTCAGGGATTTTGCACCGGGATGTGCGAAGAGTTCAGATGGAAAAAGCACGCTTTATCATGCAGTTGCAGCAGGCCGCATCATCTGATCTGAGATTGACCCCTCCGCCTTGAAATGTTAAACAGGCGCAGCAATATTGAACCCACTGGGTTTTTGGGCATCCAATCCTCTCCCGTTAAGCAGGATGTTTTCATTAGGTAAAGGTAAATATGGGTAAAGCACTCGTTATTGTTGAGTCCCCGGCAAAGGCTAAAACAATCAATAAATACCTGGGTAGTGACTACGTGGTTAAATCCAGCGTAGGTCATATCCGGGATCTGCCGACCAGTGGTTCAACCGCGAAGAAGAGTGCTGACGCCTCGACAGATAAGAAAGTCAAAGACGCTTCAACTGACAAGAAAGTCAAAAAAGTTAAAAAAGATGAGAAAGCCGCACTCGTCAGCCGCATGGGTGTAGACCCCTATCACGGCTGGGAAGCGGATTATCAGATTCTGCCCGGCAAAGAGAAAGTGGTTGCTGAACTGAAGGCGTTAGCCGCTAATGCTGACCACATCTATCTCGCAACCGACCTTGACCGTGAAGGGGAAGCCATCGCCTGGCACCTGCGGGAAGTCATCGGTGGCGATGACTCGCGCTTCAGTCGTGTGGTCTTCAACGAAATCACCAAAAATGCGATTCGTCAGGCATTTGAAAAGCCGGGCGAACTGAATATTGACCGGATAAATGCGCAGCAGGCGCGCCGTTTCATGGATCGCGTGGTGGGCTATATGGTCTCACCGCTGCTGTGGAAAAAAATCGCCCGTGGCCTCTCTGCCGGCCGTGTGCAATCTGTTGCGGTTCGCCTGGTGGTGGAACGTGAACGTGAAATCAAAGCCTTTGTTCCCGAAGAGTACTGGGAAGTTAATGCCGCATTGACCACGCCAAAAGGCGATGAACTGTCGATGGACGTGACGCACAAAGGTGACAAAGCCTTCCGTCCGGTCAATCGCGACGAGACCTATGCCGCGGTAGCGCTGCTGGAAAAAGCGCGTTATGAGATCGTCGACCGTGAAGATAAGCCGACCAGCAGCAAGCCGGGCGCACCTTACATCACCTCGACGCTGCAGCAAGCTGCCAGTACCCGTCTCGGCTTTGGCGTGAAGAAAACGATGATGATGGCTCAGCGCCTGTACGAAGCCGGTCACATCACTTATATGCGTACCGACTCAACCAACCTGAGTCAGGATGCGGTCGCCATGGCGCGTGGCTATATCGAAAATCATTTCGGTAAAAAGTATCTGCCTGAAACCGCCATTACTTACGCCAGCAAAGAGAACTCCCAGGAAGCGCACGAAGCGATACGTCCTTCTGATGTGGAAGTGGTGGCGGAAAAGCTGAAGGATATGGAAGCGGATGCGCAGAAACTTTATCAGCTGATCTGGCGTCAGTTTGTTGCCTGTCAGATGACACCAGCAAAATATGATTCCAGCACCATTACAGCGGCGGCGGGTGAATTTAAACTCAAAGCGAAAGGCCGTATTCTGCGTTTCGATGGCTGGACCAAAGTCATGCCTGCGCTGCGTAAGAATGATGAAGATCGTACATTGCCAGCCGTCAGCGTGGGTGATGTTCTGGATCTGCAACAGCTTCTTCCGGGTCAGCACTTCACCAAGCCACCGGCGCGCTTCAGCGAAGCGTCACTGGTGCGTGAACTTGAGAAACGCGGCATCGGTCGTCCATCCACTTATGCGGCTATTACCTCGACCATTCAGGATCGTGGCTACGTGCGGGTAGAGAACCGTCGCTTCTATGCGGAAAAAATGGGTGAAATCGTTACTGATCGTCTGGAAGAGAACTTCCGCGAACTGATGAATTATGATTTCACCGCCCGCATGGAGAGCAGCCTCGATCAGGTAGCCAATAACGAGGCGCAATGGAAAGCGGTTCTCGATCACTTCTTCGCCGACTTTACTCAGCAGCTTGAACTGGCAGAGAAAGATCCTGAAGAAGGTGGCATGCAACCGAACCAGATGGTGCTGACCTCGATTGCGTGTCCGACCTGTAGTCGTCAGATGGGAATCCGTACCGCCAGCACCGGCGTTTTTCTGGGCTGCTCCGGCTATGCGCTGCCGCCTAAAGAGCGCTGCAAACAGACCATCAACCTGATTCCGGAAAATGAAGTCCTCAATATTCTGGAAGGCGATGATGCTGAAACTAACGCCCTGCGTGCCCGTCGACGCTGCCATAAGTGTGGCACCGCGATGGACAGCTACCTGATCGACAATGAGCGTAAACTACACGTCTGTGGTAATAACCCGGAATGTGACGGTTACGAAATCGAGAAGGGCGAATTCCGCATCAAAGGCTATGACGGCCCGATAGTGGAGTGCGAGAAGTGTGGTTCGGAGATGCACCTGAAGATGGGACGCTTTGGTAAGTACATGGCGTGTACCAACGAAGAGTGCAAAAACACCCGCAAGATTCTGCGCAGTGGTGAAGTCGCACCGCCAAAAGAAGATCCGGTTCCACTGCCAGAACTGGCGTGTGAGAAGTCCGATGCTTACTTCGTGTTGCGTGACGGCGCAGCGGGTGTTTTCCTTGCGGCTAACACCTTCCCGAAATCACGCGAAACGCGTGCACCGCTGGTGGAGGAGCTTCAGCGCTTCAAAGATCGTCTGCCTGAGAAGTTGAAATATCTGGCCGACGCGCCAGCCGCCGATCCGGAAGGCAATAAAACGCTGGTGCGCTTCAGCCGCAAAACCAAACAGCAGTATGTTTCCTCTGAAAAAGAGGGTAAGGCAACCGGCTGGTCCGCCTTCTATATAGACGGAAAGTGGCAGGAAGCGAAAAAGTAATCCACACAGGCCAGCGTTTGCTGGCCTTCTTCTTACTGTTTTTACCCGATTTGACCACTGACACTGACAACGCACCACATTCAGGCCAGCGCTCGCTGGCCTTTTTCTAAGCCTTATATCAATCCGTTCTACTCTGTCACTTAAAATGATATAGTTGTTATAGCATTTCCGACCTTTCCTGATGCATAGCATTTCTTGACCCTTGCGACTATACGTCAAGCGGGGATGCGACTCTGTAACTTACCGGGATGGAATAGATATGAAATTACAGCAGTTGCGCTATATCGTCGAAGTGGTGAACCATAATCTCAATGTCTCTTCGACAGCGGAAGGTCTCTACACCTCTCAACCCGGCATCAGTAAACAGGTGCGTATGCTGGAAGATGAGCTGGGCGTGCAAATTTTTGCCCGCAGCGGTAAACATCTCACTCAGGTGACGCCTGCAGGCGAAGAGATCATCCGTATAGCGCGTGAAGTTCTCTCCAAAGTCGATGCGATCAAATCCGTTGCCGGCGAGCACACCTGGCCGGATAAAGGCTCGCTTTATGTCGCCACCACACATACCCAGGCACGTTACGCGCTGCCAGGCGTCATCAAAGGATTTATCGAGCGCTATCCGCGCGTCTCTTTACATATGCATCAGGGTTCGCCAACCCAGATCGCCGAAGCGGTTTCCAAAGGCAATGCGGACTTTGCCATAGCCACTGAAGCCCTGCATCTCTATGACGATCTCATCATGTTGCCGTGCTACCACTGGAACCGCGCGATTGTCGTCACGGCGGATCATCCGCTGGCCGGAAAAGGGCAGGTGAGCATCGAAGAGCTGGCTGAATATCCGCTGGTGACCTACACCTTTGGCTTTACCGGGCGCTCGGAACTCGATACGGCCTTTAATCGGGCAGGATTAACACCCCGCATCGTCTTCACCGCTACTGATGCCGACGTCATTAAAACCTATGTCCGTTTAGGTCTGGGCGTGGGGGTGATTGCCAGTATGGCGGTGGACCCGGTGGCCGATCCTGATCTGATTCGTATTGAAGCTGCCGATATCTTTACCAACAGTACTACCAAAATTGGCTTCCGCCGCAGCACCTTCCTTCGCAGCTATATGTATGATTTTATCCAGCGTTTTGCACCACACCTGACCCGAGACGTGGTGGATACCGCCGTGGCGCTGCGCTCAAATGAAGACATTGAGGCGATGTTCAAGGACATTAAGCTGCCATTTAAATAGCGTTGATGCTCTCCGCGACAACATAAGGCTGCCTGGTGCAGCCTTTTTTGTTGTCAGGCTTTAGCGCCAAATGAGAATCAAAAGTTTTTATGATTTTTTTGTAAATGAAACATTGATCACATGTTTTCCGGTTGGGCTTTCTTAAATGCGAAATACAACACACTTTTAACTATGTCACTTTGCGACTCGCCAGGATTATTCCCATACTCCAGTTAAGAGCTGATGTGTGGAGCCAGTAAACATAAGGTTCTTTAGATGTATCTTTAGTTTTAAATGGATCTGTTTTTAATTTAACTCAAATTTTTTAGCTGACTGTTTAATTAAATATTCGTTCGGGAGTTAATGATTTCTTACGTTATCGAAGCCTATTGATTAATACCGTTAATCGTTTTACTCAATAAAAATAACTGGATTTTTGGCCTTAACGCGTTTAGGATTCCTCCTAAATCTTAATCGATGTTATCAATCATTTTGTTGAGAGTGATTATCAAAAACTATGAATACACGACTGACTGTACAACCGGGTTTCCCGGCAAAAAGCACCAAGGTTGAGCGTACTGGCAATACCCGTCGCAATGCCTGGTTAACCGTATTCGCTGCCTCTGCGCTATTCTGGGTAGTTGTAGCGTTAATGATTTGGCGTATCTGGGGCTAAAGCCATGTGGGCACATACACTCAGTCATAAACGTTCTTTGACCACGGGTCAGCACAAGCCAGTATCCTGTAAAGGAAAAGAAGCCCTTGCAAAGGACGAAAAAGTGTCTATCCCCGAGTCATGGGATTTGAGTGATAACCAGCGACTGTTTATAGAGTCGTTTCTGGATCCTGAAAACAAATAACGTTGTAAGACCATCTCTTCGTCATTGCTCTTTTATAACCGGAGTTTCCGGTGGGCTTTTAAATGCCCCTATCCACATCCAGTAAGACCAAAGGGTGTCGCCGATTGACAGGCGACCGCAAAAACTTTTACGCCCGATTCCGGCGAAGGAGTGAACCAAATGAATATTATTAAAATGTCCTGGCTTAGCGCGTATGCTTTCTCCTTTGCGTTCTGGTCTGCGGCGGTGTGGATAACACTGTAATTTGAATTAAATCACCTCTTTCTGATGCCTCGTGTTTTCACGGGGCATTTTCGTTTTCAGGCGATTGTAGCAATTTGTGTTGTAATCAAAACGTTAACGAATTTGTGGTCTATCTTTAACATAAACCTTTGTCTCACTAAGGTTTAAGACCATGAACGAAAAAGGAGGAGCTATGTCGTCTACCCTACGCGAGCAGAGTCAGGAAATACTGCAGGTCGACACCAATAACTATCACATCTTCAGTCTTCCCCGCGCTGCTCAACAACTGGGCAATATTGATAGCCTGCCCAAATCTCTCAAAGTTCTGCTGGAAAACTTACTGCGCTGGCAGGATGGCGACTCTGTCACCACTGAGGACATCCAGGCGCTGGTTGACTGGCAGAAAGATGCCCACGCCGACCGCGAAATCGCCTACCGGCCAGCCCGCGTATTAATGCAGGACTTTACCGGCGTGCCGGCGGTGGTCGACCTGGCGGCCATGCGCGAAGCCGTGAACCGTCTGGGCGGCGATGTAGCCAAAGTGAATCCGTTGTCGCCCGTCGATCTGGTTATCGACCACTCGGTCACTGTGGACCATTTTGGTGATGATGACGCTTTTGAAGAGAATGTCCGGCTGGAGATGGAGCGTAACCATGAGCGCTATGTTTTCCTTCGCTGGGGTCAGAAAGCGTTTGATAAATTCCGCGTCGTGCCGCCAGGAACCGGTATCTGTCATCAGGTGAACCTGGAATATCTCGGCAAGGCGATCTGGCATGAAACCCTTGATGGCGAAGAGTATGCCTGGCCCGATACGCTGGTCGGTACCGATTCTCATACCACCATGATCAACGCGCTTGGCGTGCTGGGATGGGGAGTCGGGGGCATCGAAGCGGAAGCAGCCATGCTGGGTCAGCCTGTCTCCATGCTGATCCCGGATGTCGTAGGTTTCAAACTTACCGGCAAACTGCGCGCAGGCATTACCGCAACTGACCTCGTTCTGACTGTCACTCAGATGCTGCGTAAGCATGGCGTTGTCGGTAAATTCGTTGAGTTTTACGGTGACGGCCTGGCCGACCTGCCGCTGGCAGATCGTGCGACCATTGCCAACATGGCCCCTGAGTATGGCGCAACCTGCGGATTCTTCCCGGTTGATGACGTCACGTTGAGCTACATGACGCTGACCGGACGCGATGCCGATCAGGTAGCTTTAGTGGAAGCGTATGCCAAAGCGCAGGGGCTGTGGCGCAATCCCGGCGATGAGCCGCGTTTCACCAGTACCCTGGCACTGGATATGAACGAGGTGGAGTCGAGCCTGGCAGGACCAAAACGTCCGCAGGATAGGGTGTCGCTGGGCGATGTGCCCGCTGCGTTTGATGCCAGCAACGAGCTGGAAGTGAATCAGGCGCAAAAACCGCATAAAAATGTTGAGTATACCGACAGCGGCACCGGCCTGACTCACACACTGACCGATGGCGCGGTGGTGATCAGTGCGATTACCTCCTGTACCAATACCTCTAACCCAAGCGTGCTGATGGCGGCCGGTTTACTGGCGAAGAAAGCGGTAGAGCGTGGTCTGAAACGTCAGCCGTGGGTTAAAGCCTCGCTGGCACCCGGTTCTAAAGTGGTTTCCGATTATCTGGCCGTCGCGCAGTTGACCTCGTACCTCGACGAGCTGGGCTTTAATCTGGTCGGCTATGGTTGCACCACTTGTATCGGTAACTCCGGCCCGCTGAAAGATGAGATTGAGACTGCGATCAAAGCGGGCGATCTCACAGTTGGTGCCGTTTTATCCGGCAACCGCAACTTTGAAGGTCGTATTCATCCGCTGATTAAAACCAACTGGCTGGCTTCGCCGCCGCTGGTGGTGGCTTACGCGCTGGCGGGTAACATGAAGATCAACCTGCAGACGGAGCCGCTTGGCCACGATCGCCAGGGCCAGCCGGTCTATCTGAAAGATATCTGGCCGTCACCGGAAGAGATCGCCACAGCCGTGCAGCAGGTCACCAGTGATATGTTCCATAAAGAGTACGCCGAAGTCTTCGATGGCACGCCAGAGTGGCAGGCGATCAGGGTCAGTGAAGCGGCAACATACGACTGGGATGAAGGCTCGACATACATCCGTCTGTCGCCGTTCTTTGATGATATGGAGAAAGAGCCTAAGCCGGTGCAGGATATTCGCGGTGCGCGGGTGCTCGCCTTGCTTGGCGATTCTGTCACTACGGACCATATCTCGCCAGCGGGCAGCATTAAAGCGGAAAGTCCCGCCGGACGCTATCTGCTGTCACACGGCGTTGAGCGCAACGATTTTAACTCCTATGGGTCGCGTCGTGGTAACCATGAGGTGATGATGCGCGGCACCTTTGCCAATATCCGTATCCGCAATGAGATGGTGCCAGGCGTAGAAGGTGGCTATACCCGACACTATCCGAGTGGCGAACAGCTGGCCATCTACGATGCAGCGATGAAATATCAGGCTGAAGGGGTGCCGCTGGCGGTCATTGCGGGTAAAGAGTATGGTTCTGGCTCCAGCCGCGACTGGGCCGCTAAAGGGCCGCGTCTGCAGGGGGTGAGGGTGGTCATTGCCGAATCGTTTGAGCGTATTCATCGCTCCAACCTGATTGGGATGGGCATTTTGCCACTGGAGTTTCCGCAGGGCGTGACGCGTAAAAGCCTGGGGCTGACGGGTGAAGAGCGGATTGATGTGGAAAACCTTCAGGCACTGACGCCAGGCTGCAGCGTGAAAGTCACGCTGACCCGTGCTGACGGCAGTAAGGAAGAGCTGGACACCCGCTGTCGCATTGATACCGGCAATGAGCTGACCTATTACCGCAATGATGGCATCCTGCACTACGTTATCCGCAATATGCTGGACTGATAAAAAAGCCGGGGAAACCCGGCTTTTTCATTTATGACTTCGGCAGCAGATGCCCCATCTTTTCCGCTTTCGTATCCAGATAGTGCGCATTCTTCGGATTTCGTCCTGCGACCAGCGGCACACGTTCAACAATGTTGATCCCGGCTTCGCTGAGGATCTCCACTTTGCGCGGATTATTGGTCAGCAGACGCACTTCATTCACGCCCAGCAGTTTAAACATATCTGCGCACAGGGTGAAGTCGCGCTCATCGGCGGCAAAGCCAAGCTGATGGTTCGCTTCTACGGTGTCATAACCTTTATCCTGCAACGCATAGGCGCGGATCTTATTCAGCAGACCAATGTTACGGCCTTCCTGGCGGTGATAGAGCAGCGCGCCGCGACCTTCTTCTGCGATGGCATTGAGCGCGGCTTCCAGCTGAAAACCACAGTCGCAACGCAGGCTGAAGAGTGCATCGCCGGTCAGGCATTCGGAGTGAACGCGCGCCAGTACCGGCTCGTTATCATTAATATCGCCAAAGACCAGTGCAACATGGTCATGTCCGGTTGCCAATTCTTCAAAACCAACCATCAGGAAATCTCCCCATGGCGTGGGCAGTTTGGCTTCTGCCACCCGTTTAAGCTGCATGTGACTCTCCAGAACCTTCAGAGGATGCACTATCATCATGATAGCGCACAGGCCAGTATGGCCCGACAAACGTGCAATATTGTGCCACAACCCGGAAGCGGGCTGGTAATCTCTGAGACCAATTGCAGTGATAAAGCACAATTATCCAATCGGCAACGGTTATGTTATTCTTTTTTAAGCTAAAGTTATGCAAATGTTGTCATTTGACGCCAGGATAAGGGAAGAAGATGTTTAAGATTTCGCGTCGTACCACCTTCGGAATGCTGCTGCTGCTCATCATGCCGGTTGCCGTCTGGCTTACTGGCTGGCGCTGGCAGCCAGGTGAAAGCAATGCGCTGCTGAAAGGTCTCTTCTGGATGACGGAAACCGTCACCAATCCGTGGGGTATCGTCACCAGCGTGCTGCTGAGCGCCTGGATGCTCTGGTGCCTGCGCTTTCGCCTGAAGCCTGCCATATTGCTGCTGCTGATCATGAACGCCACTATTCTGGCGGGGCAATACACCAAATCTTTTATCAAAGAGCAGATTCAGGAGCCGCGTCCCTATGTGATCTGGCTGGAGCAGCATCACGGGCTGGATGAGAAGACTTTTTACGAGCTGAAACGTAAACAGCGTGGTGAAATGGTGACTTCACTGATTGCCGATGAGACACAGATTCCGGGCTGGCTGAAACGGCACTGGGCGTTTGAAACTGGCTTTGCTTTTCCGTCCGGGCATACCATGTTTGCCGCCAGCTGGGCACTGCTGGCACTGGGTCTGCTCTGGCCGCGTCGGCATTATAAAACCGTGGTGGTCATTTTTCTGTGGGCGACGGGCGTGATGGCAAGCCGTTTGCTGCTGGGCATGCATTGGCCACGCGATCTGGCGATGGCAACCGTGCTTTCCTGGTTGCTGGTCACCGTTGCGACATGGCTGGCACAGCGTTTCTGTGGCCCGCTGACGCTGCCGCCGGATGAGCAAAAAGAGGTGGCACAGCGGGAGCCCTGATTGTAATTCACCCTTAAGACCCCATATTATTAGTCGGGCCTGCGCAAAAGCGACTCGCCCGATGCTGCTGGGAGCAGCATTTTTGCCGGAGTTTTGGCATAATTCTACCCGATAACCTCACAACAGGATGCACTGTGAAATATTTGCTGATTTTTTTAGTGGTACTGGTCATTTTTATTATTTCCGTCACCTTAGGCGCGCATAACGACCAGGTCATTACTTTTAACTATCTGCTGGCGCAGGGTGAGTTCAGCATCTCGACCTTACTGGCATCACTGTTTGGCGCAGGTTTTGTGCTTGGCTGGGTCATCTGTGGGCTGTTCTGGTTGCGGACCCGTGTTTCACTGGCCAATGCCAATCGGAAAATTAAGCGTATGCAGACGCAAATTGAGCAGAGCACCGCCCTGGCGACCACGCCATCTTCTCCGGCTGGCCGGGAATAATCCTCAATGCATGAATTGCTGTTTCTGTTACTGCCGGTTGCGGCTGCCTATGGCTGGTATATGGGCCGCCGCAGCGCGCATCAGGATAAGCAACAGGAAGCCAACCGGCTGTCACGTGAATATGTGGCGGGCGTCAATTTCCTGCTCTCAAATCAGCAGGACAAAGCCGTTGACCTGTTCCTCGATATGCTAAAAGAGGACAGCGGCACGGTAGAGGCACATCTGACGCTGGGTAACCTGTTCCGATCGCGCGGAGAAGTCGACCGCGCTATCCGTATCCATCAGGCATTAATGGAAAGTGCTTCCCTGAGCTACGAGCAGCGTCTGCTAGCCATTCAACAACTCGGTCGCGACTATATGGCAGCGGGCTTATATGACCGCGCAGAAGATATGTTTAAGCAGCTCACCGATGAAACGGATTTTCGCATCGGCGCGCTGCAGCAGCTGTTGCTGATTCACCAGGCCACCAGTGACTGGCTACAGGCCATCGAGGTTGCAGAACGTCTGGTTAAGCTCGGCAAAGAGAAGCAGAAGGGCGAAATCGCCCACTTCTACTGCGAACTGGCGTTACAGGCGATGAGCAGCGACGATCTGGATCGTGCCATGGGCCTGCTGAAGAAAGGGGAGGCAGCCGATCGCAACAGTGCACGCATCTCTATCATGATGGGCCGTATTCTGATGGAAAAAGAAGATTTCGCCAGAGCGGTGGGTCATCTGCAGCGCGTGCTGGATCAGGATAAAGAGCTGGTGAGTGAAACGCTGAGCATGCTGGAAACCTGTTTCCAGCGGCTCAATCAGCCTGACGCCTGGGCAGACTTTCTGCAGCGCTGTGTGGAACAGAACACCGGCGCGGCAGCGGAACTTTATCTTTCTGACATCCTTGAGCAGCAGCAGGGCGCTGAAGCGGCACAAAACTATATCAGTCGTCAGCTTGAGCGCCATCCGACGATGCGTGTTTTCCATCGCCTGATGGATTTAAATCTGCGTGAAGCAGAAGATGGCCGGGCCAAAGAGAGTCTGATGGTGCTGCGCGACATGGTGGGTGAACAGATCCGCACCAAGCCGCGCTATCGCTGTCAGAAGTGTGGTTTTACCGCGCACGCACTTTACTGGCACTGCCCATCCTGCCGGACGTGGTCTTCAGTGAAGCCGATTCGTGGTCTCGACGGCCAGTAAAGTGGCCGTTATGACCGATTTAATTGCACCCATAATAGTTACAACATACTATATAAATACTCATCAACCAACTTTAGCAGTCGTGCACTTATTGCCAGGCAGAATGGCAATGGCGATTGTGATGGCCAGACACCGCGGGTAGAATGCTTGCCGTTTGTCAATCGCGCCTGCGGGTGCTTACTGCAGAGGAAATGCCATGCCTTCACCCCACAACGTGACCGCTTCGCCGATTCTGGTAGCGCTGGATTATCATGACCTCGACAGCGCATTGCGTTTCGTCGACCAGATCGATCCCCGCAGTTGCCGCCTGAAAGTGGGCAAAGAGATGTTTACGCTGTTTGGTCCCTCGCTGGTTAACACTCTGCAGCAGCGTGGTTTTGAGCTGTTCCTCGATCTTAAATTTCACGATATTCCCAATACCACCGCGCATGCCGTAGCTGCCGCTGCCGATCTTGGCGTCTGGATGGTCAACGTTCATGCCAGCGGCGGGGCGCGGATGATGAACGCGGCGCGTGAGGCGCTGCTTCCCTTTGGTAAAGATGCGCCGCTGTTGATTGCGGTGACCGTACTGACCAGCATGAATGCAGACGATCTCAGAGAGCTGGGCATTACGCTTTCCCCTGCCGAACAGGCAGAGCGACTGGCAAAACTGACCCAGTCGTGCGGACTGGATGGGGTGGTCTGTTCCGCACATGAAGCGGTCCGCTTCAAACAGGTGATGGGTAGGGAGTTTGCGCTGGTCACGCCGGGGATTCGTCCGGCAGGCAGCGATGCCGGCGATCAGCGTCGTATCATGACACCGCAGCAGGCGAAGCAGGCGGACGTAGACTACATGGTTATCGGGCGTCCTATTACGCAATCCGCCGACCCCGCCGCCGCCCTGCAGGCGATTCTGGCCAGTCTGGAGACACAATAATGGCGAATGACAATCCACTGGTTTATTCAACCGACAGCGGGCGCATCACGCAGCCGGAGCCAAAAGCAGAGCGGCCAAAAGGGGATGGTGTTGTGCGGATCCAGCGTCAGACCAGCGGACGCAAAGGCAAAGGCGTCTGCCTGATCACCGGCATCGACCTGGATGATGCGGCTCTGACGCTGCTGGCGGCAGAACTGAAAAAGAAGTGTGGCTGTGGCGGTTCGGTAAAAGAGGGCGTTATTGAAATTCAGGGCGATAAACGCGACTTGCTGAAAACCCTGCTGGAAGCCAAAGGGATGAAGGTCAAACTGGCGGGCGGATGAATAAAAAAATCGGGCTACCAGAGTAGCCCGATTGTCATGCAGATGCTTAGCGTAGCCGATTATTCTTTTAATAAGGTCCTTAGTGGACCTGATGACCAATAATACCACCGACAGCGGCGCCGCCGACTGTGCCGAGTGCGCTACCATTGGTCAATACTGAACCCCCAATCGCACCCGCGCCCGCACCAATGGCGGTATTGCGGTCACGCTTAGACCAGTTAGAACAGCCGCTCAGTGCAACAGCTAACGTGGTCGCCAGTACAACGGCAGTGATTCGTTTCATTGTTGTTGTCATACACTTCTCCTTTGATGTGCTCACAGAGGCAACACTCTTAGTATAGCTCCGATATTTCCTCAGCCCGCTTGTGTCGCATCATTGCCGCGTCCGTGACGGCATCGAAATGTGATCACCATGGACAAACCGTTTGTAGCGGGTGAGGCACAATGCCGGACCGGACAGGTCCAGGCATTGCCTGAGAAGATTCTAAGCATTCTGGATAAATTCCGAAGATAGAAAATTCTGAAATCACGACACATTTTTGCATTCACAGCCATTCCTTCTGCGTTTATAGCCATTTGCTCCATAACCCTTTGGCGTCTGACTCCGCAAAATTCAGGGACGATTGTCAGCAGGAGAAAAGGCATGCTGGAACACCTTAAACAACAGGTTCTGGAAGCGAATCTGGATCTACCTAAATACAACCTGGTGACCTTCACCTGGGGCAATGTCAGCGCGGTTGATCGTGAACAGGGTTTGCTGGTGATTAAACCGTCTGGCGTAAGCTATGACGTGATGAAGCGCGACGACATGGTGGTCGTCGATCTGGCGAGTGGCGAGGTAGTGGAAGGGGATAAACGCCCTTCATCGGACACGGCGACACACCGTGCGCTCTATCTCGCCTGGCCAGAAGTCGGTGGCATTGTCCATACTCATTCGCGGCATGCGACCATCTGGGCGCAGGCTGGACGACCGATTCCTGCCTGGGGAACCACCCACGCTGACGATTTCTATGGCGAGATCCCCTGTACCCGCGCAATGCGCAACGAAGAGATTCAGCACGAGTACGAGTGGAATACGGGGGAAGTGATTATCGAAACCTATGCGCAGCGCGGATTGTCACCTTCGGCAATTCCTGGGGTGCTGGTCAACTCGCACGGCCCGTTTGCCTGGGGCAAAGACGCCCATGCGGCCGTGCATAGCGCGGTAGTGCTGGAGGAGGTGGCCTATATGGGCCTGTTCAGCCGGCAGTTGACACCAGACCTGCCGCCGATTAACCAGACGCTGCTTGACCTGCACTATCTGCGAAAGCATGGCGAGAATGCCTGGTACGGGCAAAAATAACAGGCGGGACGCAATAGCGTCCCGCTTTTTATTAGTCTCTTTTGAGACTTGTATGGCGATCCCCGTCATAATTAACAAAACAACTTATCATTAAAAATAAAACAGCGTTTCATTTTATCGAGTCGATCACTGTTTTGATTACCTCAAGTCACTACTTTGCCTGCATCGCCTTCGGGCACCCTCTGGCATAGCAAAGGTGACATGTATATGCACATCAAACGGGCAATAGATAAAATTCCGGGCGGCATGATGCTCATTCCGCTGTTTATCGGCGCACTCTGCCATACGTTCTCACCGGGGGCCGGGAAATATTTCGGTTCTTTCACCAACGGTCTGATGACCGGCACCGTGCCCATTCTGGCCGTCTGGTTCTTCTGCATGGGAGCGTCGATAAAACTCAGCGCCACCGGAACGGTACTACGCAAATCCGGCACGCTGGTGCTCACCAAAATTGCCGTGGCATGGGTGGTGGCCGCAATCGCCTCACGAGTGATGCCGGTAAATGGCGTAGAAGTGGGGATGTTTGCCGGCTTATCGACGCTGGCGCTGGTCGCCGCGATGGATATGACCAATGGCGGTCTTTATGCCTCCATCATGCAACAGTACGGTTCTAAAGAGGAAGCCGGTGCCTTTGTGCTGATGTCGCTGGAGTCCGGGCCATTAATGACCATGGTGATTCTGGGCACCGCCGGTATCGCGTCATTCGAGCCGCACGTGTTTGTCGGCGCGGTCCTGCCGTTTGTGGTGGGGTTTGCATTAGGGAATCTTGATCCGGAGTTGCGCGACTTCTTCGGAAAAGCGGTACATACGCTGATTCCCTTCTTCGCTTTTGCACTGGGCAACACCATTAACCTGGGTGTCATTGCGGAAACCGGCCTGCTGGGCATCATGTTGGGCGTGGCAGTTATCATCATCACCGGCATCCCGCTTATTCTGGCCGATCGGCTGATTGGTGGGGGGGATGGCACGGCGGGCGTGGCCGCATCCAGTACGGCAGGCGCGGCGGTGGCTACACCGGTGCTGATTGCCGAAATGCTGCCGCAGTTTAAACCGGTTGCCCCGGCGGCCACGGCGCTGGTGGCCACTTCCGTGATTGTGACCTCTGTGCTGGTGCCCATCATCACTGCCATCTATTCAAAACGTCTTAAGCGTCTTCATGTTGCCGTCGGACAGCGTGCCGCTATTAAGTAACCCGCCTAATCAATCCCCGACGCGCCAGTCGGGGATCACTCTGGATTTTATGTTGTAAATCAATCTCTCATTTGGTCTGGCCTCACTCTGCATTACGCTGATGTGGCGTATTTAACGCATCAAAATATAAACAGAGGATGAGACAATGACAGTTATTAACCAAGCAACGTGCAGATTATTTACCGAAGTCGGCAATACCACGCAGTTAGTCGCCTATTACGAAGAAGGGCGTCGTACCATGTGGATGATGCTGCGTGCTCAGCCCCGTCCGAGCTTCAACCACGAACTGATTGAGGAGATCATGAATCTGAGCTATGCCGCTCAGCGCTCCGGTCTGCCAATTGATTTCTGGGTCACCGGCTCACTGGTGCCGCAGATGTTTAACGCCGGGGGCGATCTGCGTTTCTTCGTCGAGTGCATTCGCAATAACCGCCGTGAGGCGCTGCGAGCCTATGCCCGTGCCTGTGTGGATTGTATCCATTCGGCCGCACGCGGTTTCGATACCGGCGCGGTGACGCTGGCGATGATTGAAGGCAGTGCGCTGGGCGGCGGATTTGAAGCGGCGCTGGCGCATCACTTCATTCTGGCGCAGAACAACGCACGGATGGGCTTCCCGGAAATTGCCTTTAACCTGTTTCCTGGCATGGGCGGCTATTCGCTGGTGGCGCGTCGTTCCGGCATGAAACTGGCAGAGGAGTTAATCTGTGAAGGGGAGTCCCATAGCGCGGAGTGGTATGAGACGCGCGGACTGGTGGATAAAGTCTTCCAGCCTGGCGACAGCTATCGTGCCACACGCACCTTTATCGATACGTTACGGCCTAAGCTCAATGGCGTACGGGCAATGCTGAAAGCGCGTCAGCGCGTGCTGCAACTGTCACGCGCTGAGCTGATGGATATCACTGAGGATTGGGTTGATTATGCCTTCACTATCGAACCCAAAGACATTGCTTACATGGAACGCCTGGTACAGTTACAAAACCGCCACAGCGCATCACTGCGTAAAGCGGGTTAATCTTAACCAGCGTTAAACGCGGGCAGGATGCTTAGCCAGCCAATGCCCAAATTGTTCCGCGGGCATTGGTTTTGCGTAATAGTAACCCTGACGCCCATCGACACCACTTTTGAGGACAAACTTCTCTTCATCCGGGTTCTCAATACCCTCAGCGATTACCTGCAAATCGAGCGCCTTGGCAACGGCGACGATAGCGCGCACCAGCGACTGTGAAACCGGCTGCTTGTTAATGTCGCGGATAAAGCTCTGGTCGAGTTTGATGGCATTGATTGGCACGCGTGCCAGCTGAGAAAGCGAAGAGTAACCGGTGCCAAAGTCATCCAGGTGCACCTGTGCGCCCAGTTCCTGAAACTGCTTCATCAGCTTCAGCGCTTCAGTTTCATTCTCAATCAGGCAGCTTTCGGTCAGCTCAATATCGATGGGGCAGTCGGTGACATGAGCTTCGTGCAGCGCCTGTTTCAGGTCAGTGTAGATGCTCTGATCAATCAGCTGGCGGGCCGAAACGTTGACGGCGACGCGCAGAAAAATGCCCTGCTCACGCCAGGCGATAATCTGCTTCAGCACGTTGAGCATGACCCAGCGTCCCAGCGGCACAATCAGCCCTGACTCTTCAGCATAGGGAATAAAGTCAGCAGGCGAGACCAGACCACGCTCTGGTGAGTTCCAGCGCACCAGTGCTTCGGCGCTGCGGACCTGGCCATCGCTGTCGATTTTTGGCTGGTAGTGCACCAGCAGATGATCCAGTTCCAGCGCCTTGCGCAGGTTAGTATCCAGCCACAGATACTCGAAGACGCGCTGGTTCATCTCAGCCGCAAACACGCAGAACTTGCCGCGCCCATTCTCTTTGGCGTGATACATCGCGGTGTCCGCGTTGCGAATCAGGCTCTCGCGATCGTCGCCATGCAGCGGCGCGAAAGCGATGCCAATAGAACAACCGCTGTAAACTTCGATTAGCCCGATACGGAACGGCTGACGCAGCCGCTCAAGAATGCGGGAAGACATCGCTTCCAGTGCCGCCTGGCTGGTGTGCTCAGCCAGCACCACAAATTCGTCGCCACCCAGACGGCCCAGAGTCTGGTCTTTACCCAGACAGCTGAGGATGGCCAGTGATACTGCCTGCAATAACTGATCGCCGAACATATGACCGTAGGCGTCGTTCACTTTCTTAAAATTATCGAGATCAAGATAGACCACGCCGGTCTCATCACCTTCAGATCGCTCCAGCGCCAGGCTAATCTGTTGATGAATGGCGTTGCGATTGGGTAAACCGGTCACCGTATCGGTGTTTGCCAGTACCCGCAGACGTTCCTGGGCGCGTCGTTCCTCGGTGATGTCTGTGCCAGAACAGATGAGGAAAATTTCATTTTTTCCACTGCCGCTGTGAACAAACTTATTACGAAACAGAAACAGTCGCTGACCTTTTTTGGTTTTAACCCAACGCTCAACCTCATAAGAGTTGCCGTCGCGGAAGAAGCCCGCAATGTTGCGTCGTGACTGTGAGGCTTCCTGTTTGGTCATAAAAAGCTGAAAGACGTTACGGCCAATAACCTCGTGCTCATTCAGGCCGGTATATTCTTCACTCAGGCGGTTAAAACGCTGAATATTGCCGCGCTGATCGAGGATGACAATCACCGAATTAGCTTCAGAAACCACCTGTTCAGCGAATGAAAGCCCGAGAGTTAAATCGCGGGCAACCGCAGACGTATCACCCCAGGCAGAGGCGGTGCCAGCCCATGAAGCCTGATTCACTTTACGTCCGACAAAATGCATCGGCACGTCAATGCCCTGTAGGGTCATAGTCAGATTGATGCTTGAGGTGATGACCGGCATCGCGCGGATCATGGCGGCCTGACCGGGGGTCAGCGGCAGGGCAATATTGGTTTGTGATGACTCATCTTCGGCAAAATGCAACGCATCGCTGTCCGCGGTCAGACGCCAATGAGGGCTGGTTGTACCAAAAAGAGTGTACAACAACGTTTGCCCGTGTTCATCGGTCATGGAAACTTCCTCCGGGAAGTGCTATGCAGGCGTTATCTCATTATTTTAGCAACAGTATTCATCATCTGACGCCAGCACAAGATGCAAACCAAATATATTTTCCCATCCAGATAAGAATGGCACAAAAAAGCCCCGACGACGCGGGGCTGTAGCGTGCGGTCAGCAGGGACATTTACCCAGTTTACCCGCCTGGCTGGGGAAGCGGGCATCCAGGCAGTAGCGGTGGAAATCACGCTCATTCATCGGCGGCTGGTCGGGATGATGCAGACGCATATGCTGCAGATATTTTTGATAATCCTGGACCCCGACCATTAAGCGGAAGCACTGTTGCAGACCGCGCCAGAATCCCCGCCAGCTGAGTGCCTGCGGCATCGGCGAAGCCGTCAGGTGGCAGCGAATAATCTGCCACTCACCCTGTGGACGATGGCCCTGATGAATGGCATCAGACATGACGTACCACCTTGTTACGCAGCGCCGCAGGCGTCTCGCTGGTGGTCGGCACCGCACTGTTCAGCGCACGACGAATCACAAAGAACGCGGCGACCAGCATCGTGACCGCCACCAGCATAAAGAAAGCGCACAGCGCCGCATTGATCTGATTGCTGAACACAATGGTCTGCATATCCGCCACGCTTTTTGCTGGCGCAATGATCACCCCTTCATCCAGCCCTTTGCGGAACTTACTCGCCTGGGCCAGGAAGCCAATAGAGGGTTTTTCATGGAAAATTTTCTGCCAGCCCGCGGTCATCGAAGTGATAAACAGCCAGACGGTGGGCAGAATAGTCACCCAGGCGTAGCGCTGCTTTTTCATTTTAAACAGCACCACGGTGCCGAGAATCAATGCCATCGACGCCAGCATCTGGTTGCCGATGCCGAACAGTGGCCACAGGGTGTTAATGCCGCCCAGTGGATCGACCACGCCCTGATAGACAAAGAAGCCCCAGCCCGCGACTGCGACGGTGGTACCCGCCATATTCCCCAGCCAGGATCGGTTGTTCGCCAGAGAAGGCACCACGGTTCCCACCAGATCCTGCACCATAAAACGGCAGGCGCGGGTACCCGCATCCACGGCGGTCAGGATGAACAGCGCTTCGAACAGAATGGCAAAGTGATACCAGAAGGCCATCATCGCCCGGCTGTTAAAGATCTCGGTAATGATGTGGGCCATGCCGACCGCGAAAGTAGGCGCGCCGCCTGCGCGGGAGAGAATCGAGCCTTCACCCACGTCCCGCGCAATCCCGCTCAGCATTTCAGGCGTCACGACAAAGCCCCAGCCATTGATCACCTGTGAAGCGCTTTCAACGGTGGTGCCAATCAGTGCAGCGGGTGAGTTCATGGCAAAGTAGACGCCCGGATCCAGCACCGAGGCACAAATCAGCGCCATGATCGCCACAAATGACTCCATCAGCATCGCACCATAGCCAATAAAGCGGATATGACTTTCCCGCTCTACCAGCTTCGGCGTTGTGCCGCTGGAGACCAGTGCATGGAAGCCGGAGATCGCACCGCAGGCAATGGTAATAAACAGGAACGGGAACATCGCACCGGAGAAGACCGGGCCGGTGCCGTCGATAAATTTGGTCACCGCTGGCATTTTCATCTCAGGCATGGCAAAAACGATGCCCACTGCCAGCCCGACAATCACGCCGATTTTAAGAAAGGTCGAAAGGTAGTCGCGGGGTGCCAGCAGCAGCCAGACCGGCAGCACAGAAGCAATAAAGCCGTAAATCACCAGTACCCAGGTCAGTGAGGTGCCTTTCAGGGTAAAGAAGGGCCCCCAGTAAGGATGCTGTGCGACGTCGCCGCCATAAATAATCGCCGCCATCATCAGCACAAAGCCAATCAGTGACACTTCGGCGATTTTACCGGGCCGGATAAAGCGCATGTAGACGCCCATAAACAGCGCAATGGGAATGGTGGCTGCAATGGTAAACAGGCCCCATGGGCTGTTCGCCAGCGCCTTCACGACAACCAGCGCCAGCGCCGACAGGATAATGATCATCACACCCAGCGCGCCAAGCATCGTCACCACACCGGCAAACGCACCCAGCTCCTGCCGCGCCATCTCGCCCAGAGAGCGGCCATCACGGCGGGTTGAGATAAACAGGATCAGGAAATCCTGAACCGCGCCCGCCAGCATGACTCCAACCAGAATCCAGATGGTTCCCGGCAGAAATCCCATCTGCGCCGCCAGAATCGGGCCGACCAGCGGACCGGCACCGGCAATAGCCGCAAAGTGATGACCAAACAGCACCCATTTATTGGTCGGGACATAATCGAGTCCGTCGCTCAGCCGCTCGGCGGGGGTCATCCGGCGATCGTCCAGTTCGAAGATATTGCGGGCGATAAACAGGCTGTAGAAGCGATAAGCGATGCTGTAACAGGCGACAGCGGCTATCACCAGCCAGACTGCGTTGACGTGTTCGCCGCGGCTGAGGGCCAGCATGGCGAAAGCGCCCGCGCCGATTAACGCCACTACTAACCAGATCACACTGGTTTTGACGTTTTTCATGACTAACTCCTTGTAGGGACCGAGAGGAAAGCGATCGAAAACAACGAGTTAAACTTAATGTAATGGAATGTAAGTGAAAGTTAATCAGTGGAGAAGTGTGAAGCGGGGTACAAATTTAACGTTTTTGCAACGCAGGTAGGGTAGAAACAGGCGGGATAACCAGGTTATCCCGCCAGATTTATCGCTTAAACACACCGTGTTCAGACGGCGGGACGGGCCACAACGCTGCGGGTTTCCATACGGACTTCGGCGATGGTGACATCAATGACGTCAGTGACGCGGTAAACCACTTCACCTTTGATCTGTACGCTGCCATTTTCCTGGCTGAGGACCAGCTCATCACGCACTGCGTGAATGAACGGTGCCGGGATAAAGGCGACGGCGCCAAACTCGACCAGGCGAACGCGCATACCGCCACGCGAAACATCAATAATCTCAGCGCTGAAGCGACGGTCAGTGGCCGCAAACGGGGCCAGATAACGGGCGTAGAGCCAGTCGCCAACATCACGTTCCGCCATCCGGTTCAGGCGGCGGCGCTCACTCATCGTCACCGTTACTGCATCATCCGGGCGGGCAATAGTCTCACCGCGAATAATCGCCTTCAGCAGACGATGGTTGATCATGTCGCCGAACTTACGAATCGGTGAGGTCCAGGTGGCGTATGCCTCCAGACCCAGGCCAAAGTGGGGGCCAGGCTCAGTGCTGATCTCCGCGAAGGTCTGGAAACGACGGATGCGGCTGTCGAGGAACTGGGTCGGCTGGGCATCAAGCTCACGACGCAGCACGCGGAAACCATCCAGCGTGGTGATCGCCTGTGCATCCACGGAAATACCGTGATTGGCCAGCACGGCGGCAGCCTGCTCAGCATTGGTGGCGTCGAAACCGGCATGGACGTTGTAGATACCAAAGCCGAGACGGTCACGCAGCACTTTCGCCGCACAGACGTTTGCCAGAATCATGGACTCTTCAACGATGCGGTTAGCGATGCGGCGAGGTTCAGCCACGATCTCCAGCACTTCGCCTTTTTCACCCAGCAGGAAGCGGTAATCCGGGCGATCTTTAAACACCAGCGCGTGGGTCTGGCGCCACTCGCTGCGCGCCAGGCAGAGACGGTGCAGCAGACGAATCTGTTCCGCAATTGCCTCACTCTCCGGCTGCCAGGTGCCGCTGTTTTCCAGCCAGTCAGAGACGTCGTCGTAGGCCAGTTTGGCTTTGGACTCAATCCAGGCAGCAAAGAACTCAACGTCATCACTTAAGGTGCCATCGGCGGCCACCGTAACGCGGCAGGCCAGCGCCGGACGGCGCACATTCGGACGCAGCGAGCAGACATCATCAGAGAGTTCGCGCGGCAGCATCGGGATGTTAAAGCCCGGCAGGTAGTTGGTGAACGCACGCTGTGCCGCCAGCTTATCGAGCTGACTGCCTTCCGCCACATAGGCAGTCGGATCGGCGATGGCGATGGTCAGACGCAGCGTGCCATCATCGTGCGCTTCCACATAGAGCGCATCATCCATATCCTGGGTGCTGGCGCTGTCGATGGTGACGAAATCCAGCGCGGTCAGATCTTCACGCGTCAGATTTTCATCCATCATCTCGCCAAAGCTGACATCGGGCGCTTCACGCTCAAGGTTATGACGCGACAGCGTCACCCACCACGGCGCCAGATGGTCATCGGCTTTGACAATAAAATCGGTAAGTTCGGCATAAAAGCCGCGATCGCCCTTGAGTGGATGGCGACGCATTTCCGCCACAGCCCAGTCGCCATTTTCAAATGCATGGCTGACATCGCGTGCAGGGCGACACTGAATGGCATCTTTCAGCAGGGGATGATCCGGCACAATCGACAGGCGATCGTCTTTCTTCTGCACCCGGCCAACAAAGCGGCTCAGGAACGGTTCAATCAGGGTTTCCGGCTCAGCGCTTTCGCGATCTTTATCACTGTGGATCACGGCGGTGATACGATCGCCATGCATCACTTTCTTCATCTGCGGTGGCGGGATGAAGTAACTTTTTTGCGCATCGACTTCCAGAAAGCCGAAGCCTTTTTCGGTGCCTTTAACGACGCCTTCAGCACGAGGCGTTTGCGAATGGAGCTTCTCTTTCAGCTGCGCGAGCAGCGGGTTATCCTGGAACATAATTTTTACGTTTCGTTGGCTGATTGCGGCTGACAGTTTTACGCGAATCGACGCCGCGCGGCAAGGCAAAAAGCCGGACGAACCGGCTTTTCAGGGAGTGGCGAAGGCGCTATCAGGCGATGCGCTGATCGGCCAGTGCCTCAGAGCGTTCCAGCTTTACCGGCACCGATTTAGAGGTCGGTGTACCGCTGTCATCGCCAAAGCTGTTCAGCGGCACCAACGGGTTGGTTTCGGGGTAATAAGCCGCCAGGTTACCGCGCGGAATATTGTAGGGAACCAGTTTGAAGCCGCTGACACGACGGGTGATGCCATCATTCCACAGCGTTTCGATATCAACATTCTGGCCTTCGGTGAAGCCCAGATCTGCCATATCGTCCGGGTTGATGAACACCACTTCACGCTGACCAAACACGCCACGGTAACGATCATCAAGACCGTAAATAGTGGTGTTGTACTGGTCATGGGAACGCAGCGTCTGCAGCGTGAACGGCACATCCTGATCCAGCGTCGGGAACAGCGAGGTCGGCAGCGCTGAGGCGTTGAACTCCGCTTTCTGGCTTGGCGTATTAAAGCGCAATTCCGCTGCTGCATTGCCCAGATAGAAACCACCCGGGATATCGCATTTGGCGTTGAAGTCGGCAAAGCCCGGAATCGTCGCGGCAATGTGCTCACGGATCAGGTTGTAATCACCCGCCAGCTCGCGCCATTTCACTTTCTCATCGCCCAGCACCGCCTGGGCGATACCCGCAACAATCGAGGTTTCTGAACGCTGCGTTTCCGCCAGCGGAATACCGATCCCTTCAGAGGCGTGAACCATGCTGAAGGAGTCTTCCACGGTGATAAACTGATTGCCGGTCGCCTGGATATCGCGCTCGGTGCGCCCCAGCGTTGGCAGAATCAGCCCTTCGTGTCCCGGCACCAGATGGCTGCGGTTCAGTTTGGTGCTGATATGTACGGTCAGACCACAGCGTGACAGCGCCTCTTCGGTGCGGGGTGAATCGGGCGCAGCCGCAGCCAGATTGCCACCCAGCGCGATCAGCACTTTGACTTCATCACGCAGCATCGCGTTCAGCGCTTCAACGGTGTTGTGGCCTGGCGCACGCGGTGGCTCGAAACCAAAATGATTACCCAGCGCATCCAGGAAGGCTTTAGCCGGTTTCTCATCAATACCCATGGTACGGTTGCCCTGCACATTGCTGTGACCGCGAACCGGGCAGAGGCCTGCACCTTTTTTGCCCAGCTGCCCAAACAGCAGCTGCAGGTTGGTGATTTCGCGCACCGTGTCGACCGAGTGTTTATGCTGGGTAATGCCCATCGCCCAGGTACAGATCACGCGGTCAGCGCTCTGGTAGATCGCCGCAGCTTCGCGGATTTGCGCCTGAGTCAGACCAGACTGCGCCACAATCTGCATCCAGCTGGTGTTATCCACGGCGTCGAGATAGGCCTCAATACCGTTGGTTTTGGCATTAATAAACGTCTGATCAAACAGGCCACTTTCACCAGCTGCCAGACGCGCGCGATGGGTTTCCAGCAGGGATTTGACCATGCCCCGCACCGCTGCCATATCACCGCCAAGGTTCGGCTGGTAATAAGAGGAGCTGATATTGCCCGCTTTCGAGGTCACCACTTCCAGCGGTTTCTGCGGATCGGCAAAACGTTCCAGACCGCGCTCGCGCAGGGTATTAAACGTGACGATCTTCGCGCCGTGATCGGCAGCGTGACGCAGGCTGTGCAGCATACGCGGATGGTTGGTGCCAGGGTTCTGCCCGAAGACAAAAATGGCATCAGCGTGGTCGAAATCATCCAGGCGAATGGTGCCTTTGCCGACGCCAATGCTGCGCTTCAGACCAGTGCCGCTGGCTTCGTGGCACATGTTGGAGCAGTCAGGGAAGTTATTGGTGCCCATCAGGCGGCCAAACAGCTGATAAAGCCAGGAGGCTTCATTGCTGGCGCGACCAGAGGTGTAAAGCTCCATCTGGTCCGGATGGTCCATCGCCTTAATGTGCTGCGCGATCAGCGCAAACGCATCATCCCAGCTGATGGGCTCGTAGTGGTCGGTTTCCGCGTTATAGCGCAGTGGATGGGTCAGACGCCCCTGATACTCCAGGAAGTAGTCACTCTGGGTATAGAGCGTTGTCACGCTGTGCTTCGCGAAAAAATCGCTGTCGACCATGCGGCGTGTTGCTTCCCAGGTCACCGCTTTAGCTCCGTTTTCGCAGAAGCTGAAGGTACTTTTATTGTCATCACCCCATGCGCAGCCCGGACAGTCAAAACCGCGTGCTTTATTCATGCGCATCAGGTTGCGCATATTTTTCAGTGCCGCTTTGCTGTCAAGAACGAAACGCGTGGTGGCTTCCAGTGAACCCCAGCCGCCCGCAGCCGCGCGGTAGGGTTTGATTTGGCGTTTAAATTTCATATTGAGTGCAGGCTTTTTATAGTAGGAATTATTGTTTGGTGTTTGTTATCAGGTTATAGCCTGATGGTGAAACAAAGTCTGCAGATATCCTCATACCTTGTCTAATTGATTGACTTAATGGTGCGATAGCTGGCGTTTATCGTGCATCGGCCAGATTTGTGATGGTGGTCAGATTTTACTCGCCTTTAACTGGCTGATAACGGGAGTTCTCACCACAACGCGCTAATACTTGCTGTTCACTCTCAGAGAGGGCACAAATCTATGAAACAGCTGACCAGCCAGATTCATGCGTTCGGCAAAGCGTTGATGATGCCAATCTCGGTCATCGCTGCCGCCGGTATTTTCCTCGGGCTGGCGGCAGCGATGCAGAACCCGGCGGTGACCGGCGAGGCCTTTGCGCAGATGCAGGTGCCGCAGTTAATCATTGGGTTTATCCGCAAAGTCGCCGGGGCGCTGTTTGCTAACCTGCCAGTCTTCTTTGCAGTAGCGAGTGCCATCGGACTGGCGAAAGCGGAAAAACCTACCGCTGCCTTTGCCGCGGTGATTGGCTATATCGTGATGAACGTCGGTATCAGCGCGACGCTGGCGGCCAAAGGGATCACCGCCGCCACCACCACACCGGCAGCACTGCAGCAGGCGGGGATGGATCAGACCACCGCCATGATGACCTCAGCGGAATATATCAACATGCTGGGCGTCTTTACCTACAACATGAGCGTGCTGGGCGGGGTGATTGCCGGTCTGATCACGGTGGTACTGCATAATCGCTTCTATACCCAGCAATTGCCCACGGCGATCAGCTTCTTTGGCGGACGGCGTTTTGTGCCGATCGTTACCGTGGTCTGTCTGCCGCTGGTTGGGGTACTACTGGCCCTGATCTGGCCGACTATTGGTGACGGTATCGCCTGGATAGGTCAGATGATTGGCAAAAGCGGGCAGTACGGCGCATTTTTGCTGGGTGCCTTTGAGCGCATCCTGATCCCCACCGGTCTGCATCACATCCTGAATGAAACCGTGCGCTTTACGCCGATTGGCGGCATGGCGGTGGTCGATGGTCAGACCGTTGTCGGCGCGCTCAACATCTTTAATGCCTCGCTGACTCATCCGGGTTCTATCCCCGATGAGACGCTGCGCACCGCCACGCAGTTTCTGGCACAGGGCAAGATTCCGGTGATGATGTTTGGTCTGCCCGCTGCGGCGCTGGCGATCTACCACACCGCGCGGCCCGAACATAAACAGCGTGTCAAAGCACTGGTGATGGCGGGCGCACTGACCTCATTTACCACCGGGATTACCGAGCCGCTGGAGTTCTGCTTTATCTTTGTCTCGCCGGTGCTCTACCTGCTGCATGCTTTCCTGACCGGCCTGTCGTTTATGCTGATGTCGATGCTGCATCTGATGATCGGCAATGTGCAGGGTGGTGTCATCGATCTGGTGGTGTTTGGCATGCTGGGCGGCGCGAAAACCCACTGGTGGTGGACGCTGGCGCTGGGGATCATCTACGCGCCGATCTACTACTACGCATTCCGGCTGGTGATCACCCGGATGCATGTCGAGACGCCGGGCCGCGAGTCGGAGGAAGAGAAACCGCAGCAGGTCGCTGCGGATGAGCGGACACAGGTGATCATCAGCGGGCTGGGCGGGCAGGCCAATATTGAAGATGTCGATTGCTGCTTTACCCGTTTGCGGGTAAGGGTCAAAGAGATGAATCAGGTGGTCGATCAGACATTGATGAGCACCGGTGCTAACGGGGTAAATCGCGTCAGCGAGCATGACATTCAGGTGATCTACGGCCCGCAGGTTGAGAAGATCGCTAACGAAGTGAAAATGGCGCTGGGCGTCGCGTAACGACAGTTCTCTTCAGACGTGATTACTTCGCTAACCGTCCGGCGCTCGCGGGCGGTTAGCACCTCTTCCTGCAGATATGCAGATCGCTGCCGTCCCGCTTATTGTAACTAAAAAAAGCCCAGCCCTAATGGGCCGCATCTTTCTGCCGATATAGCGACTCATCCTCCTTATTATCGGAACTTCGCGATGTCGTTAAAAAAGTCCTCCCTGATTATCTTCACCTTCCTGCTGGCGTTGTTTCTTACCAGCGTGGCAATCAGTACCTGGCTGCTGATTCAGAGCAATCATTCTTTGAATGCGGTCAACAAAGAGATCCGCGTGGTGCTTTCGGTGATTGACCCGATCAACCATAGCCGTACGCTGCGTGTCCGTCTGATGGAGTACATGAAGGAGATTGAGGGCAGTGACGCCAGCAATCCCGCCACGCTGGACAGCGTGCGGACCGTGGCGGGTAAAGCGGATGCCGCATTCCAGGCCTACATGAACGCGCCGCGTCTGCCGGGCGAAGAGGCGGAAGCCGACGCCTATAGCCAGGCTTATCAGGCCTATCGTCAGCAGGGTTTACAGCCGTTGATCGAGGCGGCAGAGGCGCACGATCAGGTGCGCTTTAAAAATCAGATTGCCACCGTGGTTCGCCTTGATCGTCAGTATGAAATCATTCTGGACCGTGTTCTGGCGCAGCACGAAACCTACGCCAAAAAGCTCAACAGCGACGCACAGAGTCACTTCACCTCGGGTGTTACCCTGCTGGGTCTCTTTGGCGTGCTTTTTTTTGGCATCGTCATCGCCATTTACATCTTCATGAAGCGCTATGTGCTTTCGCCAATCAATGATGCGCAGGAACACTGTAAGCTTATTGCGGCAGGCGTTCTGGATGCCACAGTGCCAGTGAAACCGGGTTCACGCAGTGAAATTCAGATGCTGATGGGTTCGCTGGAGCAGATGCGCAGCGCGCTGACTGCCATTATTCTGCAGGTGCGGGATTCAACCCGCTCAGTCTCTACCGCCTCGCAGGAAATTGCGGCGGGTAACATCGATCTCGCCTCGCGCACCGAACAGCAGGCCGCCGCGCTGACGGAAACCGCAGCCAGCATGGAGCAGCTGGGCGCAACGGTGAAACAGAACACTGAAAACGTCTTTGAAGCCTGTCGTCTGACCAGTGAAGCGGTGAAAAATGCGGAAAGCGGCGAAAAAGTCTCGCAGGAAGTGGTGACATCGATGGCGCTGATTAACGCCAGCTCGAAGAAGATTGAAGAGATCACGACCGTTATCGACAGTATCGCTTTCCAGACGAACATTCTGGCGCTGAATGCGGCCGTCGAAGCCGCCCGTGCGGGTGAGCAGGGACGTGGCTTTGCGGTAGTCGCAGGGGAAGTGCGTAATCTGGCCCAGCGCAGTGCTACCGCAGCCAAAGAGATTGAGGGGCTGATTGCAGAATCTGTCTCCATCATCCACGCCGGTTCCGATCAGGTCAGCCGGACGGGCGAAGCGATGAGCGCGATTATCTCCTCAGTCAGCCGCGTGAATCTGCTGATGGAGCACATCTCTACCGCATCTGATGAACAGAGTCGCGGCATCGGTCAGATTGAACAGGCGGTCACCGAGATGGACAGCGTCACCCAGCAGAACTCGGCGCTGGTTCAGGAATCTGCGGCGGCGTCGGCCTCGCTGGAGGAGCAGGTGCAGTACCTGACGCAGTCGGTCTCCACCTTCCGTCTGGCAAACAGCTAACTGGTTTCATCCGCGCTGCGTCTATGCAGCGCGGGATGCTGTGATGCGTCTCGTCAGGCAGAGAAGAGCATGTTTGATTCCGCGCCTTGTGACGGCGGCAGAATGAGCGGATTATACAGCTTTTCACTGAATACGGGGTTGTCATGCTAATCAGCACAGAAAGTGCCCGCAGCAACAGCGCCGATACCCGACTGGCCTGCACGCTTGCCGCTGCTGCAGGCGCGCTCAATACCGCCGCCTTTGAAATTGTCGGTTTCTTTTCAGCTAACATGACCGGAAATGTCTCGCTGCTTTCCGATCATCTGGCAAAAGCCAGTCTCGGGCCGGGCCTGTTTTTTCTGTCTATCGTCCTGCTGTTTATTGCGGGCTCCGTTTTTTCAACGCTGATGATTAATGCCGGGCACCGCAGGAATATCCGTACTATCTATGCCTTCGTTATCCTGATTGAGGGCATCGCGCTGATTACGCTGGGCATAATTGAGAATCACTTTCCGCCGCTGTCGCCCGGTGTAGTCTTGATCCTGAGTCTGAGTTTTTTGATGGGGCTGCAGAATGCGGTGGTAACGCGCATCTCCAATGCCCGCGTTCGCACCACTCATGTCTCCGGTACGGCGACCGATATTGGAATCGAGCTGGCGATGCTGTTTGAGGTGCTGCGGCGCAAAGTATCACCGAAAGATGCACCGATCTGGCTGGGGCGGCTGCGGCTGCACTGCCTGACACTGCTCTCGTTTCTGGTTGGCGGAATTGCCGGTATAGGGCTTTACAGATTGCTCAGCTATGATTTTTTATTGCCGGTGGGAGCCGGGTTACTCTGTCTGGCGCTGAACGCCATCTTTACCAGGCCAGTAAAATCAAAGGGCATACTTAATTAAGCCAGACAATTATCTCTGCTGCTTGTATCAGGATTGCGCAAATCCGGATTGCATCATTCCGCCAGCGCAGATGAACCGTGTGGTTAAAGAGCTGAGCTATAGCAGGATAATAATAAGCATTATATTCTGGTTAATGCTGCCACCAAATCAGTAGCACAAACACGCTTAAATGTGCTCATGGATAATTAACATCGGCATGACACAATGATTAACTGGAAAATGAACTGAGAGAATATCGCCTGCCCGTCAGCGTTCCTTCTTATCTTTGAACGCTCATATAAAAATCAATAAATCATTGATTTAATGGCCCGTTCGGTCATGCCAGTATTTTATTTTTTGTCTTTGTCGAAATTATCCCGCTCTGGTTTTCATGCATTTCTGCAGACCCCTTATACCAGCCCATAAACTGATAATAACTGATTAAAATGCCGGTTACAGAAGAGTGGGTCATAAGAATCATCTCAAAAGAAACTTAAATTAAGTTGTACAATGAGTGGGTTTTTTGTACAAGCTTTATTCCGAAGCTGTTGCTTATGATAGATAAAAATTCTTTTATAAGCGGAGCGGAAGACATTTTTAATGTTTTTGTTCTGCTGCAATTAACTGTTTATGTTTGTGATTATCTGCAAAGGCAACCATGCTTAATGAGTAAACTCTATTTGAAATGATATATGAGGAAAAAATATGACGAATCATCGGGGCGGGGCAGGTAATTTTGCAGAAAATCCACAGCGTGCTGCAGAAGCAGGAAGTAAAGGAGGGAAGGCCAGCAGTGGAAATTTCAAAAATAACCCTGAGAGGGCGGTTGAGGCCGGCCGTAAAGGCGGCTCAGTCAGTCGAAGGGGTAAGACACAGGAAGGCCGTGTTTAAATTGATGAACGGCGTCAGGTTTAATTGAAAGGTGCTCTGTCCGAAACTTTGTGCCTGCTTTTTTATTGTCTGTTTGCGTAAGTTACAGCCATTCAGTGGCAGAACAACATTCTGACTGATTTCTTAAAATCGGAGGTCCACTTTATGGACCATGACATTTGTTATTTCACGTCGATGATAAAGAGCGTTATCTGCCATCGATCTCTTCGTGATATTAAGGAGAATATAATGAAAAAGAATCACTCCCTCAAAGGGTTGCTGGCTATATCGGCAGTCGTCACCCTGTTCAGCACTGTCAGCGTGCAGGCCCAGACTGAGACGAGCGCCCCGCAGGGCGGGAATGCAGAGCAGACCGTTGCCAAAGGTAAGCTCAGCGCGGGCGATGAAAAAGCGCTGAAAGATATGGCGCAGGCCAACATTAACGAAGTTGCCGCAGCCAGAATTGCGCTGAGTAAAACACAAAGCGCTGACGTCAAAATCTTTGCTCAGAAAATGGTCGATGATCACAGTAGCGCTCTGACAAAAGTTAAGGCGGTTGCGCAACAAAAAGGCGTGACACTGCCTGCTGAGCCGGATGCTAAACACAAGGCCATGGCCGATAAACTGGAAAAGCAGAGCGGTGGCGCATTTGATAAAATGTATATGGAAAACGCAGGCGTAATGGACCATAAGATGGTGCTTTCGACGCTGAAGAGTGATGCCATGAAGATAAAAGATCCGGATGTGAAGACACTGGCAGACGAACATACCCCTGTAGTCGAGCAGCATCTGAAATCTGCCGAGCATATGGCGATGTAACCGAATTAACCGGTTAATGCGTAATGAAGCCGTCCGGTGAACACCGTGTTGCTGACCGGACGCCTTTTTCAGCGCTGGCTGGAAATATCGACTGATTAGCCTCTTTCTGCATGCTTAAGTCTCTCCAGAGAGGTCTTTATAGTGGGCCGGACTGACGCCACGTGTGAGCAGAAGACCGCCATGACTATCAAATAAAGGTCGCAACCGTGTCCATTTCCAGGTCTGGTAGTGAGCCGGAACGCGTCTAAAGCATTGTTGACCAGAAGTTCGGCCAGACCTGAGTTAAGAAGGGCTACAGGATGGCTATTCGCCTGTAAGCTGGCTCTGTACCCGACGAGACTTGTGATAGTCTTCATCGCACTCAACTGAACAGACCGCAGTGCTGGCTACAACAGCTTCATCTTTACATCACATGCTTAATCCTTGAGATCCTTGAGACTTTTGAATTTTGGCTTACGGGCTGCAAGAGATGCGGAAAGATGCGCTTCTTCACGCACCTGAGCCTGGTCGACTTCATCCACAAATATTCTTAACCTCATCGAATTTTAACTAATCAGACACAAATCAATCACTGCAGAGAAATTCTTTGTATCCACAGATGCGCCAATTGTGAGAGCGGCTAAACAGAATTGAATCATATCTTCTTGTTTTCAAATTAATTTATTCTGATGTCATGAGCGCTACGGGAAAGTGTAGACGGAAGTTCTGCTTTACAACAGGCTCAGGCAGAACAGGATATGAGCTTTACTGACTCACTGTCTGACGGGTCGGGTCTCTGCCAGTTTGAAGCATGACTGCATTAGGCATAATATAAACGTAATAATGGCAGTAAGAGGGTAGTTAAATTTTAATCCATCGCTTAGTGCATAAAAGTATGCCCCTCTAAAATATTAATCTGTAAGTTACTGATGGTAAAAGAACATCGACATTAAACAACTTATTTACCTGTGTAACCTGGAGCGGGAACGTCATTTCGGACGAGCCGCGGAAGCCAGTTTTGTCACACAACCCACACTCTCCATGCGCCTGAAAAATCTTGAGCGCGAACTGGGCCTGCCGCTGATTAACCGCAGCAATAACTTTGCCGGTTTTACGCCAGAGGGCGATCGGGTACTGGCGTGGGCGCGGGAAATTGTTTCGGTCTATCAGGGACTGAAGCTGGAAGTGGAATCGCTGAAACATGGGGTGAACGGTACGCTGCGGGTTGGCGTAGTGCCGCAGTGCAGCGTGGCATTGCCGCTTCTGCTGAAAGCCGTGCAGGCGCGCTATCCTCAACTCGACTATCGCATTGCGGTGCTCAGTGCTGACCAGCTGCTGGAAGCGTTAAACAGCCACACCGTGGATGTCGGTATTGGCTTTTTCGAAATGGCGACGCTACGGGAGCTTCATTTCCAGACCGAGATGCTGGCCGATCGGGGCGTTGAAGCCATATTCCATCCCGACCATTTCCCGGCGCTGGTGGCAGAAACTCCGCTTACGCTGGACGAGCTGGCACAGCAGCCGCTCTGCCTGGCGGAGCCGACGCGCTATTTCCGGCGTTATCTTGATATGGCTTTTCGCGAAGCGACGCTGGTGCCACGGGTTATCGTGGAGAGCGCCTCTGTCATGCAGCTGATGCAGTGTGCACAGGTCGGTCTGGGGCTTCTGGTGTCGCCGGTCGGTCATCTGCTGCCCGCTTCATTACAGGGATTACAGCAGCGCGCCATTACGCTGCCGCCGATGGCGCGCCAGGCGGCGCTGGTCATCGCCGAACCTGGCCGAGCCACACCGCTGGCTCAGCACTTTTTTGACGAAGCACGTGGTCTGTTGCCGGTTTAGCCCGGCTACTGCGCTTCGCCCAGGGCGTAAAACAGGCGACTGTTCCAGTTTCCTATCGCGACAAGCTGAATCAGCGCGAACAGTGCCTCAGGCTCCCAGCCCGCCTCCATCAGCGGTTGCAGGTGAGCCGCGCTGAATCGCTCAGGAGAGCGGGTCAGCTGCGCTGCCAGCGCAATAATCTGCTGCTCTTCACCTTGAGATACCCCGTCCACACCGTCAATTAAAACCTCATTCCCGGCCAGCAGCCGGAACGCCCAGCGACTGCCCAGAATACGGGCGGCGGTCGCCTCTGCCAGGGTGTTTTCCTGCGAGAGATGCTGACGCAGCTGCGCCCAGCCATAGAGCGTCGACGGGTCGTGAACCAGCAGCCATACCGCATCCTGCATGCCGGGCAAAGACTGACAGCGGGTAACGGCAGCGAGCTGCTCGGCACTGGCATACCGCAGCTCCAGCGGCTTCAGCACGGGCTGCCAGTGGGCAGGCTGGTCAAAACCGGTGGCGTCGGCGTCGGATGGGGCAGTGGTGCCCGGTAACCAGCGTACCGGCTGGGCCTGCAGCGCCTGTAATCCGGCGACGACGCGGGCCTGATAACTGACAAAGCCGATCACCTGATTCAGCGTCACAATATCGGGTTCGGTCAGGCCTACGGCATCCAGAGCGGTGATCGCACTGGCGTTAATCAGCTCAGGCTGCATCGCCAGCAGGCGCGCATACTGCGTAATCTGGGTCAGGCGGTTATTACTCTCGCGCGAAGAGTCAGGGCCGGGCAGCGGATTCAGGCGGGCAGAGTAGTGATTACACAACCGCTGTACACCTGCGACCTGCGCCACGGTCAGCGCGGTGCTGAGGCGGTCGTAGAGCGTTAAGGTGTGCGTCAGCGAGGTAACAACGCGATCGGGAAACAGCAGCTGTGCCAGATCGCGTGCTGCCAGCAGGGCTGGCTGATTCGTGCGCAGCAATGACTGCACCACGGCGTTATCGGCATAGCAGCCCAGGAGGAAACGATCGTCGATATGGGCGGCCTCTGGCACCAGCGGTGCGGCCTGAGCGGTACGTGGACTGGTCTGGCTCTCGTAAAACCAGTGGTTATGGCCCGGATAGCGGCGTTGTTCCATGATCAATCCTTTTACAAATTCAGGTTCGGCATGCAGGCGGCACAATCTGAAAATGTGCATTAACCGAAGGGCAGGCTTATCGTCGCTGATGGGCCGTCCGGGGCAAAAGAATGATCGGTGATAATTAATAGCGTTACGGTATAACGGCAGCGAAATCAGGCGGGAAGGGCAAGGCGGGCGTATTGAGAAGGGCGAGCCAGGCTCGCCCTTGCAGAACTTATTTCAGTTCCAGTTCGTTCATTGCGGCGATGCTGAAGCCGCCATCAACGTGTACCACTTCACCGGTGATGCCGCCAGCCAGATCAGAGCAGAGGAATGCTGCTGAATTGCCGACATCTTCGATGGTAACGGTACGGCGAATCGGGGTAACCGCTTCGCAATGTGCCAGCATCTTACGGAAATCTTTGATGCCTGATGCGGCCAGGGTACGGATTGGACCGGCAGAAACGGCGTTAACACGCACGCCTTCAGGGCCCATCGCGTTTGCCATGTAACGCACGTTAGCTTCCAGCGACGCTTTCGCCAGACCCATGACGTTATAGTTCGGGATCGCGCGTTCAGCACCCAGGTAAGAGAGGGTCAGCAGCGCAGAATTTGGATTCAGCATCTCGCGGCACTCTTTGGCCATCGCGACGAAGCTGTAAGCACTGATGTCATGCGCGATTTTAAAGCCTTCGCGTGTAACGGCATTCACGTAATCGCCAACCAGCTGATCGCCTGGGGCGAAACCGATAGAGTGAACGAAACCGTCAAATTTCGGCCAGGTTTTTGCCAGTTCAGTGAACAGCGATTTGATGCTCTCATCTTCGGCTACGTCACATGGCAGCACGATGTCTGAACCCAAATCTTTAGCAAACTCTTCCACACGACCTTTTAACTTGTCGTTCTGGTAGGTGAAAGCCAGTTCTGCGCCCTGTTTGTGCATCGCCTGTGCAATACCGTAGGCGATGGAAAGTTTACTGGCAACGCCAGTAATCAGAATGCGCTTACCGGAAAGAAAACCCATAGCTGTAATCCTTATGGTCATTGTAGTTGGCGGCCGCATGGTTAAAAAGTAAGCGACCGACGTTAATCGACGTGCGGATTCTAGCACGTCTCTCATAAATCAGGTAAATCGGCCCGCAATTTCCGCGATATGCAGCAAAAATCAGCGCTCGCGCCGCCAGGCTTCGGCACTCAGTGCTTCGCCAAAATGGCTGCTGATCAGGCGTCGGGTCAGATCGTGCAGCGGGGAGGCGAGCACATCAGCCGTGCCGCCGCGCTCGACCACTTCGCCCTGATGCATCACCAGCACCTTATCGCTGATGTGCTTCATCATGCCCAGATGCTGAGTGACATAAATGTAGGCGATTCCGTGTTTCTCCTGCAGTTCCAGCATCAGATTCACCAGTTGGGAACGCATGGTCATATCCAGTGAGGCCAGCGCTTCATCGGCCACAATCACTTTGGGTTGCAGGATCAACGCGCGCGCCAGGCCCAGACGCTGTTTCTGACCGGGTGCCAGCATGTGCGGATAATATCCGGCATGATCGCGCAGTAATCCCACCTGACGCAGAGTAGCGATAATGCGTTTTTCGCGCTCTTCCGCAGTGAGTTCGGTATTGAGTCGCAGCGGGAACTCCAGGATCTGGCTGATGCGCTGACGTGGATTGAGTGAGGTTGAGGGATCCTGAAAAATCATGCGGATGCGCTGGCTGCGATAGCCGTAATCGCCAAAGGTAAGCGGATGGTCGTCAATCAGAATCTCACCTTCAGTGGGGGCGATCATGCCGCTGAGCATCTTCGCCAGCGTGGACTTGCCGGAACCGTTTTCACCGATAATCGCCAGCGTCTGCTTTTCGCGCAGGGTAAAGCTGACCGACTTCACCGCTTCAACGTGCTGGCGGCGGAACAGGCCGGTGCGATAGCGAAAGGTTTTACTCAGGTTGCGCACTTCCAGCAGGGTCTCCATGCTACTGGCCCTCCATATTCAGCGGGAAATGACAGGCGAAGAGATGTGTCTTACTGCCGGTGAGGCGCGGCGTTTCAACACATTTGCGTTGCGCGTAGGGGCAGCGCGGCCCCAGACGGCAGCCAATCGGCAGGCTTTCCAGCGAGGGGATGGCGCCTGACAGCGTATTGAGACGGCTTTTATGCGGCAGCGCGCGGCCAAAGTCGGGCATCGCCCGAATCAGCGCCTGCGTATAAGGATGATGCGGCGTACTCATTAAATCTTCGCTCTGAGCGGTTTCCACCGTCTGACCGCAGTACATCACGTTAATGCGGTCCGCCCACTGACTCATGCTGCGCAGGTCGTGGCTGATCAGCAGAATAGTGGTGTTGTTATTCTGGTTCAGACGGCTTAGCAGGCGGAATATCTGCGCCTGCGTCGTGGGTTCCATAGCATTGGTCGGTTCATCGGCAATCAGCAGACGCGGCTGGTTAGCCAGCGCAATGGCGATCATCACTTTCTGGCATTCGCCTTCGGTCAGCTCGTAGGGGAAGCTGCGCATGATGTCTTTATGATCTTTGATGCCGACGCGATGCAGCAGTTCGATAGCGCGGGTTTTGCGCCAGAACCAGAAGCGTTTAAGCCATGGACCTTTATACGTCCAGCGTGGGATCACCTGCATCAGCTGACGGCCAATGCTCTCAGAGGGATCGAGACAGGATTGCGGCTCCTGAAAAATCATTGAAACGTTATGTCCGATAATGCGACGGCGCTCGCGCGGGGAGAGGCGCAGCAGGTCCACATCATCAAATACCATGCGATCGGCGGTCACGCGCCAGTTATCGTTGGTCACGCCGCAGATAGCTTTGGCGACCAGACTTTTACCGGAGCCGGACTCACCAACCAGACCCCGTATTTCACCTTCGCCCAGCGTCAGATTAACACGGTCGACCGCTTTGACCGGCCCGTCAGCGGTCATAAATTCAATGGTCAGATTACGGATATCAAGTAATGGCATTTATTCCACTCCCGCTTCGACGGCGCGACGGATGCCGTCACCGAGCAGGTTAACAATTAATACGCTGACCATCAGCGCCACACCGGGCAACATCACGGTCCAGGGCGCAACGTAGATCAGCTCCAGCGAATCGCCCAGCATCGCACCCCATTCCGGCGAAGGCAATTGCGCGCCGAGGTCAAGAAAGCCGAGTGCGGCAATATCCAGAATCGCCATCGACAGCGCGCGGGTAATTTCGGTAATCAGCAACGGTAAAATGTTTGGCAATATAGCGTAGCGCAGAATATTACGGCCACGCGCACCGTCCAGGCGTGCGGCAACCACATACTCTTTTTCCAGCTCATCATGCACGGCACTGTAAATCTCGCGCACCAGGCGTGGCATCAGCGCCAGCCAGACCGCCAGCAGGGCATGCTCAAGACGCGGCCCGAGAAACGCCACTACGATAATCGCCAGCAACAGCGACGGAAGAGAGAGCAGGGTGTCCAGCACGTGGTTCATCACCGCCGAGCGAATGCCGTGCGTCATGCCCGCCAGCACGCCCAGCACCAGCGCGCCCAGCGTAGCGAATAGCGTCACAAGAATCGCCGAACCCACCGTCGGGCCAGCACCACTCAGCAGGCGACTCAGTACGTCACGGCCCAGATCGTCGGTGCCGAGGAAAAACGAGACATCGCCGTAGCGCGACCATGACGGCGGCAGCAACTGATATCCCAGGAACTGCTGGTCGATACCATAAGGTGCCATGAACCCGCCAAACAGGCAGAGCAGCAGCAATGCGCCAAAGCCATACAGGCCGACCATCGAAATCGGGTTGCCATAGAAATGATGCCAGCTCTGACGAAACGCGCTGGGCAGGCGTTTTTCGGCGTAAATATTATCGGAGGGCATACCATTCCTTATGTTTCAGCGGATTCATTGCCGCACCAATCACGTCAGAAATCACATTCACCAGAATCACCAGCCCGCCAATCACCATCACACCCGCTGAGATCGCCGCATAATCCTGCTGACGAATCGCGTTGATCAGCCAGCGGCCCAGACCAGGCCAGTTAAAGACCATTTCGGTGATCATCGCCAGCGTCAGCATGGTGGAGAATTGCAGGCCCAGACGCGGGATGACGGGCGGTAACGCGTTGTGCAACACATGGCGGCGGATCACCGTAAAGCGCGAAAGACCGCGCGTGGCCGCTGCTTTGACATAATTTTTATCCATCACATCGCTGGTGCTGTTGCGCAGCAGCCGGATCACTTCTGTGGTCGGCGCCATCGCCAGCACCAGCACCGGCAGAATCAGGTGGGACAGGGCGCTGATAATCATCTCATGCCGCCAGGGCGAAGGACTCAGCCAGGCATCAATCAGCGCAAAGCCGGAGATATTCTGCACCGGATAGAGCAGGTCGTGACGTCCCGATACCGGCAGCCAGCCCAGGGTCAGCGAGAAGAACAGCGTCAGCAGCAGTGCCAGCCAGAAAATGGGTGCAGAGAAGCCGATCAGGGCCACCGCACTGATAGTTTTATCCTGCCATTTATTGCGCATCACACCGGCGCAAATCCCCAGCGGGATACCGACCAGCAGCGCAAACAGAAACGCCAGGATACAGAGCTCCATGGTGGCCGGGAAAACCTCACGCAGCTGCAGCCCAATCTCCTGACCGTTGGTGCTGGAGACGCCGAAATCAAACTGCAGCATCCCTTTAAACCAGAACCACCAGGCATCGGAGAGCGCAGCGCCTTCCAGCGGGGCGTTAGGGGTAAAGTAGCTCAGGCTGAAGCTGACCAGCGACAGCAGGAACAGGGTAATGAGCAGCAGCAGCAGGCGGCGCAAAATATAGATAATCACTTACTTACCCTCATCAGCTTCACGATAAACTCCGGCAAACGAGGCGTTGCCAAACGGACTCAGTACCAGCCCTTTGATATCATGACGAAATGCCTGCAGTCGCAGAGAGGAGGCCAGCGGCAGCACCGGTAACTCCTGCGCAAGAATCTGCTGCGCTTTGTCATAACTGTCGATGCGGCCAGAGAGTTGTTGTGATAACAGAGCATTCTGGAGCGTTTCGTCAAAAGCCGGAGAGCACCAGTGCGCGTAATTGGTCTGCGAGCGAATCGCCGCACAGCTGAGTAGCGGGCGGAAGAAGCTGTCCGGATCGTTACTGTCGGTTGCCCAGCCTGACAGCGTCAGATCATGATTCATTGCCATCAGCTGCGCCTCCTGAAAACGTCCCTCTACCGGCACAATTGTCAGCCGGACGCCAACCTGCGCCAGATCCGCCTGTAACAGTTCGGCGGTTTTCAGCGGGCTGGGATTCCACGACTGCGAGGCGGCAGGCACAACCAGCCTCAGATGAAGATCGCTGATGCCGAGTGCAGCCAGCGCGGCGCGGGACTTCCCGGGATCATAGCCGGTAATGCGTGCATCATTGTCATAAGCCCATGATGCGCGCGGTAATATCGAAGCGGCCGTTTCGGCAGTGCCGTAATAGATCGACTCCATTAACCGCTCATTGTTGATGGCCAGCGCCAGCGCATGCCGCACTTCAGGGCGGTCGAGCGGCGGTTTACGGGTATTAAAAGCCAGATAGGCGATGTTCATACCGGGACGCAGCGTCATCCGCAGGCGCGGGTCATCGCGCAGTATGCTGAGCTGGCTTGCAGCGGGATAGGCAAGTACATCGCATTCACCGGTTAACAGTTTGGAGAGGCGCCCGGTTCCGCCGGAGCCAAGATCGATCACCGCCTGTTGCAGACGCGGCACCCCACGCCAGTAGTGAGGATTGCGCGCCAGACGGATGTACTGACCGGTGCGATATTCACTGAGCTGATAAGGACCGGTGCCCACTGGCTGACGATCCATCTCTTCCTGACGGCCCTTAGCGGTGAGCTGGTCGGCATACTCTTTCGACAATACCGGCGCATAGTGGGTCGCCATATGCCACAGGAACGAGGCATCCGGGCTGTTAAGCCTGAACTCAACCGTTCTGTTGTCGATCTTCTTCACGCTCTGTACGGAATCGGCAAATTGCAGACTATCAAAGTAGGGGTAGTTACCGCCATTGACGTTATGCCAGGGGTGATGACGGTCAAACATCCTTGCAAAGCTGAAGACCACATCGTCGGCGTTCAGCGGCCGGGTCGGGCGAAACTGATTAGTCTGCTGAAACTGGACGCCACTGCGCAGATGAAAACGATACGTCGCGCCGTTATCGCGTACTTCCCAGCTCGACGCCAGATCGGGCTTGAGACGATAGGTGTAGGGATCGACATCCAGTAAGCGGTCATACAACTGTGCTGCCAGCGTATCGACAGTCAGCCCGCTGCTGGCCATCTGCGGATTAAAGGTGTTCAGCGTCCCGCTGACGCAATAGACAAAGCCGGTCTGACGTATATCACCGGCAGGCGCTGACCACGCAGGGGCACTTAACGCGCTGAGGCCAAGCAACAGCGAACATAGTAGTTTTAACATAGAACTCAACGATTTTGAGGCATTAACCGAAGTGTATCGCAAAGCGGGCATAGTCCCAAAACCTGCAGCCACTGGCAGCCTGATTTTCGTCATCGCAACGCATAATGCGCACACAGAAGGTGTGGTAATGAGAAAAATTCTCAATAACTGCTTTACAGATGATAATAAGAATGATTATTATTCACCTGCACTTCGACGGTGGCTCTGCCGAAGAAGAGCACGACATTGCTCACATTGCTTCCAGTATTGTTGCCCGCCTGTTGGCGGGCTTTTTTTTGGCTTTTGTAGAGTGGCATGCCTGTCTGGACGGGGAAGAGATTGCAAGCAAAGGAGATCAAAGTGGTGAGGCGGTGAGGAAGACCGGGACGGAATAGGGCTCCTCGTTGATGCGAATACCAGGCAAATTGTGGAAAGCGAAAATCTCGCCGTTAATCGTCAAATATATCGCCTTATCACGAACGCGAGGAAAGACGTCATCATCTGAGGTGATCAGGAAAGGCTTTAGGTCGTCGTTCAGACTTTCTTTAAAAGATTCATCGCTTCGGGATGCATCATAAAGATAAAAACGGTATGAGAAGGCAGTTGTGGCACCCGCACTGGCTTCGGTGATGTAAAGGTTAATCCGGCTGCTGACGTTAACTTTCCTGATGATTGACTGTTCAAGCGGTGATAACTGCGAAAGCCGCCAGCCTGCAAAGACAATAGTCATCAGCATCAGCATCAGCATCAGCATCAGAACCAGCGTGCGCTTTTTAAAAACCGGAACGTTTTGCATAATCTATCCCAGCTCTTATCCAGTATTGATCGTCAGGGTCATCTCCAAAAGGCGCTGCGCCATACCAGACATCAAATTCCTCTCTGCGGGTTCCGGCCCGGTTTTGCGCCCAACCGGCTGCGCGAAGAAGAACAGCGTCTTTTATTCCAGCGGCATGCCCCACAGCACCATAATGAAAATTACCAAAATGTTCATATTGGCTCCCCTGTTGAAATTTATAATCCCATGGGCCATGTCCTTTAACCTGGTTATAAAACCAGACATATGTCAGGGCTGAGGGTCCCCTGTGAAAACGTGCAACCATCATATTGTTTATCAACAAAACTCCAGCTGGAGTAAATGAAAGAATATCATAAGGAGGAGATGGAGATGCCGCTAAGGCAGGATATCTCATGATTTATGCCTTTTCATTCCAGCTATCTGAAAAAATGATGTTACCATCACAATGCTTCCAGGTTATTTTCTCGTAAGCAAACTCAACGCATTCAAGATGATTATGTTTTTCTTTTTCAGGGTCTTTAGTGTCATGCATAATGGGCGAGATACCGACAATTCTGACATTTTCAAGTAATATGTTGAAGTATTCTTCTTCCTGACCTGCGTAGTTGATATTGTACCATCTGAACTCGGCTGACCTTAATGTTTGTCCAGTTGCCACTGCTTTATAAAGGTAGGGAGAAGATGAATCGAATTCTTTTTGAACGATGATGGGTGCATGTTTTCTTGTCCCTGTGGGCTTGCCTGTCATAGAATCAGTCGGCAGTCTTAAGTTATGAGAAAAACCCGTAACTTCAATGCTTCCCTCTCGGTCTTTAACATCTACTGAACCATTGATGCTCGCACCACTATCATCTTTCAACCAAAGATATGCTGGAATAGCCATATTAAAAATCCTTTAATGGGTTAAGTTATATTCCTTTTGGAGGAGAGTTAATGCTGGCTTCGCATAAACCTCAAGTGCATATTAAAAAAATCGAAGGCATAATGATAAAGATCAATATTTAATAATTTCATATGTAATGGCTGGGATCTTTCCACACCATGGTTATGTAGTGCGAAATGGATTATTCAATTAATTGCTGTAAATCTGATTAAAAGCCACTTCAACTATTAACGGGTATTGGTATCATTAGTTTAGTTAAGATTCAAACCAGAATAGTAAATCATGTAATCCCTTGAATTATAGATTGTGTTTATATCCGCATGCATTCGATGTATCTGACGCTGGAAAGTGTAATATCGCGCTTAACTTTTACAAAAACGCAGGTACTATAAGCTCATCTTCTGGTCACCTACTTCCTGGCAATGAATAAATTCCAAAAAAACGCTCAGGCTTTTCAGCATTCATCCTTTCGTTACCTCTTTTTCGGACGTCTCTTCACCGTACTGGGCAATGGAATTGCTCCCATTGCGCTGGCTTTTGCGGTACTGGATATTGGTGGTTCTGCCTCTGACTTAGGGATAGTTGTTGCGTCCCGCTCACTGTTCAACGTGCTATTTCTGCTGGTAGGGGGTGTCATTGCCGATCGCTACTCACGCAGCCATGTATTAGTTGTATCGGCGCTGGTTGCCGCTGTTTCTCAGGCTATCGTCGCCTGGTCTGTACTCCATGGTTCAGCAACCGTCATTAGCCTGACTTTGCTGGGTGCCCTGAATGGTGCGGCAGCAGGCATCGCTCTGCCAGCTTCGTCTGCGCTGGTTCCGCAGGTGGTTCCTGCAACGGATTTGCGTCAGGCTAATGCTTTAATTCAGCTGGGGATTTATGGCGGTACGGTAATGGGGGCATCGCTGGGGGGAATTATCACCAGCGCTGTCGGGCCGGGATGGGGACTGGCAATTGATGCGCTGGGTTTTGCCGTTTCCGCGCCGCTCTATTTCCTGATCCGTGTGAAATCGAATAAAGCCGCGACTTCGCAAGGCAATATCCTGCGTGATATCAAAGAAGGCTGGGCAGAGTTCGCCGGACGAAGCTGGATTTGGTCGATAGTCCTTCAGTTTGCCATTATCAACGTCGCGTTCAATGGCATCGTCGTGGTACTGGGCCCAATGATTGCCGATGCCTCTTTCGGACGGGCGCGATGGGGGATTATTGTGGCCGCCCATAGCGCGGGTTTAATTGCAGGTTCATTTCTGGCTATGAGATGGCATCCACGTCGTGATCTCTTTATTGGCGCGATGCTGGCAGGTCTTTACGCACTCCCAATACTTATGCTGAGCCAGAATGCGTCAGCAGCACTGCTGATAGCAGGGTTCTTTATTGCTGGCATGTCATTGGGCCTGTTCGGCGTAACCTGGGCGCACGCATTACAGACTCATATTCCACCGGATAAGCTGGCTCGCGTGTACGCTTATGATGCGATGGGTTCCTTTATCGCCATTCCCTTTGGACAACTGGTCGCGGGTCCGCTGGCAACACACTTTGGTATGAGTGCTGTATTGCTGATGTCAGCGCTGGCCGTGGTGATGGCTACCGCTGGCGTCGGTCTGGTTCCTGCCATCAGGCAACCTGAAAAAATGGGGACTAAGTCGCACAACACATAATGGATAGATGGCTCAACGTGAAAAACAGCCCGGTTTATACCGGGTTGTTAATTCACAAGGACGAGAAAAAATCATAGGTTGGAGTGGCGTAAATTAACTCTCTGCTTTTATATCGTGCTTCTTCATCATTGCACGCAACTGATGATAGGTGACGCCTAATAATCCGGCAGCGCGGCGCTGGTTATAACGAGCCTGGTGCAGGCTGGCATCGACCAGATCCCGCTCCTGCTGATTCTGCCATTGACGCAGATCCAGCGGCAGAGCAGGCAGGCCGCCACGCTGCGTCTCCTGACTGAATCGCGGGAGCACAACCGGTTCAGAGCGTGAAGCGAACGGGTTGATAATGACATTATCCAGCGGCAACTCGCTGCTGTTGTGACGATAAACCGAACGCTCGACCACATTTTTTAGCTCGCGAACATTGCCGGGCCAGTGGTAATCAAGCAGGGCCTGCTGCGCTTTAGCGGTAAATCCGGGAAACAGCAACAGGCCAAGCTCGCGGCACATCTGGATGGCAAAATGGTCGGCCATCACCAGAATATCGCTGCGACGTTCGCGCAGAGGCGGCAACTGAACCACATCAAAGGCAAGACGATCCAGCAGATCGGCGCGGAATTTCCCTGCCGCCGCCAGGGCAGGCAAATCTTCGTTGGTGGCGCAGACCAGCCGTACGTTAACCTGCAGGGCATGATTGCCGCCTACGCGCTCCAGCTGCCCGTACTCAATTACTCTGAGCAGTTTTTCCTGCACCAGCATTGGTGCGGTTGCCAGCTCATCCAGAAACAGCGTGCCGCCGTCAGCACGTTCAAAACGTCCCAGATGGCGCTTCTGTGCCCCGGTAAAGGCACCGGCTTCATGACCAAACAGCTCAGAGTCGAGCAGATTCTCATTCAGCGCGGCGCAGTTCAGTGAGATAAAGGGTCCCTGCCAACGGTCAGAAAGATAGTGCAGTCGGCTGGCGATAAGCTCTTTACCCGTGCCGCGCTCGCCAATCACCATCACCGGTTTCTCAAGGGGAGCCAGTTTTGAAACCTGCTCCAGTACCTCCAGAAAATTATTAGACTCACCCAGCAGATTATCATTAGTGCCTGTCATGATGAATTTCGCCATCCCTTAATCATTTTGACTATCTTAAAACAAGGCGAAAAGGCTGTAAAATTTAAAATTACATTAAAATCAATATGATAAAAAGTTGGCACGCATATTGTATTAATCAGGCAGGGCATCACGTTTTAAAACATTAAAAGAGGAACATCATTATGGGTATTTTTTCTCGTTTCGCTGACATCGTAAATGCCAACATTAATTCCCTGCTGGAGCGTGCGGAAGATCCACAGAAACTGGTCCGCCTGATGATTCAGGAAATGGAAGACACGCTGGTCGAAGTGCGTTCCACCTCTGCCCGGGCGCTGGCTGAAAAGAAACAGCTGTCACGCCGTATTGATCAGGCTGAGCTGCAACAGGCTGACTGGCAGGAAAAAGCGGAGCTGGCGCTGCGCAAAGACAAAGATGATCTGGCGCGTTCGGCGCTGATTGAAAAACAGAAACTCACCGACCTGATCGCCTCCCTGAAACAGGAAGTGGGCCAGGTTGAAGAGACGCTGGAACGCATGAAAGGCGAAATCAGCGAGCTGGAGAAAAAACTGAGCGAGACGCGTGCTCGTCAGCAGGCGTTGACACTGCGTCATCAGGCGGCTTCTTCATCACGCGATGTGCGTCGTCAGCTCGACAGCGGCAAAATCGACGAAGCGATGGCTCGGTTTGAATCTTTTGAACGTCGCATTGACCACATGGAAGCCGAAGCTGAAAGCCACGGTTTTGGTAAACCTAAAACTCTGGACCAGCAGTTTACTGACCTGAAAGCGGATGATGAAATCAGCCAGCAGCTTAATGCGCTGAAAGCCAAAATGAACCGCAGTGAGTAATCATCGACGTTGCGATAAGTGATTAAGGAGAGTCAATGAGCGCACTTTTTCTCGCCATACCGCTAACGATCTTCGTGCTGTTTGTCGCACCGATCTGGTTATGGCTGCATTACAGCAACAAACGCAGCGGCGGTTCGGAACTGTCGCAAAGCGAAATCCAGCGCCTGCAGCGCGTCACGCAGGATGCGCAGCGGATGCGTGAACGTATTGATGCGCTGGAAGCGATTCTGGACGCCGAGCATCCTAACTGGAGGCAGCCATGATGAAAGGTCGTAAATTATGGCGCAAGCCTGATGAAGGCAAGCTGATGGGCGTCTGCGCGGGTCTGGCAGAGTATCTCGACATTCCGGTTCGCCTGCTGCGGGTTATTGTGGTGTTATCGCTGTTCTTTGGACTGTTTGTCTTTACGGTGATCGCCTACTTCGTGCTGGGTTTTGTGCTGGATGAGAAGCCTGCCAATGCCAGTGACGGCGAACGCCAGCCAACCGCCAGCGAGTTGCTGGATCAGCTGGAGAGCACCCTGCAACGGGATGAGCGCAACGTGCGCGACCTGGAGCGCTATGTCACGTCTGAAACCTTCAGCGTACGCAGCCGTTTCCGCCAGATTTGATTATTTTATTCCCGGGCCGTCTTCAGGCCCGTCCGCTCTCTCTATGGAGGTGTTGATGTCTTTTTCGCGATCCACTGCTTTTCGTCACCGCGCGGCACCTGCATTGAAGTCGGCGGCTAAATTCATCATTATCAATGCTGTTACCTACGGTCCTGCTGGTGTGACTGGCTGGGCGGTAAAATCGGTAGCGCGACGCCCGTTACGTCTGTTGCTGGCTGTGGCACTTGAGCCACTGCTGAAACGCGTGATGAACCGGGTGGCATCGCGCTTCATCAGGGAGAACGATGAAAAGACTGCAAACTGAATTAGTGGCGTTGATGAACCGTGGCGTCGATCGCCACCTGCGGCTGGCGGTCACCGGTTTAAGCCGCAGCGGTAAAACCGCCTTTATCACCTCACTGGTTAATCAGCTTTTAACGGTTCACAGCGGCGCACGTTTGCCGCTGTTTTCCGTTGTGCGGGATGAACGCCTGCTGGGCGTGAAACGGGTGCCGCAGCGCGACATGGGCACGGCGCGTTTTACCTACGACGAAGGTCTGGCACAGCTCTACAGCACGCCGCCCGCCTGGCCCACGCCAACCCGCGGCGTCAGCGAAATGCGTCTTGCGCTGCGCTACCGGCCTAATGATTCACTGCTGCGCCATCTGAAAGAGACGGCGACCCTCTATCTTGAGATTGTCGACTATCCCGGCGAATGGCTGCTCGATCTTCCGATGCTGGCGCAGGATTACCTCACCTGGTCCCGACAGATGAACGCTCTGCTGCAGGGCGATCGCGCTGAGTGGGCTAAGTCGTGGCGCGCACTTTGCGAAAAACTCGACCCGTTAGCACCCGCCGATGAAACCCAGCTGGCGGAAATTGCTGCCGCCTGGACCGACTACCTGCATCGCTGTAAAACGGAAGGCTTACACTTTATTCAGCCGGGCCGCTTCGTGCTGCCTGGCGATATGGCAGGCGCGCCCGCGCTGCAGTTCTTCCCCTGGCCGACTTCTGATGAGGCGCAACTGACTAAGCTTGCGCAGGCCGACAAAGGCAGCAACTTCAGCATGTTGCAGCAGCGGTTTAACTACTACTGTCAGCATGTGGTTAAAGGCTTTTATAAAAACCATTTCCTGCGTTTTGATCGCCAGATTGTGCTGGTGGACTGTCTGCAGCCGCTGAACAGCGGACCTCAGGCGTTTAATGATATGCGACTGGCACTTACGCAACTCATGCAGAGTTTTCATTACGGTCAGCGCACCCTGTTCCGCAGGCTGTTCTCACCGGTAATCGACAAATTACTGTTTGCCGCCACCAAGGCGGACCACATTACCAGCGATCAGCATGGCAACATGGTGTCTCTGTTGCAGCAACTGGTGCAGGATGCGTGGCAGAACGCGGCATTTGAAGGCATCAGTATGGATTGCATCGGGCTGGCGTCAGTGCAGGCGACGCAAAGCGGGCTGGTCGATCACCGTGGCGAGAAGATCCCGGCCCTGCGCGGTCATCGACTGACCGATGGCGAGCCGCTCACCGTCTATCCCGGCGAAGTGCCGCCGCGCCTGCCCGGTAACGCTTTCTGGCAGCAGCAGGGTTTTCAGTTTGAACAGTTCCGGCCGCAGCAGCTTGACGTTGATCGTCCGCTGCCGCATATCCGCATGGATGCCGCGCTGGAATTTTTATTGGGAGATAAATTGCGATGAGCGATCCGCTGAAGCCGCGTATCGATTTTGCCCATCCGCTGGATGAGAGCAGCACGACGCCGCTGCGTCCGGCGCAAACCTTTGAAGCAGAAGCGCAGGCTGCGTTTCTGGCGGTGCAGGATGAAGATGCCGCCGTTGAAGAGGAGGGCGCAGGTGAACGGGCGGTAGAAGCCGCGCTGAAGCCTAAGCGGAGCCTGTGGCGCAAAATGGTGACGGCAGGCGCACTGCTGTTCGGCGTCAGCGTGATGGCGCAGGGTGTACAGTGGACGCACGATGCCTGGCTGGCCCGCGACTGGTTTTCGCTGGGCAGCGGCGTGGCAGGTGGCCTGATCGTCCTGGCCGGTGTGGGCGCGCTGACCACCGAGTGGCGTCGCCTCTATCAGTTGCGTCAGCGCGCAGAGGAGCGGGATGTGGGCCGCGAGCTGCTGCACAGTCATGGTATCGGCAAAGGCCGCGCATTCTGCGAAAAGCTGGCGCTGCAGGCGGAGCTGGATCAGGCGCATCCGGCTCTGCAGCGCTGGCATGCTTCACTGCACGAAACCCACAATGACAGTGAAATTGTCCGTTTATATGCACAGCTGGTGCAGCCAGTGCTGGATCGTCAGGCGCGACGCGAGATCAGCCGTCATGCAGCGGAAGCCACACTGATGATTGCGGTCAGCCCGCTGGCGCTGGTGGATATGGCGTTTATCGCCTGGCGTAATCTGCGGCTGGTCAACCGTATCGCGGCAATCTATGGCATTGAGCTGGGTTACTTCAGCCGCATCCGGCTATTCCGTCTGGTGCTGCTTAATATGGCCTTTGCCGGGGCATCTGAACTGGTGCGGGAAGTGGGTATGGACTGGATGTCGCAGGACATTGCCGCCCGGCTTTCTACGCGGGCCGCGCAGGGTATTGGTGCAGGGTTATTAACCGCAAGACTGGGCATAAAAGCGATGGAGCTTTGCCGTCCATTGCCCTGGCTGGAGCAGGATAAGCCGAGGCTCGGCGACTTTCGTCGTGAGCTGCTGAGCCAGTTAAAAGAGGCGCTGCAGAAGGGCGGCAATAAGTCCGCCTGAACCTTTGGAGGACAATAAAGGCGGCCTTGCCGCCTTTATTATTTAATGCGGCTGACGCAGGACCTGCCGCGAATCGATAGTCAGGCACTCACCCGGACAGGCAGATTCATCAGTGATCACCGGGTCCGCTGGCAGCGTAAAAGCCATCCCATTCTTCTCCCTGATAAAATGCGCCATTCCGGTGAATGTCCATGACATGCTCAGGCCCAGCCCGCCGAAATCATCATATTTACGTAACGTCGCAACCTTCGGCAGGTACTCCCCGGTCAGGCGATAATAGAGTGCGCCCTTAAAATCTTTCGGAACCTGCTGAATGATTGCCTGATCGAGCAGGGCAAACTCTTTGCGAGCCGGAACGGAGTAGCCGTTGATCAGATGGCTTATCGTCAGCGAGCCAGCCGCTATCACCAGCAGCGTATAAAAAGGCTTTTTCCATTTTATCTTTTTGCTGATTTCAAACAGGCCGAGAATAAATGCGCTGGTGGTAATCAATGCACCGGCAATCAACGTGCGGTAAGCAGCCATGCTTTCGCTGACAATCAGATTGGGCAGTGCGGCGATCAGCAGTAAGACGAACATCAGATAAAATTTGTCGTTGCCTGCGGCTTTAATTTTCTTAAGCCCAAAACCAATAATGGTCGCAGAGAGGATCACCGACACCGTTTTTGCACCGAGATCAAAGTTGCAGATAACGTTTTTCAGGTACTCGGTAAAAAACCATTTCAGCTTAACCGGGATGTCGTAGCTGAATGCCGAGCGGGGCAGCGTGTGACCATAAAGCTGAACGGGCAGCACCTTCGAGGCGAGTAGCGCAGCAAACATGCCTGCGCCCAGCACCATCAGTGAGATTAGCGCCTGTTTCTTATCAATTTTCCGCGCGGAAAAGCAGAGGTCCAGCGCAGCAAAGAAGGTAAAGCTCATTGCGGCCGGTTGGTAGAGACAGAAAGCGATGGTCAGCAGGCAGAATGCTAACAGCCTGGCTGGGATGCCCGGTTTAATCGACAAACGGTAGCTGGCACCCGCCAGTAAAATCGCAGCGATATAGGGGAAACAGGATGCCCATGCAACGTAAACCTGAAATGAAGGGAGCAGACAAATCAATAATGCAAAAGTGATCCGCTGAGCCTGATTCTCCAGCAGCGCATCTTTCTGACAAAGGGTATAGATGTAATACCCGGTAAAAATGAGCAGAACAAGGGCGACAGAACGCAACAGCGCCAGTCGTTCTACGCTCTCCACCAGAAAAGAAGCACTGTACTGAATAACGCCATACACCGGCCTGCCGGATAACGTGTCCCAGTTTAAGATGCTGAGCTTGTCAGAGTTAGCCCAGTAGAGATTTGTCCAGTCATCGGTATAGGCGTAATGGGTTAAATAAGCGGGGCTATAAGCAATCAGAAAAACGATCGCAATAAGTAAAAAAACCTTACGGTGTGTCAGTACGGTATCAGTGGCGAACATTTTACATCCTTATTAATCAGGCCATCTCTCTGCGCCTGAACGCGCGGTTTAATCCGTGTTCTGAGGCGGGGTTAGTCTGGTCGTCGCGGATTTTCGCAAAATATAGCGAGGCCGGTTTTTGGTTTCCATATAGATGCGGCCAATATATTCACCCAACACACCAATGCCAATAAGCTGAACCCCACCGAGAAAAAGCACAGAAACCAGAATAGAGGGGTAGCCGGGCACCGGATTACCGAACAGCAGTTTATCCACGATCATCCAGAGTCCATACAGAAAGGCCAGCGAGGCCACTAAGAAACCCAGATATGACCAGATGCGTAACGGAACAGTAGAGAATGAGGTCAGTCCCTCAAGCGCAAGATTCCACAGCTTCCAGCCGCCGAATTTACTGCGGCCAGCAATTCGCTCAGTGCGTACATATTCCACGATGTCCGTCTGTCCGCCGACCCAACTCAGAATGCCCTTCATGAAGAGATTTTTCTCGGGCAGCAGCTTAATGTTCTCAACCACTTCACGCGACATTAGCCGGAAATCACCGACGTTCTCTTCTATTTGCGGATCGCTGATACTGTTGTGCAGTTTATAAAACCAGTGCGCAGTTTTGCGTTTGAGGTGACCATCGGCACGTCTGTCAATCCGCTTGGCTAACACGATATCAGCGCCCGCCTGCCATTTTCGGATCATGTCGGGAATAATCGCGATCGGATCCTGCAAATCCACATCAATCGGGATAACGGCGTCGCCGGTGGCGGCTTCCAGTCCGGCAAATAGCGCCGGTTCCTTGCCGAAATTACGAATAAATGACAGGCTGCACACCAGTGGATCGCGCTGGCTCAGTTGCGTTATCAGCTTATACGTTGCGTCTGTGCTGCCATCATCGATAAAAACAATCTCAACCTGCCACTCTGCAAGCGCTTCATATTTTCTGACCGCATCATAAAAAAGAGGGATGACCTCCTCTTCATTAAATACCGGCACCACCAAAGAGATTTTCATTATTCTCCTTTGAATACAACAAAGCGGGAAAAAAGAAAGCCACATACCAGACTGATAGCCGATGAGGCAATCAATGTAATAATTGGATAGAGGCCCAACCGGTCAGCCAGATAACCTACGCTGAATGCCATCGCGCCCATAAAAACGAGGTAAAGAATATAACGCCATGCCGTGGCCTGCTGTTTAAAGGTCCAGCGCGCATTAACAAAGAAAGAGAAGGTGACGGCCATGCAAAAAGCAATCAGGTTAGCGGTCGATTGCATGAGACCCATGCTCAGGGCGAGGAAAAAGGTCAGCCAATGAATCAGGGTATTAACCATACCCACAGTCAGATATTTTGCGAAGAAAGTCAGCATTTTAAAATCAATTCTACTCAGTTAAGAAAAATATACCGTAATCAGCCCGCAATCAACAGTCCGGTGCTGACAAAGACTGACATTCAACCGGAAATGATCGTCGACAGCAGGTTAGGACAAAACCTCACCATACGAGCCAGAACTGTCAACATTTCCTGACAGACACCTTTCTGCAGGTGCGCCACATAGCGTATTATTGTTTTATCTGAACCTGATTAAGGCGAACGCAATGCGTCTGGAAGTGTTCTGTCAGGACCGTATCGGTCTGACGCGTGAACTGCTTGACCTGCTGGTGGCACGCAACATTGATTTACGCGGTATCGAAATCACGGCACTGGGCCGCATCTACCTGAACTTTTCTGCACTGGAATTTGACGCCTTCAGTAATCTGATGGCGGAAATCCGCCGTACACCCGGCGTAACAGATGTGCGCACGGTTACGTACATGCCCTCTGAACGGGAGCATCGCGCGCTGAGTGCGCTGCTGGTGGCGATGCCGGATCCGGTCTTCTCTATCGATCTGAAAAGCAAGGTTGAACTGGCGAATCCCGCTGCTCAGAACCTGTTTAATCTCGATGAAGAGAAGATGCGCAACTTTAGCGCCGGTCATCTGATTAACGGCTTTAATTTCCTGCGCTGGCTCGAGAGCGAACGTGTTGAGGCGCAGGCCCAGCATGTCGTCATTGAGGGGCGTGATTTTCTGATGGAGGCACGTCCCATCTACCTGCCGGGTGAAGAGGGCCAGAGCGACAGGCCGGTTGGGGCGATGGTGATGCTGAAGTCGACAGCCCGTATGGGCCGCCAGTTGCAGAATCTGGTGGTTACCGACGAATCGGAGTTTGACCATATCATTGCCGTCACGCCGAAGATGCGTCAGGTGGTCGATCAGGCACGTAAACTGGCGATGCTTGATGCGCCGCTACTGATTGTTGGCGACACCGGGACCGGGAAAGATATGCTGGCACGCGCCTGTCATCTGCGCAGTGCCCGCGGGAAAAATCCTTTCCTGGCGCTGAACTGTGCCTCTCTGCCCGACGACGTGGCGGAAAGCGAGCTGTTTGGTCATGCTGCCGGCGCTTATCCGAATGCGCTGGAAGGCAAAAAAGGCTTTTTTGAGCAGGCCAATGGCGGCTCGGTTCTGCTGGATGAAATTGGCGAGATGTCGCCAAGAATGCAGACCAAGCTGCTACGTTTTCTTAATGACGGTACTTTCCGTCGCGTCGGCGAAGAGCATGAAGTGCATGTCAATGTGCGGGTGATTTGCGCCACACAGAAGAACCTGATTGAACTGGTGCAGCGGGGCGAGTTCCGCGAAGATCTCTTTTATCGTCTCAATGTGCTGACGCTGCAACTGCCGCCGCTGCGCGATCGTCCACAGGACATTCTGCCACTGACTGAGATGTTTGTGGCCCGCTTAGCGGATGAGCAGGGAATGGCGCGTCCGCGTCTCTCGCCACAGCTCAATGCGTTTCTGACCCGTTATGCCTGGCCTGGCAACGTGCGTCAGTTGAAAAACGCGCTGTATCGGGCATTAACCCAGCTGGAAGGTTACGAGCTGCGTCCGCAGGATATCGTGTTGCCCGAACAGGCGCTGGATGTGTCACTCGGAGATGAAGCCCTGGAAGGGACACTGGATCAGATCACCAGCCGTTTCGAACGTTCGATTCTGACGCGGCTTTATCTCTCTTATCCCAGTACCCGAAAGCTGGCAAAACGGCTGGGTGTTTCGCACACCGCGATTGCCAATAAGCTGCGGGAATATGGTCTGGGGCAGAAGCGTACCGAAAGCGAATAAGCTTTTCAGTTCCTCTTAGCAGACTCATGGCGAATCTGGCAGTCATAGATTAACTCAACGCGAAGCGTTGGCCCGTCTACGGGCGCACCTCAGGGATGAGGTGCGTAGTAACAACGCCGGGAGCGTTTTTGAACAACGCGAAGCGTTGGCCCGTCTACGGGCGCACCTCAGGGATGAGGTGCGTAATTGTGCGGGCCGGGCGGTCATGGATGACAGATTTTGCGTCTCTCCGATCTGACCCAGTTTTCTGTGCAGGCTCGTTCTGACAGCTAATCGAGCCAGACATTATCTGTAACATCGGCGAATAACCTGGCTATCCGCTTTTTGTATTACTTCAACGCGGCCAGCGCAGCGTCGTAATCAGGCTCAGTAGTGATTTCATCAACCAGCTGGCTGTAGAGCACTTTATCGTTCTCATCCAGCACGATCACCGCACGAGCAGTCAGACCTTCCAGCGCACCATCGGCAATTTCCACGCCATAATCATACTTAAACTCTGAGCCGCGCAGCGTCGACAGGGTCACTACGTTGCTCAGGTTTTCTGCGCCACAGAAACGTGACTGGGCAAACGGCAGATCCGCTGAAATACACAGCACCACCGTATTATTCAGTTCACTCGCGGCCTGATTGAATTTGCGCACTGATGAAGCACAGACGCCGGTATCAACACTCGGGAAAATGTTCAGAATCTTGCGTTTTCCTGCATACTCAGAGAGCGCAACGTTGACCAGATTTTTAGCGACCAGCGTAAAAGCTTTAGCTTTATCGCCAGCCTGAGGAAACTGACCAGCAACTGGCACGGCGTTACCCTGAAAATGAACAGTCTGAGACATAGTGATTCCTTTTGATGAGAAAAAACATCCAACACAAAACGGCTAAAGATAGCCGTTGTTTATGACATAAATGTTAAGGGTTTACGAGTTCAATTGTTGAATTTAACGTGGCGGGCTGCCACTGCGTCCTACATTCTGGAGTGGAAATGAGAACGGTAAAAAGTTACCCCGAAGCCTGGCCATTGCATACGCCGTTTGTCATTGCCCGTGGAACGCGAACCGAAGTCAAGGTGGTGGTGGTTGAAATTGAGGAGGACGGCGTCAAAGGCGTCGGAGAAGCGACCCCTTATGCGCGCTACGGTGAAAGCGAAGCCTCGGTGCTGGCGCAAATCGCCACGCTGCTGCCTGCGCTGCAACAGGGCATGACGCGTGAAGCGCTGCAACAGGCACTGCCTGCTGGTGCCGCGCGCAACGCCATTGACAGCGCCCTGTGGGATTTGGCCACACATCAGCAGCAGAGCAGCCTCTGGCAGCTTAGCGGCGTTACCGCGCCTGAGGATGTGGTCACCGCACAGACCGTCAGTATCGATACCCCGGAAGCGATGGCCAGCAGCGCGCTGGCGCTGTGGCAGCATGGTGCAACGCTGCTGAAGGTTAAGCTTGACGATAATTTCATCACCGAACGGCTGATGGCGATCCGCGCCGCCGTGCCGGACGCGACCCTGATTGTGGATGCGAATGAGTCATGGCACGCCGAAGGCCTGGCAGCACGCTGTCAGCTACTGGCCGATATCAATGTGGCGATGCTTGAGCAGCCACTGCCCGCGGATGAGGATGCGGCACTGGAGAATTTTATCCATCCGTTACCGATCTGCGCTGATGAGAGCTGTCATACCCGCGAAAGCCTGGCGGCACTACGAGGCCGTTATGAGATGGTCAACATTAAACTGGATAAAACGGGTGGACTAACCGAGGCGCTGGCACTGGCCGATGCGGCTCAGCAGCAGGGCTTTACGGTGATGCTGGGCTGCATGCTCTGCACCTCGCGGGCGATACGTGCTGCGTTGCCGCTGGTGCCGCAGACCCGCTTCGCCGATCTTGACGGGCCAACCTGGCTGGCGGCCGATGCAGAACCGGCGATCAACGTGCGCAACGGTCAACTGATTATTGCTGCCAGCGCAGCAGGTTGACCATCATCTCAAGGTAAGTCTCTGTGGCTTCATCCACGGAAATCACCGGCATTTCAGCGGTGACGCAGGGCAGACTGAGATCGTTACACCAGCTGCCGAATGAGCCTGGCGTGTCATAGCCGACGCTGCTGACTCGGGGAAGGCGGGTGTGGCTGGCCAGCCAGCCGCCTATATCCACCTGATGCGGATCGTCAATGCAGCCCAGCGGTTCATGCCATGAGACGATCCAGCACGGCTTAAGCTGATGAATCAGAGCACAGAGTGCCTGGGTTTCCGGTTCCGAACCCGGATGCGTACCGGTTGAGAGCGCCACATCACGCGCATCGGCCGCGCTGTTCCAGCGATATACCGTCTCGCCTGATTGCCAGTTTGCGGCGGGGAAGTTACGGTTGAGATCGACGCCATTTGCGTTAGCGCGCAGCCCAAGCTGGCAGCCATCCGGATTGACCGCTAATACCACATGGTGCCGACGCATGCCGTCGGGCAGCGTGCGTAATGCGGCAGAGAGCGTCGCGATGGCCGCATTCTCATCACCGTGGGTGCCGGCAAGGATCAGACCGCTGTCGGGATCGCCCAATGGGGCCGGAAACCACAGCAGCGGTGCGCCCAGCACAGAGCGGCCATACTGCTGATAGGGAACGTCAAGTTTGCCCCGCAGGGGTCGCGGATGGAGTGGTGACATACTCATTTCCTCAAAGGATTTTACTCAAAGTAGCGGAAAAGCCGTGTGCGGAAAATAGCTATTTATCTGTCAGCCATTTGCGCTAAAGTGCCCTGCACAAGCTGTATCAGCAACAGACTGATGCAGCACTTCTTTGGGGTAAAGGAGTGATGATGGTTAAGACCTTTCGCATGACGCTGGCAGCAATCAGTCTGAGCAGTGTTATCACACCCGCTATCGCGGCGAATCCACCCGCTGGCGCACAGCTGGCTGAACAGCAGCAGATCGTTCGCCACATTAAAGATGAACCCGCTTCACTTGATCCGCTTAAAGCAGTCGGACTGCCGGAAATTCAGGTGATTCGCGATCTGTTTGAAGGCCTGACCAATCAGGATGCGCAGGGCAAAATTGTGCCGGGCGTGGCGCAGAGCTGGAGCAGTAGCGACAACAAAACCTGGGTCTTCACCCTGCGCAATAACGCGCGCTGGTCAAACGGCGATCAGGTTACCGCACAGGACTTTGTCTCCAGCTGGCAGCGCCTGGTCGCTCCTGAAAACAGTTCGCCCTTTGCCTGGTTCGCGGGTTTAAGCGGCATTGAAAATGCGGCAGCCATTACCAAAGGCGAAATGACGCCCGATAAGCTGGGTGTGGTCGCTCAGGGTAAAACGCAGCTGAAAGTGACGCTGGATCGTCCGGTGCCGTGGTTCCCGGCGCTGGTGGCTAACGTCGCGCTCTTCCCGGTTCCTCAGAAGACGATTGCGCAGGAGGGCGACAGCTGGACGGCACCCGGCAAACTGGTGGGCAACGGTGCCTATCAGCTCAGTGAGCGGGTCGTAAATGAAAAAATCGTCCTGATCCGTAATCCGGACTACTGGGATGATGCGCATTCGGTGCTGACAAAAGTGACCTTTGTCCCGATCAATGAAGAGTCGAGCGCCACTAAGCGCTATCGCGCAAATGATGTCGATATCACCGAATCCTTCCCTAAAAATATGTATGCGATGTTGAAAAAAACATTGCCGGGTGAGGTCTACACACCTGACCAGTTAGGCACCTATTACTATGCTTTTAACACGCAGAAGGGGCCGACTGCCGATGTGCGGGTCCGCAAAGCGCTTTCATGGTCTATCGATCGCAAAGTCATTGCTGAAAAAGTGCTGGGCACCGGTGAGAAGCCGGCGTGGCACTTTACGCCAGATGTAACAGCAGGCTTTAAGCCATTGCCCACTTTCATGCAGCAGCACGATCAGAACACCCTGAACGCGCAGGCGAAAGCGCTGCTCGCCGCCGCCGGTTATGGCCCCGCTAAGCCGCTCAAACTTAAGTTGCTCTACAACACCTCTGAGAGTCATCAGAAAATTGCGATTGCTGTGGCCTCGATGTGGAAAAAGAACCTCGGGGTAGATGTCACGCTGGAGAATCAGGAGTGGAAAACCTATATCGACAGCCGTAATAGCGGGAACTTTGATGTGATTCGTGCTTCGTGGGTGGGTGACTACAATGAGCCATCTACCTTCCTGAATCTTCTGACCTCAGGCAACAGCAGTAATATTTCGCGTTTCAGCAACGCGGATTATGATGCGACCATCGCCAAAGCCAGCAAAGAGACAAATGACCAGGCGCGCAACAGCGACTACAACCGGGCGGAGCAGATCCTGGCTGAACAGACGCCCATTGCCCCTATCTATCAGTACACTAATGGCCGCCTGATTAAACCCTGGGTCAAAGGCTACCCCATCACCAATCCTGAAGACGTCGCCTACAGCCGTGAACTCTGGATTGAAAAGCACTAAGCCTGTCATGGCCGGTTTTCCGGCCATCGGCTGACATCTTTCTACACAGCCCGGAGATTGCAACTCAACGCCGTCACGCTAGACTGTATCATATTGATTTTAGTAGAGAGGCGACGGAGTGGACGTTATTGAAGGAAAAGCATTACAGGTTTCAGATGCCATCATTTCCTGCCAGCTGGATGGCAAGGGGGGAATGATCCCGATTGCTGAAGATGAAGTCATCCAGTGTGAGCAGCCCTGCTGGCTGCATCTGAACTATACCCATCGCAAGAGCGCCGAATGGCTGCAGTCCACGCCACAAATCCCCGATGCTGTGCGTGACGCGTTAGCGGGCGACAGCATGCGTCCCCGCGTGAGCAGGCTGGGCGACGGATTTATGATTGTGCTGCGCAGCGTTAACCACAACACCGATGCACGTCGCGACCAGCTGGTGGTCATGCGGGTGTTTATCAACGATAAGCTCATCGTCTCCACCCGGCGGCGCAAAGTTTCTGCCGTCGATGAAGTGCTCACCGATTTGCAAAACGGCAATGGCCCGATTGACTGCGGCAGCTGGCTGGTGGATGTCTGTGATGCGCTGACCGATCACACCAGCGAATTTATTGAAGAGTTACATGACAAAATTATCGAGCTGGAGGATGCGCTGCTCGATCAGCGGATGCCCGCGCGCGGCGAGCTGGGCCTGCTACGCAAACAGCTGATTGTGATGCGGCGTTATATGGCCCCTCAGCGCGATGTCTATGCCAGGCTGGCCAGTGAAAAACTGGCCTGGATGGATGACAGTGAACGCCGCCGGATGCAGGAAATTGCCGACCGTCTGGGGCGCGGGCTGGATGATCTGGATGCAGGCGTGGCGCGCACTGCGATTCTGGCTGATGAGGTCGCCTCTGCGATGGCGGAGTCGATGAACCGCCGCACCTATACCATGTCACTGATGGCGATGATCTTTCTGCCCGCCACGTTCCTGACCGGCCTGTTTGGTGTCAATCTGGGCGGCATTCCGGGCGGCGAATGGAAATATGGTTTTTCAATCTTCTGTCTGCTGCTGGTGGCACTGGCAGTAGGGGTCGCAGGTTATCTGCGTAAACGGCACTGGCTCTGATGCGACAAAGGTAATGCGGCAATCCCGCTATGTGGGCTGAAAATCCCGTTAAGCGAACAAAAGCTGATCGACATCAAGAACCCATTGTCGCTGCTGACGCAAACTCTCTCCCGCAGGTGAATGCAACGTCAAGCGATGGGCGTTGCGCTCCATATTGTCTTACTTCCATATTTAGAATTGATGCATAGCACATTTAATTCGAAACATGCCGGCCAGTGTGCCGGCTTTTTTTTGTCTGCCTGGCTGTAACGCCGTTCCTTATCTAAGCTTAAACTCCATTCGCAAGAAAAGGAGTACGGCATGAGCGCGATTCTTAACAGCGAGCCGATCCCCACGGATCCAGTCCCGATTCCTGAGCCAATTCCCCAGCCGCAACCGCAGCCTGATCCACCAACCGATCCGGAATTTCCGCCGATAATGGATCCACCGCCACATCGCAACATATAAAAAAGGGCGTGCTGCCTGCAGCACGCCCTTAATCTTTTCCGGACTTATTTAATCTGTAGTACATCCAGACGCACGCTGATATCGGGTGCATCGTCTTCATCGACCCGCCAGCCGACAGGCTGTGATGGCAGCGTTTCCCGGTCAAAGGCGAGATCGCCGCCATCAACGACTGCATCGCCATGTTTGATGCCTTTAAAATCGAACAGATTGACATCGGCCAGGTGCGACGGCACCACGTTTTGCATCGCGCTGAACATGGTTTCGATGCGGCCAGGATAGCGCTTATCCCAGTCACGCAGCATATCGGCTACCACCTGACGCTGCAGGTTCGGCTGAGAACCGCAAAGGTTGCACGGGATAATCGGGAACTGACGTGCTTCGGAGAAACGAATGATATCTTTCTCACGGCAGTAGGCCAGTGGACGGATCACAATCTGCTTACCATCGTCGCTCATCAGCTTTGGCGGCATCCCTTTCAGTTTTCCACCGTAGAACATATTCAGGAACAGCGTCTGCAGGATGTCATCGCGATGGTGGCCCAGCGCAATTTTAGTACAACCGAGTTCTGTCGCGACGCGATAGAGAATGCCACGGCGCAGGCGCGAGCAGAGTGAGCAGGTGGTTTTGCCCTCAGGTACCTTATCTTTGACGATGGAGTAGGTATCTTCTTCGACAATCCGGTACTCAACACCCTGCGACTCAAGATATTGCGGCAGGATGTGCTCAGGGAAGCCCGGCTGTTTCTGGTCGAGATTGACGGCAATCAGGCTGAAGTTGACCGGTGCGCTTTTTTGCAGACTGCGTAAAATTTCCAGCATGGTGTAGCTGTCTTTACCGCCCGACAGGCAGACCATGATGCGGTCACCTTCTTCAATCATATTAAAATCTGCAATCGCTTCGCCGACATTACGACGCAAACGCTTCTGCAGTTTATTCAGGTTGTACTGTTCTTTCTTGTCAACCGTTTGATTATCTTGCATTTTTACCTATCTCAAAAACCAGAAAGCGTAGCTAAAGGGCAAATTGATGCACGCCCAGCCAGTCACTTCACTGTGATGTTACGAATATGCAGCGTATGGTACGGATTGTTGCCGCGAAAGCCAGCCCGGAGTGAAGTAATCAGCGGATAATCGCCGTCAGAGTCATCGGCCGCGTGACCCGTCTGGGCAATCATTGTCGGAATGCGGTGCTGAGCAAGCGCGTGAGGAAAGAGGGCAGGCTTTGCTTTGTCGTGAGCAAACGGAAAGCGTTCAGCTGCGCGATGTCAGCTGACGGGCACATCTTTCCACTGACAATCAATTTCATCACTGTGCGTTGAGCAGGACGGCGGTGATGACGGGTAAGCATCAGTCCGCGCATGATCTCTTTTAACTGCACAGCTTGTGGCCATAAAAATGACAGAGATAATTAAAAAAATTTTCATCAGCACTACCGAATTAATAAAAAACACAGCATGCGCTGCCATGACTCAATCGGGACTAAATAGATTTCGGGTAGTATTTTTATGATTTGATGTACATCAAAAGAAATGTTTTCATTAAATTATCAGAGAGTCAGATATTAATCGCTGCTTTCGTTTTTCAGGTGATAATCTTAAAAAAGGGCTCTGTTGAATGTGCGTTGACCCGTTGGGTTTATAATAATAAATTCAGACGTACTGGCGTGTTATGCATCTCATTAAAACGATGGTTTTATCATCTCTTAGCACGCACTAAAAAGTGATTTTTTAATAAATCAGGTGATGTTAAGGACATCTGATAAGCAGATTTCGCAAGAGCGGGTGTTTACGTTTTATGCTTAAATGCGTTTACGCAGACTCTCTTATAAAGTGAACTGTCGGTTCGCACATTTCGTCAATACAGACTGCCTGTGAAGCCGTTTAATGTCGGGCTATCAATGTGAATAACAAATGAATCAATATTTAATGTCTATGAGGCATCCCGATAAAAATCGTAAAATAAAAAAGTACGGCACCAGATTTATTGTGACGCTGATACTCTTTTTACTTTGCTATGTTGCGGTTATGTATTGCGGTGTTCTGCTGCTGGTCAACCGGCATGGCTTACTCCATTTTATGCTGCACTGAATTCAGCCGCAGGCCTTAAAAATCCAGCGATAAGCATGATGTAAAAAATGCCTGAGTACTTCCAGAATATCTTCCGCACTTTCTTCAGCCAGACATTGTCCGGTCTCCAGCGCGTTATTAACCGAGTTCCGATGATCCAGTATCATCATGATCCCCGCAGCACCCGCAATCAGTGTAAAAATCAGCAAGATTAATGCTGGCTGGTAATTTTTGCGCGAAGCAGCAGGCAGGGTGTCTTCAGAATGGTCAGAGTCTTGGCGCATTTGTCCCCGGGTAAAATGATTACATTGATAAACAATAACGGATTATGCCATTAATTATCGGCACGCACTATGTCTCAGGTCAGTCAGTAAGCTTCTTTACAGGATAGCCAGATGTGCGGTCAGCCAGATTTGGATGGGGGAGTGCAGAAGGCGCTGGCTGCTACTCACCGCCTTCTGCGATGTCCGGATGCCTGCAGGGAGACATCGGGTATGAGCGGCTTTTGTGGCGGAATCACATCATTTCCAGCGACTGAACGCCCTTGATCTCCATAACCTTATCATAAAGGTACGCATCGTTTGATTTGCGGGAAAGCGTCACCTGGACACTGAGTTCACAAAGACCGCTCTCTTCATCACGATTAATCACCGTCACATTGCCGTAGCGTATGCCTTCCCGCTGCATGACCAGCAATACCAGCGGCACGCTTTTAGGCTTAAGAAAAACCAGCAGTGTATGGTGTTTGCCGATTAAAAGATGACTGAGGCGGCGAAACACTTCCAGCACGACCAGCGCCAGCACCGTGCCATAGATGCCGATCTCATACATGCCGCTGCCGATTACCAGACCAATCGCTGCCGTTACCCACAGGCCGGCCGCCGTGGTTAAACCCTTCACCACCTGCTTCTGGATCATAATGGTGCCCGCGCCAAGAAAGCCCATTCCGCTGACCACCTGAGCGGCAATACGGCTGGGGTCCAGTGCTACGTGGTCGCTGCTGAGCATGTCGGCGAAGCCATATTTCGACACCAGCATAAACATGGCACTGCCGATACCGACCAGAATATGCGTACGTAATCCCGCTTCTTTAGCCCGCATCTGCCGCTCCAGGCCTATCAGGCCGCCGAGAATACCGGCCAGCGCTATGCGAATTAACATATCCATTAACATGGGTTTACTCCGAATTAATATGGGCTGAAAAAGGGTGGCAGTTCAGTGATAACAGGTAAACAAGATAATTCTGCTTGCAAATGACGCTGCAGAATTTTGTAAAAAGCTGTTTCACCTCTCGACCCCTTGTGCTGCCTGACATATGCTGAGCCAGCCTTTTACCTCAATTCCCGGAGTCCGACTGATGAAAGCAGACACCTTTTTGCTGGCCGGTGCCGCGCTATTACTCTCTGCCTGTAGCAGCAACAGTGATGATAACGAGCCACCGCAACAAGCCACCGCCGCCCATATCCAGCCACGGGTGGTGATGTCTTCCCTGGCAGAAAGCACCTGTTCGAATGCAGGCGGAACGCTGGCATTTTCGCATCAGCTGGATGGCTCGCGCGTGGGAATGTGTCAGTTAGTGAATGGACGCCGCTGTGATGAGCAGGCGTTGATTGGCGGGAATTGCGCGCGCTGATGAACGGGCCGGATTTCTCCGGCCCGCGCAGTCACACCGAGAACAGTCAGGCTGAGAGTCGGTTCGGGCAGTTTTCACCCCGATCGAGCTGGCTGAGATTACTCAGCGTCGTTTCAGAAATGGCGGTCAGCGCTTCTGCGGTTAAAAACGCCTGATGGCCAGTGAACAAAACGTTATGGCACGCTGACAGACGACGGAATACGTCGTCCTGAATCACATCATTCGACTTATCTTCAAAGAACAGATCGCGTTCATTCTCGTAGACATCCATGCCAAGCGCGCCGATTTTCTGCTGTTTTAGCGCGTCAATGGCCGCCTGTGAATCAATCAGACCACCGCGACTGGTATTGATAATCATGACGCCATCGCGCATCTGTTTAAACGCGTCGGCGTTAAGCAGATGATGATTCTCCGGCGTCAGCGGGCAGTGCAACGTGATGACGTGAGATTCAGCGAACAGCGTCTTCAGATCGACATATTCCGCGCCCAGCTCCAGTGCCTGTTCGCTTGGGTAAGGATCAAACGCCAGCAACCGCATACCAAAACCTTTCAGAATGCGCATCGTCGCAATCCCGATTTTACCGGTGCCGATAACGCCCGCAGTTTTGTTGTGCATATTGAAGCCGGTCAGCCCATCGAGCGAAAAGTTCGCGTCACGGGTACGCTGATAAGCGCGATGAATACGGCGGTTCAGGGTCATCATCAGGCCGATCGTATGTTCAGCCACCGCTTCTGGTGAGTAGGCTGGAACCCGGACGACTTCCAGACCCAGCTCTTTCGCCGCAGCCAGATCGACATTATTGAAACCGGCACAGCGCAGCGCGATGTATTTCACACCCAGTCCGGCCAGTTCTTCCAGTACCGGACGGCTGCCGTCATCGTTAACAAAGATGCAGACGGCATCGCAACCCACAGCGGTTTTAGCCGTGCTTTCAGAGAGTAAAAAGTCATAAAACACCAGTTCAAAGCCGAACTGCTGATTGACCTGCTCAAGGTATTTCTGATCGTAATGTTTAGTGCTGTAAACCGCGATCTTCATTGTTATGCTCCTGCAGAGTGATAAACCAAGGATAACGTTTTCTGACCGACTTTGCTGAAACTGCTGATTTGCGCCTGGCGCAGGCCTTCACCTCTGGCAGATTACATGCCATCATCGTTGTCAGGATATTGTAAGGAAAAGGATTATGGCTTTTATGCCACGGATTTTCCGGCGACGGCTGGCGGCCATTCTGGCGGTTATCCTGCTTCTGCTCGGCCTGATCTTAACTGTGACGCAATGGCTGCCGCGGCTGGCCGGCATCTGGCTGCCTGACGGGACGCGCATTGCGTTGTCAGGCGCACCCCGCTGGCGTGAAGGTGGCCTGTGGTTACCTCAGATCCGTTATCTCGCTGGCGATTGCTCACTGGCCACCGTAAAGGCGGTGTCACTGGGCTGGCATCAGTCACGCTGGAAACTCAATGCTGAAGCGCTGACGCTGGATAGCGCCTGCCTGCAACAATTACCTGCCAGTAACAGTACGGCTGCGCCCAAAACGCTAGCCGAATGGCAGGCAATGCTGCCTGGCGCCGACGTTCATCTGGGCAAATTAATCGTTACGCCGTGGCAGACGTATGCGGGCGCGCTGGATCTGACGCTGGAAAAAGATCGCCAGCAACTCAGTTACCAGGGCGATAATCTGCAGCTGGCGGCCACGCTGACCGGTCAGCAGCTCGCTATCCGTCGCCTGACGCTCACCCATCCTGCACTGCCTGACCCCGTCACGCTGAGTGGTCATCTGGCGTTACCCACCTTTGCCACTGATTTGCCGGTGAACGGCGATGTGACCGGACAGCTGGCGCTGGACGCGCTGCCGCATCCCCTGAAGCTGACGCTTAACTGGCAGCAGCAGCAGGGCGAGCTACGCGTGGCAATGGCCGAAGTGACCAGGCCGCTTCTCAGACTGCCGTGGCAGATCAGCCGCGATCAGATTCGGATTGAAAAGGGCGAATACTTCTGGCCGCTGGAGGCTCAGCCGCTATCAGGGTTTGTTAACCTGACGCTGGATAACTGGCAGTCTGGCCTTGAAAGTAGCCAGATTAGCGGTCGCGTTAACCTGCTGACCCAGGGACGCGGCGGCAAGGGCAACGTGGTGCTGGGCATAGGTCCTGGTAACCTCAGCCTGACCAACAGCAACCTTCCCTTTCAGTTGACCGGTGAAAGCAAACTGGCCGCTCTGCAACTTTATGGCTCGATTCCTGGTGTGCTCAGTGGATCGCTACTCGATCCTCAGCTGGTGCTGCAACCTAAATCGCTGCTGCGTCTGCGCGGTCGGCTGCTGTCAACGCTGGAAGTGGACGAGGCGCGCTGGCCGCTGGCGGGTGTGCGGCTCTCCTCACAGGGCATTGATGGTCGCCTGCAGGCGATTCTCAACGCACACGATGCCAGTTTTGGCCGCTTCCGGCTGCATCTCGATGGTCGCGCCACAGACTTCTGGCCCGATAAGGGCGAATGGAACTGGCGCTACTGGGGCGGAGGCGAGATGCTGCCGCTGCAGGCGCGCTGGGATGTTAAAGGAACCGGTGGCTGGCACGATACGCTGATCCATCTTGACACCCTGTCTGCCGGCTTTAATCAGCTGGCGTACGGCAGCGTCAACATAGCAAAACCGCGTCTGACGCTGACTGCACCGGTAGACTGGCAGCGTGATGCGGCGCATCCGGCGTTCAATGGGCATTTCCGCCTGCAGGCAGGAGAGACCCGCTTCAGCTATGGCGGACATCTGGCAGATTCCATGCTCGACTTTGAGGCTAAAGGTCGTGATCCCGGCTATTTCCTCTGGCGGGGCGAGTTAAAAGCGGGCAAGGTCGGCCCGCTGCGTGTGAATGGTCGCTGGGACGGCGAACGGTTACGCGGCCAGGCCTGGTGGCCCGCTCAGTCGCTGACAGTATTTCAGCCACTGCTCAGCCCCGACATGAAAATGCAGATTCAGGGCGGCAGTCTGCAGGCACAGGTCGCTTTTTCCGCCGCCAGCGATCAGGGCTTCCAGGCCGGAGGCCACTGGACGGTCAGACAGGGCAGCGTCTGGACGCCTGACAGCCAGGTGAACGGTATCGACTTCTCGCTGCCGTTCCGATTTCATGATCAGCAGTGGCAGTTTGGGCAGCACGGCCCGGTATCACTGCGCATTGCCGAGGTTAAGAACCAGTTTGCGATGCAGAACATTCGCGCCGACCTGCAGGGGAACTGGCCATGGTCTGAACAGGCGCCGCTGACGCTGCAGGATGTCAGCCTCGATCTGCTGGGCGGACAAATCACGCTGCCATCCCTGCGTATGCCTCAGCATGAGCCAGCCCGGGTGTCGCTGCGTCAAATCAGCCTCAGCGAACTTGTCACGGCGCTGAAGCCTAAACAGTTCGCCATGTCGGGCAAGGTTAACGGTGAGCTTCCGCTGTGGCTCAATAACCCACGCTGGCTGGTGGAGAAAGGGTGGATTGCCAACAGCGGTCCGCTGACCTTCCGGCTGGATAAAGATATGGCAGATGCCATTACCGGCAATAACGTGGCGACGGGCGCCGCGCTGGACTGGTTACGCTATATGGAAGTCTCCCGCAGCTGGGCCACGATCAATCTGGATAATCTTGGCGACCTCACTATGGAGGCGCAGGTGCAGGGCGTGAGCCAGTTCAGTAACCGTCGTCAGACGGTTAATCTCAACTATCATCATCAGGAAAACCTGTTTCAGCTCTGGCGCAGCCTGCGCTTTGGCGATAATTTGCAATCCTGGTTAGAGCAACATGCGACTTTGCCATCGAACAAGGACACTTCACCATGAGCCTGAGGGCACTACTGGTTCTGGCAGCCGGACTGCTGAGCATCGGCTGCGTGCCGCGCATTGAAGTCACGGCACCCAAAGATCCCATCACCATCAATATGAACGTAAGAATCGAGCATGAGATCCACATTAAAGTTGATAAAGATGTGGAAGCGTTACTGAAAAACCAGAGCGGTCTGTTCTGAGGAGAGCAACGATGAAACGCATAAGCGCGGCGCTGTTCCTCGCCCTGGCGATAGCTCAGCCTGCCTGGGCACTGACGCTCGATGAGGCGCGGCAATCGGGCCGGGCAGGTGAAACGCTTTCCGGCTATCTGGCGGCACGTTCGCAGGACAGTGAAACGCTGGCGCTGGTGCAGCGGATTAATGCCGGACGTCAGCAGGAGTATCAGCGGCTGGCAGAGCAGAATAATCTCTCCACGGCTGACATCGCCAGTATTGCCGGACAGAAGCTGGTGGGCCGTGCGGCAGCGGGAGAATATGTGCGCGGCATTAACGGTCAGTGGCTGAGAAAAGTGGCACAGAGCAGTCAGTAACCGGCGAAAAAAAACCGGGCGCATGGCCCGGTCTTTTACAGCGTCATCCTGAGATGAGTGAGACTTATGCCGTCACGATCTGCTTGATAGCGTCTTTCGCTTCAGCGGTCGCTTTGCTGGCCACTTCAGGACCGTAAGCGATGCCTTCAGCAAACACGAACTCAACGTCAGTGATGCCGATGAAGCCCAGGAACAGCTTAACGTATGGGGTAAGAAGATCGGTTGGGGTATCTTTATGAATGCCGCCACGGCTGGAGATCACCACAGCCTTTTTGCCTTTAACCAGACCTTCCGGACCTGCTTCGGTGTAGCGGAACGTCACGCCAGCACGGGCAATCAGGTCGAAATAGTTTTTCAGCTGCGTCGGGATGTTGAAGTTGTACATTGGCGCGGCAATCACCACTTCATCATGAGCCTGCAGTTCTGCAATCAGTTCATCGGACAGGTCCAGTGCTTCCTGCTGACGTGGTGACAGTGGCGCTTCGGATGGGCGCATTGCACCCACTAACTCACCATCCAGAACCGGAATCGGGTTAGCGGCCAGATCACGTACAGTGACTTCTTTACCCTGTGCCTTTGCCTGTTCAACGTAGAAGTCAGCGAGCTGGCTTGACTGTGAGTAGCCTGCAAGGATGCTTGATTTCAGAACTAAAACTTTGGTCATGGTGGTTTCCTGTCTGTTACGCGGAAGACTTTCCGCTCAATGGTTTACACTCTACGGTTATCAATGGCGCGGTGAAAGCGCAATATTTCGAGACCCATGTTCGAATTTATTGAATAAGCGTAACCGGGGCCAGCCGCCGGAACGGTTCAGAATGTGCTATGATGCGCACAATTATTTTATTGAATCAGCTGGTTATCCCGGCTTGCAGGGCGCTGCTTCTCGCAGCGACACCGTCTGAGTAAGGTACGTCACTATTATGTCATCTCCCGATACTTCCCCACTGGCAGCGCTCTGGCCACGGCTCGACGGTGTAATGCTGCGCGATCGCCAGCGTCTGCAGCGCCGCTTGCAGGGTGCCAGAAAAGCTAAAAATTCCGAGGCACAGCAGGGCATTGCCCGTGAGCTGGAGCAGGAATTTATTGCTGCTGAACAGCGCGTGGCCCAGCGCCACGCGGCTACGCCAGCCATTACCTTTCCGGACAATCTGCCGGTCAGTCAGAAACAGCAGGATATTGCCGCCGCGATTCGCAACCATCAGGTAGTGATTGTTGCGGGTGAAACCGGCTCAGGTAAAACCACGCAGCTGCCGAAAATCTGTCTGGCGCTGGGACGCGGTATCACGGGTCTGATTGGTCATACGCAACCGCGCCGTCTGGCTGCGCGCACCGTGGCGAACCGTATTGCTGATGAGCTCAGCACCTCACTGGGTGGCTGTGTCGGCTATAAAGTGCGGTTTAACGACCAGGTCAGCGAACTGACGCAGATTAAACTGATGACCGACGGGATCCTGCTGGCGGAGATCCAGCAGGATCGCCTGCTGATGCAATATGACACCATCATCATTGATGAGGCGCACGAGCGCAGCCTGAATATCGATTTCCTGCTCGGTTATCTGCGTGAGCTGCTGCCGCGCCGCCCCGATCTGAAAGTGATTATCACCTCGGCGACCATCGATCCGCAGCGCTTCTCGCGGCACTTCAACAACGCGCCGGTGATTGAAGTCTCCGGCCGGACTTATCCGGTCGAAGTGCGCTACCGGCCGGTGGTTGAAGAAGCGGATGATGGCGATCGCGATCAGCTGCAGGCGATTTTTGATGCGGTGGATGAACTGGGACGCGAGAGTCGCGGCGATATCCTGATCTTCATGAGCGGTGAGCGCGAAATCCGTGATACCGCCGATGCGCTGAACAAACGCGACCTGCCGCACACCGAAGTGCTGCCGCTCTATGCGCGACTGTCGAACGCGGAACAGAACCGGGTATTTCAGTCGCACAGTGGCCGTCGCATCGTGCTGGCGACCAACGTCGCGGAAACCTCACTGACGGTCCCGGGCATCAAATATGTCATCGATCCTGGCACGGCGCGTATCAGTCGCTACAGCTTCCGCACCAAGGTGCAGCGCCTGCCGATTGAGCCGATATCGCAGGCCTCCGCTAACCAGCGAAAAGGGCGTTGCGGTCGTGTTTCGGATGGTATCTGTATTCGCCTCTACTCGGAAGATGACTTCCTGAGCCGTCCGGCTTTTACCGATCCGGAAATCCTGCGCACCAACCTGGCGTCGGTGATCCTGCAGATGACCTCACTGGGACTAGGCGATATCGCCGCCTTCCCGTTTGTGGAAGCGCCCGATAAGCGCAATATTCAGGATGGCATCCGCCTGCTGGAAGAGCTGGGCGCGCTGACCCTGAATGAGGAGAGCGGACACTACAAACTCACCGGGTCCGGGCGTCAGCTGGCACAGCTGCCGGTCGATCCGCGTCTGGCGCGGATGGTGCTGGAAGCGCAGAAATTTGGCTGCGTACGTGAAGTGATGATCATCACTGCCGGTCTGTCGATCCAGGACCCGCGCGAGCGCCCGGCAGAGAAAAAGCAGGCGTCCGATGAGAAGCACCGGCGCTTTGCCGACAAAGATTCCGACTTCCTCGCCTATGTGAACCTGTGGAACTACCTGGCGGAGCAGCAGAAAGCGCTGTCCGGCAACCTCTTCCGTCGCCAGTGCAAAAGTGACTTCCTGAACTATCTGCGGGTGCGGGAATGGCAGGATATTTATACCCAGCTGCGGCAGGTAGTGCGCGAACTGGGCATTTCGGTTAACAGCGAGCCGGCTGAACTGCAGCCTGTTCACTGCGCGCTGCTCAGCGGTCTGCTGTCACATATCGGCCAGAAGGACACCGACAAGCAGGAGTACACCGGTGCACGCAATACCCGCTTTTCGATTTTCCCCGGCTCCGGGTTGTTTAAAAAACCGCCGAAATGGACCATGGTGGCAGAACTGGTCGAGACCAGCCGCCTGTGGGGCCGCACTGCGGGTCGCATTGAACCGGAGTGGATTGAACCGCTGGCGCAGCATTTGATTAAACGCAGCTACAGTGAACCGCACTGGGAGAAATCGCAGGGCGCGGTAATGGCTGCCGAGAAGGTTACGCTCTATGGTCTGCCCATTGTCGCCGCGCGCAAGGTGAACTATGGAAGCATTGATCCCACTCTGAGTCGTGAGCTGTTTATCCGTCACGCGCTGGTGGAGGGCGACTGGCAGACCCGACATGCTTTCTTCCGTGCTAACCAGAAGCTGCGCAGTGAAGTCGAAGATCTGGAACACAAATCCCGCCGTCGCGATATTCTGGTAGATGACGAAACGCTGTTTGCTTTTTATGACCAGCGCATTGGCAAAGAGGTTGTTTCAGCGAAGCATTTCGACAGCTGGTGGAAAAAGGCCAGCCGTGAAAACGCGGAGCTGCTGAACTTCGACAAACAGATGCTGATCAAAGAGGGCGCGGATAAGGTCAGCCAGCTTGATTATCCTAACTTCTGGCATCAGGGCAACCTTAAACTGAAGCTGAGTTACCAGTTCGAGCCGGGGGCCGATGCGGATGGCGTGACGGTACATATTCCGCTGCCGCTGTTGAATCAGATTGAAGATAGCGGTTTTGAATGGCAAATCCCGGGCGTACGCCGTGAGCTGATCATCGCGCTGATTAAGTCACTGCCCAAGCCGCTGCGCCGCAACCTGGTGCCGGCACCCAACTACGCCGAGGCGTTCCTGGGGCGTGTCAACGCAATGGAGATGCCGCTGCTCGATGCGCTGTCGCGTGAGTTTCGCCGCATGACTGGTGTCACGCTGGAGCGGGAAAACTGGCAGTGGGAACAGGTGCCCGATCATCTGAAAATGACCTTCCGTGTGCTGGATGAGCACAACCGCAAACTGCTGGAAGGCAAAGATCTCACCGCGCTCAAGGCACAGCTGAAAGGCAAAGTGCAGGAGACGCTATCGAAAGTGGCAGATGACGGGCTGGAGCAGAGTGGTCTGCATATCTGGAGCTTTGGTGAACTGCCGCGCAGCTACGAACAGAAGCGCGGTAGCTATCAGGTCAAAGCCTGGCCTGCGCTGGTCGATGAGAAAGAGAGCGTCGCCATTCGCCTGTTTGACAGCGAGCAGGAGCAGCAGAAAATGATGTGGCGCGGTCAGCGTCGTCTGCTGCTGCTGAATGTGCCGTCACCCGTTAAATATCTGCACGAGAAGCTGCCGAACAAAGCCAAGCTCGGACTTTACTTCAACCCTTATGGCAAAGTGCTGGAGCTGATTGATGACTGCATCGCCTGCGGCATCGACAAACTGATGGATGAAGCGGGCGGTCCGGCCTGGGATCAGACCTCATTTGAGCAGTTGCGTGACAAAGTTCGCGGCGAACTCAATGAGACTGTAGTGACCATCGCGAAGCAGGTTGAACAGATCCTGACGGCCGTCTTCAACATCAATAAGCGTCTGAAGGGCCGGGTCGATATGACGATGGCGCTGGCGTTGTCCGACATCAAGGCGCAATTAAGTGGCCTGGTCTACCGCGGCTTTGTCACCGGAAACGGCTGGCAGCGGCTGGCGGATACGCTGCGTTACCTGCATGGCATTGAGCGTCGGCTGGAAAAACTGCCTGCCGATCCACACAGCGATCGTGCGCGCATGTTAAAAGTGCAGGCAGTGGAACAGGCGTATCAGGCGTGGCGCAACAAATTGCCGCCACAGCGTCAGGATGATGAAGAGGTGCAGAATATCCGCTGGATGATTGAGGAGCTGCGTATCAGCTTCTTTGCTCAGCAGCTGGGTACGCCGTACCCCATCTCAGATAAGCGAATTCTGCAGACAATGGAGCAGATAGCAGGATAAAAGCCAGGATGCGTGCCTTAACAGGCACGCATCAACAGTGAAGGGTTGGGAAGGCTACTGCGCGAGAGATTCCAGCTTATCTTTAAACGAGGTGACCGAAATCGCGCGATTGTCAGCCAGATAGCGATCTTTCGCTGCCGGTGCTGAGCTTTGTACCGCGATTAACTGCCAGCCTTTATCGCTTTTGAGCAGCAGCGGTGAACCACTGTCGCCCGGCAGGGTGTCACACTGATGCGACAGCACGGCACGCTGCGCCCAGCCGGTAATCAGGCAATCACTGTGAGAATAGAGCGTATCCAGATGATCGGCCGGATAGCCTGCCTGCGTCACTTTGCGTCCGGTCAGCTTCAGCGCCGCAGTAAGGTCGCTGCGTGAGCCATCGAACAATGGAATCGGCGTAATTGCAGAGGGCGGATTGCGTAAAATCACGATGCCATAATCATAGGGCGCAGCACTGCTCGGCACGATCCAGCCTTCACCATCCGCTTTTAATTTTGACGCCAGCGAGGGTTCAACGCGCGCATCAATATCATGAAGCTCGTAACGCCAGCCTTTATCACTGGCCATAAATCGCAGTGCCACCGGCTTATCGAAATTACCCGGTGGAGAGAGCAGACAGTGTCCGGCCGTCAGCGCCAGATGCGGAGAGATGAGCGTGGCAGTACAGAGGTTGCCGCTTTCGGTTTCCAGCTGACCAATGGCATCCCAGGGGGCAGCGGTAATATCGGTGATTGCCTGGCGATGATCCTTGCCGAAGAACAGCATCTTAATTTCAGCAGGAGTAGGCGAGTCATCGTCATCATCGGCGTGAACCGTGGTGGCAAAGCTGAAGAGTCCAACCATTAACAGGGTAGCCAGGCGCATAGAAATCTCAATGGCGACAAAAATTAACGTTATTGTTATTACGTAAGTACGGTAACTATAGTCGGTGAGCGTTGAAAAAGGGAGTTTTATTGGTTAATCAGTACGCTACAGCGGCTAAATAAAAAAGCTGGCTGCAACAATGCCACACAGGATCATAACAAGCAGAATAATTTCGAAGCGATAGCGACGCACTATTTCATCCACTCTCGTCATTTCATCCACTCCAGTAAAGAAACACCCGGCATAACCGGGTGTTTTTAATTATCATCTCGTGGCCGTGCGCTGAAGGCGACCTTAGTTTTTAGCTGCTGGTTTCACAACTTTTTTGTGGTGAACTTTTTTAGCGGCCTGCGCTTTCTGAGCAGCTGGCTGAGTTACTTTTTTATGGTGAACTTTTTTAGCAGCCTGGGCTTTCTGAGCGGCTGGTTTAGTTGCTTTTTTATGGTGAACTTTTTTAGCCGCCTGCGCTTTCTGTGCAGCAGGTTTTACCGCTTTCTTGTGGTGCACTTTTTTAGCCGCCTGCGCTTTCTGCGCGGCATCTTTTTTCACTGCTTTTTTGTGGTGTTTCTTAGCAGCCTGGGCTTTCTGAGCTGCTTTATGGTGTTTCTTGTGCGCAGTTTTGTGAACGGTTTTAGCCGGTGCTGCAGCGGTAGTTGTTGTTGCGGCTGGCGCAGCAGCTGGAGCAGCTGTGGTGTCAGCAGCGAAAGCAACAGAAGACATACCCATAGCAGCGGCGACAACCAGTGCAAATAATTTTTTCATTGCAAATCCCTCGGAGACTGTTTTTTCATGTGTAGCCCACTGCGGGGCCGGTGAAGAGACTATAGGGAAATCAATGAACGGTGTCCGTGGGTGTTTGGTATCGGCGTGTAACCGATTGTACAAAGGCGGAAAAGGGCGGTCAGCAGACCGCCCGGAAGCTTAGCTATTCAGGTAGCGTTGTTCAAGATGCTGGCGGAAGAGAGCCGGATTCAGCGCTTCGCCGGTAGCATTGATCAGCAACTGGTCGGTGGAGAAACGGCTGCCGTGCTGCCAGATGTTCTGTTGCAGCCAGTCAAATACCGGCTGCAGTTCACCATGCTGAATCAGCTCGCTGAGTTGAGGGATGGCCTTCTGAACTGACCGGAACAGCTGTGCGGCATACATCGCGCCCAGCGTATAGGTCGGGAAGTAACCAAATGCGCCGTCGGTCCAGTGGATATCCTGCATACAGCCATCGCGATAATTACCCCGGGTATCCAGACCCAGTGACTGCATCATCTTCTCATCCCACAGCGCCGGGATGTCTTCAACCTCAATCTCGCCTTCAATTAGCGCCTGCTCGATTTCATAGCGCAGAATGACATGCGCCGGGTAGCTCAGTTCATCTGCGTCAACCCGGATCAGGCCGGGTTTCACCTGCTGGGTCAGGCGCACGAAATTATCCGCCTGCAGAGCGGGCTGATCGCCAAAGGTAGCGATCACCTGCGGTAAAATGCGCTGCAGGAATTCGCGGCTGCGACCCAGCTGCATCTCCATAAACAGGCTTTGTGATTCGTGAATAGCCGTGGAGCGCGCCAGCGCCACTGGCTGACCGCGCCACTGCTGCGGCAGATTCTGCTCATAGCGGGCATGACCGGTTTCGTGAATCACGCCCATCATGGCGCTGAGAAATTCATTCTCGTTGTAACGGGTGGTGATGCGCACATCTTCCGGGACGCCGCCACAGAAGGGATGCGCACTGATGTCGAGGCGGCCATGGTTAAAGTCAAAACCCAGCGTCTCCATAATGCTCAGACCGAGCTGACGCTGCGCTGGAATGGCGAACGGCCCGTGCGGCGTGATAAATGACTGCTGTGCCTGTTTTTCCACGACTTGTTGCAGCAGATCGGGCAGCCAGGTTTTCAGCTCGCCAAAGGTTTTATCCAGTCGGGCGCGGCTCATACCCGGCTCATAGAGATCCAGCAGCGCATCGTAACGCGAACAGCCACGGGCGTCAGCGCGGCGCTGGGCCTCTTCGCGGCTCAGTCGTACGACTTCTTTGAGGTTGGCGGCAAAGCCCTGCCAGTCGTTGGCGGGACGCTGAGTGCGCCATGCATGTTCACATACGGAACCGGCGATCGATTTGGCTTCAACAAAATCATCAGGGAGCAGGGTGGCCTGATGATATGCGCGCTGCATCTCGTTGAGATTGGCCCGCTCGACATCGTTCAGCGACTGCTGCTCGGCGGCTTTAAGCCACTCGCCGACCTGTGGGGCGGTCAGGATCTGGTGCTGTAATACGCTCATTTCGGCCAGCGCTTCACCACGCGCCTGACTGCCGCCAGGTGGCATAGTGGTTTGCATGTCACAGCCAGCGATGGCCGTGACGTGACTGAAACGGGAAAGGCGCTGGAACGTTTTGGTAAGTTGTTGATACGCTGAGGTCACGTAAGACTCCTTGTGGATTTTAACGCAGCGGAATTTCACGCAAGGTTAGATCAACCGGCCAGCAAAAGCGAACGCTGGCACCGCCCAGCGGGCTGGACTCAATGGTTACGTTGCCGCTGAGTGCCTGGGCAATGGAGTGAACAATGGCCAAGCCCAGTCCGCAGCCGCCTGTGGCGCGATCGCGGCTGGGATCAAGCCGGACAAAAGGTTCGAAAACCCGTTCACGTTCGTCGGGCGGAATGCCCGGGCCGTCATCTTCAACCTGCAGACAACCGACCGGACCGTCGAACCATAAACTGACGCGCAGTCGCTGCTGCGCATAACGCAGCGCGTTGTTCACCAGGTTATCCAGCACCCGCTCCATCAATCGGGTGTCAGAAATGCCGATGTTTTCACGCTGCGGCAGATCAAGGTCGAGTCGCATGTCCGGGTTGATGGTGCGGAAATCGTCCAGCCGCTCGCTCAGCCAGCTGGCCAGATCCAGCGATTTAAGATTCAGATCGAGGCGCGGCCGGTCAAGACGCGCATAGGTCAGCAGCTCCTCAATCAGGCTTTCAAGCTGGCCGATGTCGCGATTCAGCGCCACCCGTTCGCCATCCGTAAGGTTATCGCTCATCTCCAGCCGGTAGCGCAGGCGTACCAGCGGCGTTCTCAGCTCATGGGCAATACCGTCAATCAGCTGCTTCTTGCTGGCGACCAGCGTGTTGATGTTCTCGGCCATCTGGTTAAAGGCGATACCCAGCCGGAACAGACTGGAGGTGCTGTCGAAATGGGTACGTACATCCAGTTCGCCCCGGCCAAAGCGCTGTGCCGCTTTTTCCAGGCGCTGCATCTCCTGCCAGTGCGGGCGGAGCCAGATAAATACCGGCAGCGCCAGCGACATGCCAATAAACACCAGCAGAGCAATATCCAGCAGTCGCATCTGGTGCAGATAAAAGAGATAGGGAATCGGCCCCACCGATAAGACATAGTGGCTGCGCGGAATATGCTGCAGAAAGGTGTATTGATCGTCGAGCGCCACGATCTCGCCTGCCCGTAACCGCCGCATGTTGGTCTCATCGAGCTGATATTTGTTCATCGGCTCAATGTGCAGGTCGAACGACAGGCCGAGATCAAGACTCTTGATGGTTTTGTTCCAGTCACGCGGCGGGATCTCACGCAGTTCGCTGCGGATCAGGTAGAGCGAGCTGGCCATCAGATCATTCATCGACTGCCGGCCCGCGCGCTCAGCGGTGAACTTATAGACCAGACCCACCAGCAGCGCCATGACCAGAAAGCAGACAAACAGCAGCAGATAGAACTGAATAAAAAGCTTTCTCATAATTCGCGCGTATCCCAGGCCTGGGGTGCGAACAGATAGCCTTTATTGCGGATGGTTTTAATGCGGAACGGCTCGGTGGCACTGTCGTGGAGCTTTTTACGCAGCCTGGAGATGGCCACGTCGATACTGCGGTCCAGGCCGTCATAACTGACGCCGCGCAATGTTTTCAACAGTGCATCACGGTTAAGCGTCTGACCTGCATGGCTGGCGAGAACCCACAGCAGATCGAAATCCGCAGTGGAGAGGGCGATCTGCTCGTCAAACAGCGTCACCTGACGGTTCAGGGCATCAATGGTCAGCGAGCCAAAACGCAGCATACGATTCGCGGCAGGCGCAGCAGGCGCATCTTCCGGCTGCCCATGCTGGGACTGGCGCAGATGCAGGCGCAGGCGGGCCAGCAGCACAGCGGGTGGTGTGGTTTTCAGGATGTAATCCTGCGCACCCATCTCCAGGGCCAGAATATGGTTCATGTCGCTGTCCAGTGAGGTAAGCAACACGATTGGTCCCTGCCAGTTGGCCCGCAGGTCGCGACAGATGGTCATGCCATCTTTGCCCGGCAACATGATATCCAGCATCACCAGGTCGGGCTGCTGTTCGGCGATGACCGCTTCAGCACGGTCGCCGCGTGTTTCAACAATGACTTCAATATCGTGACGGCCAAGATAGGCCGCAATCAGCGAACCCACTTCGGGTTCATCTTCTACATAAACAATTTTGTTCATAGTTCACAGGGCAGAGTCAGGGATGAATGAAAGCATATCTTTTCCTGGTCCTGAGCTCTACGTTATCGCACGAAATATCCGTGGCTTGCTGGTATATAACCGGCAAAATGTGCAATCATTAGCGCGGCCTTTTTGCGCCAGGTTTGGGATATTGATGATTACCATGAGGAGCGTTAGTGTGTCTGATAAAGAGCTGGCATCAGCCATATACCCTGACCGCATCTGCTTCAATTACAGTGACTTTCTTTCCGCTTCCTGCAAAAAGCGCTGGAGCTTCGTCGATGCTATTTATGGTGTGATGCCGATATTTGGCATGGTGACACGTAAATCGGCACACCGTTTACAGGGCAGTGACGACCCGTTAAAAGAATTAGCATTACAAATCATTTCCACTCAGGTTAGCGACGAAATTAATATCGCGCGCCTGATTACTCTCGCAGAACAACAACATATTAGTCGCTTTGATATCCAGCTCCCTTATCCGCTTTCGGCGGAGCAGCTGGATGCCATCCACTATGAGTATGCGAAGCCGCTGAACCTCACACAGCAGGATGACCTGCTGTGTGTATCCATCCCAGTGCAGGCACACTGAGACCCCTTTTTATCGGGCTTTAAGTCGTCAGCTCCCACACGGCGGGCAATGTCGCGGCAATCAGCAATCCCATCGCAATGCGCTCCAGCGAGGTCAGCGCAATATCGCCGCGGCCGCCGCGTCGTGCAAACAGAAACAGCAGCAGGCCCGGTGTGTAAAGCACCACTGACATCATCAGGTGCATGGGTCCCGAGGCGTACAACAGCCAGATGCCATACACGCTGGCACCCACACCGATTGCCATCGCCAGCGGCTTATGCTGTCCGCGCACCACTTTGATCAGATATAACCCCACCAGCAGATAGGGCACCAGAATCATCTCCGAGGCGATGGTCAGCAGGTTGTTATAGTCAGCACCGGTCAGGGCAATCAGGATCAGGCAGAGCTGAATACTGCCGTTGGTCAGCCACAGCGAGGCAGCTGGCGCGTTATGGCGGTTCTGCCGGGCGATACTGCGGGGAAAAGCACCCTGTTGCGCGGCAATCAGCGGCACTTCCGCGGCCATAATCGTCCAGCTCAGATAGGCACCGCACACGGAAACAATCAGACCCACCGCAATCACCGCATCGCCCCAGTGCCCCATCAGTCGGGTCATTAATCCGGCCATTGACGGGTTACGCATTTCAGCCAGTTCAGCACGCGGCACCACGCCAAGCGACAGCAGTGTCACCAGCAGATAGACCAGCAGCGCAGCCAGCACGGCGAATAAGGTTGCGCGGCCCACATCCTTTTTCTGGCGTGCACGGGCAGAGACGACCACAGCACCTTCAACCCCGATAAAGACCCACAGGGTAATCAGCATGGTCTGCTTAACCTGCTCCCAGAGCGGTTTTCCCAGCGTGACACCGGAAAAATCGAAGCGGAAACGATCATAGTTGAACGCCATCACCGCCAGTACAATAAACAGCAGCAGCGGCACCAGCTTGCCCAGCGTCGCCATCAGATTGATGCTGGCCGCGGTCTGCACGCCGCGCAGTACCAGCCAGTGAACCAGCCACAGCAGCACGGACGCACCCAGCATCGCCTGCCAGGTATTGCCATCACCAAAGATAATCCGGTCGGGTGTATCGGTGAAGAAGCTCAGGGCAGAGAAGACAATCACCAGATAGGAGACATTGGCGATTACGGCGCATAGCCAGTAGCCCCAGGCGGAACAGAAGCCCATCAGTTCGCCGAACCCGGCGCGTGCATAGGTAAAGATGCCGCCGTCCAGTTCGGGCTTAAGGCGGGTCAGCAGCAGCATCGCCAGCGACAGAAAAATAATGCCGACACCGGTAATCAGCCACCCCAGCAGCAGCGCGGCCGGACCGGCCACTGCGGCCATGTTTTGCGGCAGACTGAACACGCCTGCGCCCAGCATTGAGCTGAGCACCAGCGCCGTCAGCGCACCGAGACCTAATTTTTTCTCCAAAACTACCTTCCCGCTAGCATATATGGCTGGGTAAATCGGATTCTGTCGCTGGGTTATGTCACACCAAAGGCAGAATACAGGGACAATATCCGGTAAACAGGCGGAGGATTTTACGGAGAGTGGCAGGGGATGGCAATGCGTGACTATGCAAAACAGCGCAGGAATTATGCAAACAGCAGGGCGGCGGGTGCCGCCCTGGAGGGATTACTTAAACAGGTCAGCCGTAACGGTCAGGTTGCCGCCACTCTGGTTCTGCCACTGACGGGTGACGTGGTAGAACTTGGCACCTTTATCGGCTGCACGCTTTGCCACTTCTTCTGAAATCGCCGTTGGTGTACCGAAGTGCCCGGTGAAGGTGACGGTATCAAACGGCTGCATCTGCGCGGCAGTGATTGCGTTCACTTCCTGTACGGATTTACCGTTTGGCAGATTGACGGTATAGCGCTTGCCGGTAGAGCTTTGGGTTTCGAAGAAACGGCCCACTTTGTTGCTTGGCGTTTCAGACGAGGCCACGCCTGGAATCTCGACGTTAGCCGCCGCAGCGCCACCGGTAGCCAGAGCGGCTTTACCCGCTTCTGAATCGGCAGGAATCGCATTCGGTGTCTGCACCTTGCGTTCTTTAGCATCCGCTTTATAAACATAGGCGGTGACATACTGATTGCCGCCGCTGTTGGCATCGATCTGGCGAACGATAAAGAAGGAGGCCGCGCCTTTCTGTTTAGCCGCTTTTGAAATCGCGTCGTTCACATCCGGCTGGCTGGCAAAGAAGCCGCTGACCGAAACGGTATCGAACGGTTCAAGCTTATACGCTTCTGCTTTTGGCAGTTCATTGACGCCATTGAAACGACGGTAGGTCGTGGACTGGGTGGCTGCCGGGGCATCAGCTTTATAGAGGTCAGCCGTGACGCGCCAGTTACCGCTGTTGCCGTTGCTGTCGTTGATCGCCTGGATGTAATAAGAGGCAGCGCCCATCTGATCTGCACGCTTAGAGACCGCATCGGCTGCGTCGCCAATTGCGTTGAAACGACCGGTGATATTAATACGTTCGAATGGCTTCAGCGCGACCGCTTTTTCTGGCGTTAACTCCTGCGCAGCGAATGCATTGGCTGCCAGCAGAGACAACAGAGTGGACGCCAGAATAGTGTTCTTCAGCTTCATAAAAATAATCCTTCGCCTTACGCAAAAATGAGTACGAAAACGTGCTGGACTCTTGATGTATAACAGATTAGCCGCTGATTATTGCATGTTATAAACAGACTGTCGCAGCGATTTTTTGTGTCAGATCGCGTTATTCAACCATGATTTTTTCATTTGTTTGTCATCAAACACAGTTATGGCGTGTTTTCGTGCGGGTTACCATTAAAAGCGGTAACTGTTAGCGCTTAAACAGTTAATGCATTGTTAAATAAAGGTTTTTATTGAAGGTTAATTCGGCCGGGCACAATTTATTCTGGCAGATTATCTGCTTGCAGGACTGTTTCGCAGTGGGATTACGCAGCTTTTTTAGCAGAATCCTGAATAATCATGTGAATGTCACTACTCTGCGTAGCTGCTCTGGATCGCTCGTCACATTTTAAGTAGGTTATAAACACTTTGAAATACATGCATTCCGACTATAAGTCGCTGAAACGCTGTTTTAGCTGCGATGTCGTCATGCAGATCCGGGCCATCATCCTTAACCGATGAAAGGAAACACTATGTTAATTGGAATCCCCAAGGAAAGGTTGCCAAACGAGTCGCGCGTGGCTGCCACGCCAAAGACCGTGGAACAACTCATTAAGCTGGGTTTCAGCGTCACCCTGGAGCATGACGCCGGTCAACGCGCCAGCTTTGATGATGAAAGCTACAGAGCAGCAGGTGCCACACTCTGCGACCAGAAACAGGTATGGCAGTCCGATATCGTTCTGAAGGTGAATGCACCGGATGAGGATGAGATTGCGCTCACCCGGGCGGGCAGCACGCTGGTCAGCTTTATCTGGCCTGCACAGAATCCCGACCTGCTTTCAAAGCTGGCTGCGCGTCAGGTCACCGTCATGGCAATGGACTCGGTACCGCGTATTTCGCGGGCGCAGTCGCTGGATGCTTTGAGCTCGATGGCGAACATTGCCGGTTATCGCGCTATCGTCGAAGCCGCCCATGAATTTGGACGCTTCTTTACCGGTCAGATCACCGCCGCCGGAAAAGTGCCACCGGCCAAAGTTATGGTGATTGGGGCCGGTGTGGCAGGGCTGGCCGCGATCGGTGCAGCGGGCAGTCTGGGCGCGATTGTCCGGGCCTTTGATACCCGCCCTGAAGTTAAAGAGCAGGTGCAGAGTATGGGTGCCGAATTCCTTGAACTCGATTTCGAAGAGGAAGCGGGCAGTGGCGATGGTTACGCTAAAGTCATGTCCGAGGCGTTCATTAAAGCGGAGATGGCACTGTTTGCCAGCCAGGCTAAAGAGGTGGACATCATTGTCACCACGGCGCTGATCCCAGGTAAACCGGCACCGAAACTGATCACCGAAGAGATGATCGCCAGCATGAAACCAGGCAGCGTAATTGTTGATCTGGCGGCGCAGACCGGCGGCAACTGTGCGCTGACCGTCGCTGATCAGGTGACCGTAACGCCTAACGGCGTGAAAATTATCGGTTATACCGATCTGCCCAGCCGTCTCGCAACTCAATCTTCCCAGCTTTACGGCACCAACCTTGTCAATCTGATTAAGCTGCTGTGTAAAGAGAAAAATGGCGAAATCCAGGTCGATTTCGACGATGTAGTGGTGCGGGGCGTGACTGTCGTGCGTGAGGGTGAAGTCACCTGGCCAGCACCGCCGATTCAGGTCTCTGCTGCGCCACAGGCTAAACCGGCAGCCCAGAAACCCGCAGAGAAGGCTGAAGCAAAGCCTGTGTCTCCGTGGCGTAACTACCTGCTGATCGCACTGGCTGTCGTGCTGTTTGGCTGCCTCGCAAACGTAGCGCCAGCTGAGTTCCTCTCCCACTTTACCGTGTTCGCGCTCGCCTGTGTGGTGGGTTATTACGTGGTCTGGAACGTCAGTCACGCGCTGCATACGCCGCTGATGTCCGTTACCAACGCCATCTCCGGCATTATCGTCATCGGTGCGGTACTGCAGATGGGCCACGGTGGCTGGGTCACCTTTATCTCCTTTATTGCCGTGCTGATTGCCAGCATCAATATCTTTGGTGGCTTTACCGTCACCCAGCGCATGCTGAAAATGTTTCGTAAGGGGTAACACATGTCTGGCGGATTAGTCACTGCAGCCTATATTGTGGCTGCAATTCTTTTCATCTGTAGCCTTGCGGGTCTCTCGCGTCACGAGACCTCAAAGCGCGGGAATATTTTTGGTATCAGCGGCATGGCGATTGCGCTGGTTGCCACCATCTTTGGCCCGGACAGCGGAAATGTCGTCTGGATCCTGCTGGCGATGGTCATTGGCGGCGCTATCGGGATTCGTCTGGCGAAGAAAGTCGAAATGACAGAAATGCCGGAGCTGGTCGCGATTCTGCACAGCTTTGTCGGCCTGGCCGCTGTGCTGGTCGGCATCAACAGCTACATCGACCACGCGCCTGGCCTGCCAGCCGTGATGGAGAATATCCATCTGAGCGAAGTGTTTATCGGTATCTTTATTGGTGCTGTCACCTTCACCGGTTCGCTGGTAGCGTTTGGCAAGCTGTGCGGCAAAATCTCTTCAAAACCGCTGGCGTTACCGCATCGTCACAAGCTGAATCTGCTGGCGCTGGTCGTCTCGTTCCTGCTGCTGCTGTGGTTTGTTAACACCAGCAGCACGGGTGCTCAGGTGTTTGCACTGATCCTGATGACAGTGATTGCGCTGGCGTTTGGCTGGCATCTGGTTGCCTCTATCGGCGGCGCGGACATGCCGGTTGTGGTGTCGATGCTGAACTCCTATTCAGGCTGGGCCGCTGCCGCTGCCGGTTTTATGCTGAGCAACGATCTGCTGATTGTAACCGGTGCACTGGTGGGGTCGTCGGGTGCGATTCTCTCCTACATCATGTGCAAAGCGATGAACCGTTCGTTCATCAGCGTGATTGCGGGCGGGTTTGGCACGGAAGTCAGCAGCGGCGATGACAGTCAGGAAGCGGGCGAGCATCGTGAAATCACAGCTGAAGAAACCGCAGAGATGCTCAAGGCATCCAGCTCGGTGATTATTACCCCTGGCTACGGTATGGCAGTGGCGCAGGCGCAGTACCCGGTTGCGGAAATTACTGCCCGACTGCGTGCACTCGGCATCAACGTGCGCTTCGGCATTCATCCGGTGGCAGGGCGTCTGCCGGGTCACATGAACGTGCTGCTGGCCGAGGCCAAAGTACCTTATGACGTGGTGCTGGAGATGGATGAGATCAACGACGATTTCAGCGACACCGACACGGTGCTGGTTATCGGTGCCAATGACACGGTTAACCCGGCGGCGCAGGATGACCCCCGCAGCCCGATTGCGGGCATGCCGGTACTGGAAGTGTGGAAAGCGCACAATGTCGTGGTGTTTAAACGCTCAATGAACACCGGTTATGCTGGCGTACAGAATCCGCTGTTCTTCAAAGAGAATAGTCAGATGCTGTTTGGCGATGCCAAAGCCAGCGTGGAAGCCATTCTCAAAGCGCTGTAATAAAAAAAGGGCGGCTAATCCGCCGCCCGTCTTCTATCAGGGGAGAATCAATCCTCCTCATCCTCTTCATCATCCAGGTCAATCGGCGATTTGAAATCGTCAGGCTTGAGCGCCAGCAGATCGCAGCGCAGATGATCAATCACCTGTTCCGCCGTATTACCCAGGAAGGCTGCCGACAGGCCTGTACGTCCTATGGTACCCAACACCACCACACCAGCACCCAGATGCGCCGCCAGATCCGGGATGACTTCTTCCGGCAGGCCTTTAGCCACATGGGTGAACTCTTCACCAATCGAGAACTTCTGCCGCAGCGCTTTCATCGCCACCAGATGCTGACCACGAATCGCATCGTTATAAACGCTGGGATCAAAGTCCGGCAGTTCGATAGCGATGTTGATAGGCGTAATCGGATAAGCGCCGACCAGGTGCACCTCGGTCTGATTCACTTTTTCTGCCAGTTTCACCGTTTCACGAATCAGCTTCTGATTCAGGCCATCGTGATGTGGCTCTTCACTGGCAAGATTGACCGCGACAATAGCTTTACCGCCTTCCGGCCACGGCTGATCTTTGACCATCCAGACCGGACACGGGCATTTACGCAGCAGATGCCAGTCAGTCGGGGTGAAAATCACGGATTCAAGACGATCATGCTGATGAGCCATCTTCAGCACCAGGTCATGCTGATGGGCAAGCACTTCCTGAATGATGGCCTCAAAAGGACGGTTGTGCCAGATCACTTTGATGTCAATTTCGACACCGGCATCCAGATAAGCGCGGGCCTGCTCACGGATCCATTCAGTGCGCTGGCTGATGACGCCCTGGCGCATTGATGCGCGTTCGTCAGGCGAAAGCAGGGTGGTCATCTCGTATGAGAAATCATAGATAGGCAGAAAGGCTTTGATCCTTCCGCCAATGCGTTGATTCAGATAGACCGCACGTCGCAGCGCGGGCTGATCGTCTTGCTGGGCATCAATGGCGACCAGAATATTTTGGTACTGGGACATGAGGCGTTCTCCTTAAACCAGAGCGACTGGAATAAAGATAGCCTATGTTGCACAGCGGAAGAAGGGAAAAAGTTACTGCCGGATCAACAAAATAAGATTTATTGATCCGGCTGCGGATCAGGCGGCCTGATGGCTCTGACCGGCTAACTCTTCCAGCAGGGCGTGGTTTTCAATAGTGATGTATTTCCCTTTCACCGCCAGCATACCGGACTTCTGAAAACGACCCAGCAGGCGACTGATGGTTTCAACCGTCAGGCCCAGGTAATTACCAATGTCACCACGCGTCATGGTGAGGCGGAATTCACGCTGAGAAAAACCGCGCTGGCCGAAACGACGGGAAAGGTTCCAGATAAACGCCGCCAGGCGCTCTTCGGCATTTTTCTTCGACAGCAGCAGGATCATATCCTGATCGCCTTTGATTTCACCGCTCATCAGACGCATCATCTGCTGACGCAGGGCAGGCATTTTTCCTGACAGGTCATCCAGGGTTTCAAACGGGATTTCACAGACCATTGCAGTTTCCAGCGCCTGCGCAAAGCTGGGATGGCTGGAACCCATGATGGCATCAAAGCCGACTAAATCGCCCGCCAGATGGAAACCGGTGATTTGCTCATCACCCTGCTCGGTAATGGTGTAACTTTTGATCGTGCCGGAACGAATCGCATACAGAGATTTCAGTTCGTCGCCTGCTTTGAAAAGGGTTTGCCCTTTCTGAATTGGTTTTTTACGCTCAATGATATTGTCGAGCTGATCCAGCTCATGTTCATTTAACGTGAAGGGGATGCAGAGCTGACTGATGCTGCAATCCTGGCAGTGAATGGCACAACCGCCCGACTGAATACGACGAATGCTGCGTTTTTCAGGGATCATAATGGTTTGCTCGACGATTATTGACTGGTGTCAATTTTAACATTTTTTGTGCTGAAGGGAACTCATCCGAGCAGTTTTACACCCACAAACATTATGGATGAAGCACACATCGACAAACGCTGATGTGACGGGCTTCTCAGAATGCCGTTACCGTTAACTGTCACGAAAAGTTTCCGCTTTTATGATCTGTTACCCATATCTTCATCAGCGGCAACATGGATAAAAGCGGGGTAGCCCGGCGATTGCAGCTTTTGCTACGCTAACTGCTTAAGCCTGTTTTGTAGGTTCCATCAATTTTAATCAGGTGTGAGAAAACCATGAACCTTGATGACAACGATCTCTTTCGGGATGCCATGGGCGATGTCACGCCGTTAAAAGACACCACCACAACGTTATGGCTTAAGTCGCCCTCGACTAAAGCGCCCCGTAAACCGCCAGGAGAGAAGGAGCAGGAGAATTTCCTGACACGGGGTTATCTGGAGATTATCCCGCTTAACACACCGCTGGAGTATAAAGCCGACGGCATACAGCAGGGTATTCTGGATAAGCTGCGTCGGGGTGAGTACAAACTGGATGCCAGTCTCAACCTGTTGCGGCAACCAGTGGAGACCTGCCGTCAGGCGCTGTTTAACTTTATGATGCAGGCGCAAAAGCAGGACTTACGGAATCTGCTTATCATTCATGGCAAGGGCCGTGATGACGAATCCCATGCCAATATTGTGCGCAGCTATCTGGCGCGCTGGTTACAGCAGTTTGATGACGTGCAGACTTACTGCGTGGCCCAGACCCGCCATGGCGGAGCCGGGGCGCTCTATGTGGGACTGCGGAAGACCGATAAGGCGCGCCTTGAAAACCGCGAACGGCATGCGAAACGCAGCCGCTAGCTGTGAAACTTACGGATGGTGGACATTAACACTTCAGCACTCAGGCTCAGCTCTGCGCCGGTACGGGTAATGATGCCCACTGGCTCGCCTGGCCCGGAGGAGTTGATTGGCAGCGCACAGACCGCGTTATGGCTGAGGTCCTCTTTAATCGCGCCGGACGGCACGAACCAGATGTAGTCGTAGCGAAGCGCCAGCTGGCGCGCCAGTGAAGTCGACGACGTTTCAATGCAATGGGGTGGCAGCGTGCAGCCCTGTTCATCAAGCATCTGCTGCGCAATCCGGCGCGGTGCGGTGCCTTCCGGGGAAATCACCACGGGCCATTGCATTGCCCTCGATAGAGTGACGTTGTCACTCAATAATGGGTGTTCGGGCCTGACCACCAGCTTCAGTGACTCCAGAAACAGCAGTTCGTAAGTCAGCCCGGTCATCATATCGCTGTCCGCCATCCGGCCAATACCGATGTCAAACTCGCCGCCGCGCAATCCCGCCAGTAACACATTGTTATGCAGCGTCGCCACCTGGATAGTGGTGTTAGGCTGCAGCTGATGAAAACGATCAAGGATGCGGGGCAGCATGCCCATCGCAGCAGTAGTCAGCGCGCCCAGCCGGATAATCACTGGGGCATCGCCCGACTGCTCATTAAAGCTCTGTCCGGCATGATTCAGCGCATCAAGCACCCGCACTGCATGCGTCAGAAACTGTTCTCCCATCGTGGTGAGCTGGGCACCCAGGCGACCCCGCTCAAACAGACGAACGCCTGTCAGCTCTTCCAGCTCATTCAGGGTTTTGGACAGAGCAGGCTGACTCAGGCTCAGCGTCTCTGCTGCCCGGCCCAGTGTGCCTTGCTGCGCGACAGCAACAAAGGTATGTAGATGGCGCAAGCGAATGCGCTGATTGAAAAGGATATTTTTTTCCATACCTTAAACTTAATGAGAATGACCGCTTACAGGCAACTGTTTAAAATGAATTCTGTTAACTTTGCTGCAAATTTATTTTAACAAGCGTGGCAGAATGGCTACTTAATCCGCTAACTCTCTGATTAAGAAGCGCTCATCTCATATTGTCACAGACGCACTGGTTTCTGAGACTACGATATATCAAGAGCTTAACGGCTTAAAGTTGAATAATTCTCACTATCATATAAAAATCTGACCGCTTAAGGTTAACGATGGGCTATCATAAACGCCGTTTTTTTTACTTAATCTGATGCCAGATTGCGCTATTGCCAGGGAGTGTTCATTGACCAGCATCGGGGCGGTAGATGTCCGCCAGCTTATCAACCAGCAGAGCCTGAGCCACTGGCAAAAACGGCTCATTGCGCTCTGTTTTATTGTGGTGGCACTCGATGGCATGGACATTGCGATCATGGGATTTATTGCGCCAACACTTAAAGCTGCATGGGGCGTCACCAATCACCAGCTCGGGGTTGTCATCAGCGCAGCATTGATCGGGCTGGCGCTGGGAGCCATGGTCGCGGGCCCGCTGGCTGACCGCTATGGCCGACGTATGATGATCATCCTCAGCGTTTTCTTTTTTGGTCTCTGGACACTGGCAACAGCGCTGTCTCAGAACATCGAGCAGATGATGCTTTTCCGCTTCCTGACCGGTCTGGGACTGGGTGCGGCAATGCCCAACGTCGGTACGCTGGTGGCGGAATATGCGCCTGAACGGAGACGGGCCTTTATTATCACTGTGGTGTTCTGCGGTTTTACCTTTGGTGCCGCCAGCGGTGGATTTGCCGCATCCTGGCTATTACCGCGTTATAACTGGCACTCTGTGTTGCTGCTGGGTGGCATTCTGCCGCTGCTGGTGTTGCCATTCCTGTTCCGCGGCCTGCCGGAGTCAGTGCGGTTTCTTATCAGTCGTGGCGCACCCGCTGCCCGCATTCACGCCATCCTCGAACGGATGATGCCGGGAAAAACGGTGCCTGATTGCGCATTTCACGCGCCTGAAGCAACATTGCCGGCAGGCGGCGCGATTAGCACCGTCCTGTCGCGCCGCTATCTGTTTGGCAGCACAATGCTGTGGGGGGGCTATTTCATGGGACTGTTCATGGTCTACCTGATTGGCAGCTGGCTGCCATCTCTGGTGAATACCCTGGGTATGTCAGTGACCGAAGCGGCGATTATCACCGCCATGTATCAGGCAGGCGGAACGCTGGGCTCACTCTTTGCGGGCTGGATGATGGATCGCTTCAATGCCAATCTGGCCCTGGCGGCCATCTACGGCTGCGGCGGACTGTTTATTGTGGCGCTTGGCTTTTCGCCCGCCGAAGTCGGCATGATGAGCGCGATCGCCTTTTGCAGTGGCTTCTGTTTTAACGGTGCCAATACCGGGATGAATGCCTTATCCGCCAGCTACTATCCTACACACGCTCGCGCCACCGGCTCCAGCTGGATGCATGGCGTGGGGCGCATCGGCGCAATTCTGAGCGCCTTCGTCGGCGCAGAGATGATGTCACTCGGCTGGTCTTTCAGCGTGATATTTTTGCTGCTGGCGATACCCGCTGTGATCACTACCCTGATGCTGCTGTTAAAAAACCGCTACGGCTTTAAGCCGATCACAGATTCGTGATTTTTTCCACTGAGGCCAGCGCGTTGCATTACATTAGCAGCAACGCTCATGGTGTCAGGTGGATAAGATGGACAAGTTTATCAGTGCGGATCTCATCCGCACCCGTTTCTCTCAGGCGATGTCAGCAATGTACCAGCAGGAGGTGCCGCAGTATGGCACGCTGATGCAACTGGTCGCCACCGTCAACGAGCGCTCGCTGGAAGCCGATATCGCGCTGAAAGATCGTCTCACGGCCGCCGATGAAATTGACCGACTCAGCCTTGAACGACACGGCGCAATCCGTGTGGGCACGGCAGACGAATTAGCCACGCTGCGGCAGCTGTTTGCGGTGATGGGGATGTATCCGGTTGGCTATTACGATCTCTCTCAGGCGGGTGTGCCGGTGCACTCTACGGCGTTCCGGCCGGTCACCGATGCGGCGCTGCGGCGCAATCCTTTCCGGGTCTTTACCTCGCTGTTACGTCCTGAACTGATCGACGATCCCGCGCTGCGCGAAAAGACGGCGGAGATTCTGGCCGCACGCGACATTTTCACTTCCCGTTGCCGGGCGCTGCTGCAATTGCATGAGCAGCAGGGCGGATTAACTGACGTTCAGGCTACCGAATTTGTTACCGAAGCACTGGAAACCTTCCGCTGGCACGCCCACAGTAGCGTGGACAGTCAGACCTATCAGGCGCTGAACCAGCAGCATCGATTGATCGCAGATGTCGTCTGCTTTCCCGGCTGCCACATCAACCATCTCACCCCGCGCACGCTCGATATTGACCGCGTTCAGCAACTGATGCCATCGCGCGGCATCGATCCGAAAACGCTGATCGAAGGACCGCCGCGTCGTCAGGTGCCGATTCTGCTGCGTCAGACCAGCTTCAAAGCGCTGGAAGAGCCGATCATCTTTAAGGACGGGCATCAGGGCACCCATACAGCGCGCTTCGGTGAAATTGAGCAGCGCGGCGCGGCGCTGACGCCTGCAGGTCGTGCGCTCTACGATCGGCTGCTCAGCGAGGCGGGGAGTGGTCAGGACAATCAGCAGCACCAGCAACATCTGGCGGCCATATTCCGCGACTTTCCCGACGACGAGACCACGCTACGCCAGCAGGGGCTGGCCTGGTTCCACTATCGCCTGAGTGAAAAGGGCGTTGCCACGCCGCCGGACAAGGGTGAAGTGCTTGAGGATCTGATCAGGGAGGGGCGTGTACTGGCAGACCCGATCGTCTATGAAGATTTTCTGCCCGTCAGCGCGGCGGGAATTTTTCAGTCCAACCTCGGCGATCGGGCGCAGGTCCGTTCAGCGGGACAGGCGAGCCGGCAGACGTTTGAAGCAGCGCTGGGCTCTGCGGTGCTGGATGAGATGGTGTTATATGAAGAGCGCCAGCAGCGCTCGCTGGCACAGTGCGGAGTACGGCCGTCCTGATGTTATCCTCGGGCTACACCTCCGTTGCCCGTAACAGCTTAACTAATCCGGATATTAAAGCTCTGCTCCTGAAGCAGAGCAACAGGGAAACAGACTGATCTCATTAAAGAAAAATTACCCTTTATCGGCCAGCGCAGATTTCGCGGCGTAAGTATCTTAATCGGTTAGCATTCTGACTACTTAACGATGTTAAAAACTGCACAGAATCACAGCCGGTCACCGCTTTCAGGCGATATGGCACGGTACTCATCCTGGGTAAAAGGATAAACAATGCTAAACCCTGACTGAGACAGTAGCTCTGAACCTGTTGATGAGCATATTCACGCCCGCCTCTGATGTTTCGGCATAATCTGCAAATCCCCTCCATACCTGGACAATGGTGGCGGGCCTGCAAATAATGGAGGAACGTCTGAACAGGGAAACGGGAATGAAAAACGAAACAGGTCTGAGGATCATGACGGCCGAGGGGGAGTTGCGTGGATGCATGGACGATGACCTTTTCGTATTCAAAGGCATACCTTATGCGGCGGCTCCGGTTGGCGCGCTGCGCTGGCGTCCACCACAGCCGGTCACGCCCTGGCATCAGATGCGCGATGCCACCGCATTTGGGGCTTCTGGCTGGCAAAATCGCACATACTGTCAGGCGGTGGGCGGTGGCGATCCCGGTGAGTTTAGTGAAGATTGCCTCTACCTGAATGTCTGGACACCCGATGTGGCGCCGTCAAAGCCGCTGCCGGTAATGGTGTGGCTGCACGGTGGGGGCTTCACCATCGGTGCAGGCGGGCTGGCGCCGTACAACGGTAAGCCGCTGGCGTCACGTGGTGCAGTGGTGGTCACGCTGAATTACCGGCTGGGTCACCTCGGTTTCTTCTCCCATCCTGCGCTGGATGCGGAATACCCTGCTGCGGGTACAGTAAACAATTTTGGCCTGCTCGATCAGATTGCCGCACTGCAGTGGGTGCAGCGCAACATTCCAGCTTTTGGTGGCGATCGCCACAATGTGACGCTTTTCGGTGAATCCTCTGGCGCGCGCAGCGTGCTCTCCCACTGCTGTTCGCCGCTGGCTGAAGGGCTATTCCATAAAGGGATCGTGCAAAGTGCCTATAGCCTGCCGGATACGCCGCTGAAAAAAGCGCGTCAGCAGGGAATAGCGGTAGCCCGCCATTTTGGTCTGCCGCCCGATGCCAGCGCGGATGACCTGCGCGCACTGCCTGCCGATGCCTTCTGGTCGCTGGAAGGGCCACTGGCGATCCCGCCGGTGCCGATTGCCGGTGATGCCGTGCTGCCTGAGCCGATGCTGAAAACCTTTATGGCAGCTAAACAGCATCGCCTGCCGCTGATGGCGGGCAGTAACAGCGATGAAGCCAGCGTGCTGGAATATTTTGGCGTGGATGCCACCGCAGTATTGCATCAGCTGCGCAATAAAAACCGGCTCACCTATCGGACGCTGAAATGGATGTATGACATCCATGACGATCAACTGCTGGGACGTGCCGTGGCGCGTGATATGGCTTTCAGCCTGGTGCCGTGGCTGGTGATGCGGGCGCAGCACAATGCCGGCATGCCGGGCTGGCGCTACTGGTTCGATTATGTTTCTGAGCACGCTCGCGACCTTTATCCCCATGGCACCTGGCACGGTAACGAAGTGCCTTATGTCCTGAACACCCTGAGTCAGATGCCGGATCCCAATGAAGCGCGGCCATTCAGTGAAGCCGATCGCGCTTTTGCGGCACGTGTCAGCGAATACTGGTTTACCTTTGCCCGTGACGCCACGGAATATAAGCATCAGCTTGAAGGCGAAGTTATCTGGCCAGCCTGGCATCCAGGCAATGACGTGACAATGTCACTTGGGAATAAGCGTATGAGCGGGTTGACTCTGAAAAGAAACTTTATGCGCGCCCGTATGCGGCTTTTCAGGCTGTTGATGACGCGTATGGTCAGGCTTTAAGCAGATGATGAAAATTAGCCTGCTAACCATTAAGTTATGCGAATGCAATTAATCTACTTATTTAATTTTAACTTTATGAATTTAAGGGTTTTTTACTGATTAACTCATCGTTGACGCTGTAAATTAATAGGTAACAAAACAGTTACATTTTCACTATCTCATGCCGATAAATCTCCTATGCCCGACGCTTGCGGGTCAACGTGTATAGGATTTTGGTATGGGAATGCTCAAAAATTTTACCATTCGCGCAGTGATGCTCACTATTCTGGGCCTGTTTTGTTTACTGTGGAGCGGCGTCGGGTTGTACAGCATCCACTCGCTTGGCGCGCTCAGCGAAGGCAACAATGTTGACCGTCATCTGGTTGAGCAAATGACGGTGCTGAGCAAAGGCAACGATCAATATTTTCGTGTTATCACGCGCCTTTCCCGCGTAATGGAAAGCAAAGCAGCAGGTAAAACGCTGACTGATGAGGCCTATGCCCCTGTGCAGCAGGCGCTGGACAGCATGACTCAGCAACTGGCGCGTTTTAAACAGCTTGCACCCGGTCCGATGAATCCGGAAGTCGTCGATGGCGTAATTCAGAGCTGGCAAAAGCTGGTGGATGAGGGCGTAACGCCACAACTGCAACTGGCCCGCCAGGCCTCACCGGACCCGTATCGCCAGCAGGCGAACAATGTCACACCGCCGCTCAGTCGTGCCTTTGGCGTCAGCGCAGAGAAGTTTAACCAGGGCGCAGCCGAAAAACTGGACAAAACCCGGGTTGAAGTTGATCACCTCACCGCGATGACCAAAACGATTATTACCATCACGGTGATTATTGGCCTGCTGATTCTGCTGTTTACCGACCGCTATCTGGTGGCGATGCTGGTTCGTCCGCTGGAAAGTATTCGTACCCACTTCGCGGTGATCGCGACAGGCGATCTCAGCCAGCCGGTAGCCGATTTCGGTCGCAACTGTGTCGGTAAACTGGTGCCGCTGCTGAGCGCTATGCAGGATAGTCTGCGGGAAGCGGTCAGCGCCATTCGCAGCGGCACCGAGAACATCTCGCGCGGTGCTGCAGAGATTTCTGCCGGTAACAATGACCTCTCTTCACGTACCGAAGAGCAGGCCGCTGCGCTGGAACAGACTGCGGCCAGCATGGAGCAGTTGACGGCCACGGTGAAATTCAACGCCGATAACGCTCGTCAGGCCAGCCTGCTGGCAGAAACCGCCACCACCACGGCACAACGTGGCGGTCAGCTGGTGAGTGAAGTGGTCAGCACCATGGATGGCATCTCCGGCAGCTCGAAGAAGATCGCTGAGATTACCAACGTGATTAACGGCATTGCCTTCCAGACCAATATCCTGGCGCTGAACGCTGCGGTCGAAGCGGCACGTGCCGGCGAACAGGGGCGTGGTTTTGCGGTCGTGGCATCTGAAGTGCGTAACCTGGCACAGCGTAGCGCCAACGCCGCCAAAGAGATCGCGACGCTGATTGAAGACTCGGTGCAGCGTGTAGGGAAAGGCGCGGAGCTGGTCAGCACCACCGGCGGCACCATGAACAATATTCTGAAATCAGTGCAGGATGTGGATGCGATCATGAAACAGATTGCTTCCGCCTCGGAAGAGCAGAGCAAAGGCATCTCTCAGGTGGGTGCTGCGGTAACCGAAATGGATAGCGTGACCCAGCAGAACGCCTCACTGGTTGAAGAGGTTTCTGCCGCGGCGAGCGCACTGGCATTGCAGACAGAAGCGCTGCAGGCCTCTGTGTCGAAGTTCCGTCTCTCCAGCAACCGCCAGACCGCACCGGTCATCACGAATAAACCTGCCGTGCCGAAAGCAACCGTGCTGAATGCGCCTCAGGCTAAACCGGCGGATAACGGCGACTGGGTCACCTTCTGATCCCTGCACAGCCACGCCACCAGTTCCGCCAGGAACGGTGGCGCATCCGGCGCGGGCCGTTGCAGTAAACTGTAAACGGCTCCGGTTTTGACCTCGCCAGCGAACGGCTTAATCAGCCTGCCGCTGGCGATATCACTCTCCACCAGATTGCTGTCGGCAATCGCCACACCAAACCCCTGAATCGCGGCACTGATCGCTAAATCCATCGTGGCAAAATGCTGATTTCGCTTCATGCTGAGCGTCACCTGCTGCGCCTGTAACCAGCACTGCCAGTCATGCGTGTCTGACGTGGGATGCAAAAAGGTCATTGCGTCCAGCGCCGCCGTCGTTTCCGGGCAGGGCTGACCAGCCGCTATCACCGGCGTCAGCGACTCGCTGAACAGGCAGATCCCGTCAGGATGCGGCTTGCCATAGATAATCGCCGCATCAAAGTTCTCAAGCTGGGCCGCATGATCCAGCGTGGTGGTCAGGGCCACATGCAGTTCAGGGCAGTGACGTTCAAGCGCCATCAGCCGCGGTACCAGCCAGCGCATAGCACAGGTCGGCGCTTTCAGGCGAAGGCTGACCTGACTGCGACGGACCTTTTCGCTGGCCTGGACCATCAGATCAAAGCCCTGGCTGAGTTCAGGCAGCAGCGCGTCACCCTGCGGGGTCAGCCGCAGCCCGCGCGCATGGCGGTCAAACAGCGTCACGCCCAGCCACTGTTCCAGCGCGGCAATCTTACGACTGACCGCGCCCTGGGTCAGGCAGAGCTCGCGGGCAGCATGGGTCAGATTAAGGTGACGAGCTGTTACCAGAAAGGCGTGAATGGCATTGAGTGGCAGCGATGAGCGTGACACGGTGGACCTCAGCTATGCAATTTTGTCATGGCTATTATGACGACATTTCGCTTGCCGACTCAAGCCACAGCCCGTTGAATAACGATTTATCGCATCTGAACAGTTATGCACCTGACGGAGAAAATATGTCCCTGAAAACGCCTGTCGCTATTCACTCAAAATTGCCGGACGTTGGCACCACTATTTTCAGCGTAATTGGTCAGCTTTCGGCGCAGCATCAGGCGATTAACCTGTCGCAGGGCGCACCCAGTTTCCCCTGCGATCCGGCGCTGGTCGACTCGGTCAGCCGTGCCATGCAGGAGGGGCACAATCAGTATGCCGCTATGATGGGCTTGCCGGCCCTGCGCGAGGCACTCGCCGGCAAAGTGCAGACGCTCTATGCACAGAAATATGATGCCGCGAGTGAGGTACTGATCACCGGCAGCGCCAGTCAGGGACTCTATATGGCGATTACCGCGCTGGTTCATCAGGGCGATGAGGTGATCTTCTTTGAACCGGCGTTTGACAGCTACGCGCCGGTGGTGCGGTTACAGGGCGGTACGCCGATAGGCCTGAAGCTGCAGGTGCCGTCTTTTGCTATCGACTGGGATCAGCTGCGTGCGGCGATCACGCCGCGCACCCGGATGATCATTATTAATACACCGCACAACCCCAGCGCGCAGGTGCTGACGCCCGACGATCTCAATCAGCTGGCGGCTCTGATTCGCAACACCGATATCGTGGTGCTCTCCGATGAGGTTTATGAACATATTCTGTTTGATGGCCGGCCGCACTGCGGCATGGCGAGGCATCCGGAGCTGGCCGCACGCAGTATCATCGTCTCCTCGTTTGGTAAAACCTTCCACGTCACCGGCTGGCGGGTAGGCTACTGTCTGGCACCGGCAGAGCTGATGACCGAACTGGTGAAGGTGCATCAGTTTATGATGTACGCCGCCGATACGCCGATGCAGGTTGGGTTCGCGCACTATCTGCAGACGCCAGAGAACTACCTGTCACTTAACGCTTTCTATCAGCAGAAGCGCGATCGGCTAATTGCTCTGATGCAGGACTCGCCGTTCCGGCTGCTACCGAGCGCCGGTTCGTTCTTTATGCTCGCCAGCTATGGACATTTCAGTGACGAACCGGACAGTGAAATGGTAAAACGTCTTATCGTCGATCACGGTGTGGCAACCATACCGCTGTCGGCGTTTTATATGGATGGCACAGACAACAAACTGATTCGTCTCTCTTTTGCGAAAGACGAGGCGACACTAGAGGCTGGCGCGGCTGCGCTATGTGCTTTTTCTCACTGAATCACGCGAGCGTGATTCAGTACGGGGAACAGGTAACCAGGACTTTTCGGGGTAAATAAATAATGAAAAAACTGAATGCGCTTTTTCTCGCTCTGGGCATGATGACAACGGTACAGGCACTGGCTCAGGATTTACGTTACGGCGTGGAGTCACAGTATCCGCCGTTTGAAAGCCGCAACGCTAAAGGTGAGCTGGAAGGCTTTGATATTGAACTGGGTAATGCCATCTGTAAGGCAGGCAACTTCAGCTGCCACTGGGTTGAGAGCAGCTTTGATGCGCTGATCCCGGCACTTCAGGCGAAAAAGTTCGACGCCATTAACTCGGCGATGAATATCACTGAAGCGCGCGCCAAAAGCATCGCGTTTACGCAGCCAATCTACCGTATTCCGACCATGTTAGTGGCGAAAAAGGGTGAAAATCTGGCCCCGACCGCCGAAGGTCTGAAAGGCAAAAGCATTGGTGTATTGCAGGGATCGATTCAGGAAACCTATGCGAAGAAGCACTGGGAGACGCAGGGCGTGACGGTGACGTCGTATCAGGATCAGAACCAGGTCTACAACGACATGGTCGCGGGCCGCCTTGATGGCACGCTGGTGATGTCTGCCGCCGGTCAGTCTGGCTTCCTCGATAAGCCACAGGGCAAAGGGTTTGGTTTTGTGGGCAAGCCCGTCGAAGATGACGCGATTCTCGGCTCAGGCATCGGCTATGGCCTGCGCAAAGATGATGCGTCGTTGAAGCAGTCGCTGGACGCGGCGATCGCCAAAGTGCAGGGCGATGGCACCCTCAAAAAGCTGGCTGAAAAATACTTCCCGGGTATTGATGTCAGCGCGAAGCCATAATCGCAATCGGGCGCGTTCTGCGCCCGATTTCCCTGCTTAACCCGCCGCCATATAACAGAGCTTTTCTGCCACCTGATAGGACTTCACAAACGACGGTATCGGCAGAAACTCGAAACGTGAATGGAAGTTATGTGCGCCGGTAAAGAAGTTCGGCGTCAGCAGCCCTTTGGCGGACAGTGCCGCGCCGTCCGTGCCGCCACGCATCGGAATCACTTTCGGCTCAATCTCCAGCGCGGCAAAGGCGCTGAAGATCAAATCTATTGCCCGGCGATCCTCACCCAGTGCATTACTGATGTTGCTGTAGATATCGCTGATCGTGATGCTGACCTCGCCGGTGGGATAGCGCGCCGCAAGATCCGCTGCCGCCTGCTGCAACTGCTGCTTACGGGCTGCGAAGCTTGTCAGATCAAAATCACGGATTGAAGCCTTCAGCGTCGCCTTGCTGGCGTTGGCCTGAATCTCATTAAACCAGATGTAACCTTCGCGGCCTTCGGTGTGCTCCGGTGTCTGCTGACGATCAAACAGGCTGATGTAGTCATGCGCCATCAACAGCGGATTGACCAGCACGCCTTTGCCCGACATCGGATGTGCCGGCACACCGGTAAACACAATCTCTGCCGCGGCACCATTAAAGTTCTCGTACACCACTTCGCCCAGTTCGCAGCAGTCGATGGTCCAGGCAAAATCGACATTAAAGCGCGTTTCCAGATCCAGAGCTTTCGCACCGCGCAGGCCAATCTCTTCATCCGGCACAAAGGCCACCACGATATCGCCATGATCGCCTTTGAGGTTCGCCAACAGCGTCATCACCACGGTGACCGCCGCTTTATTGTCTGCGCCCAGCACGCTGGTGCCATCGCTAAAGATCACCTGCTGGCCGACGTAAGGCGCGATCTCCGGATGCTCATCGCGGCGCAGCCAGATATCCTGCTCTGCATTCAGACAGAGATCGTCACCCTGCCAGGTGAGAATCTGCGGGTGGATATCGGGCGACAAACCGACATCAACGGTGTCGATGTGCGTAATAAACCCGATGCGCGGTGCGTCTGGACGGTTGCCACGTTTCACCGCGGTCACCGTAGCATGTTTATCAAGCACCACCTCATCCAGCCCCAGCGCTCGCAGCTCGTCCGCCAGCAGTTCCGCCATGGCGTGCTGGCTCGGCGTACTCGGCAGAGTCGTGGATTTGGCATCGCTCTGACTGCTGACGGCGAGGTAACGGAAAAAACGTTCGGTGAGTTGCGACTCAAGTTTGTCTGTCATCACTATTCCTTATTAGTCAGCCATGGGCGGGGTTCGCTATGGTGCCGAATCGTGCTATCAATGAAGCATCTGAATGATTCATTTAGATATTGTGATCACCGGAAGTCAATACAAAGCGAGGATGATAATGAAAATCAAGATAGCCACCTTAGCGCTTGTTACGGCTGGGATAGCGCTGGCTGGCAGCGTTAACGCCAAAACGCTGGTCTACTGTTCTGAGGGATCGCCAGAGAATTTTAACCCTCAGCTCTATACCTCCGGAACCAGTGTTGACGCCAGTGCGGTGCCGGTCTTTAACCGGCTGGTGGACTTTACGCCTGGCACCACCGACCTGGTGCCCAGCCTGGCAGAACGCTGGGAGATCAGCCCGGATGGCACCGTCTACACTTTCCATCTGCGCAAAAACGTGAAGTTCCAGAGCAACAAACAGTTCAAACCCAGCCGCGACTTTAACGCCGATGATGTGATCTTCTCGTTTATGCGCCAGATGGACCCGAAAAATCCCTACCATAACGTCTCTGGCGGCACCTATTCCAACTTCGAAAGCCTCGAACTCTCCACGCTGATTAAAAGTATCGACCGGGTTGATAACCACACCGTGCGCTTTACGCTCGCCCATCCTGAAGCGCCGTTCCTTGCCGATCTCGCGTGGTATTTCGCCTCAATCCACTCGGCTGAATACGCAGATGCCATGCTGAAAGCGGGGACGCCGGAGAAGGTCGATATGAACCCGATCGGCACCGGCCCGTTTGAGCTGGTGCAGTACCAGAAAGATTCCCGCATCCTCTACAAAGCGTTCCCGGACTACTGGCAGGGTAAGGCGAAGCTTGATCGACTGGTGTTCAGCATCACGCCGGATGCCTCTGTGCGCTATGCCAAGCTGGAGAAGAACGAGTGCCAGGTGATGCCATTCCCGAATCCCGCCGATCTCGACAAAATGCGCGCCAATCCGGATATCACCCTGGAACAGAAGGCGGGTCTGAACACCGGCTTCCTGGCATTCAACACCACCAAAGCGCCAACCGACAACGTTAAAGTGCGGCAGGCGCTGGCAATGGCGATCAACAAACCGGCGATCATCGAGGCGATATTTAAAGGCACCGGCACGGTCGCGAAAAATATCCTGCCACCAGGCGTCTGGAGTGCGGACAAAGATCTGAAAGATTACGACTACGATCCAGAAAAGGCCAGAGCGTTACTGCAACAGGCGGGTGTGAAACCGGGCACCGAGATTGCACTCTGGGCGATGCCGGTTCAGCGGCCTTACAATCCGAATGCACGCCGCATGGCGGAGATGATTCAGTCGGACTGGGCCAAAGTTGGCATCAAAGCCAGTATCGTCAGCTATGAGTGGGGCGAGTACCTGAAACGCGTTCGCAGCGGCGAGCATCAGGCGGCGCTGATGGGCTGGACCACCGCGACCGGCGATCCGGATAACTTCTTTGGCCCGCTCTACAGCTGCACCTCTGCACAGGGTGGTTCCAACTCCTCAAAATGGTGCTATCAGCCGTTCGAGAAGTTAATCACCGAAGCCCGTGCTGAGCCGGATCAGGGCAAACGTACTGCGCTCTATCTGCAGGCGCAGCAGATGATGCATGACCAGATGCCCGCCGTAATGATTGCACACTCCACCATCTTTGAGCCGGTGCGCAAATCGGTCAGCGGCTATCAGGTCGACCCGTTCGGCAAACACATCTTCTATCAGGTTGATATTAAGCAGTAACCCGTAGCAGTTAACTTCAATGGCCCGCACATCAGTGGGCCATTGCAACTGCTGACAAACTCACATGAGTTTGATTCTAACCGCAACACATAAGCTGAATGCGAAGGGAACACGAGCAGAGGAGGAACGCGTCCCGCGCCATGGACAAAAACGCCGGGCGTTTTTGAACAGCGCAACGCGCTGGCCCGGGTACGGGCGCACCTCAGGGATGAGGTGCGTACTAAAAACGCCGGGAGCGTTTTTGAACAATGCAACGCGTTGGCCCGGCAACGGGCGCACCTCAGGGATGAGGTGCGTACTAAAAACGCCGGGAGCGTTTTTGAACAACGCAACGCGTTGGCCCGGCTACGGGCGCACCTCAGGGATGAGGTGCGTAATCGCGCGGGCCGGGCATGCCATGGATGGCGGCTGTTGCGACTTTCCGGTCTGGTCGTATTCCCTTAGCCGGCACCGTCTCACAGCGAATCGGCGCAGATCTTAATTACCATTCAAAATACCCACGCTAGTGTACCCCTTATCCCATCCTCACCTGCTGATCCATCTCAGTCAGCCGATGCTGCAAAAACTGCAAAAACAGCGTCAGAGCCGCATTGCGCTGACGTCCCGACACTGTCTGAAGCTGCAGCGTGCGTTGACTCAGTTGGTCCACCCCCATCGATCGCAACACCAGATTTCGGGACTCGCGCTCAAACAACAGGGTAAACGCGCTACAGATGGTCACCGCCTGCGGCGTATGCAGCAAAAAGTGATAAAGCGTAGCGAAATAGTCGCAGGTCAATACCGGTTCAACCACGCAGTCATTCATCTGACAGGAGAGATCAAACAGCTGCCGCACGGTCGTGTGATGGCCCGGCAGCGCCAGCGGCCAGCGATGCAGATCGCCCAGTGTTACCTCACGTGACGCCAGCGGATGTGACTCATGCATCGCCAGTAACACCGGGGCAGGCCACGAGCCAAGCACCTCAACGCTGCGCTCAGGCTGGAGACTGAATTGCAGCGCCACATCGCATTCACCCGCCCTGACACATGCCGCCACGCCCTGGGAGTGCGTCACAATAATCGCAAACAGTGCGCCGGGATTCGCCAGTCGAAACTCCGCCAGCAGGCCAGGCAACAGACTAAACGCCATGCCATCCGTGCAGGCGATACGGATCAGGCTGCGGCGTACCGCTTTCAAGCCCTTAATCTCCGCAAGCGCATATTCCATATCAAGCTGACTTTTACGCACGTGATGCGCAAAAATCTCACCCGCCTCATTCAACACCATGCCGCGCGCATGCCGCTCAAAAAGGGGCACACCAACCTGCGCTTCGAGCCGCTGAATCTGACGGCTGATCGCCGACACCGCGACAAACAGTTTCTCACTGGCGGCGCTCAGCGAGCCGCTCTCAACGACCGCCAGGAAATAGCGTATCTCGCTGCTTAACATGGTCACTCCGACAAAATGCATCATAAAAGGGCAGCATAGCCTTGCTTTAAAAGCAAAGCGCACTCGATAAATTGATAATTGTGGCAATGGGTGAAGTTTGTCAAAGATAAAGCACGATAAAAATAACAGACAGGGCAAACATGACAGAGCAACAGGCAGTTGACCAGGCGATGCACTATTTCGATAGCGGTGAGTTTCAGAAGCTGCTGGCACGGCGTGTCGCCTGCGTGACAGAAAGCCAGCACACCAACCGACGGACAGAGCTGGACCACTATCTGCAGCAGGAAATTGGCCCGCAACTGGCGAAGATGGGGTTTACGCTGCACCCGTTTGACAATCCGCAACCCGGCAGCCCGCCGTTTCTGATCGCCACCCGCATTGAAGATCCGCTAAAACCGACGCTGTTCTGCTATGGCCACGGCGATGTCGTGTTTGGCGACGATGAAAACTGGCGAGAAGGATTATCGCCGTGGCAACTCACAGCTGAAGGCGACCGCCTGTATGGACGGGGAAGCGCGGATAACAAAGGGCAACACTGCGTTAATTTCGCGGCGCTGGAGCAGGTGTGGCAGGCACGCGGCGGCGCGCTAGGCTTCAACTGCAAAATCCTGTTTGAAATGGGTGAAGAGATCAGCTCGCCGGGGCTGGCTGAGATCTGCCATCAACAGCAGGCGCTGTTAAAGGCCGATCTTTTTATCGCCTCGGATGGCCCGCGTCTTAATGCGCAGCGGCCAACACTGTTTCTGGGTTCGCGCGGTGCGGCGAACTTTCGTCTGACTATTCGGGCGCGTGACAACGCCTACCATTCCGGCAACTGGGGCGGATTGCTGAGCAATCCCGGTACCCAGTTGGCCAGTGCGATCGCCTGCCTGGTGAATGCGCAGGGCGTATTACAGGTTACCGCACTGAAACCGGACTCTCTGACCGACGCCGTGCGCGCCATCCTCAGTGATATTGATGTGGGCGGCATGCCGGGCGATCCCACACTTGCTGACGGCTGGGGCGAGCCTGGTCTGACACCTGCCGAGCGGCTCTATGGCTGGAACACGCTGGAGGTGCTGGCCTTTGAAACCGGCAATCCGGCTCGACCCATGAACGCGATTCCGGGCAGCGCCACAGCGGTATGTCAGCTGCGTTTTGTGGTCGGCACCGACTGGGCAAATCTGGTGCAACATGTCGAACGTCATCTGCATCAGCACGGTTTCGATAACGTCAGCGTGGAGTTTCTGCGCGGCTCACCGGCAACACGGCTTGATCCGCAGGATCCGCTGGTGGACTGGGCGCTGGATACGCTGGCGCGTAGCAGCGGCAAAAAACCGGCACTGCTGCCCAATCTCGGCGGCTCGCTTCCCAATGAGGTCTTCGCCGACATTCTGGGCCTGCCGACGCTGTGGGTGCCACATTCCTATCCCGCCTGCGGCCAGCATGGCGTTGACGAACATATGCTCATCTCGATTGCACGGGAGGGTCTGGCGATCATGACCCGGCTGTTCTGGCAACTGGGAGAAGAGGGCGAACAGCTGATGACGCGCCACCATCAGTGGCGGAGAGGTGAACAATGAGCAGCATCGCGCAAAGTGCCCCGCAGGTGAAACCAAGCCTGCACAAAACGCTGTTCGCCACCTGCATCGGTAACGCGCTGGAGTGGTTCGACATTGCGGTTTATGGCTTTTTTGCCAGCTATATCGCGCACGTCTTCTTCCCGGTCAGCGATCCGTCGGTATCGCTGCTGCTGACCTTTGGTAGTTTTGGTATTTCCTTCCTGATCCGTCCGCTGGGAGCCATTGTGCTCGGCAACTATGCCGACCGGTATGGTCGCAAAAAGGCGCTGCTGCTGTCGATTAACCTGATGATGCTGGGCGGGGCGATCATTACCTTTATGCCGGGCTACGCCACCATCGGTCTGGCGGCACCGCTGCTGATCATCCTGGCGCGTCTGATTCAGGGCTTCTCTGCTGGCGGCGAATTTGGCAGTTCGACCGCCTTCCTGGTGGAGCACTTTCCTGAGCGCAAAGCCTTTATCGCCAGCTGGCAGTTCGCCACCCAGGGGGCGAGCACGCTGATGGCATCGGTTTTTGGGCTGGGGCTGACACAGTGGCTGAGCGAAAGTGAGATTCAGGCGTGGGGCTGGCGTATCCCGTTTGCTTTCGGCTTACTGATTGGGCCTCTGGGGATCTACATTCGCCGTCATGTGCAGGAACCTGCCAGCTTTGCATCGCAGGAAAAGGAAGCCGCACCGCTTAGAACGCTGTTCGGGCGGCAGAAAGCGCTGATCGCGCTGGCAATTGGCGTGATGGTGATCTCGACCGCAGTCAACTACATGCTCAATTACATTCCGACCTATGCCACCAAAACGCTGCACCTGCCAGGCTCGGTCGCCTTCACCGCCACGCTGATAGCGGGGATTATCCTGACGGTGGTAACGCCCATCATGGGGTTGTGGGCGGAGCGTATTGGCCGGTTGCCGCTGATGTGGGGATCGCTGCTGTTACTGGTGGTCACCATCTATCCCGCATTTAAATGGATGGTCGATCATACCACGCCCACCACGCTGATCCTGCTGGTGGCCTGGATGGCGCTGCTGAAGTCGATCTACTTCTCGACGGTGCCGTCGGTGATGGCCGATCTCTTCCCGGCGACTACCCGCGCCAGCGGGATGGCGATCAGTTACAACGTGGCTGTAACGGTATTCGGCGGGTTTGCGCCGCTGATTTGCAGCATGCTGATTGCCGCCACCGGCAGCAGTCTGGCACCAGGCTACTACCTGATGGCAGTGGCTGTGCTGAGCGGTATCGCGCTGCTGCGCTGCAGTAAGCGGGTGTCATAGCAGAATCAGAAACGTTCTGTAGTGAGATCGAGCCTGCGCAGAAAACACGGTCAGATCGGAAAGTCGCAAAAGCCGCCATCCCTGGCATGCCCGGCCCGCGCGATTACGCACCTCATCCCTGAGGTGCGCCCGTTGCCGGGCCAACGCGTTGCGTTGTTCAAAAACGCTCCCGGCGTTTTTGTCCGTGGCGGGGAACACTTTCCTGCTCTGACCGTGTTCCCTGCGCGTTGAGCCTATAGGGTGCTGCCACACTCACACTGATTCAGTCTTGTCATGACTCTGTCAGGTCTGAAAATCGAGCCTGCGCTTAACTGAACTGCAGATAGGCAACATGGGTCTGCAGATACTCCTCCAGACCATGTTTTCCATCGGCTCCGCCGACACCCGACTTACGCCATCCGGCGTGAAAGCCCTGCATCGCCTCAAAGTTCTCACGATTAACATAGGTTTCGCCAAACTTAAGTTTTCGCAGCGCAATCAGGGTGGTATTGAGGTTCTGCGTATAAATTGAGGAGGTCAGTCCGTACTCGCAGTCGTTGGCCAGCGCAATTGCCTCATCCAGCGTTTTAAAGGTCATTACCGGCAGCACCGGACCAAAAATCTCCTCCTGCATAATCGCCATCTCCTGACGGACATCGGTCAGCAGCGTGGGCTGGAAGAAAAAGCCTCGCTCTCCGGCACGCTTGCCGCCCAGTACTACTTTTGCGCCTGCGGCAACGGCGTCTGCCACTTTCTGCTCGACCCGATCCCGTGCGGCGGCATTAATCAGCGGTCCCATATCGATATCACTGCGTTCGGCGGGATCGCCAAACGTCACCTGCTGAAATGCGGTAGTCAGTGCGCTGATAAAACGATCGTAAATACCTTCCTGCACATAGACGCGCTCCACGCAGTTACAGACCTGGCCGCTGTTGATAACTCGTGAGCTGATAATAGATCGCACCGCGAGATCCAGGTCGGCATCCTCCATCACGATGGCGGGCGCTTTGCCGCCCAGTTCCAGCGACACTTTGGTCACATTTTTAGCCGCGGCTTCCATGGTGGCGATACCTGCGCCGACGCTGCCCGTCAGGCTCACCAGCCCGACCTTAGGATTTGCCGCCAGTTCCTGTCCCACTTCCGGTCCCAGACCATAGACAATGTTGATGACGCCAGTGGGCAGACCCAGCGTCTGGATAATGTCGGCAAACAGTGCGGCATTGTTCGGCGTCAGCTCGCTGGGTTTAATCACAATCGTGTTGCCCGTGATCAGGGCTGGCGCCGCTTTGCGGGCGATCAGGAAAAAGGGAAAGTTCCACGGTAAAATCCCGGTGGTGACGCCAATCGCTTTTTTAAAAAGGAAGATGTTTTCGTTGGGGCGGTCGCTGTTGATGATCTCGCCTTCATAACGGCGGGCCCACTCCGCCATGTAATCGAGGTAGTCGGCGGTAAACAGCACTTCCGTCCTGGCCAGTCCCTGGGTTTTGCCGCCTTCCGCCACGATGGTTGCCGTCAGTTCAGGCTCGCGGTTGCGGATGGCGCCGGCGATTTTGTGCAGCCAGACGCCGCGCTCTGCCGCAGGCAGCGCTTCCCACGCCGGCTGAGCGGCTTCGGCGGCATTGATCGCAAGGCTGGCATCCTGACGGGTGCCCTGGGGTATGCGTGACAGCAACGCTTCAGTGGCCGGATTGGTGACTTCAATCCACTGGTCACCCTGATGGGCGACAAACTCGCCATTAATGTAATGTTGATGATGTGTTGTCATTCGCTTAGCTCTCCGCTATCGATACGTTGCAGTAATGTGATAGCAGGGTGAAACAGATCGCTAAACGTGACCTTTAGCTTATTGCCAGCCTGGTGGTCCGGATGGCAGCCAATCACAGATATCGGTGAGTTCTGCGGCAAAAACGTCAATCTGTTGTAGATTTAAAAGAGTGAAATCGTGAAAAAGGGGTTAAATCATGGCAAGCGGATGGGCGGCAGAAGGCGCAGTACAGGAACAGATTGATAGCACCGTTAACGACGGGATTGAGCGGGTCAGACAATCGCTCGGGCAGGGCGAAAGCGCCACCGAATGTGAACTCTGCGGCGAACCGATTCCCGAAGCGCGCCGTCAGGCACTCAAAGGGGTGCATTACTGCGTGGCGTGTCAGGAAAAAATCGACAAACAGCAGCAGACCAGCAGCTTATATAACCGTCGGGGCAGTAAAGACAGTCAGCTGCGCTAACTCTCAGGAGCCTGGCATCGCCAGGCCGCTGCCAATAAACCACGCCAGAAAGCCCACGCCCGCCACGATGATGGCGATCGGAAACAGAATTCCAATTCTCATATTCAACCTGCTGCAAACAGCGATTTCAGGGAGCGCGATCTTATCATGAGATCTGGAGGACTGCGCGGTGGGTTTTCAGCAGGGTGAAAAGCTGGAACTGCGTTGCCTCGTTCTCCTCACGCAGCACCTCGCCTTTTTTATAAATAATATGATGTACATGGCCGAGCTGACGCCAGACCACAATCGCCGAGGCGATAAGGGCGCAATGTTGCTCCGCCTGCACACACTCAATGGTGGCATAGTGCGTTTCATCCAGACCATTCACAAACACCTTTATCGCATCTGCAGGTAATATCGCCCGGAGATCATCCAGCATCACCTGGCTGACTGACTGCGAAAGAAACAGTGTTAACCACTTCGTTGTCATCCCAATCCCTGATCCAATCAATTTGCCCCAGTTTATACGACCTTCTCTGCGGTAAAGAAGGCTTCTTTGCCCTTTTGCCACCATACCAGTTTAAATGGCAGTCAGTTTAAAAGTGTGCTGCGCCACACAGCAAAATGATAAAAAAGTCAGAATAATAAGATACTTAACATATTCATTGTCCGGTTATCTGACAACGTTGAAATTGTGATCCTTAACGTTGATAACGGGTAAATATTGCCACTTCGCTGCGGCTTCCGGCATTTATCCAAAGGCTGAGGAATTCCTGCAAAACGTAGACTGCATGCTGAACGGAAGCTGACAGGTTTCCGACAGGCCTCAACCTAACCGGGGAATAACAATGAACAGCGCCATTATTGCAGGTATATTCTGGCATTTTGTCGGTGCTGCCAGCGCCGCATGTTTTTACGCGCCTTTTAAACAGGTGAAAAGATGGTCATGGGAAACCATGTGGTCAATTGGTGGCCTGATGTCGTGGCTGATCCTGCCGTGGGCGGTGAGTGCCATTTTACTGCCAGACTTTATGACCTATTACAGCAGTTTCACGCTGTCGCAACTGACGCCGGTCTTTCTGTTTGGCGCGATGTGGGGCATTGGCAATATTAACTACGGCCTGACCATGCGTTACCTCGGCATGTCGATGGGAATCGGTATCGCAATTGGCATTACCCTGGTGGTCGGCACGCTGATGACGCCACTCCTGCAGGGCCGTTTTGGCGAACTGTTCGCCTCGGCGGGGGGCCGGTTAACCCTGCTGGGCGTGCTGGTGGCGCTGATTGGCGTTGGGATTGTGACACGTGCCGGGCTATTAAAGGAGCGGGCGCTGGGAATAAACGCCGAAGAGTTTAATCTCAGAAAAGGACTGCTGCTGGCGGTAATGTGCGGCATTTTCTCAGCGGGTATGTCCTTTGCGATGGATGCGGCGAAACCGATGCATCAGGCCGCCGCTAATCTGGGCATCGATCCGCTTTATGTGGCTTTACCCAGCTACGTCATTATCATGGGCGGCGGTGCACTGGTGAATCTGGCCTTCTGTTTCTGGCGGCTGGCCACCCGGCCTGAGCTGTCGGTACGTAAAGATTTCTCTGTCGGGAAGTCGCTGCTGATTGCCAATACCGCTTTTGCGGTGCTCGGCGGCACCATGTGGTATCTGCAGTTCTTCTTTTACGCCTGGGGCCACGCCAGAATCCCGGCGCAGTATGACTACGTCAGCTGGATGTTGCACATGAGCCTTTACGTTCTGTGTGGTGGCCTGGTGGGCCTGCTGATGAAAGAGTGGAAGTCAGCAGGGCGTCGCCCGGTGAGCGTGTTATCGATCGGTTGTGTGGTGATCATCATTGCCGCTAACATCGTCGGGCTGGGTATGGCGGCCTGATTGCGAAGAGTAATGCTGTCTTTATGCAGGAAGGGCCTGAATAACAGGCCCTTAGCGTTAGCAAAGATGCGGTCAGATCGTGCGCGCTCAGGGAACACGATCAGATCGGAAAGACGCAAAAGCCGCCATCCATGGCATGCTCTACCCGCACAATTACGCACCTCATCCCTGAGGTGCACCCGTTACCGGGTCAACGCTCTGGGTTGTTCAAAAACGCCTGGCGTTTTTGTCCATGGTGCGGGACGCTTTCCTCTTCTGACCGTGTTCCCTGCGCTTTGTAGCATGTGCATTGCTGCTCATTCATTGCGGCAATCTCAGTGCGCTAAATTGTTTGCCGCAAGGGTGTTGAATGGGCCTCCAACACAGGCCCTTTTTATTCAGACTCGGCACTTTTCAAAACCTGCCGTGGCGCAATAAATCGCTGACGCCAGGCGCTGGGCGTTAAACCGGTATCACGGGTGAAGACCACCGAGAAATAGTTACTGTCATCAAAGCCGCAGCGGGCGGCAACCTCACTAATCAGGCAATCCTGAGTGCGCAGCAGATATTTTGCCTGGCAGAGCTGCAACTGGCGCAGGTAATGACCAATGGTCATTCCGGTCTGCTGACGAAAAAGCTGCCGCAGCGCCCGCTCACTGAGCTGATTCTGCTGACAAAATGCCGCCAGATCGAAGGGACGGGCAAGGGCACCCTGCAAGGCTGACATTAGCAGATCGAGCTGTTCCCCCTCCGGCAATGCCCAGGGGCGATCGGCAGCGTAACCATGGCGGCGCAGAATCAATGCCAGCTGTAAAAACAGTGCCTCAGAGAGCTGCACTGACAGCGGATCGCTTTTGCGGCTTTCACGCTCCAGCTGGCTGATAACACCACGGGCCAGTGACATGCCGCGCGTGGTCAGACGCCAGCAGCTGGGCGAGTCCGGTCCCTGTTGTGGCAGGAGCTGATTCCAGTCAAGGCTAAGGCCAAAGCGGTCACGGCAGTAGAGGATATTATCCAGCACCAGATTGTTGACGCTATCGTAGCTATGGCAGTCACTGTCGCGGATATAAAAAACATCGCCGCAGGTTATCAGCCAGGGACGATCATTGAGGACATGCAGGCCGTTACCGCGCCAGACAATCACGATTTCGCTGAATTCGTGTTGATGGGGCGGAAAGGAGGGTTGGGGCATCCTTTCGGCAACCGCCACCGGTAAACTGGCGGCGGGAAAATAGTCATCCCGACTGAGTATCAACGCCATACTTTGCTCCTTTACAACATCTGCTGGCGCTCCGCTCGCGGTGCGCAGCCAAATTCGCGCCTGAACAGGGTTGAGAAATGGTTACTGTCACCAAATCCACACTGGAAGGCGATATCGGTAATTCGCATATCACTGTGACGCAGCAGATGACGAGCCTGTAACAGCCGCAAACGGTTCAGATAGCGCTGCGGCGTACTGCCGGTTTGCTGTTTCATCTGCCGATGCAGGGTTCGCAGTGACAGGGAGAAGCGATCAGCCAGCTCCTCCCAGACAATCTCGTCACTGTAATGGTCGCCGAGCCAGTCGAGCAGGCGATGCAACCGTGCCTCCTGATCCTGACTCTGCCCGTCAATACAGGCTTCACGCAGCAGCACCAGCAACTGTAAAAAGAGCTGTTCCTGGTGCGCCTGTTTCTCCAGCGACCAGGTATCGTCCTGCTGCATTTTCGCTGTCACGCTCAGCGCCTGCGCCATTACTTTATGATTGATACGCCAGTGAGAGGTATATTGCCCGTCCTGATCGCAGGGCAACAAAGCCTGCAGCCCGGAGAGAAAGCGAAACGCGCCGGGACTGCGATAAAGCACATTGGTCAGGCAAAGATTGTCGGTCTGCTCATAGAGATGACGATCGTGATCGCGCACAAAGCAGACACAGCCCGCACATAGCGTCTGCGGCTGACCATTAAACACATGAATGCCGGAGCCTTGCTCCACCAGTACAATCTCATGAAAATCATGATGATGTTCCGGAAAAGCTGCCTGCGGTATGCGGGGTTCAATCGCTATCGCGTAATCGCCTTCGGGAAAAAAATCTGCACTGTGCAATATGGTCATCGTCGTCTCTCGCTGCTTAACAAAACCGTAACGCAGTCTAATCAGGACGCTGTTACCTTACCTTGAATTTTCAGCTGGACTCAGCAGGAATCATGCTGATTTTTCAAGAAATCCCTGGCAGTTAACAGATTTGCGGCAGGGGTCACATCGCCTCTGCTGCCATCTCTGTGATCTCTCTCACGAAGTTCTTTGCCCATCTGCCAGCCACTAACGTCTGTTGGCATTCTCGGGAAGGTGACGACCAGGCAAGATTTTTACTCTGTGACCACTTAATCACAGGGAAAAGTCGCCATGACCAGGAGAAACATTGTTGCTATCGATCTCGGCGCATCCAGCGGACGTGTCATGCTCGCCAGCTGGGATGCCGCGCAGCGCCAGCTGGCACTGCGTGAGGTCCGGCGCTTTAAAAATAAGCGCCAGCGTCGTGCCGGTTATGACTGCTGGGATCTGTCTATGCTGGAGCAGGAGATACGCGCCGGGCTGGCTCAGTTAGATGATGAAGGCATCGTCCCTGACAGTATCGGCATCGACACCTGGGGTGTTGATATGGTGCTGCTGGATGCAGAGGGTGAGCCGGTGGGTGAAGCGGTCAGCTATCGTGATGCGCGCACGCATGGCCTGATGGAGCAGGCGCAGCACGAGCTCAGCCGTAGCGCCATTTATGCCCGAACCGGCATTCAGTTTCTGCCGTTCAATACACTCTATCAGATGCGCGCTCTGCATCAGCAGCAGCCCGACTGGCAGGCCCGCGTGGCGCATGCGTTGATGATACCTGACTACCTGCATTATCGCCTGACCGGTAATCTCAACTGGGAATACACCAACGCGACCACCACGCAAATGCTCAATATTCACAGCGGTGAGTGGGATCGCGATTTGCTCGCCTGGGCGGGCGTTGATGCGCGATGGTTTGGCCAGCCGCAGGCACCAGGCAATACCGTCGGTCACTGGATCAATCGCGCAGGCACGGCGGTTCCGGTGATCGCCGTCGCCACTCACGACACGGCCAGCGCAGTTCTTGCAACGCCGCTGATGCAGGACGACGCCGCCTATCTTAGCTCGGGTACCTGGTCGCTGATGGGCTTCGAAAGTCTGCAGCCCTATGCCTGCGATACTGCACTGCGCGCCAACATCACCAACGAAGGCGGCGCAGAGGGGTATCGCGTACTGAAAAACATCATGGGGCTGTGGCTGTTGCAGCGAATCTGCAGCGAACTGCAGATTGACGATCTCAGCATGCTGATTGAAGAGACAGCCCGTCAGCCCGCCTGTGTTTCACTCATCAGTCCCAATGATGCGCGTTTCATCAATCCAGACAGCATGGTCAATGAGATTCAGAACGCCTGCGCAGAGCAGGGCATGCCGGTGCCACAATCTGCCGCTGCGCTGGCGCGCTGCATATTTGATAGCCTGGCGCTGCTCTACCGTGAAGTAATCCAGGAGCTGGCTCAGTTGCGCGGCAAGCCTTTCAGCCAGTTGCACGTGGTGGGAGGCGGCAGCCAGAACCGCTTTCTTAATCAGCTCTGCGCCGATGCCTGCCAGATCCCGGTCCTGGCAGGCCCGGTTGAAGCCTCCACGCTGGGTAACGTTGGTTGCCAGCTGACTGCACTGGGCGAGCTGACCGATGTGGCTGATTTCCGCTGCAGCGTCATTAACAACTTCCCACTCGAAAAATTCGAACCGCAAACACACAGCGTCTTCAGTGCCAGTCAGGCACGCTTCGCGACGCTGAGTCAACCCGCTAAGGAACCCGCTTATGACTAAGCAGATTGAACAGGCTTTTGAACTGGCTAAACAACGCTACGCTGAAAATGGGGTTGATGTTGAGCAGGCCATCTGCCAGCTGGATCGCATTCCGGTCTCCATGCACTGCTGGCAGGGTGATGATGTCCGGGGATTTGAGAACCCCCAGGGCGCACTGACCGGCGGCATTCAGGCGACCGGTAACTACCCTGGACGGGCACGGAATGCCAGTGAACTACGCAGTGATATCGACAAGGCTATGTCGCTGATTCCTGGCGCTAAACGTCTGAACCTGCACGCTATCTACCTTGAAAGCGACAAGCCGGTGGACAGGGATGCCATTGAACCTGCCCATTTTGCCAATTGGGTCGCCTGGGCCAAAGAGAATAAGCTGGGCCTCGATTTTAACCCAAGCTGCTTCTCGCATCCAAAGAGCGCTGATGGCTTTACGCTATCTCACAGTGATAAAACCGTCCGTCAGTTCTGGATCGACCACTGCAAAGCGAGTCGCCGCATCTCCGCTTCATTTGGTGAGCAGCTTGGCACCCCCTCAATGATGAATATCTGGGTGCCGGACGGTATGAAAGATATCACCGTGGATCGGCTTGCCCCGCGTGAGCGCCTGATGAGTGCGCTGGATGAAATCATCTCAGAAAAAATCAACCCGCAGCATCATATCGATGCGGTTGAGAGCAAGCTGTTTGGCATAGGCGCTGAGAGCTACACCGTAGGTTCTAATGAGTTTTATCTTGGCTATGCCGCCAGTCGCCAGACGGCGCTGTGCCTGGATGCAGGACATTTCCATCCCACTGAAGTGATTTCCGACAAAATTTCCGCCGCCATGCTCTATGTGCCGCGCCTGCTGCTGCACGTCAGCCGTCCGGTGCGCTGGGATAGCGACCATGTTGTGCTGCTGGATGATGAGACCCAGGCTATCGCCAGTGAGATTGTCCGTCACCAGCTGTTCGACAAAGTGCATATCGGCCTCGACTTCTTCGACGCCTCAATTAACCGTATTGCCGCCTGGGTTATCGGCACCCGTAATACCAAAAAAGCGCTGCTGCGTGCCTTACTGGAGCCAACCGACCGCTTACGGCAGGCCGAGAACAGCGGCGATTACACCGCGCGGCTTACCCTGCTGGAAGAGCAAAAATCACTGCCATGGCAGGCGATCTGGGAAGCGTGGTGCCTGCGCCATGACGTCCCGGCTGATGCCAGCTGGTTAGGCGATGTCCGTCATTATGAACAACAGATCTTGAGCCAACGTTAAGGATTTCACTATGCAAAGCATTCTTTCTTCCGGATTTGTTAAGGGAATGGTCAAAGCGACCAGCGACATGTGGCTCAAGGGCTGGGACGAACGTAACGGCGGTAACGTCAGCCTCCGTCTGCTGGAGGAGGAGGTTAAGCCCTTCGCCACCGATTTCTATAAGGAGCCGCGTTGCATTGAGCTGACACAGCCAGCGCCAGCGCTGGCGAATGACTGGTTTCTGGTAACCGGGTCAGGTAAATTCATGCGCAACGTCCAGCTGGATCCGGCGGATTGTCTGGCACTGCTGCAGGTGGATGACAAGGGACTTTCCTATAAAATTCACTGGGGCCTGTCGAATGGCGGTTTGCCCACCTCTGAGCTGGCATCACACTTTCAGTCTCATGCGGTACGTAAAGCCGTCAGCAAAGGCGCAGATCGGGTGATAATGCACTGCCATGCGACCAACTTTATGGCTCTGAGTTACGTGATTGAGATGGACTCTGCGCGCTTTACCCGTTTGCTGTGGGAAGGCAGTACCGAATGTCTGGTGGTCTTCCCGGATGGCGTGGGTGTGCTGCCATGGATGGTTCCTGGCACCGATGAAATCGGCACTGCGACTGCCGGACAGATGCAGTCTCACACCCTGGTGATGTGGCCATTCCACGGCGTCTTTGGCACAGGCCCGACACTCGATGAAACCTTTGGTCTGATTGATACGGCGGAAAAATCGTCAGAAGTGATCGTCAAAGTGCTTTCAATGGGCGGAATTCGCCAGAGCATCACCACCGAACAGCTGATTGCCTTGGGTGAGCGCTTTGGCGTGAAGCCGTGGCAACCGGCGCTGGATGTGGGGCCAGCCAATGCTGCGTAAAGCCTTTGTGATGCAGGTGAATGCCGACTGTCATGCAGAGTATGAGCGTCGTCACTCCCCAATCTGGCCTGAACTGGCTGAGACGCTGAAAGCACACGGCGCGCATAACTATGCCATCTGGCTGGACGCAGAGCGGAGTCTGCTGTTCGCCAGCGTTGAGATTGAATCTGAAGCACGCTGGGAAGCGGTGGCAAAAACCGAGGTGTGTCAGCGCTGGTGGGCATCAATGAAAGATGTGATGCCGTCTAATGCGGATAACAGCCCGATCAGTCAGTCATTGAAACCAGTGTTCTTTCTGGAATAAAGCAGGGAAAGGGCGGCATCGCCGCCCTGATACTCTAACGCTTAGCCTGACACAAGCCGGTCAGCGTTGGCCACATGGCCATCAGCGTATCAATAATACCCTCAAGATCGTCACGCTCTGCGCCTTCGCGCGCGCGCACTGACATGCCCTGCAGCATACAACTCAGATAACGTGACAGCGCCGGAATATTTACTGCCGCACTCAGTTCGCCACGTCGCTGGCGCGCCAGCAAAAAATCACTCAGCACATGCTCCTGCGACTGATGTTGCTGTTGTAGCATGGCGGCAATCTCTGCCGACGCCGCCGACAGGGCAGTTGAGGTGCAGATAAAGAAGCACCCACCGGGAGAGTCACGTTCGGTAAAACAGGCAGCAGTAGAGCGGAAATAGGCTTCAATGGCCCGATCCACCGGTAACTGATCATCGCCTAATGCCGCTTTACGCCATGCGCTGAACTTCTCTACATAACGCTCCATCGCTGCGCGAAATAGTCCCTCTTTATTCACAAATTCTGCGTAGAGGGTTGGCGCTTTTGCGCCGGTTGCGGCGACCAGATCGGCGAGAGAGGTTCCCTCGTAACCGTGCGTCCAGAACAGGGTCAGAGCTTTATCAAGCGCGGCTTCGCGATCGAACACTTTGGGTCGGCCGCGGCATTTTTTTACATCGCAATCCTGAACCTGACTCATACACCCTCTCAGACAGTAAAACATCTTATTAAATTACCGATCATTATAAAAATGTGCAAGGTCCATTAATAACGTCACCCACAAGCGTTGTCATTTTGTGCGTCGGCGCAATCTTACCGCCCCTATGGTTAAGTCAGAAAAGGGGCTGAAGCCCATAATCACGCCACATCACGAATAAAATAACGCTCATTAAATAAATATTGACGACGAATCGGATCAGAGTCTATCATTTATTTAACGTTCGTTAATTAAACGACGACAACTTGACTCAGACCATCCGAATTCAAATACCGAATAGAGAGAATTTTATGAAAACCATCAAAACTACTTTGGCAGCACTGCTACTGACTACCCTGACCTTTGGCGCTTATGCCGCTGATCTCGTGACCAGTGAGCCGTCTAATCAGCAGCCAGTAGGCACCATCTCAGTACAAGGCGGCACCAACCTGACTTCCCTAGAATCACAGCTGAGTGCCAAAGCTGATGAAGCCGGTGCGAAATCATTCCGCATCACCTCAACCAGCGGCCAGAATAAACTGCACGGCACGGCTGTGATTTATCAGTAATTTGGTTTCAACAGATGAAGTGAGAAGGGGTTCGTTATGAAACGTATCAATATGATGGTCGCGGCGGCGGTGCTAAGTGGCCTCTCCTTTGCCAGCGTGGCGGCCCAACAGGTAAGCAGCACCCCGCTGGATCAGCAAAAAATCGGTGTCATCAGCGCAACGGGCAGCACGAATCTGACCTCGCTGGAGCAGCAGCTGTCAGAGAAGGCCAGCGATGTCGGCGCAAAGTCTTTCCGCATCACTTCGACCTCTGGCAGCAACAACCTGCATGGCACAGCCGTTCTTTATAAGTAACAGGCGCTATAAATAATCATAAACAGGCTTCAGATAAACCTACTTATCTGAAGCCTTTTTTATTTAGTACCGCGCTGATTATCCGTTACTGCGTAACTGCGGATAGCGTCGGAAAATATAAACACACCACAGCAACGCCACCAGACCAATCATCCCGCCGACATTCCCCACTTCAGCCATGCCCAGATGGAGACTGACCTGGTTACCCAGCAGCGCGCCCGCGCCAATACCAATATTGTAGATACCGGACATCAGCGACATTGCAACATCCGTGGCATCTGGTGCCAGCGAGAGTACCCGCACCTGCATACCCAGCCCGATCATCATCATCGCCACTCCCCAGACAACGCACAGCGTGGAGATAGCTGCAGGGCGGACGGCGGCAAAGATCAGCAGGCCCATGCAAAGGGTGATCAGCGCAATGGCAGCAATCAGCAGGGCGGAAGGAAATTTGTTACCCAGCGTACTGAAGAGCAGGCTGCCGATAATGCCCGCTGAACCAAACAGCAGCAGCAGCAGGGTTGTGAAATTGCCGCTGGCGTGCGCGACGGTCTGCATAAATGGCTCGATATAGCTGTAGGCGGTGTAATGCGCGGTCACCACCAGCGTCACCAGCAGATACATGCTGACCAGCGCCGGACGGCGAAACAGCATCGGGACGCTGCTCAGCGAACCGGTATGCTCACTCGGCAAGCGTGGCAGAATACGTACCAGCATGATCATCAGCACCAGAGCCGAAAGCCCAATTGCGCCGAAAGTGGTGCGCCAGCCAAGATACTGTCCCACTACGCGGCCAATCGGCACGCCCAGCACCATCGCCAGCGCGGTACCGGTCGCCAGCATACTCAGCGCCTGGGTTTTTTTACCCGCCGGGGCAACACGAATCGCCAGCGAGGCGGTGATCGACCAGAACACCGCATGAGACAGGGCGATGCCGACGCGCGATACCATCAGCGACCGGAAATCCCAGGCGACGGTCGAAAGTATGTGGCTGACGATAAAAATCAGGAACAACACGCCCAGCAGCAGCCGTCGCTCAATGTTGCGGGTCAGCAGCATCAGCGGCAGTGAAAGCAGTGCGACTACCCAGGCGTAAATGGTCAGCATGATCCCGACATCAGCCGTCTGCATTGAAAAGTCAGCAGCGATATCGGACAACAGGCCAACCGGCACGAACTCGGTGGTATTGAAGACAAATGCGGCGATGGCCAGCAATACCACGCGTAGCCAGGCAGTTTTACGTGAAACAGTTGTTGGTTGCATGAGGAGTCAAGTCAGTCAGTACAGCGAAATCGGATGTGGCAGAAACATCCAGTGAAAGTGACCTGCGTCACAAATTACTGACCATTGTAGTGAATAAAGCGGGAAGCGAAACCTTATAAATGCCTTTTATTGCTGATTTTTAATTATCTCCCTGTCACAGGGCGATAGCCTGAGATTATCAGGAGCGAAGAGGTGCAATCATCATTCAGAGCAGCGGGTTACCCTCAGGCAGGATGTCATGGAACAGCACAGCGGGAAGCGTTTCACCTCTGGGCTGTCCGTTTGATTAACGCGATGGCGTAGTATGTTTCAGGGCCACATTAAGCTGACTGGCCTGCGGGTCGCTGTGATTAAGCGGACAGCAGTTTTCGCAGCCGATGGCTCCCGCATAATATTTTTTTGCCTGCAGAATGGCGGCATTCACATGATAAAAACTGCCCAGAAACAGTCGGTTATCCATGTCAGGAAGATGGGGGCAGCCCGCGGCATGAACAACATGATTATCGTTATATCCCGATTGTTTATTAACGTAGTAGTAGAGAGCCACAGGCGGTCCTTGTTGCCGTGTTAAAAGGCAAAGCAGATGAATTATTACAATAAAAAGGATTATAGCGGGAAAAGCACGTTTTGTTTGTTATGGATCTGAAGGGAATGTTCAGCATGATAAGCTGCCAGGCCCGCTGGAGAGGTCGGAGCCTGGCTCGGGAGAAAACGGTCAGAGTCTTTTACTATGCAGACGCGAGGCAACAAGCAGCGCCAGGATCAGCAGAACGCTGATAAACAGCGTGATTCCGCTCCAGCCAAAATTATGCCAGAACAGACCGCCCAGCGTGCCCGCCACGCTGGAACCCACGTAGTAACTGAACAGATAGAGCGAGGAAGCCTGCCCACGCGCCCGGCGTGCACGGGGACCAATCCAGCCGCTGGCGACCGCATGAGCGGCAAAAAAACCGGCGGTGAACAGCATCATTCCAGGCAGAATCAGCCAGAGCGAGTTAAAGGCAGTGACCAGCAAACCCAGCAGCATGATGGCTGTTGCGCCCAGCATCACCGGCCCGCGTCCCAGACGACTGGTCAGCGCACCCGCTTTAGGTGAACTCCATGAGCCGGTGAGATAGACCACTGATAACAGACCCACCACGGCCTGGCTGAGATGCCAGGGCGCATCCAGTAAACGGTAGCCAATATAGTTAAACAGGGTGACGAAGGCACCCATCAGCAGAAAGCCTTCGGCAAACAGCCAGGGCAGGCCCGGATCGCGCCAGTGCAGCCGGAAGTTAATCAGCAGATTACGTGGACGCAGCGTGATGGGGCGGAAATGACGCGATGCAGGCAGGATCTTCCAGAACATCAGCGCTGAGGCCAGCGAAAAACAGCCAATCACCGCCACGGCGATGCGCCAGGAGAAGAGGTCGGTCAGGACACCGCTTAACAGACGCCCGCTCATCCCGCCAATTGAGTTACCGCTGATATACAACCCCATTGAAAAGGCGACGACCCGCGCATCCATCTCCTCACTAAGATAGGTCATACCGACCGCCGCAACACCGCTGAGCGACAGTCCCATCAGCGCCCGCATAATCAGAATGCCGTGCCAGCTGGTCATGGTGGCGGAGATCAGCGTGCAGATGGCCGCCAGCATCAGAGCGGTCACCATTACCGATTTGCGCCCGATAGCATCAGAGAGCGGCCCGGTCACCAGCAGACCCAGCGCCATCAGGCCGGTAGAGATAGAGAGCGACAGGCTGCTGGTCGCCGGAGAAACACCAAACTGCTGTGACAGCACCGGCAGAATCGGCTGCACGCAGTAGAGCAGGGCAAACGTCGCCAGCCCCGCAGAGAAAAGCGCCAGCGTGACGCGCATAAAAGCGGGTGTTCCCCGCCGGATATGACCTGCTGCGGCAACGGACTCCTGCGGTTCAGCCACCGCTTTCTCATCCACTGTGGCCTGTATTGAGCGACTCACACATCTTCCTCTCAGTCTGAAAACCTGTCGTCAGCTTAGGAAAGTGGCATTATGTTGTCTAATATATTAATAATCTCAAATAAGACGTTTAAAATATGAATATCGAACTGCGTCATCTGCGCTACTTCATTGCGGTGGCGGAAGAGCTCCATTTCGGGCGGGCAGCCCAGCGTCTGAATATTTCCCAACCGCCGCTCAGCCAGCAGATTATTCAGCTGGAGGCGGAGACCGGCGCAAGGCTGTTTACCCGTAACAACCGCAGCGTGCAGCTGACCGCCGCCGGCCATCAATTGCTGAGCGATGCCCGGGCGATACTGTTGCAGGTTGAGCAGGCGGCCGATCGCGCTTCCCGGTTACATCGTGGCGAAGAGGGAGAGCTGCGGATCGGCTTTACCTCATCGGCTCCGTTTACCGCCGTGGTTTCTGATGCGCTGTTCCAGTTTCGTCAGCGCTGGCCGCAGGTGCATATTCAGATGCAGGAGATCAACACTCGCCAGCAACTGGCACCGTTACATGACGGACGGCTCGATCTCGGCGTGATGCGCAACACGCCGCTGCCCGCCGACCTGCGTCATCAGCTGCTACTGAGCGAGCCGCTCTATGCCGTGGTGCACAAGGCGCATCTGCTGGCTGAGGCTGAAAAGATCTCTGTGACGGCGCTGGCGGCTGAACCCTTTGTCTTTTTCGATCCTCAGGGCGGAACCGCGCTCTATAGCGATATTCTGGCATTGCTGCACCGCTACCACATCAAGCCTTACATCACCCAGGAAGTGGGTGAGGCGATGACCATCCTGGGGCTGGTGGCAACCGGTTTAGGCGTTTCCATTCTGCCCGCCTCCTTTCGCCGGGCACGGCTGGCCGATTTGGTCTGGCTGCCCTTAACGGAAGAGGATGCGATTTCAGAACTCTGGCTGGTCTGGTCAGCCGGACGCGAAATAAATGCGCAGATGGAGAATATGATGGCGTTGCTGCGTGAAAACCACGCCTGAAGCGAGCGTGACACAGCATCAATCTGTGCGATAAATCACATTTCTAATCAAATATTTGACGCTGTCGCCTGATCTGCCTCACCATGGCGCATGTTTATTTAGAAGCGCGAAAATAACCGGGAGCAGGGTTGTGAATCCGGACAGTCAACCTGGCCACATTGACCAGATCAAGCAGACTAATGCAGGTGTCGTATATCGATTAATTGACCGTTACGGTCCCATTTCGCGTATCGAACTTTCCCGCCGTGCCCAGCTTGCTCCGGCCAGCATAACCAAAATTGTGCGCGAGATGCTGGATGCGCATCTGGTGCAGGAGACTGAGTTTCAGGATCCCGGCAGCCGTGGCCGTCCGGCCATTGGCCTGATACTGGATACCGACGCCTGGCACTATCTGGCGATTCGTCTGCATCGCGGTGCCATGACCTTTACGTTGCGCGATCTCAGCAGCCGTGAGCTGGCAGAAGAGAGTCTCCCTCTGCCGGATGAAGCTGCTCAGCCCTTACTGACCTCGCTGATTGACCAGGTCGATGCTTTCTTTATTCGTCATCAGAAGAAGCTGGAGCGTCTCACGGCCATCGCCATTACGCTGCCGGGGCTGATCAACGCGGCATCAGGCGTGGTGCATCGGCTGCCGGGTTATCAGGTACGCGATATGCCGCTGGGCGATGCGCTGGCGGCGCGAACCGGCTTACCGGTGTTTGTGCAGCATGACATTTCAGCCTGGACGCTGGCGGAGTCGCTGTTTGGTGCTTCCCGGGGCGCGCAGGATGTGATTCAGATTGTGATTGATGAAACCGTGGGGGCTGGCGTCATCAGTGGCGGTCAGCTACTGCATAAAAGTGGCCGGGCGCTGGTTGAGATTGGCCATACTCAGATCGACCCTTATGGCCAGCAGTGCTATTGCGGGAATCATGGCTGTCTGGAGACGGTAGCCAGCACCGGCAGTTTGCTGGCGCTGGCGGCGCAGCGTCTGCCTGCCCAGCCTGACAGTCTGCTCAATAACCAGCCGCTGACGCTGACTTCACTGTGTGCGGCCGCGCAGTCGGGTGATCGTCTGGCGCGTGACACCATTGCCAGCGTCGGGCATCACGTTGGGCGGATCCTGGCAATGATGGTCAACATTTTTAATCCACAACATATTCTTATCGGTTCTCCTCTCAATGCCGCCGCTGATGTGCTGTTTCCCGCAGTGCGCAACACTATTCTGCAGCAGTCACTGCCTGCCTACAGTGCTGGTATTCAGCTGGCACCTACTGAATTCAGCGAGCCTGGAACGCTGGGCGGAGCCGCGTTGATCAAAGATGCGCTCTACAACGGACACCTGTTAGTGAAACTGTTGCAAGGTTAAGCAGGCCTGAACTTGCGCTAACGCAATCTGTTCTCATCCTCCATTCCTTAAAATGCCGGTTCGCAGCAAGGTTAATCACCGATTAACCGCAACGGTTCGAGAGGAGAAGTTGAGTGAACAGACTATTTGTTACCGGCACCGACACCGCAGTAGGCAAAACGGTAGTGTCCCGCGCACTGTTACAAAGTTTTATCGAGACCGGACAGAGTGCTGTGGGCTTCAAGCCCGTCGCGCGCTGTGCTGTCAAAACCGCGGATGGCCTGCGTAACAAAGATGCACAGGTTCTGCAAAGCGCGTCGTCAATCGACCTGGCATACCAGGCGATCAATCCGCTGGCTTTCCAGGAAGAGGAGATCTGCACCCATCCGGGGCAGATTATCGATTACGGATTGCTGACCCGGGGATTAACCAGCCTGACGCAGCAGGCCGATCGGGTGGTTGTTGAGGGCACAGGTGGCTGGCGCAGCCTGATGAACGACGGACGTCCGCTCTCCTGCTGGGTCGTTGAGCAGCAACTGCCGGTGGTACTGGTGGTCGGCATCCAGTCGGGCTGTATCAGTCACGCCCTGTTAACCGCAGAAGCGATAGCGCAGGATGGGCTGCCACTGGTGGGCTGGGTGGCCAATCGCATCAATCCGGGACTGGCGCAGTACAGCGACATTATTGAGATTCTGCGTGAAAAAATTAGTGCGCCGCTACTCGGCGAGCTGCCTTATCTGCCGCGTGCAGAACAGCGTGATCTGACCTCTTACATCGATATTTCTCTGCTGGAGCAGAACAATCTGCACGCTGTGAGTGCAAAAATCGCCTGATTATGAAACAAACTAAGTCATCTGAGTCGGCAATGAGCCTAAAGTTTCAGGCTTGTTGTCGGCTGTCTTTAACTATTTCCATTTAGAATTGAAAGACCTGGATCGGATATCGCGAAACCCTGACGTCATGGCGCAGAAAATGCATTAACTCCGCTTATCACACTGAGCTGGAGCCCCATCATGTCGCACTCGCACGAGAAAGGTTTGTTATATGGGCTTGAAGCCCGCATTGGCCCCATCCCGGCGTTCTTTGCCGCGCTGCAACATCTGCTGGCCAGCGTGGTGGGCATTATCACACCCCCCCTGATTATTGGCTCGGTTCTGGGATTGCAGGCCTATATTCCTTATCTGATTAGCATGTCGCTGTTCGTCTCCGGCTTAGGCACGTTTATGCAGGCCAGACGTTTTTATGGCGTCGGGGCGGGCATGATCTGCCTGCAGGGTACCAGTTTCGCATTTCTGGGCGTGATTCTCTCCGGTGGCCTGATGGTAAAAGGGCGCGGCGGTTCGCCCGAAGAGATTATGGCGATGCTGTTTGGCTGCAACCTGGCGGCGGCGCTGATCCCGGTTCTGATCAGTCGCTGCGTCGGCACGCTGCGCAAAGTGCTGACACCAGTGGTAACCGGTACGGTAATAACCCTGATAGGCATCAGCCTGATAAAAGTCAGCATCACTGACTGGGCGGGTGGTCACAACGCCACAGATTTTGGCTCGCCGGGGAATCTGGCGCTGGGTGCGTTGACGCTGCTGGTGATCGTGGCGCTGAACCGCTCGCGTAACCGCTGGGCGCGACTGGTGGCGGTAGTGGCCGGCATCGCGGTGGGATGTATTGCAGCAGCCTTAACCGGTCATCTGCAACTCAGGGCCGCGCCGGAGAGCAGCTGGCTGGTGTTGCCTGCTTTCTTCCGGTTTGGTTTCGCCTTTGACTGGACCATTTTTCTGCCGATTGCGCTGGTGTCTGTGATTGCGGTGATTGAAGCGGTCGGGGATCTCACCGCTAACTGCCTGATTTCCCGGCAGCCAATCACTGGTAAACCTTTTCAGCAGCGGTTGCAGGGCGGCCTTGTTGCCGACGGCCTGAGCTGCGTGCTGGCCGCGGTCTTCTCCGCATTTCCAAACACTACCTTCGCGCAGAACAATGGCGTGATCCAGATGACCGGCGTCGCCAGTCGTTATGTCGGTATGCTTCTGGGGATTATGCTGGCGCTGCTGGGGCTCTTTCCCTATGTTGGGTCGCTGTTGCAGCAGATTCCGCCACCCGTACTGGGTGGAGCGACAGTGGTGATGTTTGGCAGTGTAGTCGCTGCCGGTATCCGGGTAATGACCCAGACGCCGCTGGGTCGCCGCGAGATGCTGATTGTCGCGATCTCATTCGGGATTGGTCTGGGGGTGGAAGCGGTGCCGGAGGTGCTGAAGCAGTTCCCGCCGCTGATTAACCATTTATTTGGTCACGCGGTGACAACCGGCGGCATTCTGGCGATTGTGCTCAATCTGGTCCTGCCAGACGAGGCACCTGCGGTGGCAGAGGTGGAGGCGGAAACGCTCACGGAGAGCTAAAAGCTAAAAAGCCGTTAAATGCAGAAGGGCCGATGTTGTCCTTACAGACAACGCAGTAATTCAAAGCGATAGGAGCATACGCCAGTAGCAAAGTATAGCGGGCCAGGGATGGTGGGTTTTGCGTCTTTGCGGCGGGCGTATGCTCCCTGAGCCATTACCTTAAATACCAGAAAGAATGGTCCCATGTAGCCCGTAAACTGATTCGCTATAAGACCGAGTCTGCGAAGGGAACCGGATCAGATCGGAAAGACGCAAAAGAGTCATCCCTGACTGCTCGACCCGCGCGATTACGCACCTCATCCATGAGGTGTGCCCGTAGCCGGGCCAACGCGTTGCGTTGTTCAAAAACGCTCCCGGCGTTTTTGTCCATGGCGCAGGACGCTTTCCTCTTCTGACCCGGTTCCCTGCGCATTAAACTTTTGTATTGCTGTCAGTTTCACCCGGATTAGGGTTTCTCTGCGATTGAAAGGGCCATGGCGGCCCTTTCGTCTGACTGCACTATGGATTCAGACGACGACGGGTACGACCCGAGCTGAGATAATCCGCGATATAATCCTGCGAAATTTCCCCGCTGTAGCGCCCCTCTTCATCAACAATCGGCATCCAGACCGTGTTGTGCTCATAGAGTTTCGACAACACCACTCGCAGGTTCTCTTCGGCTTTACCGGTCACCTTAAAGGTATGCAGCTTCTCTTCACAGCGGCCGCTAACGTTACGCGCCTCACGACGCTTCACGAAGCCCAGCGGTTTGCCATCCTCATCGACAACTGTAATCGACCGCATGTCGTTATCATCCATCATGCCAAAGGCTTCATCCAGCGGCGTCGAGCGGCGCACGGTGATGGTCGGCTGCTGATCGGTTACGTCACCCGCCTGCACCAGTAACAGACGCTTAAGCGTGCGGTCCTGACCGACAAACGAGCCAACGAAATCATTGGCTGGCGTCGCGAGCAGTTCATCCGGACTGGCGCATTGCACGATCCTGCCCTGACCAAATACCGCGATGCGATCGCCGAGTTTCAGCGCTTCATCGATGTCGTGACTCACCAGCATCACGGTTTTCTTAAGCTGACGCTGCATGTCGAGAAACTCGTTCTGAATCACTTCACGGTTAATCGGGTCGACAGCACCAAACGGCTCATCCATCAGCAATACCGGTGGATCCGCCGCCAGCGCACGAATGACGCCGATACGCTGCTGCTGACCGCCAGACATCTCACGCGGATAGCGGTGCAGGAACTTTTTAGGGTCCAGTGCCACCATGCTCATTAATTCCGTGGCGCGCTCATGACACTGCTTCTTATTCCAGCCCAGCATGCGTGGCACAACGGTAATGTTCTCTTCGATAGTCATGTTGGGAAACAGGCCAATCTGCTGGATCACATAGCCAATGTTGCGGCGCAGGGTGGTGGTGTCCTGAGTACTGGTATCTTCGCCATTGATCAGGATCCGACCACTGGTGGCCGGAATCAGACGGTTAATCATCTTCAGCGTGGTGGTTTTGCCGCAGCCTGATGGACCCAACAACACGCACATCTCACCGGCTGGCACATGCAGGCTGACGTTATCGACGGCTTTATTAGTCGTGCCGTTTTTCTGGGTAAAGGTTTTCGTCAGGTTTTCCAGCGTAATCATTATCGAATCCCCTTTGGAGTCAGCGCCTGCTGCAAACGGTGCAGCAGCCAGTCAAGAAAAATAGCCAGCAGACAGATCATCAATGCGCCGGCAATTAACATACGAATATCACTGCCACTGATACCATCCAGCAGCAGCTGGCCCAGACCGCCCGCGCCAATCACGGCGGCAATCGCCATCACGCCAACGTTCATCACCACAGCGGTTCGGATGCCACCAAAAATCACCGGTAGCGCCATCGGGATTTCAACCCAGCGCAGACGCTGCCAGAAGGTCATGCCAATGCCGCGACCCGCTTCACGCAGACCGTCCGGCAGATTCTCCAGCGCGGTATGGGTATTACGCACAATCGGCAGCAGCGAGTAGAGGAACACGGCGGTAATGGCTGGCAGCGCACCGATGCCCTGACCGATCAGCGAAAACAGCGGGATCATCAGACCAAACAGCGCAATGGTCGGGATAGTCAGTACTACGGTAGCGATACCGAGGATCGGCGTTGCTAACCATCTGACGCGCACGATCAGAATGCCCAGCGGCACGCCAATCACAATGGCCAGACCGACCGCAACCAGCACCAGCCAGCTGTGCTGCCAGCTCAGAGTGAGCAGGGTGCTCCAGTTATCCATGATGTAGTGAAGGGTATCCACAGTGCCTCCTTACAGCATGTTTTTGGATTGAAGGAAATCACGTGCCACTTTTTCCGGTGACTGATGATCGATATCGACCCGCTTGTTCAGCTCGGTAATCGCCTCATTGGTGATCTGTGCAGAGAGCTGATTAAGGGCACTATCCAGCCCTGGATGACTCGCCAGCACATCCTGACGCACGACCGGCGTCACGTTGTAGCTCGGGAAGAAGTGTTTATCATCCTCCAGCACTTTCAGGTTAAAGCCCTTAACCCGGCCATCGGTGGTGTAGATCAGACCGGCATCCACAAATTCGTCGCGAATGGCGTTATAGACCAGGCCCGGATCCATCTGACGGATCTGCGGGCGATCCAGCGCCAGGTTATAAGTCTTCTGCAGCGGTTTCAGGCCGTCTGAACGACCTGCAAACTCCAGGTCCAGTCCCAGTCGCCAGTTGTGGTCCGGGTCAGACTGACGAACCTGTTCCACTTTCGCGACCAGCTGTGACATCGTAGTGATGCCCTCTTTTTTGGCCCGCTCCTGAGTCATGGCAAAGGCGTAGGTGTTGTTCATCGGTGCCGGGTTCAGCCAGACCAGCCCCAGTTTTCCGTCCAGTTTTTTCACCGTCTCATAGGCCTGTTGTGAAGACATCGGCTGGCTGATGTGGTTGAAGATAATCAGTGACGTACCGGTATATTCCCAGACCATATCAATCTGCTTATTCAGCAGCGCGTTACGGCCAATGGTGGTGGCGATATTACGTTTGGGCACCACCTCAAAGCCTTTTTTCTGTAGCCACAGCACCGTCATCGCTGACAGGATATGCTGTTCGGTAAAGCTCTTGGTCGCCATCACCAGCGGAGCCGCCGCCTGTGCCGTCTGGCTAAGCAGCAGCGTCGCGGTCAGCGCGACAGCGCTTTTCTTAATCCACTTCGTTAGCATTGCAAAGCTCCTTGTGGTCAGGCCGCAGCGTGCGGACTCAGAAAGCGGCCCAGCGCGGCCAGCATCATATCCAGAACCAGTGCCACCAGCGCAGTAGCAACGGCACCCAGAATCAGTGTCGGAAAGTCATTCAGATAGATACCCGGGAAGATCAGCTCACCAAAGCTGCTGGCACCAATCAGGAAGGCCAGTGGCGCGGTGCCGACATTGATGGCGGTGGCGATGCGCACGCCTGCCAGGATCACTGGCATCGCGTTGGGCAGTTCAACCTGACGCAGACGTTGCCATTTGGTCATGCCGATGCCGTTGGCGGCCTCAATCAGCGACGGAGGAACTGCGCTCAGACCGGAGAAGGTGTTGCGGACGATGGGCAGCAGCGACGCCAGAAACAGCGCAATCAGCGCCGGACGGTCGCCAATCCCGATGATAACCATCGCCAGTGCCAGTACCGCGAGCGGTGGCAGAGTGTTACCGACATTGAAAATCTGCATCACATACTCGGCCCAGCGACGCGCAAACGGGCGACTGAGCAGGATGCCGCTGGGAATACCGACCAGCAGAGCGAACAACATTGACCAGAAAACTAAGAAGAGGTGTTGCTGCCCGAGATAAAGCAGATCGACTTTACGTGCGACCAGCTGATCCCAGCCTAAGCCCCAGATCAGTACTGCGATCACCGCGACCACTGCAAGCAGTGCCAGACCGGCGCGTCGGGCCAGTGAAGCATTTTGCATAGGAGAATCTCCCTGATGACGATCTCAATTGTTATAACAACCATAAACAGCCCGACAGGTGCGACAAAAACTGCCGCCGCGCCCAAAACAGAAACTGCGATAAAATGTAGATAAAATGACTGTTTATCCACTCTTTTTCAGTAAATACCGAACAAGATGGGGTAATGCTATAGCAGGCCTTTTTTGCACAAGCCAGCTTTTAAGCCATCTATCAGGCAGATAGAAACAGGTTAAAAGTGTGTTAAAGCCGCGTAGCCGCTGGGCTAATGCAACAATAAAAAATATTCATCGACTTTAGGTGACACCGTCACAGATGGCGCAGAAGATGCGCACGCGCGGGAAACTGCTTTGGCTGTTTTTGAGCTAGCCTTGCAGATTAAAAAAGGAACCCTATGACTGAAAGCGCACAACTCCAGACCGGGCATCGCCACTGGATCTTAATTGCCTGCATGCTGGCAATGTTTATGGCGGCCATTGAAGTCACTATTGTGGCCACTGCGATGCCGACCATTATTGCTGACCTTGGCGGTTTTTCTCAGTTTGGCTGGGTCTTCTCAATCTATCTGCTGACGCAGGCGGTCAGCGTGCCGCTTTACGGGCGGCTGGCGGATATGGTGGGTCGGAAAACGATGTTATTTGTCGGCACCGCCATCTTCCTGGTGGGATCGGTGCTGTGTGGCTTTGCCCACACCATGACCTGGCTGATTCTTTTCCGGGCGTTTCAGGGCCTGGGAGCGGGCGCGATTATGCCGCTCAGCTCCACCATTGTGGCCGACATCTATTCACCGCGTGAACGCGCCAGCGTGCAGGGCTGGCTCTCCAGCGTGTGGGGTGTGGCGGCGATAGTCGGGCCATTGACCGGCGCCTGGCTGGTGCAGCACTTTAGCTGGTCGGTGATTTTCTGGGTCAATCTGCCGATAGGCCTGATCAGCATGCTGATGCTGGCGCGCTGGTTACCGGCGCACCAGAAGGAGGAGACAGCGAAGCCGCTGAATCTGGCGGGCAGCAGCTGGCTGATGCTCTGCGTGACCGCGTTGCTGATTTCGCTGTTGCAGGCTGAACAGCTTGGCGTCTGGCTGGTGCCGTTCCTGCTTTTCTCCCTGTTCGCGGGCTGGCAGCTTAAACGCCATGAGCAGCGTTCAGCGGCACCGCTGTTTCCGCTAATCATCTGGCGCAGCCGGCTTATTGTGGCGGGCAATGCGGGCAACCTGATTATCGGAGCGGCTATGATGGGCATCAGTGCGTTTCTGCCCACCTGGATTCAGGGGATACACGGCGGCTCACCGTTACAGGCGGGCAGTGTGCTGGCGATGATGTCAATTGGCTGGCCGCTGGCCAGCACGCTGAGCGGCAGGCTGATGCTCCACACGTCCTACCGCTTTACCGCCCAGCTCGGCGCGCTGTTGCTGGTCGCTGGCAACGCCTTGCTGCTGTTCCTGCAGCCCGCCAGCTCCCTCTATCAGGCAGGCTTCACGGCGTTTCTGATTGGCACCGGCATGGGGATGACCACTACCACCTTCCTGGTCTCTGTGCAGAACCAGGCGGACTACCAGATCCGCGGGATCTGTACCGCGTCTATCATGTTCAGCCGGATGATCGGGTCGGCGGTGGGGACGGCGATTATGGGCGCGGTGCTGAATCTCAATCTGCAGTGGCGACTACCGCAGGTGCAGGATCCGGTACAGCAGGTCATGTCTGAATCCAGTCGTCAGCAGTTACAGCCGGAAAACCTGCAGCAGATGGTGGCGGCGATAGCCGTCTCACTGCACTGGGTGTTCGTAGTCGCACTGGTCATTGCGCTGTTTGCGGTGGGGGTGGCATGGATGATGCCGCGTCAGCGGCCGGAACAGGCGGACTAGCTGGCAGGGCGACAGGATGTCGCCCTGGTTTGACGTTGACTACTGTGCTGGCGCGTCCTGAGAACTGCCGGCACTGGCAGGGACGCTGGCTTCATCGTCACGGCCTGTTCGCTTGTAAACAATCTTCTGTGTGTCGTTTTCACAATGTCCGACGACCTGACCGCCCGCCTGATCAACCTGATCGTTGGCAACAACGTCGAGACTAAAACCTGATTCAGGCACACCGTTCTGAATGATTTTCTGACTGATATCGGCTTTCACCGATTCACAGGATGCCTGCGCCATCAGCGGCAGAGATAAAAACGCCGCGCTTAACAAAACCCTCTGTAGCTTCATCACGTCTTCCTTATGTTAGTCGTCCGTCATTACTATAGCTCAAATTTACGGCGCTACCGGGCGACCTGAACGGCGATCCAGGCAACGCAGGGTGTTAGGTTCCCAGTACGCGTTGAGATTGAGGCTCTGCTCGCACTTGTCTCGGGTATCAAAGGCGCGGTCGGTTTTATCAAACTCTTTTTCGACGCGGGTGTTTACTTTGTTGCGCAGCATACGTGTGTCATTCCATTGCTCTTTGTCCTGACGCGCTGCTTCATTGCTCAGCGCAGAACTGCCATCTTCAATGATCAGACGGTTAGTATTCGCAGTGGCAGTCAACGCCGCGGTAGAGAGCAGCACCATCAGCACGGCAGGGATCATTTTTTTCATCACAATATCCTTTAGTTAACGCAAACATCGCCATCCGGGACGGCTGTTGCAGCGAGTTCTCATAGTATATCATCGCCGTTTCTTTGCTCACCAGCGGTGAGTCGTTTGTTTACGTTCAGGAGAGGTAAGGGTGCTGATTAAGACCGCCTTGCTGTTTTTTATAACCGCGCTGGCGGAGATCACCGGCTGCTTTCTGCCGGGGCTATGGCTTAAAAAAGGGGGATCGGCGTGGCTGTTACTGCCTGCCGCGGCCAGTCTGGCGCTGTTTGTCTGGCTGCTGACTCTGCATCCGGCTGCCAGCGGACGAGTGTATGCCGCCTACGGTGGCGTCTATGTGCTCACCGCACTGCTCTGGTTACGGGTGGTGGATGGCGTGAAGTTAAGTGCGTGGGACTGGAGCGGGGCACTGATTGCCTTTAGCGGCATGCTGATCATCGTCATGGGCTGGGGACGCGGTTAACGCCAGCCATCATGGCTGGCGCGGCAGAGGTTTACGGCTTATGTACTTTAAGACCCGCCAGCGTCTGGCTGACCGGCATCATCTCCAGACTATTGATATTGACATGCTTAGGCAGCGTGGCGACCCACCAGACTGCTTCTGTCACATCCTCTGGCGTCAGAGCAGTAGCGCCTTCATAGACCTGACCGGCTTTGTCATCATCGCCTTTGAAGCGCACGTTGGAAAACTCGGTGCCGCCAACCAGACCCGGCTCAATGTCGGTCACACGCAGCGCGGTGCCGTGCAGATCGGTTCGCAGGTTCAGGCTGAACTGGCGCACAAAGGCTTTGGTCGCCCCATAAACGTTGCCTCCGGCATACGGCCAGCTGCCGGCAATGGACCCGATGTTGATGATATGACCTGCATCCCGCTCCACCATCTGTGGCAGCAGGGCACGGGTCATATAGACCAGCCCCTTGGTGTTGGTGTCGATCATGTTTTCCCAGTCTTCCACGTTAGCCTTGTGCGCAGGCTCAATGCCCAGTGCCAGACCGGCGTTATTAACCAGCACGTCGATATTGCGCCATTCGGCCGGTAACTGTGCCACCGCCTCTTCAATAGCGGCACGGTTACGCACATCCAGCTGCACGGTATAAAGGTTGTCGCCCAGCTCATCCTTCAGCGCTTTCAGACGTTCAGCGCGTCGGCCGGTCGCAATCACTTTGTGACCGTTCTTAATAAAGCGGCGGGTGATGCTTTCACCAAAACCGGCAGTCGCGCCGGTGACAAAGATAATCATCTCACTGTTCCTTATGCCATTTTCAGAGTCGATGGCTTCACCATAGCATTTCATTTCTGCTTCTGCGCGAGGAAAAGCAGCCTGGCCCGTAAACGGATTTTAACGGGCATCCCGCTGCGCCTTTTCAGGGCAGTCTGCACCGCAAAAGGGCAGATTGTCAGGCAACAGGCCATACTCACATTAAGTCATCCGGGCAATATCGAATCGCAACCGTTTGCATCGGCTTCGCAAACGGTTGCGACGCTAACGAAGGCCACCTTTGTTGCGCAACGCTTAACTTTTGTCGATAGGGTTTTGATTTTAAAGGGTTTTGTTGTATTTCAGATCTGGCACGCAGGTTGCAAGATTTTTACAGAGATTCATCTGCAGATAATCAATCGCGCTTTCAGAAAGGACATACCATGCTATCAGCAACCGATATGGCGATACGCGCCAGCTTTTTTGACTTCACAGGCGTGGTGGATCATCCCGACGACCTGACCGGAAAGGCTCGCTATCTGGAGGATGGCCTGCTGCTGCTGCGTGACGGACACGTGGTTGGGCTGGATAGCTGGGAGAACAGCGAGGCGAGGCTGGCGGGTCAGCCTGTTACCGATATGCGCGGCAAACTGATTGTGCCTGGCTTTGTCGATACCCACATTCACTATCCACAGACGGAGATGATTGGTGCCTTTGGCGAACAGCTGCTGGAGTGGCTGAATCACTACACTTTCCCGGTTGAAGCGCAGTATCACTGCCCGGATCACGCCGCAAAGATGTCCGCCTTTTTCCTGCATCAGCTGCTCTCCAACGGCACCACCAGCGCGCTGGTGTTTGGCACCGTGCATCCGCAATCCGTCGATGCGCTGTTCAGCGCGGCCGAAGCCCTGAACATGCGGCTGATTGCCGGCAAAGTGATGATGGATCGCAATGCACCCGACAATCTCATCGAAACCCCGGAACAGAGCTACCAGCAGACGCGAGCGCTGATTGAGCGCTGGCACAAGCGTGGACGGCTGAATTATGCACTGACACCGCGCTTTGCGCCGACCTCATCCCCGCAGTTGCTGGAGAAAGTGCAGCAGCTGCGTCAGGCGTTTCCGGATACCTGGCTGCACACTCATCTCAGCGAAAACCCGCAGGAGGTTGCCTGGGTAAAAGAACTGTTCCCGGAGCGCGAGGGTTATCTGGATGTTTATCATCATTACCAGCTGACGGGTCGCCGCAGCGTCTTTGCGCACTGCCTGCATCTGGAAGAGCAGGAATGGCAGTGTCTGCACGATACCGATTCCTCCATTGCCTTTTGTCCTACCTCAAACCTGTTCCTCGGCAGCGGCCTGTTTAACATTAAACGCAGCTGGCAGCAGGGCGTGAAAACAGGCATTGGCACCGATGTCGGCGCAGGCACCACCTTTAGTATGCTGCAGACCCTGGGCGAAGCCTACAAGGTAGGCCAGCTGCAGCACTACCGGCTCAGCGCCGCCGAAGCCTTTTATCACGCCACGCTGGGCGGGGCGCACGCGCTGGATCTCGACCATGCAATCGGGAACTTCAGCGTCGGTAAAGAGGCGGACTTTGTGGTGCTCGATCCGGCGGTCTCTGCGCTTCAGCAACTCCGCATCGGCAACAGCAAAGACATCTGGGAAAAACTGTTTGTATTAATGACGCTGGGCGACGACCGCAACATTGCCCAGACCTGGGTCGGTGGTCGTCCGGTCTGGCAGCGCGATGCACAGGAGCAAGCCACATGATCCAGTTTCTGTTAAATAACCAGCTGGTCAGCGAAGACGCGCTCGACCCGAATCTCACGGTGCTCAACTACCTGCGCACTTGTCAGCATCGGCCTGGCACTAAAGAGGGCTGCGCCTCCGGCGACTGCGGTGCCTGCAGCGTCACGCTGGGTAAAGCTGTCGGCGGTGAGATGCAGTATGAAACGATCAATAGCTGCCTGACGCTGGTCTCCGCGTTACAGGGCAAACAGCTGATCACGGTTGAGGATCTGCGCCACGGTCGCGCACTGCATCCGGCGCAGCAGGCAATGGTCGACTGCCACGGCTCACAATGCGGATTCTGCACGCCAGGCTTTGTAATGTCGCTCTTCAGCCTGCAAAAAAAGTCAGCGGGCTGGGATCGGCATCAGGCGGAAACTGCGCTGGCGGGCAATCTCTGCCGCTGCACCGGCTACCGGCCAATCATGGCTGCGGCCGAACAGCTCTGCTCGCAGCCGGTCAATGACCAGTTCGATCACAGTGCCGCCAGCACCGTACAGCGGCTGGCGGCGCTGGCCACTCCCGAGATGCAGGAGATAGGCGTTGAGGGTCATCGCTGCTTTCTGCCAAAAACTCCATCCCAGCTGGCCGCAATCTATCAGGCACATCCCGATGCGAAGCTGATTGCGGGTGGCACCGATCTCAGCCTGCAGATCACCCAGCAGCATAAAAAAATACCGCTACTGATTGCACTTGAGCAGGTTGCCGCGCTGAAAGTCTGCAGCGAATTTGACGATCACTATCTGCTGGGTGCGGGCGCATCGCTACAGCAGGTTAGCGAGTTTCTTGCCAGCCGCATTCCCGGCGTCAGCGAGATGCTGCAACGCTTTGCTTCACTGCAAATCCGTTTGCAGGGGACACTCGGCGGTAACATCGGTAATGCATCACCCATAGGGGACGCGTCGCCGGTGCTGCTGGCCCTCAATGCCAGCTTGCTGCTGCAGCGCGGTGAGCAGCAGCGGAGCCTGCCGCTGGATCAGTTCTTTACCGGCTATCGCCAGACGCAGCTGGAAAAAGGGGAGTTTATCCGCGCTATTCGCATCGATAAAGTGACGGTGTCACCAGATTTTGTTGCCTGGAAAGTCTCTAAACGGCTGGATGATGATATCTCCGCCGTGTTCGCTGCCTTTAATCTGCAGATGGAACAGGGCGTGGTAAGTTCCGCCCGTATCGCCTTTGGCGGCATGGCGGCCACACCGCAACGCGCCCGGCAGTGTGAACAGGCGCTGGTCGGTCAGCTGCTGAGTTCCGTGACAGTGTCACGAGCAGCCGCCGCGCTGGCAGAAGATTTCCAGCCGCTTTCTGATTTCCGTGCCAGCAGTAACTACCGCCTTCAGGTGGCACGCAATCTGCTCCGCCGCTACTGGCATCGCCACAACGGCGAAATCACCTGCCTCGAGGTCTCCCGCTATGTCTCATAACCGTCCTGAACTCAACGAAGAGGTGATCAAGGCGCAGTATGCCGCGGATTTACAGAGCGGCGTGGGTCGCAGTCATCGTCATGAGAGCGCGGAAAAACATGTCTCCGGCGAGGCGCGTTTTATCGACGACAAGCCGGAATTGCCTGGTCTGCTGCACCTCTGTCCGCGCCTGAGTGAGCATGCTCATGCGCGCATCCTGCGCATAGATGTGCAGCCCTGTTATGCCGTGCCCGGCGTGGTGAGCGTATTAACCTGGCAGGATGTGCCGGGCATCAATGATGTCGGGCCGCTGGAGCCGGGCGATCCGCTGCTGGCACATGACAAAGTAGAGTACCTGGGGCAGATCGTGATTGCGGTGGCGGCGGAATCCCCTGACGCTGCGCGTCTTGGCGCGGCCGCGGCAGTGATTGAGTATGACGTGCTGGAACCGTTGCTGGATGTGGAGCAGGCGCTGGCGCAGGGCAGCTTTGTGCAGGAACCGCACATTCACCAGCGCGGGGATGCAGACGCGGCACTGGCACGCGCGCCGCATCGGGTCAGCGGATCGTTCCATATCGGCGGCCAGGAGCATTTCTATCTGGAAACCCAGACGGCAATGGTCATTCCTGGCGAAGATCAGCAGTTGCAGGTCTTCTCCTCAACCCAGAATCCCACCGAAGTGCAGAAGCTGGTGGCGGAAGTGATGGGCATCAGCCTGAATCAGGTGACCATCGATATGCGCCGGATGGGCGGCGGCTTTGGCGGTAAAGAGACACAGGCGGCCGGGGTTGCCTGCCTCTGCGCGATCGTGGCGCGTCAGACCGGCCGGGCGGCAAAGATGCGGCTCTCACGCCGCGACGATATGCGCGTCACCGGCAAACGCCATCCGTTCTTTGTACGCTACGACGCGGGCGTTGAAGAGGACGGGCGTCTGTGCGGCATCAGAATCGATCTTGCCGGCAACTGCGGTTATTCGCTGGATCTTAGCGGATCAATCGTCGATCGTGCCATGTTCCACGCCGATAACGCTTATTACCTCGGCGATGCGCTAATAACCGGCTATCGCTGCCGCACCAATATGGCCTCGAATACCGCCTATCGCGGTTTTGGCGGACCGCAGGGCATGGTGGCGATTGAACAGATCATGGATCATATCGCCCGCGACCGTGGACTGGACCCACTGGCGCTGCGCAAGCGTAACTATTACGGCAAGCAGGAGCGTAACATCACCCATTACCACCAGCAGGTAGAGGATAATCTGCTGGATGAGATCACTGAACAGCTGGAGCTGAGCAGCGACTATCAGGCACGGCGCGCGGAAATCACAGCGTTTAACGCCCGCAGTCCGCTGCTGAAACGCGGCCTGGCGCTGACGCCGGTAAAATTCGGCATCTCCTTTACCTCCAGCTTCCTCAATCAGGCGGGCGCGCTGATTCTGATCTATACCGACGGCACGGTGCAGCTTAACCACGGTGGCACCGAAATGGGCCAGGGACTGAACACCAAGGTGATTCAGATTGTTGCCGAAGTGCTGCAGATTGAAACCGATAAAATCCAGATTACCCCCACCGACACCGGCAAAGTGCCCAACACTTCGCCGACGGCGGCCTCCAGCGGCGCTGACCTTAACGGTAAAGCAGCGCAAAACGCTGCGGAAATCCTGCGCGACCGCATGACCGCCATGCTCTGCGAACTGCATCAGTGCGATGCGGCGGCGGTGAGCTTTCGTAATGGCGTAGTGCGCGCTGGCGAAAAGCATTATACCTTTGCCGAGGTAGCGAAGCTGGCGTGGCTCAATCAGGTGCCACTCTCTGCCACCGGCTATTATCGCGTGCCGGGGATTCATTACGACCGGCTGGCCGGGCGTGGCACGCCGTTCTACTACTACGCCTTTGGGGCTGCCTGCTGCGAGGTGGTGATCGATACTTTAACCGGTGAATCCCGCCTGCTGCGCGCCGATATTCTCCATGACGTCGGGGCCTCGCTGAACCCTGCCATCGACATCGGGCAGGTCGAAGGGGGCTTTGTGCAGGGCGTCGGCTGGCTCACCTGCGAAGAGCTGGTATGGAGTGACAAAGGCCAGCTGCTGACCGATGGTCCGGCAAGCTACAAAATTCCCGCCATCAGTGACGTCCCGGCAGATCTTCGGGTGACGCTGGTGGAGAACCGCAAAAACCCGAAAGACACAGTGTTTCACTCCAAGGCCGTAGGCGAACCGCCGTTTATGTTAGGGATAGCCGCCTGGTCTGCTCTGCAGGATGCGGTCGCCAGCGTCGCCGGTTACCAGCAGCACCCTGGGCTGGATGCGCCTGCGACACCGGAGCGGATCTTCTGGGGCGTGCAGCGCCTGACGGGAGTTGTTGATGATCTATCATGACTGGATCGGCGTGCTGCATCAGCTGCGTGAAAAACGCCAGAGCTGCGTATTGATCACCGTGCTCAGTGAGCACGGTTCGGTGCCGCGTGACAGCGGCAGCAAAATGGTCGTCACGCAGCAGGAGAGTTTTCTCACTATCGGTGGCGGTCATCTGGAGTTTGCGTGCATCGCTCAGGCCAGGGCGATGCTGCAGAGCGGGGCAACTGCGCCCCACATCGAGGATTTCAGCCTCGGCGCGCGGCTCGGACAGTGCTGTGGCGGCAAAACCACACTGCTGTTTGAGCCGCTGCTTCAGGCGCAGCCGGAAATTTACCTGTTTGGCGCGGGCCATGTCGGACAGGCGCTGGTGAATCTGCTGGCGACGTTACCCTGTCACGTAAACTGGATCGATAGCCGTCCGGCGCAGTTCAGCCACGTTCCCGCTGGCGTGATGACACTGCAGCCGGACGATCCGCTCGACTGTGTGACCCAGGCGCCTGCGGGCAGCTACTTCATCATCATGACCCATCATCATCCCCTCGACTTCGATTTGTGCGAGGCGGTGCTGAAGCGCGGCGATTTCCGCTATGCCGGGGTGATCGGTTCTGAAACGAAAAACCAGCGTTTCCGCTACAGGCTGGCAGGCAAGGGTGTGGCAAGCGAGCCGCTGGCGCGCCTGCGCTGTCCGATTGGCCTGCCGGACGTCAAAGGCAAGCTGCCCGCCGAGATTGCGGTGGCGATTGCCGGGGAAATCATCAGCGTGTATCAGCAGCAAATCGCCTGAGTTGCGCTTTCGCGGCAACCTGTCAGGATAAGACTTTGCGATGCCCACCAGGAGCGAACCATGAACGCCCGTCAGAATCCCTTCTTTAGCGTCAGCACACTGCCTTATCAGGCGCCTCCCTTTGACCAGATTGAGGAGCAGGATTTTCTGCCCGCGCTGCAGGCGGGCATTGAGGAGAAGCGTCAGGAGATCGAGGCGATCGCACTGAACAGCGACGCGCCCAGCTTTTTCAACACTTATGAGGCGCTGGAGAGGAGCGGACAACTGCTCAACCGGGTGAATCTGGTGTTCAGTGCCATGACCTCGGCGCATACCAGTCCGTATCTTCAGCAGGTGGATGAGGAGATTGCGCCTCAGCTTACCGCGCTCAACGATGACATCATGCTGAACCGCCCGCTGTTTTCGCGGCTCGATGCGGTCTATCTGCAGCGCGCTAAACTGGATGCTGAATCAAAACGGCTGGTCGAGGTGATCTGGCAGCGTTTCCAGCTGGCGGGGGCCAATCTGCCGGAAGCGCAGAAACAGCAGCTTAAGGCACTGAATCAGGAGGCGGCCCGCCTCAGCACCCGCTTCACCAACAGACTGCTGGCCGCCACTAAAGCGGGTGGGCTGGTCGTCGATGATCTGCAGAAGCTGGAGGGACTCTCACCGGCCGATCTGGCGGTGGCGCAGGCGGAAGCGCAGGCACGCGGACTGGAAAAGCGCTGGCTGTTGGTGCTGCAAAACACCACCCAGCAACCCGCACTTCAGAGCCTGGCCGATCGCGCAACCCGTGAAGCGCTGTTTAAGGCGGGCGTGACGCGCACGGAAAAAGGCGATGAGAACGACACCCGCGAGCTGGTATTACGTCTGGCGCAGGTCAGGGCGGAGCAGGCGCGGCTACTGGGATTTGCCAGCTATGCCGAGTGGAAGTTACAGGATCAGATGGCCAAAACGCCTAAGGCGGCGCTGGCGTTTATGCATAACATCGTGCCTGCCGCGCGCGGTCGTGCGGAGCGTGAAGCGGCGGCTATCCAGCAGACCATCGACCAGCAGCAGGGCGACTTTACCCTGCAGGCCTGGGACTGGCGTTTTTATGCCGAACAGGTGCGGCGTGCCCGTTACGATCTGGATGAGAGCCAGATTAAGCCCTACTTTGAACTGAATTCAGTGCTGCAGAATGGCGTGTTCTGGGCGGCGACGCAACTCTATGGCATCCGTTTCACGCCGCGACAGGATCTGCCCGTTTACCATCCCGACGTCCAGGTCTACGAGATTTTTGACGCCGATGAGACCCCCCTGGCGCTGTTTTACACCGACTTCTTTAAGCGCGACAGCAAAGGCGGCGGCGCCTGGATGAGCAACTTCGTCAACCAGTCTACGCTGCTCGACAGCAAACCGGTGATCTACAACGTCTGTAACTACACCAAGCCGCCAGCCGGTGAACCTGCGCTGCTGAGCTGGGACGACGTTATCACGATGTTTCACGAGTTCGGTCACACGCTGCACGGTCTGTTTGCCAGCCAGCGCTATCCGAGCCTGTCGGGAACGGAAACCCCGCGCGATTTCGTTGAGTTTCCTTCGCAGATCAATGAGCACTGGGCCAGCGAGCCAGCGGTGTTCCGAAACTATGCCCGTCACTATCAGACTCATGAGCTGATGCCTGCTGAGCTACATGAAAAGATCGTCCGGGCCGCGACGTTCAATAAAGGCTATGAGATGAGCGAACTGCTGGCTGCCGCGCTGCTGGATCTGCACTGGCACAGCCTTAACCGTGATGCCGCACCGCAAAGCGTAGAAGGGTTCGAGCAGCAGGCGTTGCAGAGCGACAATATGGCGCTGTCGGCGGTGCCGCCGCGCTATCGTTCCAGCTATTTCCAGCATATCTGGGGCGGTGGTTACGCCGCAGGTTATTACGCCTATATCTGGACGCAGATGCTCGCCGACGATGGCTATCAATGGTTTGCGGAGCATGGCGGACTGACCCGTGAAAACGGCGACATCTTCCGGCAGAAGATTCTGTCACGAGGTAACAGCAGCGATCTTAAAACGCTGTATGAAAGCTGGCGGGGCGCAGCACCTCAGCTTGAGCCCATGCTGAAGAATCGCGGTCTGGCGAATTGATAATTAAAAGGGCTGTCATGGTGACAGCCCCTGTTTTTTTGGTCAGCCCAGCGGGCCGCCTTCGATGGTTTCGCACATTCCGGCCAGCACTCGCTCACCGGTTTCGTTTTTCAATGACTGATACCACTCCGCCGTGACCGCCGGGTCGCGCGCATGAGTCACGTCACAGCGTTTGCGTGCCTTCAGCACCAGATCTTTTACCCGCTCAACCCGTCGCGCCTGATAGCGCAACAGGGCATCTTCTATACCCAGCGAATGAGAGGCCAGCGTCGCGGCCAGCACGACGGCATCTTCCATCGCCGCACAGCCACCCTGACCAATATCGGGCGTGGTGCTGTGGGCCGCATCACCAAGCAGCGCTACACGCCCTTTGACAAAGCGGCTGAACGGTTCAATGTCGTGGATCTCAACCCGGTTAGTGGTGTCGGGATGAATTGCCGCAATCAGTTGCTGCACCGGCTCCGCCCAGCCCTGGAAGTAGCCGGTCAGGTCCGCTTTCACCGTGCTGCGATCCTGCGGCAGTCCCTTCGGTAGCGGCACATCAAAGAAGAAGTAGAATCGATTGCCGCTGACCGGCATCAGTGAAACACGCTTACCGTCACCAACAAAGGTGGTCCACTGATCGGCGGGCGCAATATGTTCGTCTATGGTGACCAGGCCATTCCAGTTAACGTAACCGGCATAACGTCGTTCCAGCTTCTGCTCCAGCACATAGTCGCGGACGACGGAATGGGTGCCATCGGCGGCAATCAGAAAATCGCCGTGCGCCTGACTGTTGTCAGAGAAAGTGGCGATGACGCCATTTTCAGTCTGTTCGACCTGGATCACCCGCTTGCCAAACTGCACCCGTTCTCGTCCGAAGGTATCAATCAGCATCGCCTGCAGTTCTGCTCGTGCCACCGGACAGGGATATTCGCCCACCTGCTGCACCAGCGGAGCCATGCTGAAGCGGGTCAGGGGCGCACCGGTTGCGCCGTCGTGATAGGCCATATAGGCCATATTGCCGCCCAGGTTACGTAGCGCGGTTTTCATTCCCAGCGCATTCAGGCATTTAACGCCATTGGGCCAGATAGAAATCGCCGCGCCGACGGGTTTCATCGCCTGAACGGCCTCAAACACCTCAACGTCGATCCCGGCTTTCTCCAGCGCAATCGCGCTGCTCATTCCGCCAATACCGCCACCAATTACGATTGCTTTCATAATGCTCTCCTGTCTGCATGGAGAGACTCCTGCAACTTTTGTACCAGAGAGGTGGCTACGCTGGGGTTTGCTACAAAATTAAATTAAAACATGGATTTACTTTCATTCTTGCGGTGTGCGGCAGGCAACCTCTTTCTGATGTGATGCACTTAAATGTGGCAACTCAGGGAGCCAGAAGAGTGCAGATGTGATCAGGCTGCATCTTTTGTTTCATCATTTGTTTTATGGTCGCTATCAGGTTTCCGGGACATTCATCAGTCAGTGAGAGTCGACATCCCGTTATCCCGCGCCGTAAATTACTTTAAAAGTTGTAAACTAAATAACTATCTCGCTTTGATAACATTACTAACAAATAATTAAACATACACATAATAAATGGCGCAGGTATTGCCCGGGAAAACCTTGCCTTATTCAACAGGCAGTTGGGCTGAAACAATTAAACATACCTGTTAATAAAAAATGCAGATTCATAAAAAGACACAGTTATGACTGTTTTATCACCGGGCGCAATCATTAGCAAAACTGTGCAAGCCACAGCAGAAAGGGCTTTTAGGAAATTGCTCAGACTTATCCGCCGCGATCGCGTGATATAGATCACTCTGGACATAAAGGACTCTGGAAGACGATCATGAAAATTGGAATCACGAATAACCAGTATCCGGAGCAACGTAATATCTTAGTTAATCCGGATAACGACTATATAAATCTGAAAAAGAGCAATCTGTTCTATTTTATTAATCCGTTACGTACCCGATTGCTTAAAAAGAATAAAACCTTTGTCTTTCAGCCTGTGCCTTTTTCCGGGGCATCGCGGGCTGACATCCTTCATCTGTTCAACGAAGTCGCCATCACTCAGCAGAAGTGGGTCGCCTCGTTTGAAACCGAGCTGCCGCGCGTGTTGCCGGTAGCGGGTGTTGCCAAGCAGGATAACCCTGAGCTGCAACGGCTTATTCCTTATCTGTTAAAAGATAACTGTCTGGGGCTGATTGCCATCTCAGACGCTACGCTGAACATTCAGATGAAACTGTTCAAACCGGATGTTGCGCAGCAAATCCGCCGTAAAACCCTGGTGCTGCATCCGCCGCAAAAGCTGTTCGTTCAGCAAAAAACGCCGCGTCAGCCCGGTATTCTGAAGCTGATCTTTGCCGGTAATGAGTTCTACCGTAAAGGCGGGGCGGAAGTGGTGCTGGCAATCAGTGAGCTGATTGAAGAGCACCGGCTGGACGAGTCGCAGCTGGATCTGCAGCTGATTGGCGATCTCACCAAACGTCGTAATGTTGCTCACCGTCAATTCCAGGATGCTGATGCTTTTTGTCGCGACATTGAGAACCGCATCAAGCGCTATCGCTGCATTACGCATCATTCACAGATGGAAAACAGTGCGCTGATGCAGCTGTTCCGTCAGAGCGATGCCGGTTTATTACCGACCTGGCAGGAGACTTACGGTTTCTCCGTGCTGGAGATGCAGGCCAACGGCTGTCCGGTCATCACCAGCAACGTGCGTGCGCTGCCGGAAATCAATCCTGCCAATGCGGGCTGGGTCATTGCGAGTCCGCTGAATCCCGATCGCGAATACAGCATCACCTCGGCAGAGCAAAAATCGCAGTTGCGCCGGTCGCTGGTGGACGGGCTGAAATCGACGCTGCTCGCCATCATTGAACGTCCTGAAATATTGCAGGAGAAAGGGGACGCGGCCATTCTGCGTATCAAAGAGCAGCATGACACCCAGCGTTATATCGCCCGGCTCAATGATATCTACAGTCGTGGCGTGATGAATGTCACTCAACACCCTCCTGGGGTCTCAATTTGATGAGATTTCTCTGACGGCGCGCGCCAGACTGGCCATACTTAGTGCTGCGTACCTCAGGAGAAATGTTATGAAAATTATCCTCGCTCTGCTGCTGTCCGGATTACTGGGCAGCAGCGCCTTCGCTCAGCCTGCACCGATTTTTCCGGCCCGCGCGCCGCTGGTGCAGTTGACGCCCGTCGCTGACCGCTGCGATCTCTCCACCTGTCAGACCAATTGCTACGTAGAGCAATCCCATTGCAACACCCGGGATAGCGGTGCCTGTAGCTCAAAGGCTCAGATGTGCGTACAGGCCTGTTCCAGCCAGTGTAAATAATTCGATTCAGTGAAGAACGCTTAGTTAACAATGAAAAAGTCCTTTTTTTACCTTGCTTTATTTTCTCTCTCTGCCAGCTGTGTTGCCGCCGATCTCTCCTCACAGCAGGTCACTTCTCTGGTTAAAGCCGTGATCGAACCGCTGATGGAGCAGCAGGCGATCCCCGGTATGTCGGTGGCGGTGCTTTACAAGGGCCGGGCGCAGTTTGTGAACCTCGGCGTGGCCGATCTTGAGTCACGCCGCCGGGTTACGGAAAACACGCTGTTTGAACTGGGGTCGGTGAGTAAAACCTTTACCGGCACCCTGGCCGGAATCATGATCCGCAACGGCGAAATCCGTCTTAACGATCCGGTACAGAAAGTCTGGCCTCAGCTGACGGGTGAGCAGTGGCGTCCGGTGCGGATGCTGCATCTGGCGACCTATACTGCGGGCGGCCTGCCTCTACAGCTGCCCGATGAGGTGACCGATCAGGCTTCGCTGCTCCGCTTCTATCAGAACTGGCAGCCAGAGGCAGCACCCGGTCTGCAGCGCCAGTACTCTAACGCCAGTATCGGTCTGTTTGGCTCGCTGATGGTGAAGGGCGATTATGAGCAGGCGATGGAGCGACATGTGTTTCAGCCGCTGCGCCTGACGCGCACTTACATTACCGTGCCGCCGTCGATGATGCTGAACTACGCCTGGGGCTATAAAAATGGTCAGCCGGTTCGGGTTTCCCCCGGCATGCTGGATGCCGAAGCCTATGGCGTCAAATCCACCGCGCGTGACATGCTGACCTTTATGCAGGCCAACGTCGATCCCAACCGGTTGTCGGCGGGCAATGCCGTATTGCGCAATGCCATCCGCACCGCGCAGTCGCGCTATTTTAACGTCGGGAGTCTTTACCAGGGGCTGGGCTGGGAGATCTACGACTGGCCCGTCGATGCTGAGACGCTGCTCAAAGACAACGATAATGGCGTGGCGCTGAAACCGCGTCCGGCGACCCTGATCAATCCGGCCGGACCGTCGCAGAGCGCCAGCTGGGTGCATAAAACCGGCTCTACTAATGGATTTGGTGCCTATATCGCTTTTATTCCTGAGCAGAACAGCGGCATCGTGCTACTTGCCAACAAAAATTACCCCAATCCGCTTCGCATCCGCGTAGCGTGGCAGATTCTGCAGGCGCTCCGGCAGGGTACGGCTGAATAATACGCCTCACGCCTGCTCAGCCCGAGCAGGCTGGCACCCTCTGTTCATTTGCGCTAAAATGAAAATCAAATGAACAGGAGGGCTGCTATGTCCATCGCCATCTACACACCCGCTCAGCATCAGCACAACCGTTCGCTCCTGCACGCCCTGAACCTGCCGGAAACGCTGCCTGATGCACACCAGCGTATCGCAACAGGATTCAGCAGCGGCGTGCTGAAACGCACCGCGTCATTGTCCACCTTTGATGAGGGCTGGCTGTGCCGTCTGGCGGGCATCGATCGCACCACTTATAACCGTAAAGTCAAAGATCCGCAGCAGACCTTTTCGCCCGATCAGAGCGGACGGATCTATATGTTGATCCGCGTCCTTTCTGCCGCCAGCACCCTGTTTCGAGACGACAGAGAGCGGCTGGTGCAGTGGCTTGAAACGCCCGCCAAAGCGCTGGGCGGTAAAAAACCAGCCGAAATGACCACCACGGTGGTGGGCGCTGAAGCGGTGATTAACCTGATTGGTCAGCTTGAGCATGGCGTGATCACCTGATGGCGGTGCCTTTCTTTCGCCTGGTGAAGCGTGAGTATGCGATGACCGCCTTTGATGGGTTCGGTGCCCGTACTTATGGCGGGCGCTGGAATTCTGTGGGAACGATCTGTGTCTATATGGGATCGAGCCGGGCGCTCTGTGTGCTGGAGGCGCTGGTGCACCTCACCATTCAGGATCTGGCGCATGACTACACAATGCTGGCGATTAACGTACCGGAATCGCTGATCACAGAGCTTTCGCTGGCGGCGTTACCCGCTGACTGGCAGGCCGATCCTGCACCATCTTCTACCCGACAAATTGGTGATGACTGGCTCGCCAGCCCGGACAACGGCCTGGTGCTCAAGGTGCCGAGCACGCTGACGGGTGAATGGAACGCGCTATTCAATCCCCGTCATCCGGCGGCAGCGGGCATCATCAGTAAAGTGGTGGCAGAACCGTTTTTCTTCGACCCGCGCTTCCGGCTGCAACAGGACGCCGGTTCCCTGACCTCCCTGTAACATGAGTGATGCATCATGCTGACGACTGCGATTCCGATAACGCCTGCGCCGCACAGATCAATGCCAGATGGCTCAGCCCCTGCGGCATATTGCCTCGCCAGCTCTGACTGCGGACATCATACATCTCATTGAAGATATCGACGTTACCGTGGCCGTTCAGCGTATCAAGAATCTCCTGCATCGCCTGTTCCGCCTGGCCGGTCTCGCCCATCTCTGCCCATGCTTCTACCAGCCAGAAGGCGCAGGCGAGAAAGGTACTCTCTTCCTCTCTGACGCCGCTGTAGCGATAGAGCATGGCGCTGCCGTCGCCCAGCGCCTGCTGGATTGCGCGGTAGGTCGAAAGCATCCGCTGCGGATTAACCGCGTTGCCGTAGCCGTGAACCAGCGCCAGCGATGCGTCGAGGCGATCGTCACTGCCGGCGTAAAAGAGATAAGCCTGCTGTTGCTCTGACCAGCAGTGCGACTCAATCCAGTCGCGAATGCGGTCACGTTCCCGCTGCCAGCGTCCCAGCCAGGTCGGTTCGATATGCTGGCTTTCGGCCAGCGCGACCGCCCGGTCCAGCGCCATCCAGCAGGCCATCTTGGAGTGGGTGTAATGTTGCAGCTCCGGCAGTTCCCAGATGCCGCAATCTTTCTGCCGCCAGTGATCGGCGCAGCAGTTTGCCAGCTCACCCAGCATGCGCGAGGTGGTGATATCCAGTACGTGTCCCGCTTCAATAAAGTGCTGTGCGGTGACCAGCATGTCGCCATACATGCTGAGCTGCAGCTGGTCGCGGGCGTTGTTGCCAACCCGCACCGGCTGAGAGTTTTTATAGCCGCTCAGCGGCGGATAACGCTCGGCGGGCACCTCATCGCCATTCAGGGCATAGCAGGCCCGCAGTCTGACACCGTGACGCATAATGGTCTGCGACAGCCAGGAAAAGGCCGCCTTACAATCTTCCAGCGCCCCGATATAGACGAACGCTTTAATAATCAGGCAGGCGTCGCGCACCCAGGCGTAGCGGTAATCATAATTTTTCTCGCCGCCGATACCTTCCGGTAAGGAGGTGGTCGCGGCAGCGGCCAGCGCACCGGTCGGAGAGTACCAGAGAAACTTCAGCGACAGGGCAGAGCGCTTTACCAGTGCCGGATAGCTGCCAGCGTAACGCAGGCTCTCCACCCAGCTGGTCCAGCCGGTGTGACTGGTTTCGATCCGCTGATCGATAGCCTCCAGTGGCGGCACCGCCAGCGGCTCTTTTTCGGTCACCAGCAGCGCGCAGAGCGATCGGGAACCGGCCGTTGTGCGCAGCGTGGCGCAGACCTGCTCATCATCCAGCTCGGTTATATGAATATCTTCGCTGGTGCGAAACATCGCCATGATCTCCGCGATGTGAAATACCTTGCCTTTCTCATTGTCAGCCACCCAGGGCGAACGGGTTTCAGCGGCAGTGCCGAAACGCAGGGTGATCGCTAATTCCACCTCCCCGCTGACGCCCTCAATGCGACGCGCCAGTTCACACCACGGCAGACGGCCCGCCAGCGTGCTGTTGATTGATTCCGTCAACAGTACGCTGCCGCTGTCCGTTTCGAAACGGGTTTCCAGCACATTGCTGTTGTCACGGTAGCGGCGCGAAACCTGATAGGGCGTGCGCGGCACGATCTGAAAGTAGCCACCGAGTCCGGCATCAAGCAGGCGATCAAACAGCGGTTTCGCATCGAGATTAGGCGCGCACCACCAGTCAATAGCCCCATCCGGCGCGATCAGCGCCACCGAGCGGCCTTCACCAATGGCGGCATAATCACCCAGACCCGCAAAGCCATCTTCTCTGACCGGCGAATGAATGATCGGGTTTTGCATGGTCTGCTTCCTTATTTCACTGTAACGAGAATTCTTCTGTGGGCAAAAACGGGACAAAAAAATGGCCGCGTTATGCGGCCATCAGAGACAATTTACAGCGTGCCGGTGCCGCCATCAGAGCACCAGACCTGACCGGAGGAGTAGCTGCTTTCGGTTGAGGCCAGGGTAACGTAGAGTGGGGCGATCTCAACCGGCTGACCGGGACGGCCCATCGGTGAATCGGCACCAAACTGCTTCACTTTTTCCATCGGCTGTCCGCCGCTGGATTGCAGTGGCGTCCAGTATGGGCCTGGCGCGACTGCGTTGACGCGAATACCGTCGCCACCCAGCTGCTTAGCCAGCGATTTGGTGAAGGCAACGATACACGCTTTGGTCTGCGCATAGTCGAGCAGAATATCGCTGGGTTTAAAGGCCTGTACTGATGAAGTATTAATAATCGACGCACCGCGTGGCAGATATTCCAGCGCCGCTTTGGTGATCCAAAACATCGCATAAACGTTGGTTTTAAACGTTGCGTCAAAATCTTCCGTACTCAGAGTACGAATGGACTCATTAAATTGCTGACGACCGGCGTTATTCACCAGAATATCCAGACCGCCTAATTTATCAGCGGCGTCTTTCACCAGCTGCTGACAGAATTCTTCAGAACGAATGTCGCCGGCAATAGCGAAAACTTTACGGCCTTCCGCTTCGATTAATTTAATCACTTCATCGGCATCGGGCTGTTCTTCCGGCAGGTAGTTAATCACCACGTCTGCGCCTTCACGGGCATAAGCGATGGCTACAGCGCGGCCAATTCCGGAGTCACCGCCGGTAATCAGCGCCTTACGGCCGGTCAGTCGGCCAGTACCGCGGTAGCTGGTTTCACCGTGGTCGGGAACCGGGATCATCTTGCTGGCCAGGCCTGGCGCCTGTTGTGGCTGGTCCTCAAACGGAGGCTTAGGAAATTGATCCAGATCGAGCGTCTTGTTAGTTGGTGTAGCCATTGTATGCTCCTTGAACAGAGTTATCTGAGACATTAAGCCTGGCACAAATGTGATATTTGTCACATCTGACTGCTGATTCATTGAGCAGATAAAACCAGAAGAACTTAATAATGCAGATAAAGCGTAGTCAGGAAATCGATATTGTGTGCGGCACTGTCCGATTATTTTCAAAGGGGGCAGGAAATAAGTAAAGCGAAGCGTAAAACCGACTGGGGATTATTTCAGCAGGTGAAATGTTCCGGCTGAAAATAAACAAAGGGCAGTTAACCGCCCCGTACTGAACCCCGCCAGACCACATCGACCGGATATATTCTCCGCTCCTGCTGTTGGTCATTTTTGGGTGTTAGCGTTTCCGGTTGCGCTTCTTTCTCCACCAGCCAGGCAATCGCATCGCGGGCAAACTGCTCCACTGGCTGCGCAAAGGTGGTGAGGTTATACGAGGACCAGCCCGACTGCGGGATATTGTCATGCCCCATGATGCAGAGATCCTCCGGAATACGCAGTGCAAAGCGGTGACGCGCCTCATCCATAAAACCGCAGGCGAGCAGGTCGGTAGCACAGTAAACCGCATCCGGGCGAATGTTACGCGTCAGCAGACGCTGGGCCAGAATCTGGCCGCTTTCATAGGAGGTGGTGCCGAATCGCTCCACCTGAACTGTGATACCCGCTTTTTGCGCCGACGCCAGAAAATCGGCTTCGCGCTTCAGCAGACTCGGCGTGCCTGCCAGCGAATTGACAAAGGCGATGCGATTGCAGCCTGCCCGGACAAAGGCGTTAACCGCCATTTCGGCGGCAGGGCGGGAGTCGGGATTAATATTGAGCGTACCGGGCAGGGATTCGTCGCGGTTAATCAGCACCAGATGCTGACCGTGCTTGTAGCAGAGCCGGGTAATGCCGCTGTCCGGCATACCGGAAAGAATGATTGAGGCGTCGGCACGGAAATTAATCGCCTGTTGCAGTGCGTCGGAAACCCGCGCATCCGAGCGGTCGGTGTTGATCAGCATCGCCACTTTTCCCGCTTCCTGCAAATACTGGGTCATCCAGCGCACCAGGCTGGCACGGTAGGGCGTATCCACTTCGGAGGCGATTAAACAGACAATGCCGCTGCGGTTGCGTACGAGACCGCGAGCCAGATGATTGACGTGATAGCCCAGCTCTTCAGCCGCTTTCATCACCCGCTGACGGGTGGACTCCGACACGCTGGCACCTTGCGTAAAGGTGCGGGAGACCGCTGACCGGGAGACGCCTGCCCGGTCAGCGACATCCTGCGCACTCACTACTGCTTTAAGCTGCTGCATCTTTTGCCTCGCCCCTCTGTTGCCTGTACTGAGTCTGCCTGAAATTGCAAGGGTGTGCAAAGGGTGCCTGCTTGCGAGATGTTTCAAATTTGTGACAGACCCTGACAATTGCATAACAACTCAATTGACAGGGTCGCCGGGTCGCCGTACTACTTTGCTTACATCTTTGCACACATGTGCAAAAGCTGGCGCACATGCGTCATCCAGCCCCAGGAGAACACCATGCGTTATCCCTCTCTGCTCGCTGTTGTCATCATCTGCCCTCTGGTGCCGTTTGCTGCCTCGGCGGCGGGCCTTAATATGATCTGCTCTGCAGATGTGGTGGTGTGTGAACAGATGACCACGCTGTTCAGCCAGAGTCATCCCGACATCAAACTCAGCATGGTGCGGCTCTCTGCCGGTGAAGCTTATGCCCGTATCCGCAGTGAAGCGCGCAATCCCCGTACCGATATCTGGTGGGCGGGCACCGGTGACCCGCATATGCAGGCCGCCGAAGAGGGCTTAACCCAGGCCTACAAATCTCCTCTGCTCGATGAGCAGCAGCCGTGGTCACAGAAAGTCGCGGAGATCTCCGGGTATCGCACCGTGGGCGTCTATGCCGGTGCGCTGGGCTGGGGCTACAACACGAAACTGCTGGCGGTGAAAAAGCTGAAGGTCCCGGCCTGCTGGGCGGATTTACTCGACCCTGGCTTTAAAGGGGAAATTCAGATCGCCAATCCTAACTCCTCCGGCACGGCCTATAACACTCTGTCGACGCTGGTGCAGATCATGGGTGAAGACAAGGCCTTTGACTACCTGAAGAAGCTCAATGCCAACATCTCTCAGTACACTAAGTCCGGCTCTGCACCGGTTAAGGCCGCCGCGCGCGGTGAAACCACCGTCGGCATTGTTTTTATGCATGATGCCGTGGCGATGGAGGTGGATGGCTTCCCGATTAAGCCCGTCGCGCCCTGCGAAGGCACCGGCTATGAAATTGGTTCAATGTCGATCATTAAAGGCGCGCGCAATCTGGCTAATGCTAAAAGCTGGTACGACTGGGCGCTCAGCGCGGAGGCTCAGTCGCACATGAAAGAGGCGAAGTCGTTCCAGTTGCCTTCTAACCGCAAGGCGGAGATCTCTCAATACGCGCCGCGCTTCGAGAATATCAAACTGATCGATTATGACTTCAAAACCTATGGTGACTCGGCAAAACGCAAGGCGTTGCTGGGTCGCTGGGATAAAGAGATTGGTGCCAGCGCGCAATAACGGTGGTGTGCGCCCGGCCTGCTGAGCCGGGTCTGTGCCAGACCGCGGTGGCGTAAGCCTGATGTCCGCTTCCTGATGGAGGTGATTTATGAATGCGCACAATCGTCGCTTAACCGGCACGCTTCTGGCGGGGGCCATCGCGCTGACGCTGCTGCCCTGGTATAGCCTGGAGCAGGGCTTTTTTACGGGAGACTGGCTGTCTAGCCTGTGGGCCGATGAGAACAACACACCGGCGCTGGGGCAGCTCGCGTTACGCAGCTGGCTGGGGATCGCCGTCGCGCTATGGCTGCTCTCTGCGGCCAGCGTCTTTCTGCCGCCAGGCCGCTTCCGCAGCACGCTGCTGCTGCTGTTCAGCGTGGCGGGCATTCTGTTTCTGGTGCTGGAAGGGCATGCCATTGGGTTTAGTGGCTGGAACTGGCTGTGGCTGGAGAACCTCTTCGGGCCGCTGGCGCAGGGGCAACCGGCAATGGGTGCGGGCGCACTGCTGCTGCTGACCGTCTTTCTGCTCATCTTCGCCTTTGCCCTGGCGGAGCGCGGCGTGCTGAAAGGCGATGCCTTTGTGGTGGCGTCAATTGTGCTGCTGGTGGCGCTGGTTACGACCTTTGTGCTCTATCCGGTGCTGAGCCTGTTTGTTGCCTCGGTGCAGGATAGTGACGGCAGCTTTAAACCGGACGGGCTGATTGCCAATGTGCAGGATCCCGCCATCTGGAGCCTCGGCTGTTTCACCGGCGGCTCCTGCGGCACGGCCTGGCGCACGCTGGGACTGGCGCTGATGACCGCCAGTGGTTCTACGCTGCTGGGCCTGGCGTTTGCGCTGGCGGCCACGCGTACGGGGCTGCCCTATAAAAAAGCGCTGCGGATGCTGACCATATTGCCCATTATCACGCCGCCATTTGTTATCGGTCTGGCACTGATCCTGCTGTTTGGCCGCTCCGGCGTGGTGACAGCATCGCTGGCGACGCTGTTCGGTATCGAGCCGGGCCGCTGGCTCTATGGGCTGACCGGCATCTGGATTGCCCAGGTGCTGTCGTTTACTCCCATTGCGTTCCTGGTGCTGATTGGCGTAGTTGAGGGGGTCAGTCCGTCACTGGAAGAGGCGTCGCAGACCCTGCGCGCCAGCCGCTGGCGCACGTTCTCCCGCATCTCGTTGCCGCTGATGGCGCCAGGTCTGGCCAACGCGTTCTTAATCAGCTTTATCGAAAGCATGGCCGATTTCGGCAACCCGATGGTGCTGGGCGGCAGTCACGGCGTGCTCTCGACAGAGATCTTCTTCTCCGTGGTCGGCGCTCAGAACGACCCAAGCCGCGCGGCGGTGCTGGCGATGATCCTGCTGGGTTTTACCCTTGCCGCTTTTCTGGTGCAGCGCGTCTGGCTCTCAGGCAAAAGCTTCGCCACCGTAACCGGCAAAGGCGACGGCGGCCGTCATGTGATGCTGCCGCGTCCGGTGCGCTACAGCGTCTATGGCATGGTGATCCCGTGGGGACTCTTCACCCTGGTGATCTACGGCATGATCATGATTGGCGGCTTTGTGCAGTCCTGGGGGCTGAATAATAACCTGACGCTGGATCACTATATCCGCGCCTTCAGTGTCAGCGTGAATCAGGGGCAGCTGGTCTGGAGCGGCGTCGCCTGGAATTCCTTCTGGACCACGCTGGAAATCGCCCTGATTGCCGCACCGCTCACCGCCATTGTGGGGCTGCTGACTGCCTGGCTGATCGTGCGACAGAAGTTTGCCGGCCGTCAGACCTTTGAATTCATGCTGATGCTGAGTTTTGCCATTCCCGGCACGGTGATAGGTGTGAGCTATGTGATGGCCTATAACCTGCCGCCGCTGGAGATCACCGGCACCGCGATGATCCTGATCGCCTGCTTTGTCTTCCGTAATATGCCGGTCGGCGTGCGGGGCGGGATGGCGGCGATGAGCCAGCTGGATAAGAGTCTGGATGAAGCCTCACTGACGCTGGGCGCCAACAGTTTCCGCACGCTGCGCAAAGTGGTACTGCCGCTGCTCAAACCTGCGATCAGCGCCGCGCTCGTCTACGCCTTTGTGCGGGCCATTACCTCGATCAGTGCGGTGATTTTTCTGGTCAGCGCCCAGTACAACATGGCGACCTCTTATATTGTCGGGCTGGTGGAGAATGGCGAGTATGGCGTCGCGATTGCCTACTCCTCGGTACTGATTGTGGTGATGCTGCTGATCATTGGTCTTTTCCAGCTGCTGGTGGGCGATCGTCGCCTGCGCCGTGCAACCCAACCGGCGGTAATTGTTGCCGCACCCTCTGCATCTACTCTGACTCAGGAGAGAGCCGTATGACGACCATTAACGCCGGATCGGTGGTGTTTGAACATGTCGCGAAGCGATTTGCTGGTTTTACTGCAGTGCCGGATCTGTCGCTTACCGTAGAGCCGGGCACGCTGGTAACGCTGCTCGGGCCATCCGGCTGCGGTAAAACGACCACGCTGCGGCTGCTGGCCGGGCTGGAGCATCCTACCTCGGGGCGGATTCTGATTGGCGGCAAAGAGGTGACCCATCTGCCCGCTAATGAGCGCGACGTGGCGATGGTGTTTCAGTCCTACGCGCTGTTTCCGCATATGAACGCTATCGACAACATTCTTTACGGTCTGCTCTCTTCTGGCATGAACAAACGCGAGGCGCAAGACAGGGCGCGCGAGGGGCTGAAGCTGGTGGGGCTGGAGAGTCAGGGACAGCGGCTGCCATCCGAACTGTCCGGCGGACAGCAGCAGCGTATTGCGGTGGCCCGTGCGCTGGTGCTGGAACCGCAGGTGCTGCTGCTTGATGAGCCGCTGTCGAACCTCGATGAGCGTCTGCGCCGTCGGGTGCGCACCGATATCCGCGATCTGCAGCAGCGGCTCGGGTTTACCGCCGTCTACGTGACCCATGACCAGGAGGAGGCGCTGGCGGTCTCCGATAAGATTATTGTCATGAAAGAGGGAGATATTGCTCAGCAGGGCGCGCCGGAGACGCTTTACCATTCGCCCAATTCAGTCTTTATCGCTGATTTTATGGGTGAAGCCAATATTCTGCCCTGTGAAGTAGAACAGGCGGATGCAGATGACGCGCTGGTGCGGCTGGGTAATCAGCGCTTCCGGGTGCGGGGTGCCGGCGCTAAACCCGGCACTGCTCAGCTGGCGGTGCGGCCACAGTTTATTACGCTGTCCGGCGACGGTCAGGGTGCGTTGCAGGGTGAAGTGATCCACAGCACCTGGCTGGGCGATCATATCGAATATGAAGTCGCTACCGAGCTTGGCGCGCTGTTCATTATCGACCCGCAGATGGAACAGCGTCTGCCGCTCGCCGCCACGGTTGGCGTCAACTTTAAGCCGCAGGGTTTAGCCCTGATAGCCCGTTAATCTGATTAACCCGAGGAGTTCGCATGGAATCGCAGGAAATAATGGCGCGACTGGCGTTAGCGGAAGCCGTTGCCCGCGAAGGGGGCGCTACCGCGTTATCCTGGTTTAACCGCCGCGAGACGCTGGTAGTGGAGACGAAGTACGATTTGCAGGATGTGGTGTCGATTGCCGACCGGGAAGTGGAGCAGCTGATCGCCAGCCATATACGGGATGCGTTTCCCGATGATGGCTTCCTGGGCGAGGAGACGGGTCTGCAGGCGGGAACCTCTCACTATACCTGGGTGGTGGATCCGATCGATGGCACCAGCCCGTTTCTCAATGGGATGCCGAGCTGGTGTGTTTCCGTGGCGGTGCTGCGTGGCGATGTACCGGTCATCGGGGTGATTTTCGCACCCACCTATGAGGAGTGCTACGTAGCGGCACTGGGGCAGGGCGCGACGCTTAACGGGCGTCGTCTGCAGGTCGATGCCACACGCACGCTGCAAAACCACGTTACCGGCTTTGGTGCTAACAGCTATGTCAGTCCGCAACAGGTGGGCGAGATTGTGGCGGCGCTGTTGTCGGCGGGCGGTAACTTTATCCGCATCGGCTCCGGCGCGCTGATGCTGGCCTGGGTCGCGGCTGGTCGGGTCGTGGGTTACTACGAACCTTATATGCACGCCTGGGATTGCCTGGCGGGTTACTGCCTGGTGAAAGAGGCGGGCGGCTGGTGCCACCCGTTCAATACCGAAGGCGACCGCATCACTAAAGGGGCCCAGGTGCTTGCTGTGGCACCCGGCGCCGAAGCGGACCTCCGCCGCATTGCTGATTTGTAGGTCAGTGACCCTGTCACGCTGACTGTACTCAGGTCAGCGTGATGCCGCAGGGCTTAGCGTTTTCGTCAGATAGTGGCGCTGCATGCCGTCCTGCGGAAAATCGGGCAGGGACATCTGCTGCTGATAACCCTGTTTCTGATAAAACGGCAGCGCCTGAAAACTAAATGTATCCACCAGCGCAAAGAGACAGCCCAGTTTAACCGCTTCCTGCTCTGCCGCTTCCATCAGCGCACGCCCCAGACCACTGTCACGCAGCGTTTCGTCCACCCAGAGATAATCAATACAGAGCCAGTTTCCTTTGCGCGAGGCGATCAATCCGCCGCGTAACACACCTTCTGCATCTTTGTGAGAAACCGACAGCGGCCCCCAGTTCTCCCGACTGATAAATTGCCGGTTGTAAGCCCCTAATCCTGCCAGTAGCGCTTCCCGATCGTCGTCGTTTTGCTGATGGGTAAGGATAAATGTGCTCATCCTGTTCCTCTCTTATCCATGCGTTGTCTTTATCCCTCAAAAAGGATAAATTCAATTTTATCCTCTAAAAGGTATAATCTGTATATTATCCTCTTAAGGGTATAAAGTGCGCTTTATACCCTATCGGGGATAAACCCTCTGCGCTATGCTTACAGCCTGTGATTCTTTAGGAGTTACCCCATGATATACAGCCCGCTACAGCTGGCAAACCGGCTAAAGCTTATCCGCCAGCGCAACGGCTGGACCCAGAGTGAACTGGCGAAAAAGGTTGGCCTGAAACAGGCTACCATCTCTCACTTTGAAAATGCGCCTGACACTACCTCGCTGGCCACGCTGTTTAAGCTTTTACAGGCGCTGGAAGTGAGTCTGGACGTAGTGGAAAAAGAGGAGGCCAGTGCGCCTCAATTGCATGATGAGGATGCGTGGTAATGCAAAGGCTGATTGCGTGGATGAACGGCGAGCGGGTAGGCGTGCTCACCCGGCAGCGGAATGGCGCTCATGAGTTTCAGTATGACACCGGCTGGCTGAGTAACCCGCTATCCAGGCCACTGTCACTTTCTCTGCCGCTGCAGGTTAAGGCAATCACCTCACACGCCGTGATTAACTTCTTCGATAACCTGCTGCCAGATAGCCCGCTGATTCGTGACAGAATCGTGGCGCGTTACCAGATTAAATCCCGTCAGCCGTTTGACCTGTTGCAGGAAGTGGGACGTGACAGCGTCGGGGCGACTATGCTGTTGCCGCCCGATATGCCGCTGCCCGCGCTGCAGGCTCGCTATGAGGTGCTGGATGAAGCCCGGCTTGAGAGTGTGCTGTCAGCCTATCAGTCAGATATCCCGCTGGGGATGTTGCGTGAAGAGACTGACTTCCGCATTTCGGTGGCGGGCGCACAGGAGAAAACGGCGCTGCTGCTGACCGAAGAGGGCTGGAGCATTCCTGCCGGTGCCACGCCCACCTCGCACATCATTAAGCTGCCGATCGGTGAGATTAAACAGCCAGCCGCGACGCTGGATATGCGTGAAAGCGTAGAGAATGAGTATCTCTGTCTGGCGCTGGCCCGCGCACTGGGTATTGATGTGCCGCAGGCGACGATTATCCGGGCCGGTAAGATGCGCGCCCTGGCCGTTGAGCGCTTTGATCGCCGCTGGTCGCGCGACCGAACCCGGCTGATTCGTCTGCCACAGGAGGATTTCTGTCAGGCGCTGGGGCTGCCATCCTCGACCAAATATGCGTCGGACGGCGGGCCGGGCATTGCAGAAATAATGCAGATACTGATGGGATCGAGCAACGCCATTGAAGATCGCTATCGCTTTATGATGTTCCAGGTGTTTCAGTGGCTGATTGGTGCTACCGATGGTCACGCAAAAAACTTCTCGCTGTTTATTGAGCGCGGCGGCAGTTATCGACTGACACCCTTTTATGATGTGATCTCCGCTTATCCGGTGCTGGGCGGTACCGGCCTGAACAGGCGTGCACTAAAGCTTGCGATGGGGCTGCGTGCCACTAAGGGGAAGAAGACAGAAATCGACAAAATCTTTCCGCGCCATTTTATCGCCACGGCAAAAAGCGTCAGTTTTGATCGTGACAGTTTGCAGCAGATCTTCGACTTCTTCGTCCGTGAGTTTCCCAAAGCGGTGGTCTCAGTGCGCGAGGCCTTACCGGCCGATTATCCACAGCACATCGCCGACGCCATTTTCAGTCATTCACTGATTATGCTGGAGCGGCTGCGGCACAAAGAGTGATGGCGCTATAAGCTGGCACTATCCTGAAAAACCTCGCCTCCTGTGTATGGCTAAAAGCCTGTCGGCTAGGCTTATCTGACAGGCTTAACAGGAGAGTCATGGTATGAAGTGTCCGGGATGTGAAGGAGAGGCGTTTGTGTACGCCACGCGCGACGTCAGTCTTAATACGGGTAATCCCGAGGACGTTGTGCCGGATGTAAAGGGCGATCACTGCATCCGCTGTGGCGCGGTGATTATGAATGCCGGAACGTCGGAGTTATATCCCGAAAAGGCTGAAGCGCTGGAGAATGCCGGCGTGCCTGTTAAATGAGACAAAGAGCCCGCTTAGTGCGGGCTTTCGTTTTATTCATTCACCGCTTGAGAAACTCTTCAAAACGGGCCTGGTTATCCACCAACCATGCAGGCAAATACTCCTGCGTTACTGGCCGGATTACCATTTTGCGGGGGCGGTTCCAGATATCAATATTCTGCTCAACGCAGCGCCGAATATGATCGGGATTGTTGAACTCAGGGAGATTATTTTCTGTGTGAGAAATCGTCTCCATTTTCTCGCTTATACGCGCGTCGGTCATTACCCATGAGAAGTGCCAGCCAGCGTCTTCAATTGTTCTGGTACGCATCTTCAGTAGCTTCCAGCGCCACCAGCTGTCCCTGATTGGCGTACCCTTGCGTTTAACGTTGCGTAACAGCTCTGGCTGGCCTCTGAAAAAATGCTTCAGATTCTTCATAGTGGTCATCTTTGGCAGGCGGCAGAGACGGGCAGAGCCATCGTCATTAAAAACCTGAACGTTAAATTTATAATTATAGAAGTTATGGTACAGCGTCGTGCAGAGGTGGCGCGGGCTGAACTGCTTCAGGGCTTCAGGACGGGGGATTTCATCTACATCTGATACGATGATGATATCGTCGTCCTCAGCGAAGTCCAGACCGCGCATAATGGCGTTGCGCGCTATCGTCTCATTTTCCCACGGGTCGGATTCACCGGCTTTCACCATTGAGCTGCCAGACACGAAATCATGCTGATGGATCGTCGGTACTGAGTCATTAACGACGTAAATAATTTTCTCGCGAAATGCCGCAAACTTTTCGATATTAAAACTGAGTTTTTCTCGACGCTTGCCAGTAAAGGTATAGAGGGATTCAACAATGACGAACTTATCAACATGTTCATAAAGCGTATTCAGCCGAAGCTCAAGAAGCATGTCTTCATCGTAGTAAAGGAAACAATCGTAAATCATTGGCTAACAAACCTTCCTGGCATAATTTTCACATTATTTGAAACAATTATACCGCATGTTAAGCGTAAAATTACCTTTTCGTTACGTTATCTGTACTTTTTGATGCGGTTAAAAAGAAAATATGATCTCGGCCAAAAAATTACAAAATAATAAAGAATCTCTGTAAAACGTACTCCAGGCATCAGGCCAGTGTAAAAGTTTCAAACAGGTTGCTAATAAGTGATGCTTAAATATCAAACACCGTGCATGCTCACAAATTGAAGATAAAAAAAGCCTGCACAAGGCAGGCAAAATCGTTACAAGGGAATGTCCCTCTTTTGATAACACGCAACGAGTAAGTTGTGTGATGGTGGCACCGTACAGGAGAAACCTCAGGTTTACCCTGGAAACGGGAATCACAATCACATCAATCTGGCCACTGGAGTGCGTTATGGATGCCAATCGCTATGCCCTGAAAACAATCCCGTCACCGCCGGTCTTTCCCGGTGCTGCCAGCCCTGTGATATCTGATGAAACACTGCATCGCCGTCTGGCCGCCATTATTGAGCGGATGCAGCAGCAGCAGATTGCGCAACTGATTATCTATGCCGACAAAGAGCACGGCAGCAATTTTGAATATCTGGCGGGATTCATTCCGCGTTTTGAGGAGGCGCTGCTGGTGGTGAATCAGCAGGGCGAGCTTACCTATATCATGGGTAATGAGAACCTCAAGCTGGTGCCTTTTGCCCGCAATCCGGGACGCTGTCTGCATGCGCCGATCTTTTCGTTGCCCAATCAGCCGATGCATGGGGAGCAGCCATTGGATCAGCTGTTAACAGAGGCAGGCATTAAGGCGGATGAACGCACCGGGCTGGTGGGCTGGAAGCTGTTTACCGGCAGGCAGCAGGCGCTTTTTGATCTGCCGCAGTTCGTCTACGCTGCAGCGGCTCAGGCGGCGGGTGGCGATGTGCATCTGGTTAACGCCACCGGATTGTTTATCTCGCCAGACCTCGGTGCGCGTTGCGTTAACTGCGCCGATGAAGTCGCCTTTTATGAGGCTGGCGCCAATCTTGCGTCAACCGCGATGCTGGCTGCGCTGGATAGCGTAGCGCCGGGTGTGACAGAGAAGGCGTCAGGCGCACGGCTGAATGCAGAAGGGCAGCCAAACAGTGTCGTCACGATTGCCGCGACCGGCGATCGTTTCGCCCAGGCCCGGCTCTATCCGTCAGACAAACAGATTTCAACTGGCGACAAACTCTCACTGACGGTCGGCTATAAAGGCGGCCTGACCAGCCGCTCTGCGTATGTCGTCAGTGAGGCTTCTGAGTTACAGTGTCACGTTTCTGACTGGTTAGACCGGCTGGCGATCCCCTATTATCATGCTGTGGTCAGCTGGCTGGAGCAGTTGCGAATCGGAATTACCGGCGGCGAACTCTATACGCATATCGAAACGGTACTGCCCAAAGCGCAATATGGCTGGCATCTCAATCCAGGACATCTGGTGGCTGACGAAGAGTGGTTAAGCTCGCCCATCTATCCCGATTCAGCAGTGACCCTGAAGAGCGGTATGCTGTTGCAGATTGATATTATCCCATCGGTGCCGGGGTATGGCGGCTGCAGTATTGAAGATACGGTCGGACTGGCAGACGCCGCATTGCGTGATGAGCTGGCGAGCCGTTTTCCGGCGGTGTGGCAGCGTATGACCCGGCGCAGAGCCTACCTGACCGAGGTACTGAAAATCCGGTTGTCCGGGGAGGTGATTTTACTCTCGAACACGGTAGGCTATCTGCGCCCTTTCTTACTGGATAAGCATCGTGCGCTGGTGCGCCGGTAGAGAATGCACCGGCCGCCTCAGGCCGGTAATAATTTGTAAAATTTAACTGAGAGTAAAACCCAAACGCATCTGTCAGGATACGCGCCTCAGAAAGTTCCTGGTTGCTCTCATTCGATGAAATGGTTTACCAAAAACGCGGTTTTGTTTGCCTGCAAAACCTCCCTTGCCGCGTTTATCGCACTCTCTGTGGCGCTGTTACTCAACTTTGAAAAACCGGCCTGGGCACTAACCACCGTGTTTGTCACCTCACAACTCTATGCCGCCTCGACCGTCTCGAAATCGCTGTTTCGTCTGATGGGCACGCTGCTCGGCGGCATCTTTATTCTGCTAATCTATCCCGAAACCGTGCAGTCGCCGGTGCTGTTCAGCCTCTGTGTGTCGCTATGGGTGACGGTCTGCCTGTATCTTTCTCTGCATGACCGCACGCCGAAGAGCTATATCTTTATGCTGGCGGGTTACAGCGCGGCGATTATGGGCTTTCCCGATGTGGATACGCCATCTGCGATTATCAGTACCGTGATTTCACGTATTGAGGAGATCACGCTGGGGATCCTCTGCAGCACGCTGGTTCACCGGCTGGTGTTCCCGGTGTCGATGCACCATCTGCTGGGGCAGAGCGTCAATCTCTGGTTTCAGAACGCGCGCAAATTATGCGATGAACTGATTAGCGGGATGGCAAAGAACAAATCGCTGGAGCGGGAAGATATCCTGATCCAGATGGCGGGTTATCCACTGAGTGTTGAAACGCTGCTGACCCACTGTGTTTATGAGGGCGAAGCGGCGCGTAATGTCATTCGTCTGGTCAGCGTGCAGTATCAGCATCTGACCTATCTGCTGCCAACCCTGACCGCGATTGAGGCACGGCTGGGCGTGCTGGCCGAACTGAATATCCGTTTTCCGCAGTGCGTTACCGATGTATTTCAGGCGTTTCTGCTGTGGCTGCATCATGACCGCATTAATGATATCGCCGGACTGCGTGAGGCGATTGCTGCCAGTCAGGCCACCCTGGAAAATCAATGGCGGGCAGGGCAGCTTGCCACCGAAGAGAGTCTGCTGCTGATCGGCCTGCTGGAGCGGATGGCTAACTTTGTCCGTATTGCCGATGCCTTTGAGAACGTCAGTGCGCGCGCCGGGGATCTCTATAGCCATGGAGATGGGGCGGCGATCCGCAATATCCGCGAACACCGTCATATCGACAAGGGGCTGCTGAGACTCTCTGCGCTGACCGCTTTTCTGGCAACCTTTCTCTCCAGCCTGTTCTGGATTGGCAGCGGCTGGGCCGATGGCGCGAATGCACCTTTAATGGCGGCCATCATCAGCTCATTTTTTGCCGGCGTTGATTCCCCGGTAACGCCTATGAAACTGTTCGTGAAAGGGGTAATGATTGCCCTGGTGGTCAGTCTGTTCTATATCGCCTTTCTGATCCCGCAGGCTAACACGTTGCAGGCGCTGATGATCTGTCTGCTGCCGGGTCTGATGCTGCTGAGTCTGGTCATTGCTAACCCGGCGACCAATATGGTGGGGCTGAGTGTTGCCATTCAGATCCCTGGCTTTATCGGCCTGAGCCATCACTATGTCCCGAACCTGATCGTCACGCTTAATGCGGCCATCTCATCAATGGTGGGGATTATGTTTGCGGTGGTGCTGACGGCGCTGATCCGTAACAAACGACCGTCATGGATTGCCAGAAGAGCGGTGCAGCGCGGACTTCGCGATCTGTTAGGGTTTATCAAAATGGTGGAGCGCAATTCGGCCACGCTGCTGTCTCGCCAGCAATTTATTGCGCGGATGCTCGACAGGGTGAACGTGATTCTGCCGCGCAAACGGCTCGATCCGGTACCGGATATCGTGGTGGGGGGGTATCTGATTACCGAAACCTGGCTGGGTGCTAACTGCTATGATTATTATGCGCGCTATCGTGAGGTGCTTGAAAGCCATCGGATTGATAGCGGACAGATGTTTCACGAACTGGCGCTCTATCTGAAGCGCAAGATGAAGAGGCTACAGCTTGCGCCGCATCAGGATCTGCTGGATGAGCTGGACCTGTTACTGCTGCGGCTAGAGCCGATTGCCCGACAGGAGAGTGGTGCAGTTGCACCGCTAATCCATCTGTTTAATATTCGGGTATCACTATTTCCACATCAGCGCTGGCCAGATTAACCCGGTGTAACAGGGCTGGCTGGTGGGGCTAAGAGAGTGCTTGCCAGGACCAGAGCGGATGATCTGATTTTAGTTACATCATACATTAGCTCTTATTCAAATTAAGAATCAGGCAACGTGCTCGTATAAATTGTCTGGCAGGAAAATAAGGTCAGCAAAGTGGAAAGGTTGGCTGGTATAAATGGCCAGCAATGGCCTGAGCGTGAAGCGCAGGCATTATACCGCTTTTAATTCAGTCTGTTGCATTCGATTCTCTGGCCAGACACGCCTGGTTGAAACCAGTCATAAACGCGTCCTGCTGCGCCAGAAGCCTGCAATAAGAGCAGGGCGCGTGCATCTCACTGCAGGAAAGCAGGGTTGATGCAGGAAAAGTTCAGCGGCTTTCCTGCGGCTGGAGTTGATAAATCCACGCACTGTATTGCCGATTATCCTCGGCAGAAACGCAAACCTCGACGCGATCGTAACCATCTTCAAACGCATCCAGCATCGGCCAGTGGGCATCCAGCTGGTCGGAGAGAAACAGATAACCCGGCACGTCGGGGCCATGCTCATCCAGAACGATGCCCGGAAAATCAGCCGCTGCGCCCCAGCCGTGCTGATAGAAGGTACCGTTAACCGAACCGGCCAGCCATTCTCCGCCAATATTTTCCAGGATATGGGCATTCTCGCGGCCCGGACAGAGAGTGCCATAGACAAATAAGCGTTTCATTTTTTCTCGTTGTTGAAACAGTGGAAGCCAGCAACTCTAGCGCGGCTAAAATGGATTGTCTTGCGGAACCGCCTCATGAGCCTCTCAAAACGCCATGCACAGGTAAATTCTGCCTACTGCCAGCCCCATCAGATGCGCAGAATTCATGTAGCGACGCCCAGGACTGCCGCAAAAGGTCGGTTTTATGTGCACTCTGCCTGTTGGCAGATGGCACTCCCGTCCGGTTACTTCAAGATTGTCGTGTAATTAACCGGAATCCCCTGGTCATTGATCACCGCATAACTCACTGACTCACCGGGTTTCGGCGGAGTGTGACTGTCAATATAAGCATCAGATTGTGGGGCAAGAGTGAGATTTTTTATTGATTGCTGACCTTCAGAATAGACATTCAAGCTCATGAACCAGGGAGTAGGATTCGTTATGGCGATTTTATTTCCCTTTACCGCGAAACGGAGCTTTTCCGGATCGGTGGTCAGCGGGGCGTTTAGTCCCTCAGGCCGGATAAAGATTTTTAGCCGGATTCGTAGCGGTAACACCACTTTACGTTCAGCCGCGTTAAGCTCTTTTTTCAGCGCAGGGATCTGATAAATATTTAACCAGTAGAGGCTCTCTTTGTCCGCGGGCAGCCCCTGACGTGAAGTAAGTAACAGACGCAACGATCGCATTTCTTCCGGATACATTTTTACCACCGGCGGTATGACTATGACGGGTGTGATGCTGGCATCGGGTGAGAGAGTCAGGTCACCGTCATCCGTCCAGATTTGCAAATACGTTTCGTTTTCGCCGCTGTTGACGACGTTAACAGACTGGCTCAGATCCGATTGATTGAAAACGATCCGGGTTTTATCCACGTTGACCACCGCCCAGACGCTGAATGAGAGCAGGAAGCCAGATAGCACGACGACGTTACTGAAAACTGACCACAACCTGTAACTGCGCATTGACTGTTCCTGCTGTAATAGTTTGCCCGCTGAGCGCTTCAAGAGAGGCGGTGAAATCACCACTGTAAATATCAGCGCCTCCTGAGGAGATTTGCGACGTTAAATCTTTATAGGCATACCAGCCACGGCTGTTGCCCGCGCCCGTCACCGTTCTGTCAGGCAGTAAATTGAGCGCCATATTATGACTGTCATAAATTTTTATACCGACACCGGAGGCGGCAGCGCTGCTACCATAGTGGGTATCCAGCAGCCAGGTTAACCCGCCGCCAGCTGTAGTCAGCCCCAGATTTCTTGCCTGCGTCACCGCATTTGACTGGTTAACGAGAAAGCCCATAGCGACATTTGCTGACGTGATCGTCGATGTAGTGGTGCCGGAGATGGCACCGGACTCGCACTGGATAGTGATAGTAAAAGGAGCCTGACTTTTCCCGCCCGCGGCAAGGGTATTCACGCTTACGGTAGGCAGCAGCACCACCGAAGGATAATCCTGGACTTCGCATAGCGCGCCACGCACATAGGTGACATTTGAGAAGGTGCTCCAGGCGGCGGGCCAGTTACGATAAAAACCATACCAGTAAGAGAGACTATCCTGGCCCACTTTCAGATTATTGGTATCCAGCCCGGGTCCTTTAAAAGCAATATATCCGCGAGGTTGTGTCCAGTTGTCCACATAGCGATTGCTGTTGCTGGCGTAATAGCGCGTAGAGTCTATTTTAAACATTTCATACAGCACATTACTGAAAGCACTGGCCGGAATATAAATATAGGTGCCATCAGAATACCAGTCACTGGCCGTCAGCTGTCGGGCTTTCCAGTAGCGACTGTAATATTCGCCGGTTGTCAGGTTAGTTAGCCTGACGGCAACATTTGCAGCGACATCATAATAGGCACCGTCCACTTCAGAAGTAATATATTGACCGGCATAGGGGCTGTCGCCATTGGTGGCATACATCTCATACAAACTGTCTGCATCTGCCACGGCGCAGCGGTAAAGAATCTGGTTAGCTGAGTAGGGAACATTGCTGGCCGAAGACAGAAAGCTGCCTACCGAGCTGGCCAGCAGTGTGCCGGAGGGCTGGAAGGTCTTTCCGCTATTGATGCTGATTACAGATGGCAGGCCCACATTCCCTGAGCAGGTGTCGCAGGCGCCGGTCCAGTAGGCGGCGGTATAGCCTGCTGCAATCGCGCTTTGAGACAACGAGGATGTGGCGGTAACAACGCTGCAATTAGCCCAGGCGGGCATATTGAACAGCAATAAAAAGATATACAGGAAATAGTTTTCGATTCTCACACGTTTAACCCTTATGGCAGACAGCATCCAGGCGAACAATATCCTCATTGACGCGACCGGTTATTTGATAATTAACAAAGCATGTTTTGTTGCCCTTATATTCCCAGTTTACCTTTAAGGTTCCAGAGTCATGCGGTACACGTGCATATAATTGCCCACCCTGGCCCACAATACCTATCACGGTATTATCAGCATCACGGACCTCAGTGCCCATTGGCGGGATTTCATGATCTTCATTTTTGAGCGCGATTAAGACGGCCTTACCCTGCAGCGTGGCAAAATTAATTCGGGTAACGGAACCGGCATAGGGCACAACGCGCTGGCTTCCGCCGCTTAATTCGGCATCAGCATTCATATAGCGTGTATCAAGGCTGACGGTGTTGGCCTGATATGGCGTCAGCGACGGCAGAATAGCGTAACCAAAATGATCAATGACGGCACCCTGACCATTGCGTACGCTGGCGCCCTGGGCACCCTCCGCATGGATAAGCGCAAAAGTGTCGCTGGTATAAGGTCCGGCGGTGACGCCGCCGCGATGAATCAGCAACGTACCAGAAAGCCCTAATCCAGCCTGGCGATAATTATCCCCCTGACCATAATTCGCTCTGACCGCACCTGCGCGCGTATTCTGCTGAATATTTCCGCCGAACGAGACACGGTGGCCGCTGCTACTTTGCGTATTTTCGGTTCCGCCATACAGGGACCAGGATCGCTGATTATTCTCGCCAGATGAACCGGTCAGTGAGAGAGTCGAATTGCGCGTTTCTTTAGACTGGTTGTAGTTATAGGCCACTGAGGCAGTGTGATTGCCCCAGTTCAGCGGAACCGAGACATTCAGTGAAACGGTATTTTCGGTATATTTCTCGCGGTATGAGTTATTACCCTCGTCAAGGTTCAGCCCGAAACGATCGTAATTCCAGGTAGTACGCTGACGGGCAACGTTGAGACTGTAACTAATGTTATTCCAGCTGTTGCTGTAACCTGACTGAAGCTGAGTAATACGTGACCGGTTATTATAGTAATCCGCCGTGCTGCCGCTCAGGCTGATTAAGCCATAATCGGCCATAGACTGACTCAGGGTCACAGAAAAATTATTACGCTGATGCAGCGTATCTGAATAGTAACTGACGCCATTGTTCTGCTGGCGCCGAACGCCCAGCACATCCTGCAGATCGCGATAACCTCTGGTTGAGTAACGATAGGCGGCCAGGACCAGGTTGGTGCCGGTAGCAAAAGTTTTGCTGTAGCTCAGCTCGGCGCGCCATCCCGAAGCATTTCTGTTCTGTGCGACCTTTGCATCAGAAAAGGTGGTGTTTAATCCCACTGCGCCCACCGCCGAGGTCCAGACACCGCCAAGCAGCCAGGCCTGATAGTCCTGAGCCAGCCGCGCTCCTGCCGTAGCGGTCAGTCGGTTACTGATACCGCGCTGCAACAGCCCTTCGAAGAAGGTGTTATTAACTGAGTAGAATTGCCGTACCCGACCCAATGCAACCGAGTAATGCCAGTTTCCCGGCCTGACCGAATCAGGCACGGAGGCATAAGGAACGGTAAACGAGGACGTTTTGCCATTGGCTTCAATAATCTCAACATCGAGATCGCCCTGGCTTCGGGTATTGTACAAATCGTTGATAACAAAGGGACCAGGCGCAACGCTGGTCTCATAAATAACGCGATTCAGCTGCCTGACGATAACCCGGGCACTGGAGGAGGCCACACCGCGAATTTCGGGCGCATAACCACGCCGGCTTTGCGGACGCATCCTTTCATCGGTAGTGAGCTTAATACCATTATAAGAAAGGCTGCCAAACTGCGAACTTTCTGTATAACTGTCGCCCAGTGTCAGCAGACTGTTCAGCGGTTCAATGGGGCGCTGAAGCCAGGTTCTGACCGTTGTGTAGCGAACATCGCTGCCGGTAACGTTATTGTCGATAAACCGCAGATTGCCCTGATGGCGCAGCTGCCAGTTATCAATATTCGTGCCCGCCGTGATGCCACTCCAGAGATACTGGTATCTGTAACCAGAAGCGGTATTTTCCGTCCAGCTATAATTGGTGTTATGCCGGATGAAAAGGGCAGAGATCCCTTTATCCCATTCGGTGACGGGAATATTTCCCCTGGGCAGATGAATTAACTCCGCATCCTGAATGGTGAATTGCAGCCGCAGTGAAGCCTGATCAAATTGCCAGCGGGCCGCTGATGACCAGTAACGCAAGGGCTGACAGTCATCGCTGGCTGAAGATTTATTCAGTGACTTGAGGCTTAATGATTCAGCCACCGTCAGCGGGAGACAAGGTTCTATCGGCTGACCTTTCTCTGCTGATAGAAAGTTCAGGGTGACGCCGCTTTTAACCAGCTTATTGTTAACATAGATATCGACATAATAGTTGCCGGGGGCGATAGTCTGATGGTTAAACTGATCAATATTCTGGCCAAAGGCGGAACCTTTAAACAGTGAAGGATCGAAATAGTACTCATCAGCGTGTCCATACGTTGAAAAAGTAAATGATGCACAGAGAGGAAAAAAAAAGATGCGGATATTACCTGCCTGCAATCGGATAGTCTTCACTGACTTTAGCTCCCTGGTCATTCATTGCTGAAAGAGAAATCACGCTATTAGCTGATAAAGAGTGCGTTGTCGGTTTACACCTGACGATTTTTTTGGAAAAGGGCGCAATCATGTCGGCTTTGCAGGCTGTTTTTTTTCCTGCTGTTTTTATTGCAACTTCTGTAAGTGAGAGATACCAGGGTTGAGTGTTGTTGATTTCAACCCCCTCTTTTTGCATCGTTACTTTTACACTGTCGAAAACATTAACCGGCTGACCAATCGCTTTAGGACGATAAAAGAGTTTCATGCGGTTACGTAACATTAAAACAATACTGTTACGGCCTGATTCCGCCTGAATATTCCCAGGGGGGATCTGCAGAGAGTTGAACCAGTAAATCGTTTCGCGATCCTGTGGTAATGAGACCTTTGGCAGAAATCGGATTCTTAAAACCTGACCGGTCAGAGGCTGGATCCGAAACAGTGGTGGCGTGATAATAAAAGGCACGTCACTCTTATCGCCAGGTTGCGAATCCATATTGCCATTATCAAGCCAGGCCTGAATGACATAAGGCATATTATCGTTGTTCTTTAACTGAACATCGACGGAGAGAGCATCGCCCGGATAAATAATTCGGCTGCCAAGAATAGTGACGCTTGCCTGGACGTTATCCGAAATAAACGTCATCAAAAAAAACAGTATTACCATTTTTAATGGGAACAGCATAATGCGCGAATACATGTCGGATATCTCAAGCGTGGCGTGCGTATCTGGCTATCCGGATACGCACGAAAAATATTACTGGTAAGTCACGGCATATTGCAGTGATGCGGTAACGGTACCCGCCGTTGGCGTCCCTGTTGCGTAATAACGGGCAGAGTAGGTGGCAGAGCCAGAAGTTTCACCGGTCTGCAATGTCAGATCACCGCTGCCGGTATAACCGCTGGTCAGATTAACCACTGCATCTTTCGGATCTAGGATTTGTACCTCAACATTTTTTGCGGTTCCGGTGTTAGATAAATTACCGGCAGCGCTAACGTTATTCCCCACAAACACCGTCGAGATTTTGGTGGCCGAGGTACTGTCCCCGGCGCAGCCGCTAACGCCCACGGTGAAGGTGGTATCCCCCGCAGTTGCACCAGAGGCAGCAAGGTCCGAAGTACTGACCGTTGGAAGCAGCACGACAGGGGATGCATTGTTGCCATTTACGGAAACAGAACAGGTTTCAGTAGTAACTTCTCCCTGAAAATTGATGGTGTTATCTGAAGCTGCAAACACGCTGGCTGACACCAGTCCGGCACTGATTAACACAGCAAAATTAAGCGTTCTGAGTTTGGTGTTCATTAATACTCCTTTATCATAATTATGCGGAAAATAACTGATTGAGGCTGATGCCCATTTTCCGGCGAATGGCATCTTTGATGTTATAAACACGCTTGACTTCAACTCCCATTTCTCTGGCAATAATCGGCAGTGAAAGTCCGTTCATCGCCAGATCAAGGAACCGAACTTCATCCTGTTTAAGTGCATTTACTTTTTTCCTGACTTCGCCTTTTAAACCGAAATAACAGCCCTGGATTTGTCCGTTTATCTCCTCCAGGGACAGGTCGGCATAAATCACAGTTTGTATACGCAGGTCCTCTTTTTGCCAGTAAGCCGCAAGCGGCTCCATATGGCGATCACTGACGATAATCAGCATTAATCCGGTATGTTTTAAATACTCAATCCAGTTGCTATTGGTAAAGTACCTGACATTTTCCCTGGAGAAGTCAACGAATACACATCCTCTGCAAAAGAGGCTCTCATATTTTCCAGCGACCATGCTGAGTATGGATGAAGAGAAAAAATGATTCCCTCCAGGCCAGGTGGTAATTTTTTGCAACGGACATCTGTTATAAATGTCTGATGCGCGATGGGTGAGATCACAGCCATATTTACAACTGGCGCAGCGAATTTCCTCTCTGGTTATCTTTATCATAATATTTTGGCGTTGTTGCGAGAGTTGTGATTATTTTATCGATAAAAATCTCCGCGTTTCAAGGCGATGAAAATTATCCGCTATTTTCTTCATTCGGATTTTTCTTAAGGAGCCACCTCCACGGGCGGGAGTAATATTTGTTGAAAATTCGGGAAAAAAAGGGCGACGACGCCTTCAGCAGTGCTGAGAGACCAGGATTTTTTTACGTCCGTTAGGAATATTTCGCAAATAACGCCACTTTGATCAATAAAAATTCCGCACTCAAAGCTAAATGTGAGCGAATTTTGTTCAGTGGCCGATTTTGTCTATAACGGCCACTATGATGGCATTGATAAATGATTTTTTACTAGCTCTATCAGGACTTACTCCCTTTTTCATTGAAACGAGCTGCCTTTTAAATGGGTTTAATAAAAAGATTAGCGACGATATTTATCGTTCACATCCCATTTAATTAAGAATACTCCTGGTAACAAATATGTTAATTGACGCACTTGCTATAAATATTGATCTAAATCAGTTATTTAGCGCATGAAAACATCACTCTTTTTGGCAGTGTCATTAAAAGAAAAGAGATCTATATTTATTTCTTTCCCGGGCGTTATCATTCAGAATTTGTATGCGAAGAATCATCTTTGCTGTGCGAAATTTACGTTTCTCTTTTTTGTCAGATTATACAAGATAGTTATTGGATGACGGGACAGAGCAGGGACGTTACGTCTCATTTTGCGTGTCGCTGATAGTACTGAAAACAACCGGATGTCACTGACTTTTATTTTCAAGGCTCAGGGCAAAAGCATCACTGCGCCACGGTGACTGCCTTGCAATCGAAACGCGAATAGCCAGTATGAGTCCGGCTGACCAGACAGCCAGCAGAAAGCTGACTCAGGCTTTCTTGCTTATTACAGGATGAACCTGGCAAGGAACGGAGTGAAGAAAGCGTAGTTACACGTGGACGCGTTTACGACAACTTAGTGGTTTGCACGGCAGACTATGAGGATGAACATAAAGCGGTGATGTATAGACGCCTCTACAGCATTTTTGTGGCCGACAGCCCTGATGAATGCGCTAATTTTCACGTAGCGACGTCACTGCTTAAGTTGTGCAAAGCACCTGAGCAGAGAAACGGTCAGAATACGCAGCAGTGCATTCAGCCAGCCGCAAAGGGCGAAGCCGTCATCGCATCGTCCGACTGCACATTTTCGACATCAGATTTGTTGGTAAGAGGATAGCGTGTAGCGTCACTGAAGAAGCTGTCCCGCCGGGAAAGCCATGCTGAATAAGTAGCATCACATTATTTCAGTTTCGGAACAGAGTAAGCGACAGTAACAAGGCCAGGCAGACATTGTGATCGTTTCTGACAGATTTTGCTGTAAAGAGGAAAACCGTCAGGATCAGCCCAAAATGGTGAGCAGACCATACAACAGAGCATCACGCTTCCGGCCATAATGAGTATGCGCATAATGTATATTATGTTAAATGATAGAGATTATTGCAGGCTTAACTGCGGGTCCGATGTTCCCTGCTTTGCTTCAACCCTGAATCATTAGGTTCATTCTGTCCCTGAGGGTCTGTAAATCGCGATTGGCAAGCGTGCCATTTCACTGTTCTGAAATCGCACCGCCACTGCCACCTTACCTGTCGGGCCTGAACACATTGATTGTTTTCTTTCTGCACCGAAAGCAACCACAATTCCGGAGGTCGCACAGCTATCCATCAATCATAAGTCAGTGTGAATTGCGTCGCGGCGTTCGCATCCCCTGGCTTTACGTTTTTCACGTCAGTTGAAACATAATCAGCCCAGAAATCCAGGGTGGCATCTCCGTTTGCATCGATCACGGCAGACGGCGTATCCCCACCCATCGGGATACGATGATGCTGGCTGTCCAGAATCTCAATCGCCACACCGGAAGCGGCATTCTCATCGCTGCTATCAATGGCCAGTAACGTATTGTCATTGGTATCTTTAGTGCCGGTGAACGTCAGTTTTGCATTGTCGGCAGTACAGCCGGTCAGATGAAGACTAAACGGCACCGGTTTGGTTGTCTGCCCCGTTTTAACCAGCTGCTTAGTCTGCCATTCGCCGAGGTCAACGGGTTTATTGACGTCGCCTGGATCGACCGTACAACCGACCGCGACGACGGTTGCTGTAAGGCGAATATTAATTTGTGCCAGCGCATCGGCTGCCACCGACTGCGAGGTATAAAAAAGTATCGCTGCACCACCGGCCATCAGGATGATTTTTGGCAAAATAGTGCGACCTGACTGATTCATAGCCATTATCTTCCCGCCTTAATCAAAATCGACCCGAAGATAGCCTTCGGAGGTAAATCTGCCTTCCGCTGGCTTATTGCCGGTAATGCTGACGGGCCAGGCCGTAATGGGAACGGTTGCAGAGGCATTGCCATCAAGCTGAAAAGGGATTTTACTCTCCGCATTATTGGGAATTAAGGGTTTACTGTCTTTATCGGCCAGAACGAAACCGAGATCCGGGTTATCCGAGACAATCGCATTGCTGGCGACATTGTTCGCCTCAAGCCTTAAGGAGAGCATGGCTTGCGCATCAATATTTTTACATGAAATACCAATATTGCGGGTCTGCGGATTTACACCGGCGGGTTTATTGCCCGCGCCTGCAGCGGCAAACGCAGAGGCACCAATATTACCAAAATCAATCGTAATGATTTTATCTGGCGAAAATTCACAATTTTGCGGAATGGTAATTTGTCCGCCAATAGTTACGCTGGCGATAGCCTCACCGCTGACCTGAATGCCCTGCTGCGTATTTAAGTAGGTCTGTAGCGCCAGAACGCTGAATTGTGAGAAGCCGATAAAAGGTTTTCGGATCCTTAACGAGATCTTTCCGCTGTTGCCGGTTCCCCAGCCACTGCTCATCTGGCTCCGGTTCATCGGTAATTTATTTGACACATCATAAAAAGGCACCTGTGGAAACGTTTGACTGTTCCCGCCTACAAAAACCTGAAACGATGCATCAAGATAGTCGTTGAGTTTATACCACTGCGTGTCGCCGATTTTTTCTGAGGGCTGAAGCGGACTGACCGCTGTCGCATAGGCTTCGGCTGTAAAAGGATAAGGGGGTTCATCACAATGGCCGGTATACGATCCCTGCCCCTGAAAATCTTCCGCATCGGTAATAATAGCCCCCGCTTTATCCTTATCTTTATCTGAAATATCCTTCTGGATATTATCAATTACAAAATTGTGCGTTCCACCCTGTGCGGTGCAGTGGTAACTGTAGCCAAAGGCAGGCGCGCTGCCTGCCAGTAATGATAAATATAAAAGCACTGAAGCAGACAGTGCTGACTTTCTGTGCATTAGTCCCGGCAATAGAGTCATTTATTATTTTTCACCATAGCAATACAGTTAAGTGTCATACGCGCGACAGGTAATTTTTCACTTTCTGCAGGCAGCTCATAAGGAATCATGCAACTATCCGACGAGCCGCTTCCCCATATCACAGAAAGCGTGCCTTTAGGTTTAATCCCTGTCATATAGACGTCGCCAGTGTCACCAACAATACTGGTCGCACCGGTGATTTTATCGGTCACTGAAGCCCCAAAGGGAACGGGACGACCGTTGTGCATCAGACTGAAAATTGCGCGTAATCCGACATGGGCAGTGTACTCCGCCCGCACGATCGCGCCTTCCGTTGGCACCACTTCGCGGACGGTATCGTCAAGATCGGTGTGCATATCCAGGCTTTTTACATCCAGCGCGACCCGGTTACTGCGATAAACCGAGGCATACGGCATGACCGCATAGCCCCGCCAGTCAGTACTGATGCCGGTTTCATTCTCGACATGCACACCTTTAGCACCCGGCGCTTTGATCAGGACATTGGTATCCCCAAGTGGCTCACTGAACGTGATGCCGTTGGCATGGGCGATGATCCCGCCTGAAACGTCCCAGTTCATCGCGTGGTTGCCATTACTGTAACTGTAACCCCCGCTCGCTCTGGCATCTGACCCGTCCCAGCTGACGTTCATATTACCGCTGTCGCCATTTCGGTTACTGTGTCCCTGCATGATGCTATAGCTGAGGTTATTGCCCTGCAGCAATGTGCCGGTCACCCCCGTCTGCATCTGGGTAACCCCATCCTGATCGCGGTTAGCCTGGGCCGTCGCATACATACTGTTGAGTGCTTCATGCTCGGCCATGTCATGGCCCAGCCAGCGTCCGAATGGAATCGAGATGTTCAGCGAGATAAGCCGGTCGGTTTGCGGCATCCCCTTGCTGCGGCTGAGCGCATAGGAGAGATTGTAATTAATGCCGTGCCAGCCGCTGGAGAAACCAGCCTGATACCATTCATCGCTGCCGCTGCTATTCCAGTAGTCCTGATGTGTGGCGGTTAGACTTAGCGAGCCCCAGTCGCTGATCTGCTGGGCAACGCTCAGCTGAAAGCGCCCTTTTTTGCTGTTCATAAGATTGTGGTAACTGACGGGTTCAAGCTGCGGACTGCGCCCGTCCCCCCTATCTTTCCATTCATTCTGATATCCGTTCATCGCTTCCCATGCGGTTTCACCCAGCGTGTAGAAGCCGCGCGTTGAGTAGCGATAACCCAGCAGTTGAAATGTGGTGCCGGTATGATTCAGCGATTTAGCATAAAGAAACCGGACAGACTGGCCATTATGCGTACTGCCATCCGCCAGTTCACTGCGGGCAGCGGTGATATCAACAGAGACTGCACCCCAGTCACCGAGATTGCGTCCCAGCCCCGTGAGAACCGAGAGGTAATTTCTGGCAATCTGGCTCCCGCCATACAGCGTTGTGCCATTGCTGAGACCTCTGGCAAGCGTGCCCTGAGCAAATAAAGGATCCTCCTTACCTGCCAGACCGCTCCGATAACGACCTGCAACCAGATCATATTTTGTTCGCCCCTCGCGCTGCAGCAGCGGCACGGTAGAATATGGCACAACAAATTTTTGCACTGCACCGGCATCGTTTTTAATCGTAACGTCCAGGTCACCGCTGGATGATGTGGCATTCAAATCCGTAATTTCAAATGCACCGGACTGCACAATATTCTGGTAAATCACATAACCATTTTGCCGCACCGTAATCTGCGAGCGCCCTGATGCAATGCCACGAATCACCGGCGCATAGCCCTGTTGACTGTTTGGGTACATCGCATCTGAGGAGTAGAGCCGTACGCCGCGAAATCCCAGGCTATCGTAGATATCACCTGAGCTGCTGCTGTCTCCCAGAACCAGTTCACTTTTAAACGGAATGATGGTGCGTTCCGCAAAGGTGGAGATATTCTGCCACTGGCTTTGATGATAGCCATCAGCATAATCGGAGTGGTTCCAGGCACCGTTATTTCTGAGCCGCCATGCTCCGATATTCAGACCACTGGTAAGGTTCAGATAATAGCTATTGTTTCTGTCACCTTTACTGCCGGTGAGCGTGTAATTCAGCAGCGCCGCATTGATACCTTCGTCCCACTCCTCTGGCGGAATATAGCCTTGCGCACTGTTTCTCAGCGCAGCCTGAGGAAAGGTCAGCATCAGGCGCTGGGAGGCAAAATCATAATATGAGGCGGCACCCGGAAAGCTTTTCGCGAGATCGATGCACTGATCCTGATTATCCGTCGCCTTTAACGCCGTCAGATTTTCAGTATGAACGCCCAGCCGTTTCATCCATGCTACAGTCACGCAGGGTTGCAATCCTGTCCCGTCCTGTTTCACCGCTTCAGATGCAGGGCTGACCTGAGGCTGAGAAGCAACGGCAACAAAGCGCATCGGACTGGTGGTCACAAACTCATCGTTGCGCCAGATATCAACACGATAAACGCCGGGAAGTTGTCCTGAACCGTTTTCGAAGCGAGAGAGATCGGCAACTTCATTGCCATCTTTCGTCAGAAAGGCCGGGTTAAACCAGTCCTGAGCCTGAGCCGAACCGGATAGCGCGACAAACAGGGCAAGAGCTGAATACCGAAAAGAGGGCATCTTCTCCTGAACCGGCCTGCTAAATACCGAGTGGCGCATTATCGTGTCCCTGAGCGTTTAAAAAAGATGAAATCGTGGCAAGCGATTAATGCGTGCCGCTGGTTTGTGGCGCGGTGATAGCACCATAATCATTTATGGTCTGGTAATGAACGCTTCCTGAGACGCCTCGTGGTAATGAAAGCGCGAGCTGACCAAACGGGGCAACCATGCTGTTTTCAAGCTTCTTATTTCCCACGCTGATATTGACCAGCGATTGATAATAGGGCGTTGGATTATTAATGGTGAGCTGCCCTTCTCTTTCCTGAAACCCGATTTTTTTCGCCGATTCCACTTCGCTAATCGGTAAGCCATCCGGCCGCATAAAAAGCTTCATTCTTGACAAAACCGCCAGTTGCAGGGTATTCCCCCCGCTCATCGCCTCTTTATTAACCGCCGGAATCGCTTTTACGTTCATCCAGTAAACTTTTTCACGATCTTTGGGCAGGGCCGCGCCGGTATAAACAATACGCAGATTGTTTTCACTTTTTGGTGCCGCGGCAAACAGCGGTGGCGTGACGATAAAATCATTTACCCGCTGCCCTTTTTCATCCTCCACCCATGCCTGAATAAGATAGCGCTCATGACTGTCGCTATTGGTGACTGATAGCGATGTCTGATGGTCACTTTCCGGGTAAATAATACGGGTGGCCCCTGGCGCAATACCGCCAGCATGAGCCGTATTTACTACACAGGCAGCCAGCATGGCCGCAGAGATTAATGATTTTTTCAGCATGATTACTTGACCTGATTAAGGGATTCAGATTAGGGGTACGCGATATTCAGACGAACTTCACTGTGCAGCTCTTCAGGATGAACACGTACAGAAGAGGCGAGATAACGTGCGATAAAATGGATCTCCGTATCCTTTCCACTCGCCTGACGTAGCACCACGGGTGCCCCATCCGGTTTAATCTGTTTCCCTTGTGGGCCAGAGATTAATAATCCTACATGACTATCTTCACTACTCTGGCTGACGTTTTCCGTACTCTCATCATCGGACAAAACCTGAAAGAGGTTCGGCATTTGCGGGTTCGCCCTTCCTGAAAAGGAAATATTTACGCCGCTGCTGATTTCACTTTTGCAGTCAGCTAAGTGAACCGTAAAGGGCCGCGCCGCGGTGGTGATATCACCAGGCTGCTTAAATCCGTGCAACGTAAACTGACCCATATCAACGTGCATATCCACATTATCTGAGGTGACTACGCAGGCCCCGGAAATAACCTTGCCGTGAATATGTAATTTCCCACTTGTTATTTCAGCAACGTCATTTTTCATAGCGCCATATCCGGCGAAAGAAGTCAGCAATAAGCCAACAGACAAGGTGATAAAATCATAACGCATCATCAATTCAGCCTCTAAGAAATGCCCATTCGGCCCGTTCAACAACCGGACGAAATGGGCACAGAACTTAGTTGTACTGCATGATGAAATTCGCGTCAGCGTTCGCATCACCCGCGGTTGCTACGCCGGTTGACTTATATTGCGCAGCAAATTTAAGGATATTTTCGCCATTAATCAGTGTGGTTTTATCAGTGAAGGTAGAACCATCCAGTTTCACCACGGCAGAACTGTTATCCAGAATCTGAATACCGATGTTGGTAGCAGTTCCGCTGTTAGACGATGAAAGGTCCTGGTCTACTGCCAGGAGTGTTGGATCTGTCGCATCTGCACGGCCAGAGAAAGCAACCGCTGCGGTAGTCACTACAGAGGTATCGCAGTCTTCCAGTTTAATCTGGAAGGGTACAATCGAGCCAAGCACGCCAGCACTTTTGAAATGGTGAGTGGTGTATTCGCCCAGTTTAACTTCCTGGTCGCTGGTGTCGGTGCTTACTGAGCAAGGTGCAGCAACAAGCTTACCTTTGAAATGGACCGTGCCGCCATTAACAGTAATTGGAGTAGTCTCAGCATGGACTACACCTGCAAATAAAGCGACTGCTGTGCTCATGGCGACAGCCAGTTTTTTCATTTTCATTTTATATCCCTTGATTAAAGTTTCTGTAACTACACAACATAACTTCACGCTTCTCCCGGTTATTCCGCCCCGTGAGAGTCATGAGTGCCCTGCTTCTGCGCCTTATTTAAGTCGCAGAGAAAGATCAAGTATTACGCTGTTGTTCATTAAACGGACTCTTTCAAAAATGAATCTAAAAATCTGTTTAATCTGCACGAAACAGTTACGCCATACAGCATCAGCATCTTCTTAAATACATTTAACCTAATCAAACCGGCGAGCTATCCCTTTTCACGCAACAGGGAAGTCACGATTTAAATAATTCTATTCTGATAGCCTGATGGTCCAGAGTATAAGGCCGGCGTTTAAAGATAACAATCATCACCCCTTAACTCCGTTTAAAGATGACGAGCAAAAAAAACAGAAAATTTAAATACAGCAATCGCCACAGGCTAATTAATAGCCAGTCCGGGTTTATTATAAAACAGCAGGTTAGATAAACATGCATGCCAGATGAATGCTAATGTTATGAATATAAATTTTAAAAAAAACAAAAGCCCGAAATTAATTTAACCAGATATTTACCCATCTCGTTTCTGAAGGGTTTAACTTCTTAAACCAGATATAAACACAAGCCATTGACAATCTAAGAAATTCACAACCACTTCAAATCAAAAATAAGAATCATTACCACAACCAGAAAGTTACACAGAAAGATAAATAGCCAGAAAAGGACACTGTTTCATTATTAATTTAAACCTGACATCTACGGATTGCCGGAGCAGCGTTAATAATTATCAAATCGGGTAAGGCAGATGAACCCGGGAACAGCTCAGGTTAAGAGCAGCAGAATTATGTGGGCGCTGAACGCGAGGCATCATGACGAAACAGGAGGATGGGGATTTTGCCGGTTAATCGCAGAGCGCATCAACGGTGAACATCCGGAACAGAACAGATGCCGGCAGGATATCCTTTGTCCTGCCGGCAGTTTATGGTGATGTTATTCGCTGTCGGCTAGTGCCCCGCCTGAACAGAGGCTTTGTTGATCGCATCCTGCAGCATCGATTCCATCGCGCCTCCCGGGAAAATCGTCACCGTATCTGCGGTCGCACCTGACAGAGGCATCACAACGATTCCTGGCGTACCCTGAAAGCCTGTATTTTTCGCCAGAATATCCGTGCGGGACAGTGTGTCGAGCATATCGTTATTTTTTAACTTACCGGCACTGGCTGCAGAAGCGGCTTGAGTGACATCCTTTTGTGTCAGCGCGCCCTCAATATGACCACTGGCAAATAGCGCATTGTGATACTTCATATAGGCATCACCGCCTCTTTGCTGCCAGATTCGTAAACCGGTTTCAGCCGCCTGGAAAGACGGTTTCCAGCGATAGCCAAAAATGGGCCACTCTCTAAAGATAAAGCGTACCTGGGGATTCGCTTTCATCAGTGACTGAATAACGGGGGCCTGACGGGCACAGACGCTGCACTGATAATCGAAGAATTCTATAACCGCGACTTTAGCGTTCTCAGGCCCAATAGCAGGTACCGTTTTATCATTCAGCATTTCATCCTGATGTTTAATTGCCGCAGTGGTCATCGCTTTCATCTGCTCGTCATACTGAATTTTCTGCAGTTTCTGATCCACTTCAACCAGTAATTCCGGATGCTTCAGCAGCCAGGCTTGTGCTATCTCGCCAATACGGGCTTCCTGTTCAGGTGTAAACAGCGGTTCGTCGGCGGCAGCTTGAGTCCGGGCAGGCTTTTGCGAGGTGTTTTCGTCTGTGGCCTGCTGCTCTGAGGTTACTGCCGGATGTGGCTCACTCATTTCTGCCCCGGAAGATGAATCAGCTGTCGGTTTTGTAGCCGGTGACGGTTGATTACTGTCCGATTGGGGCTGAACCGGTGCAGAAGTCTCAGCCTGCTGCGTTGCCGGCGCTGAACCGGATGCAGCTTCTGGCACCGTTGCGACGGATTGCTGCTCTGATATTGCCGGGCTGGATGAAGTTGTCGCTAAAGAACCAGCCGGTTGCTGCGATGCAGCAGCGGTTGTTGTCGCGGCTGGTGCTTCAGTACTGGCTGGCGATAGCGGGCTCGTCTCCGGTTGCGAAACCGCTGCTGCTGCAGGTGCAGGCTGGGTATTCACCGGCCTATTTAAGGCGGGATCGGCAGTCGATGACTCCGTCGCCATTGCCGTTGAAACATCAGTAGCGCCTGCCAGTAACATAAGGGCCAGCGCCAGTTTACTCATTCTCATTGCTTGTCGTCCTGAATAGGGTTGTTTATGTGGTATGGCGATAGCCATCGTCCTGATGCCTTCTGATAATGATTACCGGCATTGCCAGGAAGGGATTCTCTGCGCTGCCATGCCGGATCAGGACAGCAGGAGTAATAAAAAAGAGCGGCGCTACTCTGGGTGCAGCGCCGCTCTGGCTATTTTCATTAGTGAAGCCTGTAACTTATTGACTCACGTCATATAAAGACAATTCATACCCGTTAACGCCCTGCTTTCAGGACAGAATTGAGAAGTGGTTTAACATGAACTTTTATTCTGGTAAGCAATGCCTGCACTGAAGCAGATCTGAGGTTTATATTTGATATTTGTATGATGTAACTAAAAAAGTGTGTCTTTTCTCAGAAATTTCACATTTCCTGTGGCTGAATATCTCTTTGCCCTCAGGCGCATTACTCTTTCTGAACTGTCACCCGACTTCAACCAATCAATAAAGGAAACATTGATGAAAACTTCATATGCTTTGATCGCAACATTACTGATGACCTCTGGCGCATCCGCTATCGCAGCTCAGCCTGCTACCGCTAAAAATCCACTGAGCGTGCACGTTCTTAATCTGCAAACCGGCCAGCCAACAGCCGGTATTGAAGTTGAACTGGATCAGAAGCAGCAGGATAACTGGGTGAAACTGGCGTCAGGCGTCACCGATAACAATGGTCGCATCAGCGCCCTGTTCCCGCAGGACAAAACGGCCAGCGCGGGCAGCTACCGTGTCGTGTTTAAAACCGGTGACTTTTATAAAAAAACCAATCAGAAAACCTTCTTCCCTGAGATCCCGGTTGAGTTCAACATGGACGCCAGCGGTGAGCACTACCATATCCCGTTACTGCTGAGCCCGTTTGGTTACTCAACCTATCGCGGCAACTAATTTGCCCAATCCGGCACTCAGGTGCCGGATCCTCACTCTTCTGCAACCCGCGCCGGAAAGCACGCCACCAGCCAGTCGATAACCCCCCGTAACCGTTGCTTCACGTGCCGGTTTTGCGGATAAACCCGATGAAACGAATAACCCGCTGGACGCCAGTCGCGCAGGATCTCCACCATGTCACCCTGCCGCAAAATTGATGACAGCGAATAGCTGAACGTCTTAATGAACCCTGCCCAGCCAGTCCCGCGGCCAGATGCCCGTTACTCTCATTGACGCCAATACGATGCGCTCTGGTGATCTTAACTTTCACTCCCTGACGTTCGAACCGTAACGAAGCTTCCGCGACAAACTCCCGGTTCAGCCAGACCTGCACAGTACAGCCTGGCTGAACCATTAACGTATCAGTCCCTGCTTCAGAACCCGCAGGGATTGCTGCAATCTACCCGTTACCCGGTACGTAGTCATAAAATGTCACGTTGCATTAACCCCGGTCTCTCCAATCCCCCGCTATAGTTATTGCCTGTCACGTCAGTCATAAAACCATGGAGATAACATGAGCCAACTTTTTTCCACTGTCTCGCTGGGCGAACTTACGCTGGATAATCGCATTGTGATTGCGCCGATGTGCCAGTACTCCGCTGAAGCAGGCAATGCCACCGCCTGGCATCGTATCCATCTTGGCCAGCTGGCCTTTTCAGGCGCAGGTCTGATGATTATTGAAGCCACCGCCGTAGAGGATATTGGCCGTATCTCTCCCGGCGATTTGGGCTTGTGGAATGATGACAATGAAGCTGCGCTGAAAACGGTGCTGGAAGATGTGCGCCGCTACTCCTCTATTCCGGTGGGCATTCAGCTCGGCCATGCGGGCCGCAAAGCGTCGTGTGCCGTACCCTGGGAAGGCGGTAAGCAGATTGCACCTGAAGCCGGCGGCTGGCAAACCGTGGCACCGTCCGCACTGAGCTACAGCGCGGATGAAGTGAAGCCGGTTGCCATGAGCACTGACGATCTGGCGCGGGTAAAACAGGCCTTTGTCGATAGCGCCCGACGCGCGGTGCGTCTGGATATTGAGCTGATCGAAGTCCATGCCGCACACGGCTATCTGCTGCATCAGTTCCTGTCGCCGCTGTCGAATCAGCGCAGTGATGAATATGGCGGCTCGCTGGAAAACCGTATGCGCTTCCCACTGGAGGTGTTCAAAGCCGTCCGTGAAGCCGTACCCGCGTCCGTGCCGGTAGGCGTGCGTATTTCTGCTACGGACTGGGTCGAAGGCGGCTGGGAAATCGAGCAGTCGATCGCCTTTTCACGTGAGCTGGAAGCGCTGAACTGCGCCTATATCCACGTCTCAAGTGGGGGTCTGTCGGAAGATCAGAAAATCAGCGTGGGGCCTAACTACCAGGTGCCGTTCTCACGCGATATCCGTGAACAGGTGTCGATTCCGGTGATTGCGGTTGGCCTGATTACTGAACCGCAGCAGGCGGAAGGTGTGCTTCAACAGGGCGATGCCGATCTGGTCGCACTGGCGCGCGGTATTCTCTACGATCCACGCTGGCCGTGGCACGCTGCGGCTGTGCTGGAAGGCAAAGTCCAGGTTCCGCCGCAATATCTGCGTTCTGAGCCACATGATGTTAAAGGCATTCTGACGCAGGATCAGTAAGCTTTACGGGCAGAACACATAGACGTTGCTCTGCCCGCTTTCTTATAAGATACCTTTGAGTCGCAGATGCTGCAGCAGCATGATGGTTTTAGCATCCACAATCCTGCCCTGATCGATGGCCTGTAACGCCTGATCAAAATCGAGAGCCAGCACCTCGATATCCTCACCCTCTTCCGCAATTCCGCCGCCTTCGCCGCTGCGGTGCTGATCGTCATACTCAGCAATAAAGAAATAGAGCTTCTCCGTCACCGAGCCGGGGCTCATAAAGGCTTCAAACACCTTCTGAACATGGCTGACGCGAAAACCCGTCTCCTCTTCCGCTTCGGCAACAATACGCGCTTCGGGCGAGGCGTTATCAAGCAGACCGGCGGCCGCTTCAATCAGAAAGCCATCATGTCCATTCAGGAAAACCGGAAAGCGAAACTGACGGGTCAGCACCACCGTACGTTTGTCACGGTTGTAGAGCAGGATCACTGCGCCGTTACCGCGGTCATAGGCTTCACGGCTCTGCTCCTGCCAGCGGCCGTCACGGCGCAGCAGCGAGAAGGTATATTTCTTCAGGGTATACCAGTTATCTGACAGCAACTGCTCATTGATGATGCGCACGCGGGGATGGTTCTGCTGCATGATGCTCTCCAGTATAGTAGACAGCTATCACGCTATCATGCAAAATCGTGCAACTTCAAGAAAAAACATGCAAAGGCCAGTCATGCTATCCCGCCAGCGAAAACAGACGATTCTTGCCCTGCTCGCCCAGGAAAAACAGGTGCAATCGCGCGACCTCAGCCAGCGCTTTGGCCTCTCCGAAGACTCTATCCGCCGCGACCTGCGTGAACTGGCGGCTGAAGGCTTATTGCAGCGGGTGCATGGCGGCGCCCTGCCGGTTTCCGCTGCGCTGGCCACCTTTGAAACGCGCAAAAGCGTGCAGACCGCCTCAAAGCAGGTTATCGCGCAGAAGGCAATCTCGCTGATCCAGCCGGGACAGATTGTGCTGATTGATGGCGGGACCACCAGCGCGGAACTGGTGCGACAGTTACCCGCAGCGCTGAGCTTTACCGCCGTCACCCACAGTCCCAGCGTGGCGCTGGCATTAGCCGATCATCCACTGGTGGAGATCATTATGGTTGGCGGGCAGCTCTATAAGCATTCAGTGGTGACGGTGGGCGCATCAATGCTGGAATCGATCAACCGCATTAATGCCGATCTCTTTTTTATGGGCGTGACCGGTGTGCATCCGGCGGCCGGGCTGACCACCGGCAATTACGAAGAGGCGACGGTGAAGCGTGCGCTGGCAGGACGTGCAGCAGAAACCGTGGTGCTGGCATCAGCCGAAAAACTGAATTCCGCCTCCGCCTTTGCCATTGGCGATCTGTCACTGGCCAGCACGCTGATTGTAGAAACGCAGCCGGACAACGCGCTGCAACTGGCGCTGAGCCAGCAGGGTGTGACGATCATCTGAGTTCGTAGCAGGCGTGCAGCGCAAGATGCGGGCCTGTCAGCGGTCGCCGTGCCGCGGGAAACTGCAGGGCAACCGGCGTCATTGAGCTTTGCGCCAAAGCCACCGCAATGGCTCCCTGCTGATACGCCTGCTCGGCGGCTGCCGCAATCAGTGCAAAGTATCGTGTTGTGTCCCCCGCTTTAAACGCCGCCCACGCGCCCTCCACCAGCACAATCTCTGTCTGGCTGCCCCGCTGGCAGAAGAGCGTCCGCGTCGCCGCCAGTGTTGATTCTGCCGCACAGAGCGCGACTGTGCGCCCTGCCTGCCGCTGCAGCGCCTCCGCTAACATCCCGTCGGTGCGCATAACCCGATCCTGCGCGCTGAAATCACCGGCAACCGGCCCCAGCGTCGAGCAGGTGATCAGCACCGCATCGAACTGCGGCAGCAGCGTTTCAATCATTTGGGCAATACGGCGGCGTAACCCAGTTGTCATCCCGCCGCTGCATTCCGCTTCTGCCAGCAGCGCAGGCATTACCAGATGATTCAGCGGCGACGTCTCATATGCCAGTGCGCTGGCGGCATCATCAAATATTGCGATATTACTGGCCGCGGTGTGAAAGCAAAGAATGTTCAGGGTGAGCTCCGTTACACGTCAGATTGCGGATTGCCAGGCTGCATGCTGGATAACAACACGATAACCATCCTTGTCGCTAAATGTCACGCCCCGTTGATCCCAGTAAGGATTAAGTGCAGGAACCCGCAGAAATCCTGCCTCATCCATACAGGCACATCGGGCCAGCCAGTCAGGCCGTTGCGGAATGTAGAGCACCAGCAGGTCCTCATCCGTTGGCGATGGCCGGACGGGATGCGTGTGACAGAGCGTGAATTCGAGATGCCAGCCCAGCCCTTCAGCGCCCAGCATCACGCCACTGAACCCCTGATGATCGGTAAACTCACCGATTTCTTGCAACCCCAGCCCGTGGCAATAGCTCTGACTGCTTTGCGTCAGGTCTGTCACCGGTCGGGCAATACGCAGATGCTGGATAATCATGGTTCTCTCCCTGTAAAATTCCCTGATATTTATCACAATCTTCAGAGCTACCCGTGACGCCGGATGCGCAGCAACTTCCCATGTCCATAAATTGAAGGCATAAAAAACCCGCTTTAGCGGGTTTGGGAGGGAGCTGACAGTCAACCCGCGTTTGCTTCGCGTAATGCGTGTCATACCGCACCGCTGAAGACTCGCCTGCCCGTTTTTTTGCAAGCGGATGTGAACAGCCGTCAGTCTGAACCCGCGACATGAATGGTCCTGCATCCGCGGTGTCCCCGCGGTTAGCACCTTATGCGCTGTTATCGGTAAATCATGCTTACCGCTCACAGCGTTAAACGCATTCCCGCCGCTGTCATCTACACTTTCCCGGTATTCATATGGTGATGCCCTGAGCATTGCCCGGCTATAAAAGGATGACAATATGACTGAACAAGCAACCCAGAACCACGCCTGGTTACTGGCTTCACGCCCTCACGGTGAGCCGACCAAAGAGAATTTCCGCCATGTGGCCCAGCCCGTCCCGGAAATCAAAGAGGGTGAACTGCTGCTGAAAACCATCTATCTCTCGCTTGACCCCTACATGCGTGGCCGGATGGACGAGGGTAAATCCTACGCCGCGCCGGCAGAGCTGGATCAGCCGATGGTGGGCGGCACCGTCTGTCAGGTCGTCGAATCGAAAAACAGCGAGTTTAAAACCGGTGACTGGGTGCTGGCGCAGAGCGGCTGGCAGGAATATGCCGTCTCCGATGGCAAAGAGATTGCGAAGCTGGGCAACGATCTGCCACATCCGTCATGGGCGCTGGGCATTCTCGGGATGCCAGGCTTTACCGCCTATATGGGCCTGATGGATATCGGTCAACCAAAAGCGGGTGAAACCCTCGTCGTTGCCGCCGCAACCGGTCCGGTAGGCGCAACAGTTGGTCAGTTGGGTAAACAGAAAGGCTGCCGTGTCGTCGGTGTGGCGGGCGGTGAAGAGAAATGCCGTTTCGCGGTCGATACGCTGGGCTTTGATGCCTGCCTCGATCACCACAGTGCCGACTTTGAAGAGCAGCTGAAAAATGCCTGCCCGGATGGCATCGATATCTACTTCGAAAACGTCGGCGGCAAAGTGTTTGATGCCGTGTTCCCGCTGCTGAACACCGCTGCGCGCGTGCCGGTCTGTGGTCTGGTCTCGGCTTACAGCCAGCGTGAGCTGCCGGAAGGCCCGGACAGAACCTCACTGATCATGGCGGGCATTCTGAAGCGCCGCATCCGTATGCAGGGCTTTATCATCTTCCAGGATTACGGTGACCGTTATCCGGAGTTCCTGGAGGCGATGCGTCCGCTGGTGGAGAGCAAAAAAATCCACTATCGCGAGCACATGATTGAAGGGTTAGAGAACGCGCCACAGGCGTTTATCGATATGCTGAATGGCAAAAACTTCGGTAAAACCGTGGTGAACGTCGGCGCCTGATGACGTTAGCGTGCCAGGTCATTGACGTGGCACGCCATTAATCAGTGCGGCTGCCGGGAAACGTGTTCGGCAGCTGCACGATTTGCCGCACTCACCGCTTCTGCCAGCGTTACCCCGCTACTCAGGCGCTGACACAACACGCCGACAAAACAATCCCCGGCACCGTGGGTGCTGACCAGTGTCACCTTCTGCGCCGCCAGTGTATGCGTCTCTCCCGCCTCGCTGTAAGCCACACCATGTTCACCAGCGGTAACCACCACTCTGGCAAACCGGCTGGCCAGCGATTCTGCCGCTGAGCGCGCCGACGTCAGATCCTGCACGCTAATCCCGCACATATCGCGCGCTTCAATGGCGTTCACCACCAGCAGATCGATACAGTTTTCAAACGCGGCTGACAACGGCCGGGCGGGCGCGGCATTGACGCAGACCGTAATCCCCCGCTGCTGTGCCGCCTGGGCCGCACAGAGGTTCACCGCTTCCGGGACTTCATTTTGCAGCATCAGCAGCGACACCTCCTGCCAGAAACCGGGTTGCACAAAGGTCTCCAGCGGGATCTGCTGATTGGCATTGGAGACCACCACAGCACCGTAATCTCCTTCGGCATCGGTAATCGCCACGCTCATCCCGGAGGGAAGCGCATCAATGATGCTGACGGCGGTGCAATCGACCCCCGCCTGCTGCAGATGATCCAGCAGGAATTGCCCCTGCTGATCGCGCCCCACTGAACCGGCAAAGCGCACTGTGGCACCCGCGCGTGCCGCTGCGACGGCCTGATTACCTCCCTTGCCACCAAACTTATAGTGACAGGCGCTGCCCATCACGGTTTCGCCTTTTTCCGGGCGATGGTGTGCATCCAGCATAATGTCGTAGTGAAGACTGCCGGTGACTGCAATTTTGCTCATAGCTAGAATTCCCGCAGATCCTGAACCGCATGCTGGGTTTTCATCAGGTTCTTCTCCGCCCGCTTCAGATCTTTCTTGGCGATAGCGACAAACAGCGCATCCAGAATATTGAGTTGGGCGATGCGTGACGCGGCGTTTTCACCCAGCAGATGCGATCCCTGAGAGGTTGAATTGAGGACCACATGCGCACTCTGCGCGATCGGGGATTCGGCATAGTTGGTAATGGCGATAACCTTCGCGCCATTCCTTCCCGCCAGTCTGACCGGATCGTTCACCGCACGCGTAGCACCCGAATGGCTGATGGCGATAACCACATCGTCATCAGATAACACGGCGGCAGACATCAGCATGATGTGGGCGTCGTCATAGGCAGTCGACTTAATGCCAATCTTCAGCATCTTGTGTGACAGGTCCCGCGCCACGGCGGCAGAACCGCCCACGGCGTAGAGATCGATATGACGCGCTTTAAAGATAATGTCCGCCGCACGATTGAATTCAGAAACATCCAGAATCGATAAGGTCTCTTCAATCGCCTGGATAGAGGTTCTGAAAACTTTGGCCAGCAACTGCTCCGATGAATCATCCGGCTCAATTTCCGCATGCAGCCCTGCCACTTCAGACTGGTTATAATAAATCAGGCCACTTCTGAAATGCCTGAAGCCGGTGAAGTTAAGTTTTTTGGTAATCTTAACGATCATCGCTTCAGAGACATTATTCTCCCGCGCAATCTCCTTTAATGAGGATTGCTCGGTAATGTCGGTTCGGGCAATTATCGCCTCAGCTACCCGACGTTCTAACGGCGTCAGCTGGGGCAAACGCATACGAATCTGAGCGCCAATGGCTCGCGGATCTTGCTTCATTACTTGCCTCGGGTCGCCCGGTCAATCAACATCGCTATGATAATAATAAGGCCGGTAGCGAGCAATTGGTAAAAGGCCTGAATGTTCAGTAAGGTCAAGCCATTACGTAACGCACCGAGGATAACCACGCCGATCAGCGTCCCGAAGATACTGCCCTTGCCGCCCATTAACGACGCACCGCCAATGGCCGCCGCCGCAATCGCATCCAGTTCCCACAGGTTGCCGATGGTCGGTTCGGCAGCCCCCAGACGACCAATCAGAATCAGCGAGGCCAGTGAGGCCAGCAGGCCGGAGAAGATATAGACCGTGACCTTGGTGCGCTTAACCGGCACACCCGCGACCCGCGCCGCCTCTTCATTGCCGCCAATCGCCAGAATATATTCCCCCAGCGGGGTCTTATTCATCACCGTCCACAGCAGCAGTGCAATCACTGCCACAATCACAATCGGCGTGGGGATACCGAAAAGCGTACTGTTGATCAGGCTGCGAAATTCCAGCGGAATACCGAAGATGGGATTGCCGCCGGTGTAGATCAGCGCAATGGCCCGGAACAGCGACAGGCCGCCCAGCGTGACAATAAACGGCTGCAGTCCGGCATAGGCGATCAGCGTGCCGCTGAACAGTCCGCACATCGCGCCCACACCCAGCGTCGCGAGGATCGCCAGCGGCACCGGCACGCCCGATGCCATCAGGGTTGCACCCAGCACCGCAGAGAGCGCTGCAGTGGGGCCGACCGAGAGGTCAATCCCGCCGGAGATAATCACCAGCGTCATGCCCAGTGCGATCAGGGCGTTGATGGAGGACTGCTGCAGAATATTCAGCAGATTAGGCAGGGTGAAAAAGACCGGTGACAGAAACGAAAATGTCACCACGATAATCAGTAAGCCAATTAAGGTACCGGCATCACGCAGATTAAATTTAAGCCGCAGCGCAGGTCGGGTACCCGGCCCGGTAGATGTGTGAGTTGTCATAGTTATAACCTTAAATAGTGTCAGGTAAGCGGTCAGGCCGTCTGGTCAATATCTTTGATGGCATAACGGGCAATGTTCTCTTCGGTGATCGCGCTGCCGGTTAACTCTTTGGTTATCCGGCCCTCGCGCATCACCAGCACCCGATCGGAGATGCGCATGATCTCGGTCATTTCTGACGACACCACCACAATGGCTTTGCCCGCCTGGGCCAGTTTTTCAATCAGGTGATAGATTTCAGACTTGGCACCAATATCGATACCGCGCGTCGGCTCATCAAACAGAAACACATTGGCATCCGCCGCAACCCAGCGGCCGATGATCACTTTTTGCTGATTGCCGCCGCTCAGCGTGCCGATGGTTTTCTCAATGTCGAGCGGGCGCAGTTTCAGGTCGCCCATAACTTTCAACGCCTCGCGGTCCAGCCGGGCCTGGTTCATCAGCCCCGCCGACGTGAAGCGGTGCATCGACGGCAGCGCCATATTCATCTTCACCGCCCGCTCTTTGATAATGCCCTCTTTTTTGCGGTCTTCAGGTACCAGGCCAATGCCCGCCTTGATCGCCGCACGCACGTTGTGGTTCTTCACCGCGGCACCGTTGACGCTCACCGTGCCACGGGTGCGCCGGTCGATACCAGCAATCAACTTCAGCAGTTCTGTGCGCCCGGCACCCACCAGCCCGGCAATCCCCAGCACTTCGCCCGCACGAACGCTGAAATTGGCCGCCACCACCTCATTGCCACGCGTCAGATCCTCTACCCGCAGCACTTCGCGATCGGTGACAAATGCCTGATGGTCAAGCTTGTCGATCTTCCGTCCGACCATTTTGGCGACGATGCTCTCCTCATCCTCATCACTGATGTTGACCACCCCAACCTGCTTTCCGTCACGCATAATGGTGGCGCGGTCGCACACCCGGAAAATCTCATTCATCTTGTGCGAGACATAGATCAGCGAAACGCCGGTCGACTTCAGATCGCCAATCAGCTCCGCCAGCCGATCAAATTCGCGTGGCGTCAGGCTGGAGGTCGGTTCATCCATGGCGATGATTTTGGCGTCATCCAGCAGCGCCCGGGCAATCTCAACGATCTGCTGCTGCGATACCTTGAGGTTCCTGATCGGCGTATCGGGATCGATAGTGGGATCCAGCGTCTTCAGAATCAGGGTGGCCCGCGCCAGCTGGGCCTTTTTATCCACCCACCAGCCCCCGGCGCGGGTCAGCGGGCGACCCAGAAACATGTTCTGCGCCACGGAAAGCTCAGGCACATGCTGCAACTCCTGGTGGATCATCGCGATCCCGGCCTGACGGGCGCTGAGCGGACTGCGGATCTGCACCCGGTTTCCGTTGACGCAGATCTCTCCGCTGTCCGCGCCGCGAACGCCGGAGAGGATATTCAGCAGCGTCGACTTACCCGCGCCGTTTTCCCCAATCAGCGCGTGCACCTCGCCGGGCCGCACTGAGAAATCGACCTCCTGCAGCGCGGCGGCGTTACCGTAACTTTTGCTGATGCCACACATCATTAAGCGAAACTGTTCCATACCCGCTCCCGCAGACCTATTGTTGAGCCAGCAGCTGACGCAACCGGTTGTTGTCTTTGGTTGAGAACGCCTCAACATTCTCTTTGGTGATCAGCGCCTGAGGTGTCGAGACAACGCGCGACAGTTTCTGTCCGTTGATCAGCCTGATAATGACGTCCATCGCCACTTCACCGGTCAGCACCGGGAAACTGTCGACCGTGCCGGTCAGCTCGCCGCGCTTAATCGAGGCGTAGGCATCGGAAATACCGTCAGTGCCAAAGATGGCCACCTGTGACGCTTTGTTCTGCGCGCGTACCGCCTCCACCACGCCCAGTGCCATGGTGTCGTTGTTGGCGTAGAAGCCGATCAAATCAGGATGCTGCTGCAGAATGGTCGATGCGGCGTTAAAGGCCTGCTCGCGACTCCAGTTGGCGGGCACGCTGGCCACGATGGTGAACTTCCCGGCGCTGTCCAGCGTCTCTTTAAAGCCACGGGTGCGCTGTCCGGCGGCATAAACCCCTGGCTGCCCTTCAATTACCGCCACTTTGCCGCCCTGCGGATGGTGCTGAATAAACCACTTCGCCACCCGCACGCCATTATCCTTCTGGACGTTGCCGACGTAGTAGCGCGCATTCGGCATCACCGCATCATTAACGTTCACCACCGGAATATTTTTACTGTTGGCACTCTCCAGTGCAGGCTCCAGGTTGATATCGGTCTGCGGCGAAACCAGCAGGCCGTTAAAGCCCTGCGAGATCAGGGTTTCCGCAATGGAGAGCTGACCGAGCTGATCGTCTTCATTGGCTGCCGCCTGATAAGCGACAGTGAAACCATACTTTTTCGCCACGTTCTGATAGCCCTGGCCGAGTGAGCGCCAGTACTCATTGGTCAGGGTTTTCGATACCCCACCAATCTTCAGCGACTTATCGACTTTTGGCAGTGCGCCATATCTGGTGTCGAGCTGGGTCCAGTCGGTGCGATCCGGTTCAGTATCGGATTGCAGCGGTGCCAGTTCTGCCGCATAAACCGTGCTGCAGAGCAGTGAGGAGGCGATAAGAGCAAGCAGGCGTTTTTTCATTTTTTATTCTCAGGGTGTTGGGTAGAGGTGTGATGTTTTTATGATTAATCGGCTGTCAGCGCGCCAGCATGATGTCATTGACGATCTGCTGAGAGGCCACCGCATCCTGACGCCCGATGGCCGCCAGTAACGCCGCGTTGTCGTGCAGCTGGTCACACAGCCTCAGCAGACGGGTCACGGTCGCAATATTGCTTTCTGCCTCACGGATTGGGTCAAGACCGCTGGCATCCGGGAAGGTATCGAAGTAGTAGGCACCGCGGTAGCCATCACGCTGCATCTGCCAGAGAAACTCCAGTGTGGCGCGTGGGTTAACTGAGCCAACCATCAGGCCGTCATCACGCTTGCCCCAGCCGTCGTTAAGGTCCAGCCCCAGCAGCCGTGAGCGGCGCGCCACCATGGCGGCGGCGTAAGCCGGGATCTCATTGGCAAACAGGACATGAGCAAAATCCAGGGTGATCCCCAGGTTGGCGCAGCCCGCCTCTTCCACAGCCAGCAGACAGGTGGTGGCGTTGGGAAAGATGCTGTAGGCGCGTGGCTCATTGGGTTTATATTCGATGCTGACGTCAACGTCCGGTGCATACTCCGCCACTTCACGCACGGCGCTGACCGCATCCTCCCAGATTTTCTTATAGTCCGCCTGGAAGCAGTAATCGAAACCGTCCTGCCCCATCCACAGCGTCATCAGCCGTGAACCAAATTCCCGACCCGCGTCGATGCCGCGCTTGGTCAGTTCAATCGCTTCGCGACGCACTTTCGCGTCGGGATGGGTAAACGCGCCGATTTTGAACTGCGGCGCGTCCCAGCGCATCTGCATACCGTTAACGGCCAGACCCGCATCACTGATCGCCTGGCGCAGTGTGGCGATATCGCTGGTGAGATGTTGCGGATAGTTGAGGTCGAGATGCGTTAAGCCTTTGACCTTGCCTGCACGGGCAACCATCTGCAGCACAGAGGGCTTGCCCTGCTTATCGGGCCAGTAGAGGTGCGCCCCCGAGGCGAAAGAGTTAAGACGGGTAGCAAATTTCAGTTCCGACATGAGCATCAATCCTTCAGAGTGCGTATTGTGAAGTACTTTTCGTATTCACGATTAATTGTGAAGTCATATATTAATCTACGCCTCGCGGCTTAATGCGCAAGTCTGTCAGGCAGGAGAAATCGTTAAAGCGGGAGCGCTGTCACGAAATGGTTTCGATGCGTTATCAGATGGTGTGAATACGGAGATGAAAGAATTGAGATGAAATACAACAGGTTGTCGCGATAAGCCGGGCGTGAGATCTGACAGGCAGAGGTGTGAAAAAAGCTGAGCGCCGGGGCGGCGCTCAGCGGGTCAGGATTACTTCAGACGGAAAGCGACAACGCTGTCGCCCGCCGTGGTGCCGAGCGAGCCGTGGCCGCCCGCGGCAATCACCACATACTGCTTGCCATCTTTGCCCATAAAGGTGGATGGCGTGGCCTGCGCACCCGCGCTCAGTTCAGTCTGCCACAGCAGTTCGCCAGTGGTGCTGTCGTAAGCACGGAAGAAGTTATCTGCCGTTGCGCCGTGGAACACCAGATCACCCGCCGTCAGCAGCGGTCCGCCGTGCGCCACCATACCCATCGGGAAACCGAGCGGGAAGCGGCCAGGCAGGAAGCTGGTCTTGAGGTTTTTGGTGGTACCGACGCGACGCAGCCATTCAGTTTTGCCGGTGGTCAGATCCACACCGACCATCCGTCCCCACGGTGGCGCGATGCAGGGAATACCCAGACCCGACGCCATCTGCTGGATGTGGATAGCGTAATCTCCGTGGAAGTTTTCATTCCAGTACGGCGTGCCATCTTTGGTGAAAGTACGCTGGGTTTCGGTTTCCGGCGTGCGCTTAATCAGGTTGTATTTGTAGGCCAGGCGCACCGGTGCCGCAATCAGCATCTGACGCTGCGGATCAACAGCCACGGAACCCCAGTTAAACACCCCGATGTTGCCCGGGAAGATCAGCGAGCCCTTCTCGGTTGGCGGCGTCCAAGGGTTACCATCATAACGCAGCTCACGGAAGGTCGTGCGACAGGCCATCTGGTCAAATGGCGTAATGCCCCACATCGACTTCTCAGTCAGCGGCTGCGGAATGAAGTTCAGGCTGGAGACCGGCTGGGTCGCCGCGTACTGTTCGCCCTTAATGCCATCCGTGGAGACCTTAACCTGCTCTACCGGGTAAACCGGCTCACCGGTCAGGCGGTTCAGCACAAACAGGTTGCCGGTTTTCGTCGGCAGGATCACCGCCGGTTGCGGTTTGCCCTGATAGTTGATGTCCACCAGCGACGGCTGTGACGGGTTATCGCGATCCCAGAGGTCGTGGTTCGAACTCTGATAACGCCATTTGAACGCTCCTGTATTCAGATCCAGTGCCACCAGCGCATCACGGAATTTTTCAGTGTTGCTGGCGGGATCGCGTTCAAGTCCCACTTCATCCGGCGAGGCGTTACCAAACGGCACATAAACCAGGCCGTTTTTCAGGTCGGCGCTCAGGGTGGCCCAGGCGACCGGGGTATCCTGTGGATAGGTTGCGCCTGCGGCGACCGGTGCAGTGTTATCCGGATTAGCCGGATCGAAGTTCCACACCAGACGACCCGTAACGGCATCATAGGCACGGATCACACCCGATGGGTTGCCGCTGTTGAAGCCGTTATCCATCACCGAACCGCCAACGATCACCAGATTGCCTGCCACCAGTGGCGCGGCAGTCTGCATCAGCGCGTGCGGACGCACCTCGCCCATGTTGGCGCGCAGGTTTACCACGCCGTTGTCACCAAAGTCAGCACAGGCTTTACCGGTATCGGCATCCAGCGCCAGCAGGCGGGCATCGGTGGTCGCATTAAAGATACGTTTACGGCAGATAGCCGGGGATGCGCCTGTCTGCTGCTCCGCCTGTTGACCGGCATCGAAGTAGCTCACGCCACGACAGGTCTGGTGCTGCTGCAGATAAGAGCGGTTTTTATCCGGCGCTGTTTTCCACTTCACCGCACCGGTTTCCGGATCAAGAGCATGGACTTCATTGTGCGGCGTACAGAAGTAGAGCATGCCGTTGGCTTTCAGCGGTGTCGCTTCAAAGGTGTATTCAGTCGCATCATCACCCTGGCGCAAATCGCCGGTGTGATAGGTCCAGGCCACTTCCAGATCTTTCACGTTATCTTTAGTGATCTGCTTCAGTGCCGAGAAACGCTGGCCATCCGTCGTACCGCCATAGGCGTTCCACTCTTCAGTAGCACCGCCGGTCGCGGAACTATTACGTTGGGTGTTAATGGTGCCCTGTTGCGGCAGCGGATCGTAGAAGCAGAGGCCAATCACCAGCAGCACCATCAGCACCACTGAGCCGCCAAGGAAAGGATGGAAGCGACGCTGTCCCTGATAGAGAGGACGTACCACCCATGGCAGCGCCAGCCAGAGACCCAGCACGCCAAACAGGTCGCCGCGCGGGATCCACTGCCATTTGTCGAAGCCCACTTCCCAGATCGTCCAGAACAGCGTAACCCACATCAGCAGCGCATACAGCGTCAGTGCACTACGTTTGTTCATCATCAGCAGAATCGCGCTGAGCAGAACGCCCACACCCATCAACGCATAGAACGCGCTGCCTCCTGCAAGCAGAAGTTGTCCTCCCATGTAAATCAGGGCGATAGCAAATATCACCATGATTACGCTGGTTATTTTATTGATCATGATCCATCCTCGGGTCATTAGCGGTCATCAGAAAGTTAAGCTGGAAACATAAATTCAACGAGATTTTAACGTACATGAGAAATATGTAAAAACGTGTACAGGCGTAAATCATTAGTAATATTTATTAGAAATGTCGACTGCAGAGGCTTTACCACCGCTTTATTTACTTTCCTAAGGGCCAAATACGCGATATCCATCACAAAAAATTAACGATAGGCCGTGCGTTATCGCACCTTTTGTTCAAAGGTGAATAACTGACAGATCCGTTGCGCTTCATGAACGCCAGCTTAAGTCTGATCAAACAGGGGTAATAAGTGTCAAATAAGCCTAATGGTTTATTCACGCCGTGCTGCAAAAGCTCTTAATGCTATAAGCAGAAAACTTAATACACTGCAGTTTTAAACTGTCTGCTGATCAGTGCTCATGCGGTGTCAATGATTTTCAAAGTATTAATTCTGGCAGTTGACTTTAATCTGCCATTATTTTTTTAGCGCTTCATTTAATAAGAAACAGATTAATAATAAAAGGGATTCTGACCATGAAATCGCTTTCAGATATTCCGTAGCCTGACGCTGTTTCTATCTGTGATATATATCAGCACTGTTATAAGAATTTATCCGGCCAGCAGGCGGGATTTTCTCTGGCAGCAATAACCCAGGCAGGCTAACTATGTCCGCACTTCACAGTATTTATCGTAAGTTTCGTTTCCCGTTTAAATTTATTAATGCAGCCATTCGCTATCCTGCCGCGCAGGTACGGGTAAAGCGTTATTCCGTCATGTCGATAGAAGAAACTATCGATCTGCTATTACGTAAACCGCAATTATCACTGGCCCGTTACGGCGACGGGGAACTGGAGATGACCTGGTATAAAAACATTGGCTTTCAGCCATTTGACCCAAAACTGTCGGCAAGGCTCAAGGCGCTGCTGCTGCAGGCCCCCCAGGACAACCCGGACTGTCTGATTTGCCTGCCGGATGCTTTTCGCACCACCCGCAGTATGAAAAATGGATCGGCCCTGTTCTGGTTCTTCCATAAATCATTTTACTTTAAACATTATGATGCTCTGCTGAATCATCAGTACCAGTATGGCAATACCTCAGTGACCCGCCCTTATCACGATTATAAAAGCAAACAATTATCCAGGACGATATTCGATAAATTTAAACAGCTTTATCAGGGTCGCCGGGTATTAATTGTTGAAGGCAGTGGCACACGTCTGGGATTAGGCAATGATTTACTGGAGGGGGCCAGCGAAATTAAACGTATTACGACGCTGAACCGTAATGCTTTTTCCGTTTATGATCGTCTTTTCGATACGGTATTAGCGAATGCCGTCAACTTTGACCTGGTCTTAATTTCATTAGGGCCGACGGCAACCGTGCTGGCGTATGATTTAAGTCAGCGCGGAATTCGCTGTATTGATAGCGGCCATGTCGATATTGAATATGAGTGGATGCTGGCCAGTGCCACCAGCAAAGTAAAAGTGGCAGGAAAAAATGTTAATGAAGCGGGCGTGCTGCTGAGTGAACAGACAACAGTCGCTGATGCGACGTATCAGCGGCAGATGTTGCAGCACGTTGGCAAAATGCCACAGGATAAAACCACGGCTGAAGCGGACGTCGTGCTTATCCCACTGCCCCACGTCAGCAGCACGCATCATAACGCTGCCTGAGGTTCACCATCGACAGGCAATGACTGCACCGCATTGATGCGCAGGCGAATAATTAGCGGGATCAGCTAACCCTACACGGGGCGGGCTCAGCGGCCCGTACCCAGTGCTTGTCCGCTGTTTGCCGGATAAATGCCCTTTCCGGCATCAATTTTGCTTCTGCTCTCCTGAGACATTTAATCAGGAGAAGTGAGATGACAACCAGCCGTTACCGTTACACCATATTTTCACTGCTGTTCCTGATCGCCCTGATCAACTACATCGATCGCGGCGCCCTGTCATTTGCGGCCAACGCCATAGCGGCGGAGTACCACTTCAGCAAAGTCCAGCTCGGTGCCGTGCTGGGTTACTTTGGCTTTGGCTATCTGTTTGGTTCGCTGTGTGGCGGCTTTCTTGCCGACCGTATCGGCACGAAAAAAGTCTGGCTGCTGGCCGGCGTGCTCTGGTCGCTGCTGGAGATCGCCACCGCCTGGGCGGGTGAACTGGGCATGGCGCTGTTTGGCGGCTCCGCCATTATGGGCTTTGCTGCCCTGCGCATCCTGTTTGGTTTTTCCGAAGGCCCGGCCTATGCGCTGATGAACAAGGCGATTGCCCACTGGGCACCTGACAGCGAGCGTGGCTTCGCGTTGGGTATCGGCCTGCTTTCGACCCAGGTGGGTGCGCTGCTGACCGCCCCGATTGCGGTGGGCCTGCTGCTGCTGACCCATGACTGGCGGATGATGTTTATCCTGCTGGGTGTGTTCTCCCTGCTGGCGATGGCGCTGTTTGCCCGCACCTTCAGCGACAGCCCGGAGAAAAGTCCACATACCAACGCCGCAGAACGTCAGCTTATCCAGACAGGTCAGCGCCGCAGCGCGGGCGACAGTGTCCCCCTCCCCTGGTGGCGCTTCTTTACCAGCCGCACCCTGGTCTGCAACGCGCTCGGTTACTTTTCATTCCTCTACATCACCTTTACTCTGGTGACCTGGATGCCGAAATATCTGCAGGATAATTTCCATTACGACCTGCACTCACTGTGGTACGTCGCGATGATCCCGTGGAGCGGCGCCTGTATCACGGTGCTGTTGGGCGGTCGCATTGCCGACGCCCTGCTGGCCCGCTTCCGTAGCCTGCATCTGGCGCGCAATCTGTTTGCCGCCGTCACGCTGTGCGGCACTGCCTGCTGCTTTATGGCGATCCCCTATGTGCAGTCGGCTGCCGGGATTATTGCACTGATGACCCTGGGCAATGCACTGAATGCACTGGTGAACAATGTCTACTGGTCGGTGGTGATTGATGTCACCCCGAAAGCGTCGGTGGGCACCTACAGCGGCATGACGCTGGCGATAGCCAATCTGGCAGCGATTATCTCTCCGATGCTCTGCGGCTGGCTGGCGGAATATTACGGCTACAACGCAATGTTTACCGTCACCGCGCTGATCGCCTTTGGCAGTATGCTGGCAATGACGCTGCTGCAACCGGAGAAACCGCTGGTGGCAGAGGCGCAGACCGGCGCAGCGGATGTTTCAGCCGCCTGATTTCAGACAATCAGATTGTCTGGCACGACGGTCATCTGACATGCGGGCGATCACACCCACACAGACTGACAGCCCCTGAGCGCTGGTTGCTCAGGGGCTTCAGCGTGTCACTCTGCGGGATAAACTGACTGTTCAGGTGTGCCCCGGCGATCCCAGCGGCTGGCGATCAGCCATAACAGTGCCGTCGCAAACCAGCCGATGATCCACGAGACATCATTACCGGCAAAAATCCAGGTCAGCGATCCATGGTGCAGCGGATTATCGATAAACGGCAGTTGCACCAGCACGCCCAGAAAATAGACGGTAATACCGGCCAGGTTCCAGCGACCATAGCGTCCACCCGGCTGCGACAGTGCCGGGACATCAACCTTGCCCCTGGTGATCAGATAGAAATCGGTCAGGCTGATCGCGCTCCACGGCACAAAGAAAGCCAGCAGAAACAGCAGGAAGTGGGTGAAGGATTTCAGAAAGGCCGGCTCACTGACCAGAGCAATGACGCAGGCCAGCGTCACCATCAGCACCACAAACAGAATACGCCCGCCCCGACTCAGCGTGGTTTGCTGACGGAAGCCAGAGATAATGGTGGTCAGTGACATAAAACTGCCGTAGGCGTTCAGCGTGGTAAATGTGATTTTTCCAAAGCAAATGGCGAAATAAATCACCATGGCCATGGTCGCCGTGCTGCCCATGTTCACGATGTAACCGACCTCATTGCCTGCAAACGCACTTCCGGCAATGGCAGCAACAATCACCCCCAGCGTCATTGAAGCCTGCGTGCCAAGTACGGTGCCAAAAAAGACCGAGCAGAAGAGTTTCTTCGCGGAGACATCAGCTGGCAGATAGCGCGAATAGTCCGACACATAGGGACAGAAGGCAATCTGCCAGGAGGAAGAAAGGGAAACCGCCAGCAGGAAATTTGCCGGGGTAAAGTGCTGATTCTGCCACACGGCGGATAAGTCATGCGTGGTGAACAGCGTGATAAACAGATAAGCAAAAGCTAAAACGCCGATGACGCTCGCGACCTTCCCGAGCTGATGAATCATGCGATAGCCCAGCACCGCGATGATCACGATGAGCATGCTAAACAGGATCATCCCGGCTGAATTGCTGACATCGATAAGTTTAGCCAGCGCCTGTCCCGCTAGCACTGTCCCGCTGGCGGAAAATCCCACATACATCATGCACACCAGCACCAGCGGAATGACGGCACCAAACACGCCAAACTGCATACGGCTGGTGATCATCTGCGGTAAACCCAGACGCGGGCCCTGGATCGCATGCAAAGACATGATCGCTGCACCCAGAATCTGTCCCACAAGTAAGCCGATAAGCGACCACACGACGTCTCCACCCAGCACCACCGCCAGTGCACCCGTGACAATGGCCGTGATTTGCAGATTGCCACCGAACCAGAGCGTGAACTGGCTAAAGGAGTGACCATGACGCTCACGCAGCGGGATGTAATCAATGGAACGGGTTTCTGACAGGCGTGGTTTCTCTGCGCCTGAATAAGCTGATACAGATGATTTGACCGACATAGATTCCTCGCTGGAACAGTAAGAGACGCGTTAACTGAAAAAGTAATGTGCCCGGTTTCTGGTTGAAGATACATGTCTATACAATTAGCGAGAATGTCATGCGCCCTGGCAAGTTACAAGGCAACCGGTCATTGGAAAATGTGATGATATCGACAGGCCTGTCATGATGCGGGGCACGAAAGGATGAGGAAGCGCGGGGACCTGTTTCCGGGGATAACGCCCTTATGACGGAGCGTAAAACGGGAGTAAGGCATTTTGTTCAATCACCGCCACCGACAATAGCGATGATCGGGTAACGCGTGCGATGTCAGGCCTGTCCGTTTCAGAGTGTGCGGAAGAGGAAAAATCCTGACGGTTACCCTTCAGCAACCACTCGCTGACGATGACAGTCGGCCGGTTCCAGTTTTTGCCCCTGTGAGGAAATAACCTCCAGCCGCGCAAGCGGCTTTCCTTCCGCATTATCCAGCAGCACGGAGTGTGTCTCGCCTTTCTCAAACAGGTAACGCTCGCCCCACTGGCGCATCGCGACCACAACCGGAAACAGCGCACGGCCTCTTTCGGTCAGAACATATTCGCTGTAGGCACTGCCGTCGGAGGCTGGCGCAATCTCAAACACCCCTATCTCCACCAGCTGCTTCAGGCGTGACGCCAGGATGTTTTTCGCCAGCCCTAAATTCCGCTGGAAGTCACTGAATCTGCGGACGTCATCAAAGGCTTCACGCACGATCATCATGCACCAGCGCTCACCTATCGACTCCAGGGTTCTGGCGATCGGACACTCGCTGGTTCTCAAGGATTCCTGCTTAGCCATGCTCTTCTCTCACGCTGCCTGTCTCATGATGCCAGTTTAGCCACTCCGAAAAGGAGTGGCAAAAAAAAACCAGCCCGGTTAAAGATATCGCCAATCCAGTTTCAAATAAAAACCAGAAAGGAAAGCAACATGACCTGTACGATTGGCAAGGCGCATGATCCTGAAGCCGATTCGCCCCCAGCCGCGATCCCGGCGCTTTCGTCCCGGATGATCTTTTTGTTCTCACTCACCTCTGCGCTGGCGGTCGCCAATGTTTACTCGGCACAACCTCTTCTGGAGTCGATCGCCGCCAGCCTGCAGGTTTCCAGCGGCACCATTGGCACAGTGGTAACGGCTAAGCAGAGCGGCTACGCCCTTGGGCTAATCTTTCTGGTGCCGCTGGGCGACTGCGTGAACCGCAAAAAACGGGTGATTACCCAGTTGCTGTTTTCCGTGCTGGCGTTAATCACTGCTGCGGTTGCGCCAGACCTGATGACGCTGCTCTGCGCAATGCTGCTGGTGGGATTCATGGCGGTGGTCACGCAGCTAATGGTGGCGTGGGCCGCCATGCTGGCGTCACCAGAACAGCGCGGACAGGTGGTGGGCAGCGTGACCAGCGGCATCGTGATCGGCATCCTGCTGGCGCGCTTTGTTGCCGGAATGATTGCCGATCTGGCGGGCTGGCGTGCGGTCTATCTGACGGCCGCGGGCCTGTTACTGCTCATTTCGCTGATACTGGTGAAAGTGCTGCCCGCTACAACCGGCCAGACGCCGCGCACCGCTTACCCTCAGCTGTTACTGTCGGTGCGTCGGTTGTTCCGCACAGAACCGCTGTTGCGCAGGCGAGGCATCCTGGCGCTGCTGATTTTTGCGGCCTTCAGTATGCTCTGGTCCCCGATGGTGCTGCCGCTGACCGCCCTGTCGCTGACCGCCCTGTCGCTGACACACACTGAGATTGGGATGTTCGGACTGGCGGGCCTGGCCGGGGCGCTGGCGGCCTCCAGAGCGGGCACATGGGCTGATCAGGGACGGGGGCAACGCGCCACGGGATTCGCACTGGCGCTGCTGACCTTCTCCTGGCTGCCGATAGCCGCGCTGCAAAACGCGCTTCTGCTGCTGGTTTTAGGGGTGATCCTGCCAGACTTCGCTATCCAGACGGTGCATGTGATTAATCAGAGCCTGCTCGTGGCGGCCCGGCCCGAGGCGGCCAGTCGTCTGGTGGGTGCCTATATGTGCTTTTACTCGCTGGGTAGTGCGCTGGGCGCGACTGCCGCCACCCAGCTTTACGCCCTCTGGGGATGGCATGCCGTCTGCTATGCCGGTGCCGCGGTCAGCGCCTGCGCCTTTCTGTGCGGGTGCAGAGCAGGTCAATCATAAAATTACCCTGGTCTGCTGACCATTTTCCTTATTACCGATGACCTGGTGGCGTTCTCCGGGCGGGACAAAGCGCAGATCGGCGCGGTGCGTGATAGTTGCCCTGCGGGACAGGCGCCCCCTCCGGCGGGCGACGTCTGAACCTGCTGCCTGAAGACTTTGGTATACAACGCCCTGCCGGTTCATATAGGTTATTTCTCACAGCCACCCTGTTCCAGGAGGAGCACATGCCGGAGTATTGTTTTTTTAAAAAGGGTCACCAGATTACTGTGCTGGAGAGAAGCGACAGCGCGGGTATGGATCAGCTGTCACAGAGCGGCTACGAGAAACAGTTTGAAGAAGTCACCGCCCCTGATGAAAAGCGTGCGCTGGCGCGTTTTCATGATATTCGAAATGACGAGCAGCACCGGGAGAATGCTTTTGCCCGCGGCGAAGTGTTTGTCGTATTGACCCTGGGACTGCTTAGCGTGGCGGGCTGGCTCTTTTTTAAATAGGCCGGCACGCCCTCAGTCAGCGGGAGAATGGCCCGGGAGGATAATTAACCTTCGTGACGCTGGCAGAACGCTTCGATGTTACCGTGCTGAAAGTCGGGCAGATTCGCGAGCAGTTTCTCCAGTGGCCAGTTCCACCAGGCAATGCGCTGCAGGCGGGCGGCAATCGCAGGCGTAAACCGGACCCGCAATGGCCGGGCCGGAACACCGCCCACCACGCTGTAGGGCGCAACGTTTTTCGTTACCACTGCGCCCGCGGCCAGCACCGCGCCATCGCCAATAGTGACGCCGGGCAGCACAATGACGCCGTGCCCGATCCAGACATCATTGCCAATCACCACCCGATCGGCACGACGGGCAGCAAAGAAGCTCTGATCGCGCCGCGCGTCGGGATGATAATACTCCGGGCAGTAGGTAAAGCGATGCTGCGAGGCGCGGTCCATAGGATGATTCGGCGCACCGATACGCACCTGACTGGCAATGGCGCAGAAACGCCCTACCTGTGTGTCGGCCAGGCAGCAGTGCTCGCCGACATAGGAGAAGTCACCCAGCTCACTGTATTCCAGCGTGCTGTGCGCCAGGATCTCACACTGCTGACCCACGGTGGTTTCCCGCATCCGTACACTTTCATCAATCCAGGTGTGCGTTAATCGGGCGGGCATAGCGGCGGCAATGGACATATTACTCCCGGTCAGGATAAGCAACACCCCGGCGGCGTGCTTTTGCCGCACCACCATACCCACCTTTAATGACAGAGAATTGACACAGAAAAAAGGCGGAGTGGTTAGCTCCGCCTTGTTTCAAGTTCCGGTTAACCTGCGTGACCGGTCAGTTGCATAAGGGCAACGATGATCTGCAAGATGACCCGGATAAGATCCAGAATCAGCTTAGTCAGTTCCATCACTTTCCTTCTCCTTTTTCAGGAGCGCGCTGTTCGGCAACCAGGGCTTTGACTCTACCCGCCGGGCGCCTAAGCACATCTTTGTGGAGAGGGCTGAGCGGCACTCATGGTTAAAGCCACAGGCCAGCACCACCTGATGCCTGCCGGGATTTTAAAACCGTGCCCCTGGGAGCGGCCAGTCGACAATGAGGCGATGCTCAACACTCAACACATGTATAAACATACAGTATTTTGGCGAAACTTGAAATCCTTAGCCGCACATTTTACAATCTTGTTTGTGGAGAGTGCTGAGCACCTCGTTCGCAACGCGGTTACCAGCCGGGAAGCGAACAAAAAAATAAAGGATTTGGCGAGATGCCAAATCCTTTTTTTATGCCTGTTTTAGGGCGATAACTCAACCCGCGCAGAACTTACTTCGCGGCGCTGATACGCCAGATGGTGTTCCCTGCGTCGTCAGCAATCAGCACGCCGCCCTGTTTATCGCTGGCGAGACCCACCGGCAAACCACGGACCTGCTTTTCATCGTCCGTCAGGAAGCCTGAGACCACCGTCTGCGGCTGACCCACCGGCTTGCCGTTTTCGAACTTCACCCACACGACTTTGTAGCCATTCAGCGGCGTCCGGTTCCAGCTGCCATGCTCGCTGATAAACGCACCACCACGGTACTGCGGCATGTTGTCATCACCGTAGAACAACAGGCCCAGCGGCGCGACATGCGAACTCAGGGCATAATCCGGCTTGATCGCCTTCTCAACCAGGTCGGGACGCTGCGGTTCGGCACGGGTATCCACATGCTGACCAAAGTAGCTATAGGGCCAGCCGTAGAAACCTTTATCCTGCACCGAGGTCATGTAGTCCGGCACCAGATCGGAGCCGATTTCATCACGCTCATTGACAACCGCCCACAGCTTGCCGCTCTGCGGTTCCCACTGCAGGCCAGTCGGATTGCGCAGACCGCTGGCGTAAATACGGCTGGCACCGCTGGCCGCATCCACCTCCAGCACCGCTGCCCGGCGATACTCTGCGCCAATGCCGTTTTCGGTGACGTTACTGTTGGATCCGACACCGACATAGAGCTTGCTGCCGTCAGGGCTGGCTAACAGCGCTTTGGTCCAGTGGTGGTTAATCGGTCCGCCCGGCAGCTCCGTGACCTCTTCAGGTGCGGTGCGGATCTCCGTGTCCCCTTCGCGATAGGGGAACTTCACCAGGCTGTCAGCATTCGCCACATAGAGCGTATTCCCAATCAACTGCATGCCAAACGGCGAGTGCAGATTCTCGATAAAGCGGTGCTGCTCCCATTTGCCATTGACGTTGCGCAGCAGCGTAATGCGGTTGCCGCCTGCGCCGCCCTTACCTGACGCTTTCTGCACAATGCCCATAATCAACTGCTTAGGTCGGGTGATCGGTTTTGAGGGGCCGTTGGATTCCGCGACCAGCACATCATTGTTTGGCAGCACGTAGACCTGGCGCGGATGCTGCAGATTCTCAGCAATCTTTTCAATCTTCAGCCCGTCAGCCACTTTTGGCATTTCCCCGGCTTTCCACGGCGTCCCTTCCGGCACCTGCATCGGCGGCATAAAGAAATTCTGCGCCTGCGGCAGTTCGGGGTTCGGTCCGATCTGCTTTTGCGGATCGACCAGCGCACCATCATCACAGCCTGCCAGCAATGCGGTCAGGGTCAGCGCGAGCAGCGTTTTATGCGGTATGTTCATGGTGGCTCCTCCTTAAGCGCTACGCTGACGTAACGCAAGTTGCACATTCGCCAGCAGCAGCAGCGCTACTACCAGCGTCGAGAGCGTTACGCCCAACGGAATCACCGCGGCGGCATCACGGCTGTGAATAAATGCATTGACGATAGCGATGATGATGGCCACCAGCCAGAGCCAGAAATGGCCCTTTTCCGCGCTGTCACTGCCGCGAAACAGATAAACCAGTGCAATGAGACGTGGCACGATGGCCAGTATCAGTCCCAGCGCAATCAGCCAGCCTGCGGCATCCGTCCAGAACTGCACAAAGGTCTGCATGTAGAGAATGTCAAACAGCCAGGCCGCCACAAAAAAGCCCAGCGGTACCGGCTCCAGCAGAGCATACAGCGTCACGGCAAACGCCGATCTTCCCAGGGTATTGCGCATGTTTCTCTCCATTTTTAACGTGAATGCGGACCAGGTCAGATGTCGCGCTGCTCAGAGCAACCGACCCCGCGCCTGTAAAATATTAGTAAATCTGAAGAGAAACAGAGGGTTTATTCAGGAGGAATTGCAAATCAGGCGGATGACGTCCCTGTCATCGCCGGTCAGTCAGGGCTTATCAGCGGGTAAAGTGACCCAGTAGCCTGGCTGGTAAGGCAGCGGCAGAAACTTCTCATGGAACGTGCGGAAAGTGGCATCCGGATCGACATCGGCAAACAGATCGGGATGCAGCCATTTCGCCAGCGTCTGAATCGCCACAAACTGATACGGGCTGTCATAGAACTGATGCCAGATAGCGTGGACGTTGCCGTTGTGTGCCACCGGCAGGGTTTTAAAGGCATCGCGCATCATCAGCGCCTTAAGACGCGCCGTCGCGTCGGTGACATTGGCACCCGGACCGACGCCAACCCATTTGCCCACGGTGTTGTAGTTCTTCCAGTTCGCGCCGGTTACCACCACCACGTCCGGCTGGCTGGCGATAATCTGCTCCGGGTTAACGGTGCCAAAGGTGCCAGGGATCAGGTCTTTCGCGATGTTGCGACCGCCCGCGATCTCCACCATCTGACCAAAGTTTTCATTGCCAAACGACATGCAGCACTCGTCGCTGTAGCCGCCTGCGCGATCAATCATCACTTTCGGGCGGTAGCCGGTAAAGTTCTTCAGGCGCGAAGTCACAAGGTCAATCTGCTGCTGGCGGAAGGTGATAATTTCCTGGGCACGCGCCGGCTTGTTCACCAGTTCGCCCATGATGCGGATACTTTTCTCAGCATTCACCATCGGCGCTTCACGGAAATCGATAAACACCACCGGCACACCCACGGCCTGCAGTTTTTCAATCAGCTTGCCTTCATCAGTCGCCGCTTTCGACTCCAGATTCATCAGCACCAGATCGGGTTTCAGGGTTAATGCCTGCTCGACGTTGAAAGTGCCATCTTTCGCGCCGCCGAAGGTCGGTAATTTTTTAATTTCCGGATAGCGCTTTTCATAGGCCTGATAACCGTCCCAGTCCGCTTTGTGGAGATCATCACGCCAGCCAATCACCCGTTTAAACGGGGCGTCGGTATCAAATGCGGCCAGCAGATAGATCTGACGGCCCTCACCCAGAATGATGCGCTTTGCCTCCTGCGGCACCTCAACCTGACGGCCTGCGACATCGGTAATCATTTTGGCCGAAGCCGTCCCTGCCAGCGTGAGCATCCCCAGCGCTAAAAACCATTTTTTCATGATGAAAACCCGCACAAATGATAATGAGAATTATTAATGTAAAGCGGCGTTACTATCACCTAAAACGGCGTTCAGGGGAAGTCATCCGGTTAAATGTTTTTTGCGGCGAGGTTAATGAGTTAAGTGGCCATGAACCGGGATCCGGATCAGGGTAAAGCGCAGCGTGTTGCTGCTCACAAAACGGACAGCTTTCGTGAATATGCTCACAACACCCTGGGCGACTGCACACATATTAGCCATTAATCGTATCGATTTGGCCAATGCGTTAACGAATTGTGAAGGCTAGATTAAAAATGAAACAGCGTTTTAATAATCCATCAGGAAAGCCAGCCACAGGAGTATAACCGTGAAGATCAGCGCCATAGATGTCACCCTCTTTACCTATCCTACCCGGCGCGTTGCCGACAGCGCCGGCCACTCCCATCCCGGCCCGGAAAATGATGCGCAGATGGCGCTGTTGACCCTCAGCAGCGAGGATGGCGATTGCGGCTACGCCTTTGCGCCGCCTGAAGTGGTGCGATCTCATGTCGTTAACGCCTTCTTCCGCAAGGTGCTGATCGGTCAGAACGCCTTTGACCGCGAGCGGCTATGGCAGGATCTGGTGCACTGGCAGCGCGGCAGCGCCCATCAGCTCACCGAGCGTGCGCTCTCCGCTGTTGAGCAGGCGCTGTGGGATCTCATTGGGCGCAGGCTGAAACAGCCGGTGCATAAGCTGCTTGGCGGCTATCGCGAGAAGATCCCGTCTTACGGCAGCACCATGTGTGGCGACGAAATGAGCGGCGGTTTATCGACGCCGGATGAGTACGCACAGTTCGCGGAGAAGCTGGTGGCACGCGGCTATCGGGCAATCAAGCTGCACACCTGGATGCCCCCGGTCGCCTTTGCGCCCAGCCCGGCCATGGATATCAAAGCCTGCGCCGCGGTGCGTGAAGCGGTTGGCCCGGATATCGCACTGATGCTGGACGGCTACCACTGGTACAGCCGCAGTGACGCGCTGACCATCGGCAAGGCGCTGGAGAAGCTTAACTTCACCTGGTTTGAAGAGCCGATGGAGGAAGAGAGCATGGCCTCTTACGCCTGGCTGGCGGACAACCTCTCTATCGACGTGCTCGGCCCGGAGAGCCTGGGCGGCAAACATCACAGCCGTGCCGACTGGGTCCGTGCTGGCGCCTGCGACATTCTGCGTGCCGGGGCCAATGGCGTAGGCGGCATCTCCGCCACGATGAAAGTGGCCAGTCTGGCGGAAGCCTTTGGCATGGATTGCGAAGTTCACGGCAACGGCGCAGCCAGCCTGGCGGTAGTCGGGGCAATTCGTAACTGCCGCTGGTATGAGCGCGGCCTGCTGCATCCCTTCCTGGATTATGAGACGCCGCCTGCGTATCTCAACAGCCTGATTGATCCGATGGACGATCGGGGCTTTGTCACCCTGCCCACCCGCAGCGGGCTGGGAGAGGATATCAACTTCAGCTGGATTGAGACCCACACGCTGAACCGCTGGTAATGAAGTACGGCAAACAATAATAACCCCGTTGCCGCGTAGCCCTGATGATGCGGTAAACGGGAAAAACCTCTGACCTGCTGGACTTTACCTATGACCCTGACACAACGATGTGGCGCGTGGCTGATCACGCTGCTGGTGCTCACGGGCAGCGCGTCAATCCAGGCAAAGACCCCGGATGACCAGCTGATCGTCGGCATGAACATGAACAACCTGCTTACCCTGGATCCGGCCGCGATGACCGGCAACGAGGTGGTCGGTATTGTGGTGAATCTTTATGACGGCCTGGTGGAGCTGAATCCGCAGCAGCTCACCGAAGTACGCCCGGCGCTGGCGGAACGCTGGTCAGTCAGCCCGGATAACCGCACCCTGACCTTTCACCTGCGCGACAACGTCAGGTTTCACTCCGGCAATCCGCTCACCAGCGCCGATGCGGTCTGGTCTATGCGTCGCGTGCTGCATCTGAATCTGGCGCAGGCGTCGGTGTGGAAGTCCTACGGTTTCAGCCGCGACAATGTGGACCAGATGGTCACCGCCCCCGACGACCGCACGCTGGTGATCACCCTGCCTAAACCCAACGATCCGCAGCTGGTGATCTACTCGCTGGCGGCGCTGGGCAGCATGGTGGTGCTGGACCGCAAAACGGTGCAGCAGCATGAAGTCGATGGCGACTGGGGCAACCGCTGGCTCACCACGCATGAAGCGGGTTCCGGTCCGTTCCGGCTGGATGTCTGGCAGGCAAAAGATGTGCTGCGCATGAGTCGCGCGACAGACTACTGGCGCGGTGAGGCGAAGATGTCGCGGGTGGTGTTCCGTCACCTGCAGGAATCGCAGACCCTGCGGCTGATGATGCAGAAAGGCGATCTTGATATCGCCAGCAACATGGCGATCCCCGACGTGCGCGCCCTGCGTCACGATCCCGACCTCACTATTAATGCCGTCAGAAAAGGGACAATCTACTACCTGGCGATGAGCATGAAAGATCCGCACTTCGACAATAACAACGTGCGTGAGGCGGTCCGCTACCTGGTCGATTATCAGGGCATTAACAAAAGCCTGATGACCGGCTACGGCGAACTGCATCAGCGCCCGATACAGGCGGGGATGCCCGCCACGCTGCCCGATCCCGGTTACCGGCTTGATGTGCCGCGCGCCCGTGCGCTGCTGGCTGAAGCCGGCTATCCGGACGGCTTCGACACTACGCTGCGGGTGCTGGCCGATCAGCCGTTCCTGAATATCGCCATCGCCATTCAGTCAACGCTGCTGCAGGGCGGCATCCGGGCAAAAATCATTACCGGCACCGGCAACCAGATTTATGGCGCGATGCGCGATCGCCAGTTCAGCCTGCTGGTCGGACGCGGTGGCAGCGGCGTCGAGCCGCACCCCCACTCCAGCCTGCGCGCGCTGGTCTACAACCCGAACAATGCCGACAGCGCCCGGCTGACCAACTTCCAGGGCTGGCGAACCGGTTTCTACGACGCGCAGCTCAACCGCATGATCGATCAGGCGCTGGTGGAACGCGACAAAACCCGCCAGCAGCAGGCCTATTTCGCTATCCAGCAACGCTATGACCAGCTGGTGCCTGCGCTGATGCCGATTTCACAAATGCTCGACTCCGTGGTGGTCAGTAACCGTGTGCAGGCGTATCAGCCGCATCCTTCTGCAACGACCTTCCTGCGCGACGTCTGGAAAACGCCTGAAGCCCTGGCGGGAGGCACACCATGATGATGACCCTGACACGAAATCAGTGCCGCCGCATCAGCCATCGCGCGATGCAGGTGTTAATTACGCTGTTCGGCCTGCTGCTGCTGACCTTTTTTATTGGCCGGGTGATGCCGCTGGATCCGGTGCTGGCGATAGTCGGCCCCGACGCCGACCAGGCCACCTATCAGCAGGTCTACCACCAGCTTGGCTTTGATAAACCGCTGTGGGTGCAGTTTGGCATCTATCTCAATGCGCTGCTGCATGGCGACCTGGGCCACGCGCTGCTCACTGGCCAGCCGGTAGTGCATGACATTCTGCGCGTCTTTCCCGCCACGGTTGAGCTGGCCACGCTGGCAATTGTGATTGGCGCAGGGCTGGGCGTCCCGCTGGGCGTGCTGGCGGCGGCGCGGCGTAACAGCGTCATCGACTATCTGGTACGGATGCTCAGCCTGGCCGGTTACTCCACGCCGATCTTCTGGGTTGGCATGATGGGGCTGCTCCTTTTCTATGCCCATCTCGGCTGGGTTGGCGGTGCAGGACGTGTGGACTTCAGCCTGGATGGCATCGTGCCGCGCCGTACCGGCTTTATGCTGATTGATGCCCTGCTGGCGGGCAACGGTCAGGTGTTCCGGAATGCGCTGAATCATCTGGTGCTGCCCGCCTCGCTGCTCGGCTTTCACTCCATGGCTTACATCAGCCGGATGACGCGCAGTTTTATGCTCGCGCAGTTGTCGCAGGAGTTCATTCTGACCGCGCGGGTCAAAGGTCTGACCGAATGGCAGGTTATCTGGCAGCACGCGTTCCGCAATATCCTGGTGCAGTTGCTGACCGTAGTGGCGCTGGCCTATGGCTCGCTGCTGGAGGGTGCCGTGCTGATTGAAACAGTCTTCTCCTGGCCCGGTTTTGGTTCCTATCTCACGGGCAGCCTGATGCTGGGCGATATGAATGCGGTAATGGGCTGCGTGCTGGTGGTGGGTCTGATCTTTGTGCTGCTTAACCTGATCTCCGACCTGCTCTATCAGGTGTTCGATCCGAGGACCAAAGTATGACTATCTCGTTTGATGCTGCGTCTGTCAGTCCTTCCCGCGAGCGGCTGGCGCGCTGTCGGCGGTTTGCTGCCCGCTGCGGCACTTTCCTCTGGCGCATGGCCTGTAATCCCCTGACCGCCATCGGCGGTGGCATTGTGCTGCTGCTCTGCATCGTAGCGCTGTTTGCCCCCTGGATCGCACCGCATCACCCGCTGATTCAGGATCTGGACAACGCCCTGATGCCGCCCGGTGCGGCCCACTGGTTCGGCACTGATGAGTTTGGCCGGGATATCTTCAGCCGTCTGGTGTGGGGGGCGCGCATCACGCTCTACATCGTGCTGCTGGTCTCAGTGACCGTCGGGCCGCTGGGCCTGCTGCTGGGCGTGACCGCGGGTTACTTTGGCGGCAAAGTCGATGGCGTGCTGATGCGCGTCACCGATATCTTCATCTCCTTTCCCAGCCTGGTACTGGCGCTGGCGTTTGTGGCGGCGCTGGGTCCGGGTCTGGAGCATGTGGTGATTGCAATTACCCTCACCGCCTGGCCACCCATTGCCCGTCTGGCGCGCGCTGAAACGCTGTCGCTGCGCCAGGCGGACTTTATCTCGGCGGTGCGTTTACAGGGTGCGTCGCCGCTGCGGGTGCTCTGGAAGCACATTATTCCGCTCTGCCTGCCGTCGGTGATTATCCGCATCACCATGAACATGGCGGGCATTATTCTTACCGCCGCCGGGCTGGGATTTCTCGGGCTGGGCGCGCAGCCGCCGGACCCGGAATGGGGCGCGATGATCGCCAGCGGCCGCACCTACATGCTGGAGTGCTGGTGGGTGGTGACCGTGCCCGGTCTGGCGATCCTGATTAACAGCCTGGCATTTAACTTCTTAGGAGATGGCCTACGTGACCTGCTCGATCCCCGCAGTGAGTAACGCCTCGCCGTTGCTCGACGTGCGCGATTTGCACGTGAACTTTGTTAACGGACGCCAGATCACCCCGGCGGTGCGCGGCGTCTCCTTTCAGCTCGGACAGGAGAAGCTGGCGATTGTCGGCGAGTCCGGCTCCGGTAAATCGACCGTGGGCCGCGCCCTGCTGCACCTGCATCCGGCCAGGGCGCGCATTGAGGCGAGCCGGATGCAGTTTGGTGATATTGACCTGCTGCACGCCAGCCCGGCACAGATGCGCGCCATTCGCGGTAAACGCATCTCCATGATTATGCAGGATCCGAAATATTCCCTGAACCCGGTGATTCGGGTTGGCGAGCAGATCGCCGAAGCCTGGCGCAGTCACCATCGCGACCAGAAAGCGGCGGCCCGTCAGCGGGCGCTGGCGATGCTGGAAGAGGTGCAGATCCGCGATCCTGAACGGGTTTATCAGCTCTATCCTCATGAGATTTCCGGCGGTCAGGGGCAGCGGGTGATGATCGCCATGATGCTGATCACCGAGCCGGAACTGGTGATTGCCGATGAGCCGACTTCTGCGCTGGATGTCTCGGTTCGCCTGCAGGTGCTGGCGCTGCTGGACAATCTGGTGAAGGCGCGCGGGCTGGGGCTGATTTTTATCAGCCACGACATCAGTCTGGTGCGCAGCTTCTGCGATCGGGTGCTGGTGATGTACGCCGGACGCGTGGTGGAGTCGCTGGCCGCCAGTGAACTCGATCGCGCGCAGCATCCCTATACCCAGGGATTGCTGGCGGCACTGCCCGACCTTGATCACCGCCGTACACGCCTGCCGGTATTACAACGTCATGCCAGCTGGTTGACGGACTAAGGAGTACGTGATGATTGATGTGAAAAATCTCAGCCTGAGTTTTGGTGATGACGCTCGCCAGCGTCAGGTGCTGTTCGACGTAAATCTGCAGGTGAAACCGGGTGAAATTTTCGGGCTGGTGGGCGAGTCGGGATCGGGCAAAACTACGGTACTGAAGTGCCTGGCGGGACTGTTTACTCACTGGCAGGGTGAGCTGAGCATTGATGATCAGCCGCTGGCGCACCGCATCGATCGGGCGCGCTGTCGTCAGGTGCAGATGGTGTTTCAGGATCCTTATGGTTCGCTGCATCCGCGTCACACGCTGGGCGACATCCTTGAAGAGCCGTTGCAGATTCAGGGTATCGGGCAGCGCCAGCAGCGGGTGGTGGCGATACTGGATAAGGTCGGGCTGAATCGCGCCTGGCAGACACGCTATCCGCACCAGCTTTCGGGAGGCCAGCGTCAGCGCGTGGCGATTGCCAGGGCGCTGATTTTAGAGCCACGCGTACTGCTGCTGGATGAGCCAACCTCCGCACTGGATGTCTCGGTGCAGGCGGAGATCCTGAATCTGCTCAGCGATCTGCAGCAGCAGGAGAACCTGACCTATCTGATGGTGACACACGATCTGGGCGTGGTGGCGCATCTCTGCCATCGCGTGGCGGTCATGCAACAGGGTAAGGTGCTGGAGACGCTGGATGTGCCGACGCTGGTGGCGGATCGCGCTGCGATGCCCTATACGCGGATGCTGGTCGAGGCGAGTCGCCACAACCCTCCGGCGCTTGCGCAGCAGAGGTGAAGAGCAATGGACGCCGAGAGAAAATAAAAAAGGCCGGTCAGACCGGCCTCGTGAAATCGGATGGCTTAGTGCGTCAGCTGACGCACAAACGCAACGATCTCCTGATTTTTGCCATGCTCAGACAGGCACTGCTGGAAACGCGGGCCGCTGACCGCGGTACGCACCAGTTCAGGATCGATAGCGCGCAGGGTGTCGAGATAGTTATCTTTAATTACCGCAGCCTTAACCTGATTCAGCAGACCGGCATTGCGTACCTGCGGCTCTTTACGCTCTGGCGGATAGCCATTGCCCTTCTCACCGGTGAACGCTTTTTCAAAGATAAAGCGCAGATTCAGTTCTGCGCCCCAGCCAAACCCTTTGGCAAACGGCAGCGCCAGTGCGTTACCGTTGTTAATCTGGGCAAACAGGTAGGCATCCGCCGGATCGATACAGTAGCCGCAGTTGACGCCCGGATGGATGTTAAGTGACATCAGCGCGCCCTGCCCGGTGCCGCAGCCCGCGACCACGAAATCCACGGCCTGGCTGTTGAGCAGTATGCTGGCCTGAATACCGAGGTGAATGTAGGTCAGATGGTGATCCTGCTCATCGCTCATACCGACGTTGAAGACCTGATGGCCCAGCGGCTGTGCGACGCCTTCCAGTTCTTTCAGCACGGTAACGTTTTTAGCGGCCTGGCTGTTTTCCATCATTAACGCGATTTTCATGATCTACCCTTATAAATTAATTGAAACACCGTTTCATTTTAGTGAAAAACCACTAAAGTGCATGAACTAATTCACCCGAGTGCTGTGAGATCCATCACAAAACGGTTACCGCAGCAGGGGCAACCGCAGGAGGATTGCGATGTTTATCTACCATAAAGAGCGACCATTGGAAGATCTGGGCAACGGCGTAACCCGCCGCGTGCTGGCGTACGGCGGCACCATGATGGCGGTAGAAGTGATTTTTGAGAAAGAGGCTGTCGGCCCGCTGCATCACCATCCCCACGAGCAACTGACCTATGTGCTGAGCGGACGTTTTGCCTTCACTATCAATGGTGAAACGCGTGAGGTGGGCGCAGGAGATACGCTCTACAAAGCGCCCAATGTGGTTCATGGCTGTGTCTGTCTTGAAGCAGGTGTGCTGCTGGATACGTTTACACCGCAGCGCGAAGATTTCCTCGCCGCTAAATAATTCACGCGGCCCAATGGGCCGCCTGTTTAACTGCCCAATGCTGTGTCTTTTCCCTGCCCGCCGGATTTAACTTAAAACCGGTACAATTTTTCTGAAATTCCGTTCACTCCTAACTGAATGATTAGCCAGCACTTCCTCTTCAGCCGCGCTGCGCTTAGCCCCGGCTTAAAAATCATTCAGGCAGATTCCTGTACAAAAACCGGATCGTTGTATAAGTTTAATAGCAACATCAGTGCGTTTTTTAACCCGAAACAGGACAATAATATGCCAATGCAAAACACCCTGACCCTGCCGGTGAACCATACCATCCCGGTCAAAAATGAGTTCACATCATCCTTTGCCGCCTCTGAGCAGGACAAACTCAATTTTCTGATTGAGGAATTACTGGAAGCAGGCAAAGAAAAAAGCTGCATGGAACTGCTGCGCCATCTGGCCTCTGCGGACAGTGCCGAAGAAGAAGCGTGCTGCCGCGAACTGTTGACGTTGCTGATGGCACAAAAATGATGCCTGTGGCTGGCTGTTCAGCGCAGCTTCACTACGCTTCGGGACGTTCATCGATATTCCGCACATACGCCTGACCGCATTCCGCCGTTCAGGCGTATTAGTGTCTGTGTAAACATTGCCTGGTGTTCTCAACACCATATTGCCCACAGCTACGGATGCTGATCCGGGTGGTCAATGCGGGTTTACTTACACGCCCCCAGCCTCTCATTGCTTATCCCTCCATGCTTTTGTTAGCCTGAATCGCGCATCGACGAGACGCGTCTTACATCGGCCGCACGGTTTATTCCCCGTCTGTTAAAGGAGTGACATGTTCATGACCTCTGCACCTGCCACACTGCATCTGCTGTGCGGCAAAATTGCTTCAGGAAAATCGACGCTGGCGGCTCAGCTGGGTGCGTTGCCCGGTTACGTCGTCCTCAGCGAGGATCAGTGGCTCGCCGCGCTTTACCAGGACGAGATGCATTCAGTGGCCGATTACGTGCGCGTTGCGGCAAAACTCAGGAAGGCGATGACGCCCCATCTGGTGGCGCTGCTTAACGCGGGTGTCCCGGTGGTGCTCGATTTTCCGGCCAACACCCGGGCAAATCGTGACTGGATGCGCTCGGTGATAGAGGCGTCCTCTGCTGATCATCGCCTGCATTATCTGGACGTGCCGGACGCACTGTGTAAATCGCGTCTGCACGCCCGTAATCAGAGCGGCGAACATGCCTTTGCTGCAACGGAGGAGCAGTTCGCGCTGATTACCCGCTATTTTGAACCGCCGCAGGAGGAAGAAGGCTTTCATCTGGTGCGCCACGTTTAACGTCTTCTGATATCAGGAGAGTCCGAGAGCGGCAAGCACGTCAGCAATCTCCCGACAATCGGCAGCAGAAAGCGGCAACAGCGGGCGCGGTACACAGTCGCGTTCAGTCAGCCCCAGCAGCCCTGCTGCGGCACTGATCACCCGGAAACTGCCGCCGTGATGGCGGAACAGTGCCCACAATGGCTGAAGACGATCGGACTGCGCTCTGACGCTCGCATAATCGCCTGCGGCTGCCGCATCGGTCATCGCTTTTGCGACGCGCGGAAACAGCCCGCCGCACACCGAATACCAGCCATCACAGCCTGCAATCAATCCGTTGGCGGCAGCGGCATCACCGCTGACGCCAACCGACACGGAAGCAGGCAGCGTGCCGCGCAGTTGCATGAGGCGATCATTCGCTACTGATTGCTCCGCCGGTACACCCGGAATTTTCACTGAACCCACACCAGGCAGTTCAGCGATACGGCCCAGCAGCGTATCCGAAAACGTAAAATGGGTTGTGCCCGGATTGTCATAGACGCAGATCGGCACCGAGGCGTAACGCGTTACGGTCTCATAGAGCGTGAACACTTCCTCCTCTTTCAATGCCTGATAACCCAGTGGCGGCAGTAATAGCGCGGCGGCACCCGCCTGCTGCGCATCTTCCGCCAGCGCCAGCACCTCGTCGGTGCTTACCGCACCCACGCAGATCATCACCGGAATCGAATCTGCATGTTCCACAGCCAGCGTTGCGATGCGCCTGCGCTGCGTGCGGGTCAGATACGCATAGCTGCCGGTTGATCCCAGCACACCAAGGGAGTCGACTTTTGCCTCCGTCAGCCTGCTCAGCAGCCGCAGAAAGGCCGCTTCATCGGGGTTACCCTCGGCAAAGGGAGTAAGGGGAAAGGCACTGAGTCCGCTGAACATATCATCTGCTCCATCGTAAGAATGCGTTGCCTGGCTGACGTTCGTCCGCACAGCCATATTTCGTTACGGGCCGAAGCATCGGTTGGCTCCGCCCGCTATTTTTGCGCCATCACCCTCTTTACTCTCGTCTGAAGGAAGATAGCGATGATTGTCGTACTGTTTGAAGCTGAAGCCCGCCCCGAACACCAGATGCGTTATCTGCAACTGGCCGCTGACCTGAGACCGCTGTTAAAGGACAGTGATGGATTTATCTCTATTGAACGCTTTCAGAGCCTGGGTGATGAGAGAAAAATACTCTCGCTCTCCTGGTGGCGCGATGACGCCGCGGTGCAGGCCTGGAAACATAACCTCTGCCACCAGGCCGCACAGCGTGAAGGCCGTGAAACCCTCTTTGCCGGTTATCGCATTCATATCGCCGCGCTGGTCAGAGAATATGCCTCACAACAGGGAGTAAATTAACATGTTCGATATTCATGTGATCCTGCAAAATAGTCCAGGCACCCTTTCCCGTCTCGCCACGCTGCTGGGCCGTAATGGAATCGGCCTGGAAGGCGGCGGCCTCTTCTCGTCTGGTGCGCAGAGCCATGCCCATTTTCTGGTTGCGGAAGGCGAACGGGCGCGTGCCGTGCTGGAAGCGGAGCGGATCACCGTCGAGGCGGTAAATGTCCCGTTGATTCGCAGGCTACCGCAGCAGCGTCCTGGCGAGCCTGGAGCGATATGGCTCGCCTGAGTTCAGAGACCCTTTGCCGCAAGACTCTGCACGGGCGGCTTCACACTGCCCGGAATCCCCTTATCTGCCCGTAACAGGCTTATGAATTCTGTCACATTTTCGCAAACTCACCTCAGAGCCGATAACACGCCGACAAAATCGGCAGTCTCTGTAACTTTATGAATCAAAATGCTTTTAAATAGTAACCCTATAAAATCATGCGGTGCGCACATTAATCATTGTCCTTTTTGCACTTATTTAGCGCCGGGCACTGATCCACTCTTCAGTCACAGGCGCGGCAAAAAGCGTCATACCTTACTGGAGTTACTGATGCAGACAACCTCACCCATGACTCACCGCGCCAGGATTGGCGCCATTTTTCGTGTGACCTCTGGCAATTTCCTCGAACAGTTTGATTTCTTCCTGTTCGGTTTTTATGCCACCTATATCGCCCATACCTTCTTCCCGGCCAGCAGTGAGTTTGCCTCACTGATGATGACCTTTGCCGTGTTTGGTGCAGGGTTCCTGATGCGCCCGATTGGCGCAGTGGTGCTGGGGGCGTACATCGATAAGGTCGGCCGTCGCAAGGGGCTGATCGTCACGCTCTCCATCATGGCGGCAGGCACCTTTATGATCGTGCTGATCCCCTCTTACCAGAGTATTGGCCTGTGGGCACCGCTGCTGGTGCTGATCGGCAGACTGCTGCAGGGTTTCTCCGCGGGAGCAGAGCTGGGCGGCGTGTCGGTTTATCTGGCCGAGATCGCGACGCCGGGCCGCAAAGGCTTCTACACGAGCTGGCAGTCGGGCAGTCAGCAGGTCGCGATTATGGTCGCGGCGGCGATGGGCTTTATCCTCAACGCGGTGCTGGAAGAGAGTGCCATCCGCGAATGGGGCTGGCGCATTCCGTTCCTGTTTGGCTGTCTGATTGTGCCATTTATTTTCGTGCTGCGTCGCAAGCTGGAAGAGACGCAGGAGTTCAGCAATCGTCGCAGTCATCCTGATGTGAAACAGGTGTTCCGCATTCTGCTCAGTAACTGGCAGGTGGTGATTGCCGGGATGCTGATGGTCGCGATGACCACCACGGCGTTTTACCTGATTACGGTTTACGCGCCGACTTTTGGCAAGAAAGTCCTGCTGCTGAGCGCCTCTGACAGCCTGCTGGTAACGCTGCTGGTGGCGGTATCTAACTTCATCTGGCTGCCGATTGGCGGCGCGATCTCTGACCGCTTTGGCCGCAAACCTGTCCTGGTTGCCATGACCCTGCTGGCAATCGCCACCAGCTATCCAGCCCTGAGCATGCTGGCGGCGGCACCGGGCTTTTTCATGATGCTGGGCGTGCTGCTGTGGCTTTCAATGATTTATGGCCTCTACAACGGCGCGATGATCCCGGCACTGACCGAAATCATGCCAGCGGAAGTGCGCGTGGCGGGCTTCTCGCTGGCCTATAGCCTGGCAACGGCGCTGTTTGGTGGCTTTACCCCGGTGATGTCGACCGGCCTGATCGAGCTGACCGGCGACAAAGCTTCGCCAGGTTACTGGATGAGTTTCGCAGCTGTCTGCGCACTGGGCGCAACACTGTATCTCTATCGCCGCACCCGCAGTGCCGTCTCACCTGTCCATAAAACCGTTAGCTGAGGAAATGAAAATGAAACTGAAAACGATGTCGCTGTACGCTGCCCTGCTGTTCAGCGTGGCGGGCAGCGCCACGGCGCAGGCGAAAGAGCTGACGGTAATGATCTCCGGCGGATTTAAAGCGGCATGGGATACGCTCTCGCCACGCTTTGCCGAACGTGAAGGGATCACCATTAACACGGTTGCCGGTCCGTCAATGGGCAAGACGCCACAGGCCATTCCGGCGCGGCTGGCGCGCGGTGAACCGGCCGATGTGGTGATTATGGTCGGTGATGCGCTAAGCGATCTGCAAAAAAAGGGGGCGACGCTGCCGGGTTCACGGGTTGAGCTGGCGGACTCGCGCATCGGTGCGGTGATCAAACAGGGTGCCACGCCAGTGAAAATCGGCAGCGAAAGCGCACTGCGTACCACCCTGCTGAACGCCTCTTCTATCGCCTACTCTGACAGCGCCAGTGGCAAATATGTGAGCAGTCAGCTCTTCAGCCGACTGGGCATTGAGGATCAGGTGAAAGCGAAGGCGGTCAAGGTTGAGCGCATTCCGGTGGCCTCCGAGGTCGCGGCCGGTAAATACGCCATCGGCTTTCAGCAGGTCAGTGAGCTGCTGCCGGTATCAGGCGTTACTTTTATTGGCGAACTGCCGGACACGCTGCAGTACACCACCCGCTTTGCCGGTGCCGTAGTACGCAGGTCAGCGCAGCCCGACGAGGCGGCGAAGCTGCTGCACTGGCTCGCCTCGCCTGAGGCGCAGCAGGCAGTGCACGCCAGCGGCCTGCACAGCGTAATGGCGTCAAAACCCGCTAACGTCGCTGATACTGTTCAATAATCAGATTCTCCAGTTCGCTGGCGATATGCGACAGCGTCCGGCCATTCTTGCGCAGCAGTCCCACGGTGCGTTTCACCTGCGGATCGGTTAACGGCACCGCCATCAGCAGGGCGTGATCGTAGCCTGGCATCGACATGGCGGGGACGGCAGCAATGCCCAGCCCCGCCTCAACCATCCCCAGCATGGTGGTCACGTGCCGGGTTTCGCAGATACAGGACTTCTCCGGCATAACCGCCTGCAACGCCAGATCCAGCAGGTTGCGATTGCCGGAGGTTTTATCCAGCCCAACCCACTCATACTGATAAAACGCCTGCCAGCTCAGACTCTTTTTGCCGGCTATCGGATGGTCACGCCGACAGGCCGCCACATAAGGATCGTCCATTAGCGGCTGGAAGTGCACATCCGGCTGTGACCGGCTGGAAAAACTGATGCCGAAATCGGCCTGACCGCCAATCACCGCGTCATAGACGTTGGCCGCACTGCTGTCGACCAGTTTGACTCGTACGCGGGGATAGCGCGCCTGAAACAGCCGGATGATGTTAGGCATAAAGTAGTAGGCAGCTGACGGCACACAGGCGACGGTGATCAGACCGGTGCGGGCTAAGCTCACTTCACTGAGATCGGCCATCACCTCTTCAAAATCAGCCAGCAGCTTTTCCGAGCGCTGAGCAAACGCATGCCCCTTCAGCGTCAGCGTGACGCGGCGCGTGGTCCGCTCAAACAGTTTGATCCCCAGCGTAGTTTCCAGCTTGTCGATCCGGCGGCTCAGCGCGGACTGTGAGAGGCAGATCGATTCCGCCGCCAGACGAAAATTGCCAAACTCCACCAGCGCGCGAAATGCGTAGAGATCGTTGAGATCGAAATTAACCGGCATACATTCCTCTTCCCCTAAACCGCATCAGGCTTGTCATCATCGTTTTCATCGCCTTCTGTCTGGCTGAAATCGCTAACGAATTTGCTGAGCAGCTGTTCCAGCATCTCGCGGTCGCTCTCTGGCCAGTGGAGGAAAATGCGCTGATAAACCTGCACCCGTTGCGCATCGATTTTATCGGTCATCGCCCTGCCAGCCGCAGTAATTGCGGCTTCGTTGATCCTTTTGTCCTGACGGTTTTTCTGCCGCACGACCAGCCCGGTCTCCTCTAATTTCGCTACCTGACGGCTGACCGTGCTGTAATCACGACCCACCCGATCGGCGAGTTCGCCCACGCCGATTGGCCCGAACCGGCTGACCTGAACCAGCAGTGGAAACAGTGCCCGATCCAGCTCAATACCCGCCGCTTTAATCATCGCCATATCGCGCTGAGGCCGGTTAAGCGCGCCCGCAATTGTCAGCAGACAATCATGCAGCGCATCGTATTTATGTGTATTTTGCACACTTTTCATTGACGCCATCCAGAGGCAGGAATAATGTGTGTACTTTACACCCATTAACTCCTGAACAGAAGGATGATAAACAATGAAAGCAGCAATAATCGGGCAGGCAGGCGCACAACCCCACTACGGCGACATGCCGGAACACCAGCCCGGTGAGCATCAGCAGCGGGTGACGGTCAACGCTGCGGCACTCAGCCAGCTGGCAAAGGCCCGCGCGGCAGGCACCCACTACAGCTCTGTGGCGCACTATCCTTTTATTCCCGGCATTGACGGTACCGGATATCTCGACACGGGCGAGCCGGTCTATTTTCTGACGTTTAACGCCGCGGCGGGCAGCATGGCCGAGCGAACTGTGGTCAACAGTGAACATATTATTCCACTGCCTGCCGGTCTGGATGTGGTACTGGCTGCCGCTCTCGCGAATCCGGGCATGTCCTCCTGGGCGGCGCTGACCCGTCGGGCGGCACTGCGTCCTGGCGAGACCGTGCTGATAAATGGTGCCACCGGCACCTCGGGACGTCTGGCGATCCGCATTGCCCGTGCGCTGGGCGCAGGCAGAATCATTGCCACAGGCCGTAACCGGGAGACTCTGGAACAGCTACAGAGTGAGGGTGCTGATATCATACTGACGCTGGATGCATTATCGGCAGAGCTTCCTTCTCTGATGGCGGAAGGCGTTGATGTGGTGCTGGATTATCTGTGGGGTGAGAGTGCACTGGCGATCATGACGGCGGCGGTACGCGGTGGTGACAAGGTGGTTCGGTTTGTCCAGATTGGTTCGCTAAGCGGACAGGAGATTTCTCTGCATAGTAAACTGCTGCGTTCATCCGGCTTAACGCTGATGGGAAGCGGGCTGGGCAGCGTGCCAGACCGTGAGCTGATCGCCTCAATAGGGGAAATGCTGTAGGCTGCCGCGTCACATGGATTTTCCATCCCCTTCCAGTCGCGGCCACTCAGTGAGGTCGCTGAGGCCTGGCAGAGCGACGACAGCCGCTACCGCACGGTCTTTACCCTTCCGATGTAACGGACGTCTCCACCTCATGCAGAAATCGACCCGGATAATCGGGTTGGATCGCGTGCTGGCTGCTGTAGCGGCCAAACAGCTTATAGCGGTTTAACGCGATGCGGTCGTAGGCAAAATTACTGATCGCGTCGGGAAAGTGGCGCAGCACCGCCAGCCCGCGCCACGGGGCAGGCAAATGCTGCATCACGCGGAACACCGCCTGCGCCCGCAGCCAGTGTTGATTACCGTCAATGTAGACAATGGTGCTGATGTTATCTTCCGGCATACCGGCCCAGCGCAACAGCGCTTTGCCCTGCTCGCTCTGTACTGAGGCAAAACGGACCTGCCGCGCCAGATGGTGACGCAGCAGAAACTGAACCCAGCCGTTACATAGTTTACAGACGCCGTCATAGAGCACGGCGCTTTCACCGGTTTGCAGATACGGGGGTAACGACATCCTGCAACTCCTCACTCATCTGATGATGAGCTGAAGTGTAGCGGGTTCTGGTCAGTTGCTGGTGCAGCCAGCGGATAACGGCCGCAAGATCCTGAGCGCAGGCATCCACTTCACACACCGGCCCCAACGCCATCGGACTGGCCTGGTGCGCCAGCTGGCGCAGCTCCGGCAGATACTCAGCCCCCGGATGACCTGGCAGCCGCTGCGACAGTCGCGCCTGATAGCGCGCCACCGCCACCTCCGGCTCAATCCTGAGCCACAGTTCGAGCGCCTCATCGACACCCGCCTGTTTCAGTCCCTGCTCCAGCAGCGCGCGCGGCTGAAAACCAAACCAGGCATCAATCAGCCAGATCTGACTGACGGGTGCCTGGTCGACGATGTTCCAGATCGCCTGATAAGCCGCGCAGCCCAGTTGCCGGTTGCGCTGGCGATCGACTGGGGAAAAAACCTGCATAAACGGCTCTTTCAGGCTGTCGAGTGTCAGCACCGGCCAGCCAAAATGTTGTGACAGCGCGTGCGTCAGGGTGCTTTTACCCGATGCCGGAATACCGTTAATCAGCACCACGCGTTTGAGGGGGGTATTTTGCGTCATAGAATGTCGATAACCTCCGCCACGCTGCTGGCCTGACGTAACCGGACCAGCGTCTCCTCATCCTCCAGCAGCGACACAATCGCGCGGATCCCCTCTTCGATATGCGCGTTGCTGTCGCGCGCGCCAAACATAATCACGATGTCCGCCTTGTCACTGCCTTCAAACGAGATCGGCTCATTCAGCAGGATCAGACTGAAACAGTCGCGGATCACCCCCGCTTCCGGTCGCGCATGGGGAATGGCGATCCCCTCCTCAAACACATAATAAGCGCCATGGGCCAGCGTATTAGCGATCACGGCATCAGGATAGGTGGCATCGAGATAACCGCCGCTGACCAGCGGTTCGGCAGCCAGCGCGATAACCTGACGCCAGTCCGTGGCGTCAATCCCAATCTGAATAGCGTTTGCCTCTTGCAATAACTGCTTAATCGTCATCAGCTCTCCTTAAATCGACTGGCGAACCACATTGCGTAATTCATCGATTTTGACAAACAGCGCATCAATTTCATTGCGGTAGCGACGGCTTTTCGCAAACAGGCTTAATGCACGATTATATTCCAGCATTAATTGTTTTTGCGTTTCGCCATCACGCGGATTAATCGCCAGCTGCTGCTCCAGTTGCGTTATTTTCTCGCGACTTAATTCCGCCAGATGATCCTGCTGCTGCTCGCTGGGTGGTTCCGCAGCCTGAGACTTTTTGAGGAATCCAAACATAGGCTCTCCTGCCCCGCATAATATTGGGGTGGCTAATATAAACTGAGAATAAAAGATCGTTAACGCATTAAGCCGGTGATGGCGGCACGTGTCATTACCGGAATAACTGCATTTTCTCTACCAGTACATTGGTTACTGCATCATTGGCCGGTACCAGGAAATTACGCACGCTGTCATTGACCTTGCCTTTTTCAAAGGTCGATTTGCACTGCGCTACCCACTGCACGTTCATTTCGGTGCCGACATTCACCTTCTCAATCCCGCTGCTGACCGCCAGCCGCATATCTTCATCGCTGACGCCGGTGCCGCCGTGCAGCACCAGTGGCGTATGCGTTGCCGCCGTAATATCCGCCAGTCGCTGATGCTGAATATGCGCTTTACCGGTGTAAAGGCCATGTACGGTGCCGATAGAGATCGCCAGCATATCGACGCCCGTCTCTTCGACGAAACGGCGAGCATCTTCCACGGGCGTGAACGCTATCGCCTCCATCTCTACGCATTTACCATCTTCCGACCCGCCAATGGCACCCAACTCAGCCTCGACCGAAACATTGTGTGGCCGCGCCATATCGATGACCCGGCGGGTATTCGCAATATTCTCGTCAATGGGCAGATGGGAGCCGTCATACATGACAGAACTGAATCCGGCATCAATCGCTGTCTGAATCGCGGCTAAATCGAAACAGTGATCCAGATGCAGACAGGTCGGCACATTCATACTCTCTGACAGCGATTTAATCGCATCAACCAGCAGCTTGTGGCCAAGATATTTCGCCGTGCCTGTAGAGATCTGAATCATTAACGGGCTGTTGGTTTTCTCTGCCGCTTTAAAATAGGCGGGCAGCATCTCCAGACAGTGAAGATTAAAAGAACCGACCGCTTTAAAGTCACGCTGTTTGGCCAGCTGTAACAGATCGGCGAAGTTATAAAGTTTCATGGATTTTTTCCTCCTGAGGTTTGGTCGATTTGCCATTAACAAACCAGGCAAGCGCGGTAACAAAGGCAATAAACAGGGCGACGAACAGCCAGTTATTCTGGAAGGCATGGCCGAGCACCAGGCCGGTACTGATTACGTCGGAGTCACTGAAGGTGACGCCGGTAAAGCCGTAGCTCTCCAGCATCGGCACCAGGATGGCAGGCAGAATGGTGATAAAGAGTCCATGGACGAAGCCGCCGATCATTGCGCCGCGCCGTCCGCCCATGGCATTACCAAATACGCCGGCGGTGCCACCGGCAAAGAAGTTGGTCAGCAGGCCAGGCAGGATCATCGCCAGACCCAACATCGGGAAGACCAGCATGCCGACGATGGAACCAAGTGTGGTGGCAAGGAAGCCAACGATCACCGCGTTCGGGGCGTACGGAAACATCACCGGACAGTCCAGTGCCGGTTTCGCATCCGGCACGACGCGCATCGCGATACCCCGGAAGGCAGGCACCAGCTCGTTCAGCAGCAGACGGACACCGCTGTAGAGCACGAAGACCCCGGCCACGAACTGAATCGACTGCATAAAGGCGTACATCAGGTAGTTCATGCCGTTGCTGTACTGGGCAATGAAGGCCGGACCGGCTGCCACGGCGGGAATCAGGTACATCGGCACCATCACCAGCGCCATCGACAGATAGGTATCCTGCAGAAACTTAAAGTTATCGGGCAGCTTCAGGTCTTCGGTGGAGCGCGATCCTTTGCCAACCACTTTGGCGACCGCCGCCGTGACCAGATAACCGATGGTGCAGAAATGACCCAGGGCGACATCGTCAGAGTCGGTGATGCGCCGCACCACCGGCTGCGCCAGCGCGGGCATCACGACCGCCATGATTCCGCCAAAGATACCGCCGGTCAGGATCAGCGGTAGCCCGGTCAGCCCCGCTTTATAACCGATCACCGCGCCAATGGTCGCCATCCACAGCAACGCCTGGCCGGTCAGGAAGATGTATTTAAAGGGCGTCAGTCGCGCGACGATGATATTGACGATAAAGATCACCAGCAGCGTCAGCGCGACTTCAGACCCCAGCTCACGGTTAGCCAGCCCGGCAATGGCGGCCACATCGGTGATATAGCCGCGCATGCCAAAGCCATGGGTAAAAATAGTATTGAGGAACGTCAGGGTGCCTACAATAATATTGATACCCGCCATCATAATTAAAAAGCCGAGCAGGGTTTTAAAGGTGCCTTCCACCACCTTGCCTGCCGATTTTTTTTGCAGCAGCAGACCAATCAGGGCAATAAAGGCGATCAGAATCGACGCCTGCCCCAGCAGATCTTTTACCAGAAAGTCGATCACACTATTCATGGGCGGCGACCTTCTGATTGCGTTCTTTTAAAAAGGCCAGGATCTTCTGCTCAATTTCCGCTTTATCGGTGAGCCGGTTAAGAATTATGACCCGTTTAATCTGCTCCGGACTGGCGTCGGCGTTTAAAACATCGGCAAACGCTTTTTGCGTCAGGATCATATCTGACTTAAAGGCATTCGCTTCTGAAATGGTGGTGTGATCGATATCGGCCTCAATCTCCAGTTTTTTTAATACCGCTTTTGCGCTCATCTCAATCGCAAAACTGGAACCTAATCCACAACCACAGACACATAATATTTTCAGCATGGTTTTTCCTCACACTATATTGAGTTGTTTAGCGAGTTTGTAATGGTGCCCGTCAATATCGACCAGGCGTTTTTGCATGCTTATTAAATCAATCGGGATTGGTTTATTGCTGCCATTAATAATGACCGCTTTATTCCGCATGCCTGACTGAATACAACGCACCACTTCACTGGCTATAATGGTGCCCTGAAAGATCTCTTCGCAGGTGGGATCACCATTGCGCAGCCCGTAACCCATAATGGTTTTACGGATGCGCACGCCAATGAGAGGTTCAAGCTGTTTGATTAAGGTGTCGATCGCCCCCTGAAAACCGGGCGAATATTCACGGGTGTAGCCTTCCGAACAGAGGATGACTACGCTATTCTGCGCTGCCAGCCGCCCGGTGATGCGCTGCGCCAGTTGTGGCAGCGGGATCTGGCACTCCGGAATTAACGCAATATCTGCGTTAGATTTAATCGCGGATTGCAGCGTTAATTCGCCGCAATAGCCACCGAGCAACTCCAGCATAAAAACCCGGCCCGGTAAGGCGCGGCCGGTATTGCGCAGTTTCGCCACCTCTTTTAATACCTGCTCGCAGGCGGTGGAGAATCCCAGCGTGTAATCACTGCCGAAAACATCATTATCGATGGTCATGCCGACGCCAAAACAATTCACGCCATACGCCGACAGGGTATGGAGAAATTGCAGCGACCCGTCTCCGCCCGCCATAATTAATATGTCAATCCGGGCACTTTTCAGCTGGCGTGCAATTAACTCATATTCGCTGCGCACCAGTTTCTTTTCAGTGCGCCCCGATTGCATAACCGGAATAGAGGCGATGGAAAAGTCGAGCAGATCGCGCTGGCTGATCTCACGATGATGATTTTGCAGCAGGCCGGGAATACCGCCATCAAATATCACCATCTCCGCCTGTGCCATACGCCCAATCTGGAAGACAAAATTATTAATGCCGGTCACGTCACCGCCACTGATCACCATTCCAATTCGCATCACCCTCACCTCGCTGGCTTACTCTGCTGAAGGTTATTCTTCCGGTTAGCGGGGTTGCTATTTGCAGAGGAGATCACAGTTACGCGCGGTTTTTCTCAGACAGGAATATTGACAGGGCAATTCACACTCCTTTATTTGTGATTTAACTCACACTATTCCAACTTATTGCGCTTAAGGCGAATCGATATAAATCATTGGGTTAGCGGATGACGGGGGTGAGCTGGCCAGAAAGCAGGAGGAGGTAAAATCGGTCATTCACGTGGCGTTGCAGATTTGTGACTTTCACCTCATTTTTCCCGGTTTCACAGAACAGAAACCGCAATTAAGATGCAAAAAGAAAATCTGCAAGCCGATTCAGCATCGCTGTTGCGAACAAGTCGTATTCTTCGGTATAACCTTTCTATGTAGACAGAACAGGTAGCCTGACGATAATGATTTTTAAGGAAAAACCTCCACGCTTTTTCTGAGGGGTGACTTTCTCTTCTGCGTCCGACGCTGCTATTCCGCACGGCAAAACCGACGTTCACCGTGACGACAAACCGGTTCTCTGTGACCCCATTTAACCAGGATCAGACGCATGGAAATAGCTATCCGTACCCCTCTCATTCACTCCCTGCCACTGAGTCAGCTCAGCGGCAGCAACGTCTGGCTGAAAATGGAATCGGCGCAGCCGACCGGATCCTTTAAGCTCAGAAGCGCAGGCCATATCTGTCAGTACTACGCTGCACAGGGCGCTAAGGCGTTTGTCAGCTCCTCCGGCGGCAATGCGGGTATTGCTGTGGCGCACAGCGGCCGCAGGCTGGGGCTCCCGGTCACGGTGGTGGTACCTGAAACGACCCCGGCGCGCGCCAGACAGCTTATCGAACAGGAAGGTGCCAGGCTGATCGTACACGGCAGCGTCTGGAGTGAGGCCAACGCGTACGCTTTATCGCTGGCGTCGCAGGAACATATCTACATCCATCCCTTTGACAATCCGCTACTGTGGGACGGTATCAGTACGCTGGTCGATGAAGTGATTGATGAAGGGTTACGTCCCGATGCGGTAATCCTCTCCGTGGGCGGAGGCAGTCTGCTCTCCGGCATTGCCCAGGGTCTGGAAAAGCATCAGCTCAGCCATATCCCGATTTATGCGGTTGAAACTGAGGGAACCGCGTCGCTTAACGCTGCGCTGGAAGCCGGGGAGCGGGTCACGCTGGACCGGGTCAGCGGTATCGCCACTACGCTGGCAGCCAGTCAGGTGTGTGAAAATGCGTTTAACGTGGCACGCCGCGCAGATGTCAGGGGAAAGGTTGTGAGCGATGATGAAGCTGTGAATGCCTGTCGCCGCTTCCTGGACGATCATCGTGTTCTGACAGAGCCAGCCTGTGGCGTCTCATTATCGATGCTGTATGACGGGAAAATCGGCTTTAAATCGGATGATAACGTGCTGGTTATCGTCTGTGGCGGGGCGTCTGTCACGCTGGAGAGTCTGCAGAGCTGACGAATTAAAGGGAAAAACGATGGCGCAGCCAGAGGGGCTACGCCATCCGTTGATTACTTCGCGTAAGCTTCGGTAGACAGCGTCAGCGTAACGTCGTCGCTTACCGCAGGGACATATTTGTCCAGCTTGAAGTCAGAACGCTTGATGGTGCCGGTGGCGTCAAAACCAATCGCCTGCTTCTTGACCATCGGATGCTCGCCCTGCTTGTTCAGCGTCGCGTGCAGCGTAACCGGTTTGGTGATCCCTTTCAGGGTCAGGTTACCTTCAACGTCAAATTTATTGTCGCCCTTCGCCACCACTTTGATGCTGTGGAAGGTCGCTGTCGGGTATTTGGCGGTGTCGAAGTATTCGGTACCTTTGAACTCTTTGGTCAGCGCCGTGACGTGGCTGTCGATTTTGCTGACTGGCAGGGTCACGTCAACGCGTGAGGCCTCCGGATGATCTTTATCGAACACCAGAGTACCGGTTGCGTCCGGGATATCCGCGGTAGGATTTGAGAAGCCAAAGTGGTTCCAGGCAACAATTACCGACGTATGCTCAGGGTTCAGCTGGTAGTGCATCGCCTCAGCCTGAGATAACGGAGCGTAGAGGGTAGCAGCGGCTAACAGGGGCAGTGCAATGCGTTTGATGTTCTTCACGGTCAATTCCTTATGCGGACAAAAGTGAATTGAGTGTGGTCCAGTTTTCCCGGAATAGACAGTGAAGAGATTTGTCGGTAATTTTCAAATAAATTCAGCAACCTTAAAACCGGTCACTACGTATTCCCGCCGGTAAACAGCACCCGCCAGCGGCGGCGATCCTGAATCAGCGTGCGGTGCAATTGCAGTAAATCTGCAAGGGTCAGCGCCGCAATCTGCGTCGCGTCCGGTTCTGCCAGGCCATTTTCACGGCGTAGCAGGGCCAGTGGCTGCTCAACCTGCTGGCTCAGCAGTCGCGCTTTCAGGGCCACAAGATCACATTCCGCCAGCGTCTCGTTCAGTGACCGCAGGAAGTTACGGCAGTAGCGCAGTAGTGACAGCGCACTGTAATCGGGCGACTGTAGCGCAAATAACACCCCCTCTTCATCAGCGCAGCGCATATAGCGGCTGCTGACCACGTAACCTATTGGCTGCTCAACGCGGTAGCGCTGGAAAAAACGTGGCTCGTAGATGAGCGCCAGTGCGCGCAATGCAGCCAGCTGTTCAGGACGCTGCAGCGGAATAAACAGCAGCAGCGCGTTGTCTGCACTGGCGTGTGGAAGGCGCGTCATGCCGGTCTGCGTGGTCATACGCTTGGGCGGCGTGTCCGGGTTAACCGGCAGCGACAGCGCGCTCAGCCGTCGGGCAATGCGTGAATGCAGCGCGGCGTTGCCGCCCTTCAGCGCCGCCCGCCAGCACCCTGGCGTAACATTGGCTGCCAGCTGATAAGGCAACTGTCGCAGCAACGCACGGATAGCGATGCTTTCGACAGGCGATGGCAGATTTGCCTCAACCGGCAATGCCAGGGCAGAGACAATCTGGCTCAGCGTCTGGTCAGTTACCGCCTCATCCTTTGTCAGGCGGAGCGTCAGTTGCCACACGCCCTCTGTTTCCTGCCAGCTGCCGTGCCCCCCCTGATGACGCAGCGCCGCAAATAGCGGACGCAACCGCCGGCCCAGCGTTTCTCCCGTCTCCGCAGTAAAGGTTGACCAGAACTCCGGTCGCAGGATAAGCGTTGCCTGCGGGTCATCTGACTGATGATGCGGCAATGCCACCGCCTGCGCGGGCAGCGGCGCAGGCGTCGCAGTGATGTCGGGCGGATAGAAGGTGAAACGGGCAGCGGGCAGCGTCTCATCCGGGGCTGGCTCACAGGCAGTCAGCGCCAGAGTGAAGCCCTGCGTGACGATGTGTTCCCTTGCCGGTTGTGACGTACAGCACAGCACGGTGCCAGACGCATGGGTGAGTTTCTTCAGCAATGGCTGCAGCGCAGGCAGCCTTTCATCAGGTGCGAAGCCGATAGCGCGCTGACGCAATTGCTCCAGTGGTGACAACGTCACAAAGTAGTGATGTGCAAGCTGATGATAGTGCTGATGTTGCTGATTATTCGTCTGGCGCAGCGCATCGATGTAACCATTAACCAGATGATTTACCCTCGCAGGCTCGCTGGTTTCGATACCCAGCGCCAGCCAGCACGCATCTTCAGCCTGATAAATCCATTTCAGCTCCAGCGCCTCCGCCAGTCCCTGCTCACGCAGAGTAGCCAGCAGCGAGCCGGGCGCTTCATCCAACAGAAATTCACGCCATAACGTGACACCGTCACTGTTATCCAGCAGCCAGGTGCGCCACAACGCTGCCTGGGCAGTCTCTGCCAGCTGCCAGCCGGTATCGCTGTTGAGCTGCGGCGGTGCCAGATCCTGCTGCCACTGACCGGCAGGCAGCGCGGCGGCAAACTGACGCGCCAGCTCTTCCAGCGCATCCAGCGACTGCGGTCCCTGCAGCCAGAGCCGCATATTACTGGCAACGTAGTAGCGCTGGTGAAACTGGCGCAATGCCCGTTGCAGCGCCGACAGCTCATTGCCAAAGCTCGCCCGGCTGCCGATATGAAAGCGCTGAAATTCAGCGGGGGTTGCTGCGGCGTGCAGCAATGCCGCTTCGATGCGGGATGGCTCATGACGCTGCAACAGCCGATATTCCGCGTCGATGACCGCCACTTCCTGCGCAATCGCCTGATTATCAAGCAGCGGAGAGACCAGCATATCCTGCAGTCTTGCCAGACCGTCTGCCAGCAGTGACGGCGTGGCCTCAAAGAAGTACGCGCTGCGCCGGGCCAGCGTGGTGGCATTAACCCTGCCGCCCTGCGTCTGGATCCAGCTCATCAGCCGGCCCTCGTCGGGCCAGCCGGTGCTGCCGGTGAACAGCAGATGCTCCAGCAGATGCGCCAGTCCGGGCCAGCGATCCGGCTCGTCGTGACTCCCTGCCCCTATCTGAATCAGGGCGGCGGCCTGGCTGGCATCAGCCTGATGCACCAGTTCAACCATCAGACCGTTTATCACCAGGCCGCGCGGGGTCATCAGAGGTTCCGGGTTTTGTAGATCAGTTGCGAGTTGCTGCGGTTGCGGAACTGCAGCTGACCAATTTTAATGTCGCTGCAATCCGCCTCACGCCGGGCCTCAAGGATTTTGCCGTGATGCGGTGATTTGCTGCAGACCGGATCGGTGTTGTCAGCATTACCGGTCAGCATAAACGCCTGACAGCGACAGCCACCAAAATCTTTCTCTTTCTCATCACAGGAGCGGCACGGCTCCGGCATCCAGTCAAAACCACGATAGCGGTTGAAGCCGAACGAGTTGTACCAGATATCGTCCAGGCGCTGTGTCAGTACCGACGGAAATTCTACCGGCAGCTGGCGCGCACTGTGGCACGGCAGCGCGGTGCCCTCTGGTGTGACGCTGAGGAAAATGGCACCCCAGCCACCCATGCAGGGTTTAGGTCGCTCTTCGTAGTAATCCGGCGTGACAAACAGCAGATTGGTCAGATTGCCGGTGGTGCTCATCCGCTCGCGGTAGCGCCTGACCACCGCTTCCGCCTGAGCGATCTGCTCACGCGTCGGCAGCAGGCCTTCGCGGTTGAGCTGCGCCCAGCCGTAGAACTGACAGGTTGCCAGCTCAACGTCATCCGCTTCCAGCTCAATGCAGAGGTCAATGATCCTGTCAATCTGGTCGATATTATGGCGATGCAGCACAAAGTTCAGCACCATCGGATAGCCGTGCGCTTTTACCGCTTTCGCCATCTCCAGCTTCTGCTGAAACGCTTTCTTCGACCCGGCCAGCGCCGCATTCAGGGTTTCGTCACTCGCCTGGAAGCTGATCTGGATATGATCCAGACCGGCCTCGCTGAACGCATCCAGCTTCTTCTCCGTCAGGCCAATGCCCGACGTGATCAGATTGGTGTAGAAGCCGAGATCGCGCGCCGCTTTAATGAGCTCTGGCAGATCTTTACGCACCAGCGGTTCGCCGCCGGAGAATCCGAGCTGGACGCTGCCCATGGCGCGCGCCTGACGAAAGACCTCAATCCACTGTTCCGTGGTCAGCTCCTTCTCCTGCTGTGCGAAATCCAGCGGGTTGGAGCAGTAGGGACACTGCAGCGGACAGCGATAGGTCAGCTCGGCCAGCAGCCAGAGCGGCGGATTCACGCCAGGTTTATGCGGGGTCACGGAACTGTATCCACTTCTGTTCATGGGCTGACTGCAGGAACTCTAAAACGTCCGGCCCCACACCGCCCGCCTCAGGGAACCGGCTATCCAGCGTTGCGATAATTGCGGCGATATCCTGTTTGCCATCCACCAGCTCAAGAATGGCGGCGGCGGTTTCGTTCAGCTTCGCCATGCCTTCGGGATAGAGCACCACATGGGTATCCTGGGCAGCTTCCCACTGCATGCGGTAGCCGCGACGAAACGCGGCAATCGAGTTTTCATTCATCTGTTATACCAGTCGAGTGGTGTGCCACGCCGCCTTGTCGGTGACGGTGTGATAAGGCGGACGTTTCAGCTCATAAGCCATGGTCATGGCGTCAAGCATGCTCCATAAAATATCGAGCTTAAACTGCAAAATTTCCAGCATCCGGTTCTGCGTTTCGGCGGTGGTGAAGTACTCCAGCGCCAGTGCCAGGCCATGCTCCACATCGCGGTTCGCCTGACCCAGGCGGCTGCGGAAGTAGAAGTAGCCCTCTTCTTTGATCCACGGATAGTGCTGCGGCCAGCTGTCGAGTCGTGACTGGTGGATCTGCGGGGCGAACAGCTCGGTAAGTGAACTGCAGGCCGCCTCCTGCCAGTTAGCGCGGCGGGCGAAGTTAATATAGGCATCGACCGCAAAGCGTACGCCCGGCAGCACATGTTGCTCAGACAATAATTCTTCGCGCGTCAACCCGACCGCCTCGCCCAGCCGCAGCCAGGCCTCAATGCCGCCCTCTTCGCCGTTACTGCCGTCGTGGTCAAGGATGCGCTGCACCCATTTACGGCGGGTAGCCGGATCGGGGCAATTCGCCATGATCGCCGCATCTTTCAGCGGAATAGTGGTCTGGTAATAGAAGCGGTTCGCCACCCAGCCCTGAATCTGCTCGCGCGTGGCCTGACCGTTATGCATCGCGATGTGATACGGGTGATGAATATGGTAGAAAGCGCCTTTGTCGCGCAGGGCCTGTTCAAAAGCCTGCGGCGACAGCGTGTCAGTAATCTGCATGATTTAGCCCTGAAGGTGGATCGCCATTCCGTCCCAGCTCACCTCTATTCCCTGCTCCGTCAGAAACTGACGCTGGGGTGACTGCTCATTGAGGATCGGATTAGTGTTGTTAATGTGGATCAGAATTTTACGTTTTGCCGGCAGCGACGCCAGCAGCGCCATCAGCCCTTGTTCTTCCGCCAGCGCCAGATGCCCCATCGCCTTGCCGGTGTTGTTACCCACCCCGGTGGTCAGCAGTTCATCATCCTGCCAGACGGTGCCGTCAATCAGCAGGCAATCCGCTTTTTGCAGCCACGGCAGGATCACCGCATCCGGTTCGCCCAGACCTGGCGCGTAGAGCAGCGTCTGCCCATTCGCCCGGTTTTCAATAAACAGCGCCACGTTATGACCGGGCAGCGGCCGGTCGCGATACGGCGAGTAAGGCGGTGCATTACTGATAATAGGAATCGCGGTGAACTGCAAATCGGTGCAGACATCGACGCTGAACGGGGTCAGTGGCGCAATCGGCCGGTGCTGTAAACCGCCGTTCCAGTGGGTCAGCATCGGAAAGATCGGGAAGCCGGTGCTGAGGTCGGCATGCACTTCCGGCGTACACCAGACCTGATGCGGGCAGCCCTCACGCAGGCTCAGCAGCCCGGTGGTGTGATCGATCTGGCTGTCGGTCAGGATAATTCCCCCGATCGCCGTGCCGCGCAGTACGCCCTTGCGGGTCAGTTCTGGCGTGTACAGGATCTGCTGGCCGATGTCAGGTGACGCGTTACATAACACCCAGTCTTCGCCGTTATCACTGAGGATAATCGACGATTGTGTGCGTGCCTGAGCCTGAATGGTGCCATTACGCACGCCGTGGCAGTTGGCGCAGTTACAGTTCCACTGCGGAAACCCGCCACCCGCGGCTGAGCCGAGGATTTTGATAAACATAGAGGACAACCAGAAGTTGAAAAAAATGCCCGCTCAGAGGGCGGGCAGAACGATTAACGGTTGGAGATGTAAAGAGTCACTTCCAGACCGAGACGCATATCAACGAAAGTTGGTTTTTTCCACATGAGTTACTTCCTCTTGGTTAACAGTAAATGTGCTGTCTGAAATCGGCGTGACGGCTGTTAAATGAGAACACCGTAACAATTTCCAGGCAGATGTTGCGCCAATGGCGCGTCGGGATCAAGCCCGGAACATAAGGAAATTGTTATCACAGCCCGGTCAGATGTAAAACCCGCTGCCAGTTTCCCCATGCCAGCTTCTCTGTCAGTCTCTGATCATAGCCCGCTTCCTGAAAAGCGGCGAGCAATCGCGGCATTCCGCTGACATCGCCCAGCGCGGCCGGAGGGGTAATCCCGTCGAAATCAGAGCCAAAGGCCACATGGTCGCTGCCCATTATCTTCAACAGGTGATCACAATGCTTAACAATTTCTGTTAATGGCGTTTCAGAGTCGCGTTTTCCATCGGCGCGCAGAAACGCATTGCCAAAGTTAATGCCAACCAGACCGCCGCTGTCGCGGATCGCTACCAGTTGATCGTCGGTCAGATTGCGCGGCTGTGGGCAGAGGGCGTGCGCGTTGGAGTGGCTGGCGACCAGGGGCGCACGGGAAAGCCGGGCGGTGTCCCAGAACGCATTGGTATTCATGTGCGACACGTCGATCATCATCTTCAGGCTACTCGCCTGCTGAATCAGCTTTTCACCGACGGCGGTCAGCCCCGGCCCGGTATCGGGCGTGCCGGGAAACGAGCCACTGACGCCTTCACCAAAGCGGCTGCGCAGATTCCAGAATGGCCCGATACTGCGCACACCCGCCTGCCAGAAGGCGTGCAGCTGCTCGCCCTCTTCGTCCAGCGCATCGGCACCTTCAATGTGCGCCACCATCGCCAGCACGCCTTCCGCGCGGCAGGCGGCAATCTCGTCACTGCTGAGGCAGAGTCGCGCCCGTCCGCCTGGTGCCTCGGCCAGCTGCCTCAGGATATCGAGCTGCTGCCACATGATTTGCAGCGGTTCATACGGCTCATCGGCGCGGGCCGGAACAGTGCTGGCAATGTACGCCTGCGGCGGCACAAAAATCGCAAACAGCCCGCCGCCCATCTCGCCCTGCTGAATGCGCGGATAGTCGAGGTGGCCCCATTCAATGCCCTGATAAAACGCCTGCACGGGTGCATCGCGATGATGCAGCCAGAGGTTAAGCAAGAGATCATTGTGGCCGTCAAAAATCAGCATAAGTGTTCACCCGGATAAACAGGTGACCATGCTAACCCTGCCCGGCGGATTCACCAAACCAGAGCGCACGCAGGGCAACACAGGTCATGCAGGTCATGCAGGTCATGCAGGTCATGCAGGTCATGCAGGTCATGCAGGGTATTGTCACTTTTGCGCGTCAGGTTGTCAGCCTTGCGCGCGCGGACCCGGAGCCGTGTCGGCAGACTGATAAAAAAACCACAGGAGACTCCTATGCTGACCCGACCCGCTGATAAATATCGTCCCTCCCCGCTGATCACCCTGCCCGATCGCCAGTGGCCCTCACGCCAGCTGACCCAGGCGCCGCGCTGGCTTTCCACCGATTTGCGTGACGGCAATCAGGCGCTGGCAGAACCGATGGATCGGGAACGCAAAATGGCCTTCTGGGATCTGCTGCTGCGCTGCGGGTTTCGGGAGATCGAGGTCGCCTTTCCCTCTGCCTCGCAGACGGATTTCGGTTTCGTCCGCGACCTGATTGAGCAACAGCGTATCCCGGAGGATGTGACGTTACAGGTACTGACTCAGGCGCGGGAAGACCTGATTGCCCGCACGTTTGTGGCGCTGCAGGGCGTCCCGCGCGCCATCGTGCATCTTTATAACGCCACCGCGCCGCTGTTTCGCGAGCGGGTATTTAAGCAGAGCAAAGCGGAAATCGTGGCGCTGGCCACCGCTGGTGCACGGCAGATCCGCGCCGAATGCGAGGCGCAGCCGGACACCCACTGGACCTTTGAATATTCACCAGAGACCTTCTGCTTTACCGAGCCGGAGTTTGTGCTGGAGATCTGCGAGGCGGTAGCCGATGTCTGGCAACCGGACGCGCAGCGCCCGATGATCATTAACCTTCCCGCCACGGTAGAGGTCAATACCCCCAACGTTTATGCCGATCAGATTGAGTATTTCTGCCGTCACTTCAGCCGCCGTGATGCCGTCTGCATCAGCGTGCATCCGCACAACGATCGCGGCACCGGCGTCGCCTGCGCAGAACTGGCGCTGCTGGCGGGCGCTGACCGGGTCGAGGGCTGTCTGTTTGGTAACGGTGAACGCACCGGCAATGTGGACCTGGTGACGCTGGCGCTGAATCTCTATACCCAGGGCGTTTCGCCCCAGCTCGATTTCAGCCAGATGCATGAGGTGATTGAAGTGGTAACCCGCTGCAACCAGCTGCCGGTTCATCCGCGCCATCCCTATGCGGGCGAGCTGGTCTTCACTGCCTTCTCTGGTTCTCATCAGGATGCAATCAAAAAAGGGTTTGCCATCCGCGCTCAGCAGCAGGAAACAGAGTGGCAGATGCCTTACCTGCCGCTGGACCCGGCCGACATTGGCTGTAGCTATGAGGCGGTGATCCGCGTCAACAGCCAGTCGGGAAAAAGCGGGGCCGCCTGGCTGCTGGAGCAGAATCACGGGTTACAAATGCCGCGAGCGCTGCAGCAGGATTTCAGCCGCTGTGTTCAGCAGGAGACTGACCGGCACGGCGGAGAGATGACGCACTACGCGCTGTGGCAGCTCTTCTGCCGCCAGTATGGCGTAACGCAGCCCGCGTTGGCATTACAACGGGCTGACAGCCAGAGTGACAGCGGCGGGCAGACGCAGATTAGCGCCAGCGTGGTGTATCAGACACAATCGCTGATGCTGACCGGCAGCGGCAACGGCTGGCTGTCGGCGGCGGTCAGTGCCCTGCGCAGCGCGTTTGATCTGCATCTGACCATCGAGGACTATCACGAGCATACGCTGGGACGGCGCAGTGACAGCCGCTCGGTGGCCTATATCAGCTGCGTGGATGCCCGTGGCGCGCGAGCCTGGGGAGTGAGTATCGACAATGACGCTGCCCGCGCCGCGATGCAGGCGCTGCTCAGCGCAGCAGGCCAGTTTCTGCAGGCGAAAAGTAGTCCGTCGGAGAGGCGCCCAGCAGACGACGAAACATCGCACTAAACGCGCTGGGGCTTTCATAGCCCAGCTCCAGCGCCACCCGCAGTACGGAGTCGCCCTGCGCCAGTCGCGTCAGGGCGATAGCCAGGCGGGCGCGGCGCACCCAGTCGCTGAACTGCAGGCCGGTTTCGCGCATAAAATGGCGGGCCAGAGTGCGGCCCGAAACATTCAGGTGGGCGCTGGCGCGCAGCAGCGTCCAGCTTTCACCGGACGTCTGCTGAATCAGCTCGCACAGGGCCTGTAAACGGGGGCTGTCGGGCGTCGGCAAGGCAAATGGCAGCACCTCCATGCCGCGGATTTCATCCAGAATCAACTCCATCACCCGCTCGGCCCGACTGCCTGCGGCGTAACGATCTGGCAGGCTCAGCGCCGTGACAATCAGTTCGCGCAGCAGCGGTGAGATTTGCACCACCTGACAACTGGCGGGCAGATCGGCGCGCGCCAGCGGATCGATAAACAGCGTGCGCGCCGCCACACTGCCGGTAATCTGCAGCGCATGACGGGTAAATGCGGGCAGCCAGACGCCGCGACTCGGCGGCACAATCCAGCTGCCATACTCCGTCTCCACCCGTACCACGCCGCTCAGGGTGTGGATCAGCTGGGCACAGGCGTGCTGGTGCCAGGGTTCGCTGGCACCGTGCAGGTAATCGTGTGCCAGCGGCACCAGCGGACGCGTGCTGAAGTCAAAATGTTGCTGACTCATTGCGCCTTCAGGTAGCGGTAGATCACCGCCAGGTCCTCTTCACCGTGTCCGGCCTCCACCGCCTGCTGCCAGAGCTGGGCGATATTCTCCAGCGCCGGCAGCGGCGTCTCTGCGGCATCCAGCGCCAGGCGGGCATCTTTCAGCGCCCAGACCAGATGCATCTGCGGCGTGAAGTCGTCGCTGGCGATCATCCCGAGCTTCATTTTTGCATACGGTGCGGCCAGCGGACCGCCCTCCAGCACCTGCCAGAGATCGTCGGTAGAAAAGCCGAACGCCTCCGCCAGCCGGGTGCTCTCTGCCAGGCTCTGCATCATGCCAATCAGCCAGCTATTGATGACCAGCTTCATGCGGGTGCTTTTGCCCGCCTCGCCCAGCCACTTTGTCTCTTTGCTGATGGCGGCAAACACCGTTTCTGCCGCCTGGGCACGGCTCTGATCGCCACTGGCCAGCACCAGAATCTGTGCGTTTTCTGCGGGTGCTTTGGTGCCGGAAACCGGCGCGTCGATGAACAGCAGATCCGGTCGTTCCGCTGTGAAAAAGGCGATCAGCGCATCGGTTTTTTCCACGCCGATGGTGCCCATCTGACATAGCGTCGCACCCTGCTTAAACGCCGCTTTGGCCTGATGCAGCACCTGCTCTGTGGTGTCACCGTCGGAGAGCATGGCGATTACCACATCTGCCTCGCGTACCGCCTCTGCCGGTGAATCAGCCAGCTGCAATCCGGCGCCCAGCAAATCCTCGCCGCGCGCGCGGGTACGGTTCCAGCCGTGTACGCGAAAGCCTTTTTTCAGCAGGTTGGCGGCAAATGCATGCCCCATTGCGCCTAATCCCAGAACCGCCACTTCAGGTTGTTTCATGCTGACTCCCATAAGTTTGTGTCTGCATCCGTCAATGCTGGATGCCTTATTACTGCAAAAGATGGATTCCAGCCTGGCGGTAAACAGAGAAAAAATCCAGCGTGAAACGGTGTACCCCGGCACCCCGAAGCCTTACCCTATGCGGCAATTGTTCCACCTGGTTCATTTATGCTTCTCTTTTCAGGCCTCTGATAATGAAAATACTCTCTCTGCGGCAGGCGACGCTGCTGATGTTGCCTGCCATTTTGCCGCTGCCGCTGCTGGCAGCAGACAATGACAATACCCTGGTCGTCACGGCCGCCCCGCCAGAAACGGGCCTTAACGAGTTTGATACCCCCGCCGCCCTGAGTGTGGTCAGCGGCGACGATATGCGTCAGGCTGCGCCGCGCGTTAACCTGTCGGAAAACCTCAGCAGCGTGCCGGGTCTGCAGATCCAAAACCGCCAGAATTACGCCCAGGACCTGCAGCTGTCGATGCGTGGCTTTGGCTCCCGCTCAACCTACGGCGTACGCGGGCTGCGCATCTATGTGGATGGCATCCCGGCCACCATGCCGGACGGTCAGGCGCAGACCTCCAATATTGATATCGGCTCGATTGATCATGTCGAGGTGCTGCGCGGCCCCTTTTCTGCGCTCTATGGCAACGCATCGGGCGGCGTGATCAATGTGACCACCCAGCAGGGTCAGCAGCCGGCCACGCTGGAAGCGAGCAGCTGGTACGGCAGTTACGGCAGCTGGCGCAACAGCGTTAAAGCCAGTGGCGCAACCGGTGACGGCACGCACGCCGGGGATGTGAACTACACCGTCTCCGCCTCACGCTTTACGACCCACGGTTATCGCGATCACAGTTCTGCGCAGAAAAACCTCGGCAACGCCCGGCTCGGCGTGCGCATCGATGATGTCAGTACCCTGACGCTGCTGTTTAACAGCGTGCACATTGACGCCCAGGATCCCGGCGGCTTAACCGAAGCGCAGTGGCGTGACAATCCGCGCCAGGTGGTCAGTAACGTTACGCTTTACAACACCCGTAAAACGGTCGATCAGACCCAGGGCGGCCTGCGTTATCAGCGCCAGATGAGTGAAAACGATGACCTCAGCGTAATGCTCTATGCAGGAGTGCGTGAAACCACGCAGTTCCAGTCCATTCCTGCCGCCGTTCAGCGTAATCCCTCTCATCCAGGAGGCGTGATCGACCTTACCCGCCACTATCAGGGCGTCGATACGCGCTGGACCCATCGCGACACGCTGCTGTCGATGCCGGTGGCGGTGACCGGCGGACTCGACTACGAAACCATGACCGAGCGCCGCAAGGGTTATGAAAACTACACCGTCAGCAGCGGCGTAACGCAGCTGGGCGAACAGGGCAATCTGCGCCGCAACGAGCGCAACCTGATGTGGACGCTCGATCCTTATGTGCAGACCAACTGGCAGCTCACCGATAAACTGTCGCTGGATGCAGGCGTGCGCTTCAGCACCGTTAACTTTGATTCCAATGACTTCTATATCCGGCCCGGTAACGGTGACGACAGCGGTGAGGCGCGGTATCACAAGTGGCTGCCCGCGGCGGCGCTGAAATATGCGTTTGACCCGAGCTGGAACGCGTGGATCTCCGCCGGACGCGGCTTTGAAACGCCGACCATTAATGAGCTCTCTTACCGCTCGGATGGCGCGACCGGCCTGAACCTGGGGCTGAAACCGGCCACCAGCGACACGCTGGAGATCGGCAGTAAAAAACGCATCGGCAATGGCCTGGTCAGCGCGGCGCTGTTCCAGACCGATACCCGCGATGAGATTGTGGCGGATACCAGCAGCGGCGGACGAACTACCTATAAAAATGCCGGTCAGACCCGCCGCCGCGGTCTGGAGTTAAGCCTGGATCAGCAGTTTGCCTGGGACTGGCGGCTGAAGATGGCCTATACACTGCTGGATGCGCGTTATCGCAGCAACGCCTGCGGCAGCGATAGCTGTGACGGCAACCGCATTCCGGGCATCGCGCGAAACATGGCGTACGCCGGACTCGGCTATCTGCCGGAACAGGGCTTTTACGCCGGCAGTGAAGTGCGTTATCTGAGCCAGATCGCCGCTGAAGATCAGAACAACGTGAATACCCCGTCTTACACCGTGGCGGCCGTAAACAGTGGCTATAAGTGGCTGGTGGAGAACTGGACGCTGGATCTGTTTGGCCGGGTCGATAACCTGTTTGACCGGCACTACGTGGGTTCAGTGATTGTGAATGAGAGCAATGGTCGCTACTTCGAGTCTGCGCCGGGCCGCAACTATAGCGTCGGTGTGACGCTGGGTTACGCCTTCCGTTAAAACTATCCGGGCCACCATTGCGGTGGCCCGGATCATACCGTCATACGCTTATCAGGCACGGGATTTTAGCTGCGCCACAATATCCTCACAGCTGCCGGATTCACCCAGGCGCGGGAATATCAATTTTACGCTGTTGTTGTGCGTATCCATGTTGAGATCGGTCATCGCATCGGTCGCCAGCGTGACGTTGTAACCTAATTCATACGCCTGACGTGCCGTCGACTCCACGCCGATGCTGGTCGCAATACCGCAGATCACGACCTGAGTAATGCCGCGCTTTTGCAGTTCCTCATGTAGCGCCGTGTTATGAAACGCGCCCCAGGTTTTCTTGGTGATGGTGAGATCATTCTGCTGCGGCGTCATCGCCGGAACCAGCGTGGCCCAGTCGTCAGGCAGATCGCCGTTGTGACGCGCCTGCTCGTTACGGCCAGGTGCCCCACCGGCCACGTTAACCAGCACCACCGGCAGGTCGTGCGCGCGAAATGCCTCAGCCAGATCGGCACAGCGTTCGATCACCGGCTGCGGCTCATGGACCAGAGGCAGCGCTACAATGCCATGTTGCAGGTCGATAACAATCAGCGCAGTTTTTGCATCAAGTGTGGTTACAGCCATGTTGGATCCTCAGGTTCAATAGTCAGTGAGTCGTTGCAGCAGAGGGAGAACGTCGATCAGTTGTTGCTGCTCTGCCGGACTGAGCCGCGCATCCAGTGTCCTGACCAGCCAGTCATCGCGCATTGCACGACTCGACGTAATTACCGCCAGGCTCGATGCGGTGGGCAGATAGCGTGTTTTACGGCCATCATGGGGATCGGGCTCGCCCGTTATCAGTTCTGCCGCCACTAATCCGGCGACGGTCGTCCCCATTGACTGGGTGCGCACGCCCTCGGCGGCGGCCAGTTGCGTCACCGTCATCGCCCCGTCGCGCACCAGATGCCCCAGCACCGCCACCTGCGACCAGGTGAGTTCGCCAGGCGGTGCCGATTCGCGCAACCGGCGACCCAGCTTGCCCACCAGCATGCGCAGCGTGGCAGCAGATTCAGTCAGATCGCGCATTTCCCGTCTCCATCGATAAGCGAAAGTATAAAGATACGAAGGTAAACTGTGTAGTTTGCTCAGGTATCAATTTGTAACGTCCGGGCGCTGCAGATAGTGAATCAGGCTGTGAAAGCGCAGCGGCGTGCTGAGCGGGTTGCGGTAGCTGTGCGGCACGTCGGCGCTGAACTGAAACGCCTCGCCTTTTAGCAGACGCCGCCAGCGATCGTTGACCCCCAGCAACAGTTCGCCCTCAATAACCACCACCTGCTCCACGCAGCCCGCTTCATGTGGCGAGGAATGGCTCTGCGCGCCCGCGGCCAGCTCCACCGCCAGCAGATCAAATCGCAGTTGCGGATCGTAAGGCAGCACGGAGCGTACCGACATGTCAGCGTTGGGCTGACTGAATCCCGATATGGTGCCGGAAGGCAACGCGCTCCCGTCGATAAAAAAGGAAAAGGGCACGTTAAACCCGGTAGCAATCTTCCACAGCGTCGCCACCGTCGGACTGGATTCACCCCGCTCAATCTGCCCCAGCATCGCTTTACTGACGCCGGTTCGCTCCGCCGTCAGCGTCAGGCTCCAGCCATTGGCCTGGCGCAACTGTCTGAGCGCACCGCTCAGGTGTTGCTGAAAATCTGCCATTTTTTCTCCTGAGTTCTCGTCACCCTGGCAGGTGACGTTATGCCGATAGTGTAACACTTGTGCGTTATAGCGCACTATGCGAACATGTGCGCTATAACGCACACCTTAAATTGAGTCTGACCATGACGAGAGCCGAACCGTCCCGTTTTACCCTGCCGATGCTGGTCTCCGGCTTTGTTGCTGTGCTGGTGGGCTACAGCAGCAGCGGCGCGATTATTTATCAGATGTTTCAGGCGGCGGGCGCTTCACCGGCGCAGATTGGTGGCTGGCTGTCAGTGCTGGGTCTTGCGCAGGGGATTGTCTCGCTGGGTCTTTCACTGCGCTACCGCATGCCGGTGCTGGCCGCCTGGTCCACGCCCGGTGCCGCGCTGCTGGCGACCAGCTTTCACGGCGTTACGCTGAATGAGGCGGTGGGCGTGTTTGTTTTCGCAAATCTGCTGATCGTGGTGTGCGGCGTGACCGGCCTGTTTGCCCGGCTGATGAACCATATTCCCGCCTCGCTGGCGGCGGCGATGCTGGCCGGTATTCTGTTGCGCTTCGGGCTGCAGACCTTTGCCGATTTGCAGAGCAACTTTGTGCTGTGTGGCAGCATGTGCCTCGCCTGGCTGCTGGCCCGTCGCTGGCTGGCACGCTATGCCATTCTGGTGACGCTGATGGTAGGGATTGCCGTGGCACTGGCCCAGCATGCCATCCATTTTCCCCCGCAGGCGATGATGCTGGCACTGCCGGAGCCGGTGATGCCGCACTTTACCCTGACCACGCTGCTGGGGATCGGCGTGCCCTATTTCCTGGTGACCATGGCGTCGCAGAATGCCCCTGGCATCGCGACGTTACAGGCGCACGGCTACCGTCCGCCGGTCTCTTCTCTGATGAGCTGGACCGGTGTTACAGCGCTGCTGTTGTCGCCTTTTGGAGGCTTTTCGGTCTGCGTGGCGGCGATTACGGCGGCGATCTGCATGAGCGATGAAGTCGACGCTAATCCGCAGCAACGCTGGCGTGCCGCTGCGCTGGCCGGGGTCTTTTATCTGCTGGCGGGCGCGTCCGGTGCGCTGATTGCCGTGCTGTTCAGTGCGCTACCTGCGGTGCTGATTGAGGCGCTGGCGGGTCTGGCTCTGCTGGCTACCCTGGGCGGCAGCCTGCATCGCGCACTCGATGTGCCTGCCGAACGCGACAGTGCGCTAATCACGTTTCTGATCACCGCATCAGGCGTCTCTTTGCTGGGTATTGGCCCTGCCTTCTGGGGACTGATCGGTGGCGTTATCGCTCACCTGGTGCTGGTGCGTAAAACCGCCTGATTGCGTGATAGCTGCTGAAATATCGGTTATTTTTCCGCCCGCCGGTGAAAAAAACACTGGATTTACCTCCTTTTCTGCCGTTTGATTTGTCATTGCCCCGCGTAAAATCAACCTAATCGTCGATAACACGCGATTTTCTGCCTCAGACAACGACCGATAAGGGCCCAACAGGTGGCAAAAACTTTTCTGCGCAGCGGTAATTTAGATGCAGTTCTGGCATTAGGTGAAAATGGCCAGCCGGTCTATGCCTCAGCATTGCAAATTCGTGAAACCCTGCGCCTGCGCCGTCAGAGCGCACTGGCAGATTGCCTGGCCATTCCTCAGGCCAATGAACGGGGCGACCGCCTCGACTGGTATGCCCCTTTCAGCGGCCGGGTGAAATCCTGGCTGGGCGCCAGCGATCATGAACGTCGGGTGGCACTGCAGCAGCTTACCGCCTGCCAGCAGGATATGCAGGATCTCAGTACGCGCGCGCGCGCGGCAGAGAACCCGTCGATGCGGCTGTTTGGTGCGCTGCTGAGCAAAACCCTGCAATTCCCCGATCAGCAGTATGTTTATCTGGTTGATGGCAAACCGGTCATTACCTTCTGGGGCTTTGTTGATGCCCAGGCACGCAGCCGTGACGATGCGCTGGCCTGCCTGCGCGACACGCTGGAAGAGAATCTGCCGGTGACGCTGGTTGAACCGCTGCCTGAGCTGCCTGCCGCACCTGTTGCCGTCGAGCCGGTCATCGTCGCTGAGCCTGAACCTGCACCTGAACCTGAACAGGAGCCGCTGCCAGTCGCGGCAGCCGTTGCGCCTGAGCCGGTTGCACCTGTAGCGGCTCGCCGTCGTTTCCGCGTCTGGTATCTGTTACCGCCGGTGGCGATTGCTGCCGCCGTAACGGTGGCCGTGCTGCTGCATCGTCCTGAACCTGTCGCCACACCGGTGGCATCAACGAAGCCAGCCGCCGCCCCTGCGGTTGTTTCAGCGCCCGCCGCGGTTTCTACTCCTGCCTCTGCGGCGAGTCAGGCCCCGGCAGCGGCCACACCTGCCGCTACACCGGCAGCAGCGACACTTGCGGAGACAGCAACAGCTGAGAAACAACCCGAGTCGCAGCCGCAAAAACCAGCCAGCGCTGGCACGACCGAAGCCGCACCAGCCGCTTCATCTGCTACCCTTGCCAGTGCAGTGACCCCGCCGGTTCCGGCTAAGCCTGATGATTTGATTGTCACGCCGGACGCCGTGCGCGAAGGTCAGGTACAGGTGATTGATGGCCGCTGGCGTGTGACTATCGACCAGATGCCGACGCCGACCGGTAAGCCGCCGGTGATGCGCTTCCAGTTTAAAAATGGCAAAGGCAGCGTGCAGGTTGCCCAGGGTAATACCACCTGTAAAGCTGATGTCAGCGCCGCCATGACCAGTGCCGGTAACCTGGTGATTGAGAGCCGCTACACGGCGAAGTGTCAGAACAGTTCGCGCTACCGTATGCCACTGCTGGTCTGCCATGCGAGTATGGGCGCCGCCGTGTGTGAAGCACAGTATGCTGAAGACCGGGTATTCCCGATGACGATTAAGCGTGAGAGTAAATAACGATGCTGGCTCCCCTGATCGATGACAAACAAAAAATTTCGCTGATTGAAAACAGCGGTGTGCAGTTTCTGGATTTTGGCCTGCAACTCTCAGCTACCCAGGCACGCCGTCAGTTTGTGCGCCAGACCGCTAACGGCCCGCTGCTGCGCCTGAACGTCGATGGCAACAGCGGTAAATTCATGCTCTACCCGGAAGATGGGGGCGCTGCTGAAGTGGTGCGACCGGAGTCGGATATCGCCCTGGCAGACTCACTCACACTGCTGTCAGCCTGCTGGCTGCCGCTGCCGATGCTGCGCTGCGCCAGCGGCCGTCGTTTTATCGGCGGCCCGGAAAACTGGGCGCGGATGCGTCTGGTGGCCCTGCCCGCGCCCGATGCGGCAGGCAATACCCATCGCGTTACCCTGGCCTTTGATACCCGCTGTGTAGCGGAACAGGATGGCGGCGAACAGCTCGGCCTTAGCGCTGCCGATGCGCAGAACGGCGTGACCTTTGCGCTGGCCTGGCACAACTACGAGCTGGGCGATTTTCTTGACCTGACCTGGGTTGACGGCTGGCTGCGAGAATCCTTTACCGACCGTGTTTCCGATCGCCGCGAACAGGCAATTAATCAGGCCCTGCGCGAGTTTGAGTATCAGGCGCACTACCTCAATCTGCTGGAACTGATGGGCGAGCAGCTCGACCTCAGTGAGATCCATATCCAGGCCGCCACGCTACAGACCCCGGCGGTCAACGTCGATATCATTCTGGATGTCGGCAATTCTCATACCTGCGGCATTCTGGTGGAAGATCACCCGGAAGAGAGCAACGGCCTGAAGCAGACCTATGAGCTGCAGCTGCGCGATCTCTCGCAGCCGCATCAGGTGTATAACGAGCTGTTTGACAGCCGTCTGGAGTTTGCTGAGGCGCGTTTCGGCAAAGCCAGCTTCTCGCTGGAGAGCGGTCGTGAGCAGGCCTTTATGTGGCCTTCCCTGACGCGCGTGGGACGCGAAGCAAGCCGTCTGGCGCTACAGCGTGTGGGTCTGGAAGGCAGCACCGGCCTCTCCAGTCCACGTCGTTACCTGTGGGATGAAGCCCGCTATCAGCCAGGCTGGCGTTTTAACACCCCTGGCGATCAGGCTGAACCCCTGGCTTATGCCGCACCCTTTACCACCCTGCTCAACGACGAAGGCCAGCCGCTTTCCTCACTGGCACCCGACGATCGTCTGCCGGTCTTTTCACCGCACTATAGCCGCAGTTCGCTGATGACCTTTATGCTGTGTGAGCTGCTGGCACAGGCGCTGATGCAGATGAACAGTGCAGCACAGCGTCAGCGTATGCCGCAGAGCCACGCGCCGCGTCAGCTGCGCCATGTGATCCTGACGCTGCCGTCAGCGATGCCGAAGCCGGAGCGCGAAATTTTCCGCCGCCGGATGCAGGAAGCGCTGGCGCTGGTCTGGAAAGCCGAGGGCTGGCTGGCGGACGACGATGACCTGTCACCTTCTCTGCCGCGTCAGAACCCGAAACCGCTGCCGGATGTGCAGATGGAGTGGGATGAAGCGACCTGTGGTCAGATGGTCTGGCTGTTTAACGAAACCCAGGTCAACTTTGCTGGTCGCGCCGAAGACTTTTTCAGCAGCATGGCCCGTCCTGATCGCCCGCGCGAGGCCGACGAACTGCCAGGCAAAAGCCTGCGTATCGCCTCAATAGATATCGGCGGCGGCACCACCGACCTCGCCATCACCCAGTATCGTCTGGATGATGGTCAGGGCAACAACGTCAAAATCACGCCGCGTCTGCTGTTCCGCGAAGGCTTTAAAGTGGCGGGCGACGACATCCTGCTGGATGTGATTCAGCTATGGATTTTACCGGCGCTGCAGCAGCATCTGCAGAAAGCGGGCCTGACCCTGGCGGAACCGCTGATGAACAAGCTGTTTGGTCACGACAGCCGCATGGACGGTCAGGCGACACTGCGTCAGCAGGTTACCTTACAGCTGTTTATTCCACTGGCGCAGGCGGTGCTTGAGCGTTACGAAAACTGGGATCCGCTGGAGAGCCATGCGGAGATCAATGCGCTGTTTGGCGAGCTGGTCGAGCAGCCACCGGGCGAGGCGGTGCTGGCGTTTGTTAACGGCGAAATTCAGCGCGAACTGGGCGGTAACAGCCGCTTTGACCTGCTGCAGGTGCCTCTGGTGGTGAGCCTGTCGCTGCTGCATGGTGAGTTTATGCAGCACCGCATGGCGATTATTCCGGCGCTGCGCTCCATGTGTGAAGTGGTGTCGCTCTATCAGTGTGACGTACTGCTGCTGACCGGTCGTCCGTCGCGCTTCCCGGGCATTCAGGCGCTGGTCCGTCATCTGCAACCGCTGCCGGGCAGCCGTATTCTGTCGCTGGAAGGCTATCACACCAGCGACTGGTATCCGTTTAACAAACATGGCCGCATCGACAACCCGAAATCTACTGCAGCAGTCGGCGCGATGCTCTGCCTGCTGGCGCTGGATCTGCGTCTCAGCAGCTTCTGGTTCCGCGCCGGGGATTTTGAACCCTATTCGACCATTCGCTACCTGGGTATGCTCGATGAAAATCAGGCGCTGACGGACGAGAACCTCTGCTACAGCGAAATTGACCTCGACGATCCTGGCTATGCGCTGGATAAAAAAAGCAGTTTCCGTATTCGCGGCAACGTCTGTCTCGGTTTCCGTCAGCTGGATAATGAACGCTGGCCCGCCTCGCCGCTTTACAGCCTGACGCTGAACGACGCCACGCTGGCGCGTAAAGTAGCCGGTGAGAGCGTGCTGCGTATTCGTCTGGCCGTCAAAGCCGGTCCCGACGCCGCCGGCCCGGAAAGTCTGGTGCTGAGCGATGCGCGCCTGGACGATGGCACCCGCGTGCCGCTGGAGCAGTTAAGTCTGAAGCTGAATACCCTGTCGGCGACCGGCAATGCCAATGCGCAATACTGGATTGACAGCGGGAGCGTGTGTAAACGATGAAAGCGTTAAAACCCCGTCAGCCACAAACGCTGGCAAAACGTCTTAGCCTGTTGCAGGACGCCCTGAATAACAGCCTGAACTGGATTGAGACCACACGTGAGCAGTCGCCGCGTCTGGCGCTGGAAGCCGAAACCCTGACGCTGCAACTGCGCCAGGCGCGCGTGCAGACTCAGGCGCTGGCGCAGCAGGTGGCGCGTCCGGTCACGCTGGCGCTGTTTGGCCAGTCGCAGGCAGGTAAAGCCTGGCTGCTGAACGAAATGGTGGCCGATGCACAGGGCCAGTTAGTCACCCGCATGGGTGATAAACAGCTGAGCTGGTTTCAGCATATCAATCCCGGCAACCTCGATTTTGCGACCGCCACTCGCTTCAGCCATCAGCGCGAACCGCTGTCAGGCGAATGGCCGGTTGAACTGACGCTGCTGAGCGAAGCGGAACTGGTGCGGCTGATGGTCGCCTGTGCCAGAACGTCCACGCCCGACACCGCGCAAATCGACAGCACCCTGCAGCGCCTGCAGCGTCATCGTCTCACCACGCCGCTGGCCGGTCTGGAAGGCGACGCGCTGGTCACACTCTGGTCCTGGTGCCGCCGTCGCCCGCACCACGATGCACGGCTGGATCGCCATTTCTGGCCACAGGCCGTTGAGCTGGCGCCCTGGCTCAGCGTTGACGACCGGGTGCAGCTCTTTTCACTGCTGTGGCCTGCTCAGCCAGCCCTGAATGAGATGCTGCGTACCCTGCTGCATCTGCGTCACCAACTGCGTAACAGCAGCCGGGTACTCGCGCCGCTGAGCCTGCTGACCGATGCGTCACTGCTGCCTGCCGAGCAGCTGATTGTGCCCGCCAGTGAGCAGGATCAACAGCAGTCAGTAGAAGTCTGCCCGATGAACGGTAACCGCATCGGCAAGGCGCAGAACGTGCCGCTGGGGCTACTGGCGCTGCTGACGCTGGAGGTACTGGTCCCGCTGAGTTCCACACCGCGAACCGCGCTTTATGATGATGCCGATATGCTGGAGCTGCCCGCGCCGGGTCAGTCCAGTGATGCGGCAACGCAGGAAGATCGTCAGCGCCTGCAGCAGCAGGATCCGCTGCGAGCACTGCTGCTGGAACAGAAACGCGCCCTGCTGCCTGGCTTCTATGCTGCGCGGCAGGCGATTGATCTGTTGCTGGTCTGCACTGCCGCCAGCCAGCGTCAGGATGCTGACCTCGCCAGCGAAACGCTGCGTGAATGGCAGCGCCACCAGCCTGCCCAGGAATCTGCAGAGAAACCGCGTCTGATCTGGGCGATTACTCCTTTCGATGCCCGTCATCAGCAGGTCAATGTCGATGAAGCCGTTCAGCGTCAGATGGGACAGCCCGGTCAGCACTGGGGGTCGATGCTGGCACTGGATCGCGCAGGCGTCGATCGCATGGCGAGCTGGTTGCTGGACGAAATGCAGCCGGAAGCGCGCCGCGACATGTTGCTGGCTCAGCTGGCGCAGATCCAGCACACCGTGGTGGAGCGACGTCTGCTGCCCTGGACCGAAGCGGGGGCCAGCCCGGAGCAGGCGGCACGCAAACAGAATATCGCCGACACGCTGCTGAAGTGTTTGCAGCATCGCACCGGTCTGCATGGCGAGCTGCTCGAGCGCCTGCAGCCGCCGCGTGAAGCACTGCGCCAGCTCTGGCTCAATCAGTCGGCCCAGCCAGGCAGCAAACTGGCCACAATTCAGGCACCGGAAAATCAGTTTGGCATCGGGTTTGAATTTGATCTGTTCAGCGAAAGTCCGGCGGAAGCGCCGGTTCAGCCGCGTCAGAGTCTGCAGAGCGCTCAGCAGTATCCGCGTCAGGTGCTGCTACTGTGGCTGGATCATCTGCGCCAGTTGCCGGAAAATCGCAGCCTGCTGGCATTACTTAACGTCGACAAGGCGACGATGGAGTGGCTGGTTGAAGAGCTGATTACGGCCGGTTTCCGCACCGATATCGCGCAGAAACTGCAGCAGGCGTTGCATGAGCCGGATACGCAGAGCGTCAGCTATGAATCACGCGCCGATCGTCAGGTGACGCGGGCGATGACAGTGCTGGGGGATTTTGTGGCCTGGCTCGGCTTTTTACAGCGTCCTGAATCCGAACGTCCGGCCAGCCGGGTTAACCGGGGTCAGGCAATTTTCTCCCGTCCTCCGGCACCCAGCGTCAGCTTCAGTGCCGGTCAGCGCCTGACCAAACTCTCTGCTGCTCCGGCCAACCACACCGCCTACTATATTTACGACTGGCTGGTGGGGCTGAATCAGGTGATTATTGAAAACAATGGTTATACCGGCGGCGGCGACCTGCCGGTGGCGGCCCGTGAAGCGCTGATTGCTCTTCTTAAGCCCCTGCGCACTTAATCGATAATCAGGCGCAGTTCGCCCTCCAGCGACTGCGTCGCCTCTTCCAGCAGCGCCAGCACCGGCGCTAAATCCGCTTCATGCGCAGCATAGTGCTGCAGCCAGACCGTAGCAGGCAGCGCCATGCCGCCCGTCAGCCAGTCCCATAACGCATCCAGATTATGGCCGAAGCGCTGCGGGCAGCCGCTCTGCTCAGCAAACTGCTGATAAAAGGCCGCACGCGTGGTGAGCTGACGCAGGTCGAAGGTCAGGTTAAGCATAATCAGGGCACCTGTCTGAAGCTGCGGTAGTGGTCGGTGGAGAGGAACACCAGCCCGTCAGAGGAGTATACCAGGCGGTCGGCGTCGCGGTGACCGCAGCGATAATTCACATCCGCTTCATACCACTGACGGCCCGCACGCGCGGGAAGCCGCTTTTCACGGTTGGTAAAGCGATCGCCGCCGATAGCTCTGCCCGGCAGTACCTCGCACAGATTACCTGTGGCCGGATTCCAGCCACGCTTACGCGCATCACTTTTAGTGAGGTAGTAGTCCGGTAATTGCTGGTGCTGCAGCACCCAGCGCGCCACGGTATGGGCGTCAGTCAGGGTGGCGATATCTGCCTGAGAAGGGGCTGAAACAGTGTTCAGATAAGGTTTAAGGCCGTAGAAACAGGCCGCGAGGACAAGGAAAAGTCCAATCCAGAGTTTTTTTGACATGATGGCATCCGAGACAACAGGACGCAGATAATACCAGTTTTGTGCGCTGAGAAAAGCGCGGGCCAGACAAGCTGGCCCTGGCGAGGTTATGCGGCGTGCGATTCCCCGCTGTGACGACGCCATGCACCCGGCGCGACACCATACTGACGTTTGAAGCTGCGGTTAAAGGACTGCTGGGAGTCGAAACCTAACGAGATCGCCACATTGAGAATCGGTTCATCGGTGCTGGTCAGACGATCGGCTGATTTCTTCAGCTTCTTAACCCGGATGTATTCACCCAGTGGATAACCGGTGTGCTCTTTAAACATGCGCTGCAGGTGCCATTTGGAGTAGCCCGCGCGCTCTGAAACGGTATCCAGATCCAGACGTGCTTCGATGTTGTTATCAATCCAGTCGATTAAATCGTGAATAAAAGCATCACTCATCATTCCAGTCTCTCCTGTCGCCATGGCGAAAAGTATTAGTATCAGTTGCAGTTACACTTAAGGGTGGCTGACTATGCCATTTAATGCAAGTTTTATTAGTACATTAAATGCCGCACTGTTTATAGGGTTTTAGCGCAACTGGTCAGGCTTTCATCGCTCTGCCCCAAACCGCACATAAAGTGTATCTGTTATTCTTGCAGTTGCCCGCGACGCAAGCCTACACTCCCTGCGATTAATTGCAATATTAAAAGTTGCAAATATTGGCCTGCAGGTCGTCTTTTATATCTATCGCGGAATAACAACAATGATTACGAACCGGGTTCGTCAGGGTTTAACCCTCTTAGGGATGGTACTGCTCATCACGCAACTGAGCGGCTGCGATAAAGGTGTGGCGCAAAACGCCCCGCCACCACCGCCTGAAGTGAGTGCCGCGCCGGTGCTGATCAAGCCGGTCAGCCAGTGGGACAATTTCAATGGCCGGGTTGAAGCGGTGCAGAGCGTACAGCTGCGGCCGCGCGTCTCGGGTTATATCGACGCCGTTAACTATCGTGAAGGCGATGAGGTCAGAAAAGGTCAGGTGCTGTTTACCATCGATGACCGCAGCTACCGCGCAGCGCTGGAGCAGGCCAAAGCGGAACTGGCGCGGGCGCGCAGTCAGGCCAGTCTGGCCCGCAGCGAATCAGGTCGCAGCGAGAAGCTGATCGGCACCCAGGCGATTTCCCGCGAGACATGGGAACAGCGTCGCTCAGCCGCCAGTCAGGCGCAGGCCGATGTGCTGGCCGCTGAAGCTGCGGTCGATATGGCGCAGCTGAACCTCGACTTTACCCGCGTCACCGCACCGATTGATGGCCGTGCCAGCCGGGCGATGATCACCGCCGGTAACCTGGTGACCGCCGGCGACAGCGCCAGTGTGCTGACTACGCTGGTGTCGCAGCAGCAGATGTATGTCTATTTCGATGTCGATGAGAACACCTTCCTGAACTATCAGGCGATGGCGCGTCAGGGCCAGCAGCGCCATGCGCTGCCGGTTGAGATTGCGCTGGTCGGCGAACAGGGTTTCCCGCACCAGGGCAAAATTGATTTTCTGGATAACCAGCTGACCGCCAGTACCGGCACCATTCGTATGCGCGCCCTGCTCGACAATCAACAGCGGCAGTTTACGCCTGGCCTGTTTGCCCGCGTACGTCTGCCCGGCAGCGCACAGTTTGAGGCGGTGCTAATCGATGATAAAGCGGTATTGACCGACCAGGATCGCAAATATGTCTACGTGGTGGATGGTGAAGGTAAAGCGCAGCGGCGCGATATTCAGCCCGGCGCAATGGCAGATGGCCTGCGTATCGTTAAATCGGGTCTGCAATCCGGTGACAAGGTGATCATCGCCGGTCTGCAAAAAGTCTTTATGCCCGGCATGCCGGTCACAGCTCAGCAGGTCGCCATGCGTGCGGCAACCGCTCAATAATTCGAGGCCGCTATGGACTTTTCCCGCTTTTTTATCGACCGGCCTATTTTTGCTGCGGTGCTGTCGATCCTGATTTTTGTCACCGGCATGATTGCCATTCCGCTGCTGCCAATCAGTGAGTACCCCGACGTCGTGCCACCCAGCGTGCAGGTGCGCGCCGAGTATCCTGGCGCTAACCCGAAAGTGATCGCGGATTCCGTGGCAACGCCGCTGGAAGAGGCGATCAACGGCGTCGAAAACATGATGTACATGAAGTCAGTGGCCGGTTCGGACGGCGTGCTGGTGACAACCGTTACTTTCCGTCCGGGCACCGATCCCGATCAGGCACAGGTACAGGTGCAGAACCGCGTGGCACAGGCGGAAGCCCGTCTGCCGGAAGATGTGCGTCGGCTGGGCGTGACAACCCAGAAGATGTCGCCGACGCTGACGCTGGTCGTGCACATGTTTTCACCGAACAATACCTACGATTCGCTCTACCTGCGTAACTACGCCACGCTCAAGGTCAAAGATGAGCTGGCGCGCCTGCCGGGTGTCGGTCAGATCCAGATTTTTGGCGCAGGCGAATATGCGATGCGCGTCTGGCTTGATCCCAGTAAAGTTGCGGCGCGTGGCCTGACGGCCGCTGACGTAGTGACGGCGATGCAGGAGCAGAACGTGCAGGTCTCTGCCGGTCAGCTGGGCGCGGAGCCTCTGAAAAAGCAGAGTGACTTCCTGCTGTCGATCAACACCCAGGGACGACTGGAGAGCGAGCAGCAGTTTGGCGATATTATCCTGAAAACCTCAGAAGATGGTTCGCTGGTGCGGCTGCGCGATGTGGCGCGGATTGAGATGGGATCAGGCAGCTATGCCCTGCGCTCGCAGCTCAATAACAAAGATGCGGTCGGTATCGGCATCTTCCAGGCTCCGGGCGCTAACGCTATCGATCTCTCCAATGCGGTTCGCGCCAAAATGGATGAGCTGGCAACCCGCTTCCCCAACGATGTCAAATGGGCTGCACCTTACGATCCAACGGTGTTTGTCCGCGACTCGATTAAAGCGGTAGTGCAGACCCTGCTGGAAGCGGTAATCCTGGTGGTACTGGTGGTGATTCTGTTCCTGCAGACCTGGCGCGCCTCGATTATTCCGCTGCTGGCGGTGCCGGTTTCGGTGGTCGGTACCTTTAGCGTGCTCTATCTGCTCGGCTTTTCGCTGAACACCCTGAGCCTGTTCGGGCTGGTACTGGCGATCGGTATCGTGGTGGATGACGCCATTGTGGTGGTGGAGAACGTCGAACGTAACATTGAGATGGGACTGTCTCCGCGCGCCGCCGCCCATCAGGCAATGCGCGAGGTCTCCGGGCCGATCATCGCCATCGCGCTGGTGCTGTGCGCGGTGTTTGTGCCGATGGCGTTTCTCTCTGGCGTGACCGGGCAGTTTTATAAGCAGTTCGCCACCACTATCGCGATCTCCACGGTGATCTCGGCGATTAACTCGCTGACGCTCTCGCCCGCGCTGGCGGCGATGCTGCTGAAAGGACATGATGCGCCGAAAGATCGGCTGACGCGAATCATTGATGCCCTGTTCGGCTGGCTGTTCCGTCCGTTTAACCGCTTCTTCCAGCGTAGTGCGCACGGTTATGAATCGCTGGTTGGCCGCACGCTGCGTCGCCGTGGTGCGGTATTTGGCGTCTATATCCTGTTGCTGGCCGGTGCTGGTTTTATGTTCCACACCGTGCCGGGTGGCTTTATCCCAACCCAGGATAAGCTCTATCTGATTGGCGGCGTGAAGATGCCGGAAGGCTCCTCACTGGCCCGCACCGATGAAGTGATTCGTAAGATGAGCGAAATCGGTATGCAGACCGAAGGCGTCGCCTATGCGGTGGCCTTCCCCGGCCTGAATGCGCTGCAGTTCACCAACACCCCGAACAGCGGCACGGTGTTCTTTGGTCTGAAGCCGTTTAATGAGCGCAAACATACGGCGGCAGAGATCAACGCGGAGATTAATGCAAAAATCGCGCAGATCCAGCAGGGCTTTGGCTTCTCGATTATGCCGCCGCCGATTCTGGGACTGGGTCAGGGCTCTGGCTATTCGCTCTATGTGCAGGACCGTGCCGGTCTGGGCTATGGCGCGTTGCAAACGGCAATTAATACGCTGTCGGGCAGCATCATGCAGACGCCAGGGATGCACTTCCCTATCTCCTCCTATCAGGCCAATGTTCCACAGCTTGATGTGCAGGTTGACCGGGATAAAGCCAAAGCTCAGGGCGTGTCGCTGACCGCACTGTTCAGCACGCTGCAGACCTATCTCGGCTCGTCATACGTGAATGACTTTAACCGCTTTGGGCGCACCTGGCGCGTCATGGCGCAGGCGGATGGGGAGTTCCGCGACAGCGTCGAAGATATTGCGAACCTGCGTACCCGCAACGACCGCGGTGAGATGGTGCCGATTGGCAGCATGGTTAACATCACCACCACCTACGGCCCCGATCCGGTGATCCGCTATAACGGCTATCCTGCGGCGGATTTAATTGGCGATGCCGATCCACGCGTGCTCTCTTCGGCGCAGGCGATGAGTCAGCTGGAAGCGATGTCCGGCCAGCTGTTGCCGAACGGCATGAACATCGAGTGGACCGACCTGAGTTATCAGCAGTCAACCCAGGGTAATACCGCGCTGATTGTCTTCCCGATGGCCGTCCTGCTGGCGTTCCTGGTGCTGGCGGCGCTGTATGAGAGCTGGACGCTGCCGCTGGCAGTAATCCTGATTGTGCCGATGACGATGCTCTCTGCGCTGTTTGGCGTCTGGCTGACCGGCGGTGACAACAACGTCTTCGTGCAGGTCGGACTGGTGGTGCTGATGGGCCTCGCCTGTAAGAACGCGATTCTTATCGTGGAGTTTGCGCGTGAGCTGGAGATTCAGGGCAAAGGGATTATCGAAGCGGCGCTGGAAGCGTGTCGCCTGCGTCTGCGTCCGATTGTGATGACCTCAATCGCCTTTATCGCCGGTACGATCCCGCTGATTCTGGGTGAAGGTGCGGGTGCAGAAGTGCGCGGCGTGACCGGGATTACCGTCTTCTCTGGCATGCTCGGCGTGACACTCTTCGGTCTGTTCCTGACGCCGGTGTTCTACGTCGCCCTGCGCAAGCTGGTGACGCGCCGGTCAGGTGATGCCGAAACCGTGACGGCGTAAACACTCAACATTAAAAGGGGCGATCGGATGATCGCCCCTTTTTTTGTCTGTGACTGGCAACATGTTGATTAGCGCCGCTTCAATCTTTCATTCAGCGTTTCAATGATAAACGCATTCAGCGAGGTTTCATTTTGCGCGGCAGCCTGAGACAGGCGCTCTCCCATCGATTCAGGATAGCGCAGCGTAAAGGTCTTAATTTTTTCCTGCTCAGCATAGGGATTAATGCCGGAGGCTGCACAATCTTCCAGGTATTCGCGCAGCGAAATCTCGCCCTCTTTGTACAGCCCCTGTACGCTGTCAGAGACAAAATCACAGTAGCCTGACAGGCCAGTAAAACGCCCACGGAACATGTGGAGTTCAGGAACATAGGTGATCACGGCGGGTTGCCCGGCGACGGTGATTGATGAATTTGAACGATTATTCATAAGGATCGACTCCAATACTTTCCAGCCATTCACGCAGATTAATAACAGCCCCTCTGTCGGTGTCTGGCGAAGGATGCGGCCGGTGAAAACGCGCTATTCTTCCTCTGAGAAGAAAACGCACCCGTGAACCACTGCCTTCTTTAATCTCACCACCCAGAGCCCTGATAATGACTCAACTGCCTGCCATTTCAGTCCGGACGGCGGCGGCATTTGAAAAACCTGCTCCAACGTTTCACGCTGTTTTTTCCGTAAGTCCCTGACAACGGTGTTCATCCTGACCTTCGCGACTTCACCCAGTGAAGTCATTTTATTACGATACGGTAAGAGGTCAAGATGGAATTTACGGAGAGAAGGCCTGTGTTGCAGGTTTGGGAAAGAAGTGGCTCAGAAATGGACGTTCAGCAGGCATAAAAAAAGCCGCTAATCAGCGGCCTTTTTTGCAGAGTTCTTCACTCTCTTCGGGTTCAGGTTCCGGCACGGCGGTGCAGTTGCTGGTATCGCGTTTCTTCAGTTCGTTCAGTGCGTCTGCCACGGTGCGTTTTGCCAGCACATCCAGCGACGCCTGCTCGGCTTCATCGGCTATCGACTTAAAGTACCAGCAGAGGTTGGCACTGACCAGACAGCGCGGCGCGACGTCAGGGCGCGCAGCCCAGATTTTTTTGTCTTCAATCACTGAGACATAGATATCCCGCAGGGTGATTTCCGCCGCAGGACGGCCCAGATGAATCGAACCGGTTCGGCCCAGCGTAGAGACGATAATGCCGTCACGGGTCAGCGGGACCATTAATTTTCGAATGAAACTGGGATTCGCTTCAAGCCCGTAGGCCAGAATCGCGCTGGTAGAGCGTTTACCCATTTGCTCCGCCATCGCTACGCTCAGAACCATTTGCAAAGCTGTCGGGAAGCGGTAATCAAGCATTTCTTTATCCTGAGTTGCGGTGCATCTTATTGTTTTATTGCCGCATAAGTGAACAATCAATGAGCAATAAATATAACAAACACTGTTGCTTTTTTGAAGCAAGCCCACGGTGACAAGGCACGTATTCACCAAAGGCTGAGGCCTGATAGCACAAGGTGCTTACCCTGTTCTTTGTCCTTATTCTGCTGAACACGGAGAACAGTGCGATCATGCGGTGGTGACCGACGCCGCCGGTAATCGCTGCTTTAGCGCCATAACCAGCACCACGTTAAAGATTGCTAAAGCGCAAAGCAACCACAGCGTCGCCGATGCACCCATCTTTTCAAACACATATCCACCCATCAGCGGTGTCAGTGCCTGTCCCATTAATGCCGGGCGGGCCATTTTACCCACTACAATCGCGTAAGACTCTGGTTTGACCATCGCCAGCGGTAAAGTTCCGCGCACGATGGCGCGTAAGCCATTTCCTGCGCCATACAGCACCATGCTCAGCAGCGCCATCTGCGGAAAAAGTGCCAGTAATAGCAGGCCCAGCGCCACCAGCCCGACAGAAAAAAAGGTAGTGCGGATCGGATGACTGCGTTTAAAGGCGATATCGACGAGTCGGGATCCCACCTGGCACGGGCCAAGTACGGCGCTGATCGCCAGCGCCGACGTCAGCGTATGGCCACTCGCCTGCAACAGCGCGATAAGCTGCACAGAAATCGCCGTCATGATCACAGACGCGAGAGTAAAAATGGCGCACAGCAGCCAGAACAGCGCAGGTTCAATCTCCGGCATGGCAGACTGTTTAACCGCCCTTTTTGCAGGCGGCTTAGCATGGCTCGCCGGTAAGGCAAACAGATAGGCAGGCAGCACGCAGATCACCATCATTGCCGCAATAATCAGTGACGCATCCCGCCAGCCAAATCCATGAATCAGTAACGCTGTGCCGGGCCAGACGAGCGTGGTACAGAAGCCTGAAATCAGCGTAATACCGGTGATCGCTGAACGTGCCTGACCGCCATAGCAGGTGCCGAGTGTGGCAAACAGGGCATCATAAAGGCCCATCGCCATACCGATGCCGATGATCACCCAGGCAAACAGAAACAGCGGCAGCGAGTCGCTGACCGCCATTATCACCAGCCCCACCGCCATTACCAGACCGCTTAACGCCAGTAACAGACGACCGCCGGTACGGGCGATAATCCTGCCAGCCAGCGGTGACAGCAGGCCTGACACCAGTATTCCCGTCGAGAGCGCGCCGTAGATCCACTGCTGTGACCAGCCTGTCTCAGCCGCAATCGGATTCGCCATCACCGCCATCAGGTAGAATGACCCGCCCCATGACAGGATCTGCACCAGGCCCAGGGTGAAAATGGCGGCGATACCGGGTTTGTTGTTCTGATTCACAGGCAATCTCTTGGTTAGCAGGCGAACCGTTTTTATAACATGTTCCGCGATAAGCCAAAATGCGTGATGCCCTTTTGACTGGATAGCTACGCAGGCCGCACGGTTTTAAGTAAAATACTTTTAGTATGTTGTAACTATATGGTGCTTGCATCCTCGCCAGGCTTCTGCCACATTGTGAACGTTGTAACTATGGAGGCACGACATGACGCGCTACGACTTAGTGGCTGATATGCATCAGTGTGTAAACGACCTGGAACTGGCGCTGGGCGAGTTGCGTCAGCAGATTGAGGCGCAGCCTTTGCTGATCGCCCGCATCTTCAGCCTGCCGCCGGTGGTGAAAGGCCGTGAACATGAAGCGATAACTCAGATTGCCGTTGAACAGCATCTCGGTGAGAGCGCGTTGAAGATGGCACTTGATCATTATTGCCGCCTGTTTATGCAGCATCAGTCCGAACAGCTCAGCACCAAGGCTGCCGTTCGCTTACCCGGCGCGCTCTGTATTGAATGCGATGCGCAGCGGGAAGCGGAGATCGGCTCGCTGGTCGACCTCATCAACCAGTTGAAAGCCCGGCTGGAGCAACTGATCACGGTAGACTCGGGCCTGCCGAGCGAAGCGCGTTTTGAGTTCGTCCACCAGCACCTGCGCGGCCTGATTACCCTGAATGCCTATCGCACGATCACCCTGCTCAGCGCCCCTGACAGCCTGCGTTTCGGCTGGGCCAACAAGCACATTATCAAGAATCTTAAGCGTGAAGAGGTGATCGCCCAGCTGGAAAAAAGCCTGAAGTCGGGACGCGCGAAGGCACCCTGGTCACGCGAACAGTGGGCGGAAAAAGTGCAGGAGGAGCTGGCAAGCGTGCGTGCCCTGCCCGCCTCGGCACGGCTGAAAATCAAGCGCCCGGTGAAAGTCCAGCCGGTGGCACGCGTCTGGCGCGCGGATGAACAAAAACAGACCCAGCTGGCCTGCCCTTCACCGATCCTGGTGATCTGTCGCGATCGCAGTCAGGTTCCGGTATTGGGCGAGCTGCTTAATTACGACGCCGATAACATTACGCATCGTCATAAGCCCGCCGCTGAACCGCTTAATCTGCTGATACCCCGACTGCATCTGTGGGTCGATTGCCCGATATAAAAAAAAGGCCAGCATTCGCTGGCCTCTTCTTCATCGCTGACATTACGACTTCATGCTGCCGACCATCTCTTCCGGACGAACCCAGGCATCAAACTCCTCTTCGGTCAGATACCCCAGCTTCAGCGCCGAACCCTTCAGCGTCAGCCCCTCTTTGTGCGCCTTCTTGGCAATTTCAGCCGCTTTGTCATAGCCGATGTGGGTGTTCAGCGCGGTCACCAGCATCAGTGATTCGTTGAGCAGTTGATCGATGCGCTCACGCACCGGCTCAATGCCGACGGCACAGTGATGGTTAAAGCTGTCCATGCCATCCGCCAGCAGGCGAATCGATTGCAGGAAGTTATGGATCACCATCGGACGGAAGACGTTAAGCTCAAAGTTACCCGACGCGCCGCCCATGTTGATCGCCACGTCGTTTCCCATCACCTGACAGCAAAGCATGGTCATCGCTTCACACTGCGTTGGGTTAACTTTGCCCGGCATGATTGAGCTGCCAGGTTCGTTTTCCGGAATGGCGATTTCGCCAATGCCGCAGCGCGGGCCGGAAGAGAGCCAGCGTACGTCATTGGCAATTTTCATCAGCGAGGCGGCAAGCCCTTTTAGCGCGCCATGCGCATGCACCAGCGCATCACAGGTTGCCAGTGCCTCAAACTTGTTGGGTGCGGTGACAAATGGCTGCTGCGTCAGATCGGCCAGCGCATTCGCCACGCGCACTGCATACTCCGGATGGGTGTTCAGACCGGTGCCTACGGCGGTTCCGCCCAGCGCCAGCTCCGCCACGTGCGGAATGCTCTGTTCGATATGCTTCAGGTTGTGCTCCAGCATCGCTACCCATCCGGAAATCTCCTGGCCCAGCGTCAGCGGCGTCGCATCCTGCAGGTGAGTACGACCAATCTTAACGATGTCTTTAAAGGCGTCAGACTTCTGGCTCAGCGTCTTTTTCAGTACCTGAATCTGAGGTATTAACTGTTCGCGCAGGGCGATCACGGCGGCAACATGCATCGCCGTCGGGAAGACGTCGTTGGAGCTCTGGCTCTTGTTCACATCGTCGTTAGGATGGACCAGGCGCGACATCCCGCGCTCCCCGCCGAGGATTTCACTCGCGCGGTTTGCCAGCACCTCATTCATGTTCATATTGGTCTGGGTGCCGGAACCGGTCTGCCAGATCGCCAGCGGGAACTCGTCCGCATGCTTATCCGCCAGCACTTCATCCGCCGCGCTGACAATCGCATCCGCGCGGTCAGCAGGCAGTAGCCCCAGATCGCGGTTTACGCTGGCCGCGGCGCGCTTGGTCAGTGCCAGCGCATGCACCAGCGCGGTCGGCATTTTTTCGGTTGAGATACGGAAGTGTTCCAGTGAGCGCTGCGTCTGCGCGCCCCACAGTTTGTCTGCCGGTACATCGATGGGGCCCATTGAATCTTTCTCAATGCGATTGGCTGCCATGAATACGTCTCCTTCACCTGTTTTTTAAAAGAATGATCGCCCGTTCTGTCATCGCAATCGATAACCCGGCGGTCAGGATACTGATATACAATAATTTAACATTATCAGAGCTTAGCGTCCTTTTGCGCTGGATATGTATTTTTACCGGTAGTTTCTGCTTTAATAGCCGCAATAATTTCCCGTGATAAAGGGTTACACAATGCAAAAAATGAATAACTCGCTGCAAAATTACGCATGGGGCAGCAAAACAGCGTTGACTGAGCTGTATGGGATTGCCAATCCCGAGGGCCTGCCGATGGCAGAGCTGTGGATGGGCGCACATCCGAAAAGTCCCTCTATCGTGATGGATCAGGGCAACGCGCGTTCGTTACGTGACGTGATTGATGCGGCGCCCGCCGCGATGCTGGGCGACGCGGTGGCACAGCGCTTTGGTGAATTGCCGTTCCTGTTTAAAGTGCTGTGTGCCGATCAGCCGCTGTCGATTCAGGTCCATCCCAGCAAACGTGCGGCCGAAGTGGGCTTTACCCGTGAGAATGCGGCGGGGATTCCGCTGACGGCCGCCGAGCGCAACTATAAAGATGCAAACCACAAGCCGGAGCTGGTCTATGCGCTGACGCCGTTTCAGGCAATGAATGGCTTTCGTACGCTGACGCAGATGGTCTCACTGCTCGAGCCGGTTGCAGGTGCACATCCTCAGATTGCCCATTTTCTGCAACATCCCGATCGGGAGACGCTTGCTGCGCTGTTCTCGACCCTGCTGTCACTGGAGGGTGAGGCGAAATCGCTGGCGCTGGGCGTGCTGAAATCCGCACTTGATGCGCAGCAGGGCGAGCCGTGGGAAACCATCCGCATGATTGCGGCTGAATATCCTGACGACAGCGGCCTGTTTTCACCGCTGCTGCTGAATGTCATCACCCTGCAGCCCGGCGAGGCAATGTTCCTCTACGCTGAAACCCCGCACGCGTATCTGAAAGGCGTAGCGCTGGAGGTGATGGCCAACTCTGATAACGTATTACGAGCCGGTTTAACCCCGAAATATATCGATATCGACGAGCTGATGGCCAACCTGAAGTTTGAGGAGAAGCCTGCGAGCTCGCTGCTGACGGAGCCAGAGCAACAGGGCAACATGCTGCTCTTCCCGATTCCGGTGGAAGATTTTGCCTTTGCCATCCATAGCCTGAATGCAGAACCGCAATCGCTGGCGCAGCAGAGCGCTGCCCTGCTGTTCTGCATCGAAGGCCAGGCGGTCATCGCCAAAGGCGATCAGCAACTGACGCTAAAACCGGGTGAATCCTGCTTCATTGCCGCCAGCGAATCGCCAGTAACGGTCGCCGGTACGGGCCGACTGGCACGGGTATTTAACGACTTAGGGCAGCGCGGCTGACGGAATCTCTGTTAACTGCTATTATTTCAACCTATTAGCTTTTAAACGCCTGCGGGCGTTTTTCTTCGGTCGCTGGGGTAAACCTGCGGCATAAGCGGACTCAAGGATAAGGACGAATCAGCAATGAAAAAGACCAATGTTGCCGTAGGTGTCATCATCGCACTGGGCGTAGTCTGGACTGGCGCGGCGTGGTTCACCGGCAAGCAAATTGAAAGCCACAGGGATGAGCTGGTGCAGAACGCCAATGCACAGCTGAACGCTTATGCCCCTAACAGTCGACTGAAGATCAGCTATCAGGACTATCAGCGCGGCGTGTTCAGCAGCAAGGTGAATCTGGTGGTTCAGGCCAATTCGCAGACGGAAGATAATCCGCTGCTTAAGCCGGGTCAGAGCATCATCCTGAATGAAACCATCGATCATGGCCCTTTCCCGTTTGCGCAGCTCAGGCATTTCAATCTGATCCCGAGCATGGCATCTGTTCATACCGAGCTGGCTAACACCGATGCGGTGAAGAAGCTGTTTGAGCTGACCGGCAATAAATCGCTGATTAACGCAGACACCCGCATCGGCTACAGCGGTGCTACCGATACCGCACTGCGTGTCCTGCCGGTTGATTATCAGAATGCGCAAACCGGCGAACGTTTTGCCACCAATGGCGGCACTTTCAACATCAGCGCCGATAATAAAGGCGATAAAGTGTCGCTGGACAGCGATGTGGATAGCCTCGCGCTGACCAGTAAAAATGAGATGGGCCAGCCGGTACTGTTCACTGTCAATGGTCTGAAGCTGAGCGGTAACACGCACCTCAGCCCCGAAGGCGTACGCATCGGCGATCAGTCGGTCGGTATTGAGAAGGTAAATGCCAGCATCAATGGTCAGGACGCCCTGACGCTGCACAAAATGAAAGGCACCTCCTCTTTCGACAACAGCGCCGGTAAAATTGGCGGCGATATCGACTACAAGGTTGAAAGCGTTCAGCTGCAGAAGCAGGACTTTGGTCAGGCAGCGCTGAAAATGAAGCTGTCACAGTTTGATGCGCAGGCGGTCAAAGCGTTCTCCGATCGTTATAACCAACAGATGCAGGAACTGCTGACCCAGCCTGGCGTTGCAGAAGATCCTATCCGCTATCAGGCAGGCATACATCAGATTCTGATAACCAATCTGCCGATGCTGCTGAAAGGCTCGCCATCCATCAGCATCGCTCCGCTGAGCTGGAAGAATGACAAAGGTGAAAGCACCTTTAATCTGACGGCCAGCTTCAATGACCCTTCTGCTGTTACCGGTGAAGCCCAGACTCTGAGCGCTATGGTTGATCGGGTACTGAAAAGTCTGGACAGCAAGCTGGTCATCAATATGCCGATGGCAACCGAAACCATGCATAAAGTGGGTCTGGCTGAAGGTTATCAGGCCGACGACGCGCAGAAGCTGGCGGATCAGCAGGTTAAAGGTCTGGCGGCGATGGGTCAGATGTTCCGCCTGACTCAACAGCAGGATAACAACATCGTGACCAGCCTGCAGTACACCAACGGTCAGGTGAACATGAACGGCGACAAGATGACGCTGGAACAGTTTCTGTCCCGTTATATGCTGGGTATGCCGACCAGCGAAGGCATGCCGCAGTAAGCGCTGTCTTCCACCAAAGGCGACCTGCGGGTCGCTTTTTTTATGCCTGACCGCTGCGGAAGTGAGTTTGCCCGCCAGTTATGGGTAATTAAGCAGCATCCGGCGCGGCTGTTGCGCAAATAGCTGGCGCTGTTGCGCAAGATATTTTTATAATGCTCTGCACTTCACCGACAACTCAGCGAGTGCGCCATGATCAATTCTAAAATTCCTCTGACTGATATTCACCGCCACCTTGATGGCAACATTCGTGCACAAACCATTCTTGATTTAGGCCGCCAGTTTAATCTCGCCCTGCCCGCATCAACCCTGGAGACGCTGCGTCCGCATGTGCAGGTTGGCCAGAATGAACCTGATCTGGTGAGCTTCCTGCAGAAACTCGACTGGGGCGTGAAAGTGCTGGGCGATCTGGATGCCTGCCGCCGCATTGCGCAGGAAAATGTCGAAGATGCCGCGCGCGCGGGCATTCATTATGCTGAACTGCGTTTTTCGCCCGGTTATATGGCGATGACCCACAATCTGCCAATTGCCGGTGTGGTGGAAGCGGTCATTGACGGCGTGCGCGCAGGCCGTCAGCAGCACGATATCGACGTGCGTCTGATTGGGATTATGAGCCGGACCTTTGGCGAAGATGCCTGCCTCAGCGAGCTGGAAGGTCTGCTTGCCCACCGCGATCATATCACTGCGGTCGATCTTGCGGGTGATGAGCTGGGCTTCCCGGGCAGCGAGTTCCTGAGTCACTTTACCCAGGCGCGCGATGCCGGTTTCCGCGTTACCGTGCATGCGGGCGAAGCAGCTGGTCCGGAGAGCATCTGGCAGGCGATTCGTGAGCTGGGCGCAGAACGTATCGGTCACGGCGTGAAAGCGATTGAAGATCGCGCGCTGATGGATTTCCTGGCGGAGCACCATATTGGTATTGAGTCCTGCCTGACCTCCAACATCCAGACCAGCACCGTGCCTTCACTGGCGCAGCATCCGCTGAAGACCTTCCTTGAGCATGGCATTCTGGCGACCATCAATACCGATGATCCCGCGGTTCAGGGCATTGAACTGGCGCATGAATATCATCATGCCGCACCGGCTGCCGGTCTGAGCGCGGCACAGATCCGTCAGGCGCAGGAGAATGGTCTGACGATTGCCTTCCTCAGCGACGCTGAGAAAGCGGCTATTCGCGCTCGCGTGCAGTAATCCTGAAGCGTAGCGACAAAAAACGGGCCGGATAACCGGCCCGTTTTTATGGTAACGAGGTATAGATCTTTTCGCTGTGGGACCGAGCCTGCGCAGAGACTACGGTCAGATCGGAAAGACGCAAAAGCCGTCATCCGTGACACGCTCGGCCCACGCAATTACGCACCTCATCCCTGAGGTGCGCCCGTACCGGGCCAACGCGTGGGACGCTTTCCTCTTCTGACCGTAGTCCCTGCGCGCTAAACAGATTTATTGCTGTCTGATTCACGCTACGGGCTTGTTAGCAATCTGACAGGCTGGTACCCAGCCCGTATTGCACCTACAGATTAAACGCGCTTCAGCGACAGCGTCTGGCGTTTCTCGGCGGATTGCAGACCCAGCTCGATCAGCTCCATCACCTGAATCGCCTCTTCCGCCGTCACCGGATTATTACCGCGTCCGGCAATCGCATCGCGGATGCCTGCATAGTAAGCAGGATAGTTGCCCGGCTGGGTCAGCTGGGTCGTTTCGGTCAGGGAATCTCCGTCAACCAGCGTCAGAGTACCATCACGCATGTCATAGCCCCAGTCTGCCTGCGGCGGGAAATCACCTGACTTCAGGCGATCTTCCTGCGGATCCAGACCATATTTGACGTAACTGCCGCGCGTGCCGTGGACGGTATAACGCGCAGATTCCGCTGCCACCAGCATGCTGGCGTGCAGCACGACGCGGCGCTGCGGATAGGTCAGCGTGGCGTGGAAGTAGTCGGTGGTCTGCGCACCCGGACGCATTTCGGCCAGATCGACATTGATGGCGACCGGCGGGCCAAACAGCTGCAGCGCCTGGTCCAGCAGATGCGGTCCCAGGTCATACCAGATTCCGCTGCCTGCGCCCTTCATTTCACGCCAGCGATTACGCACTTCCAGACGGAAACGGTCAAAATGCGATTCGAAGTAGCGCACGTCACCCAATGAACCTGCTTCAAGCAGGGATTTCAGCGTCAGGAAGTCACTGTCCCAGCGTCGGTTGTGGAACACCGACAGCAGCACCCCTTTGGCTTTCGCCAGCGCATCCAGCTCACGTGCCTGTGACAACGTCACGGTAAACGGCTTATCGACCACCACATGTTTACCGGCGTTCAGCGCCGCTTTAGCCAGCGGGAAGTGGGTATCATTAGGGGTAGGAATAACAATCAATTGCAGAGTCGGGTCGTCCAGCAGCGCCTGAGGATCGGCCACCACCTTTACGGCGGGCCAGTCGGCGTGAACTTTGCTGGCGTCGCTACTGGAAATGGCGGCCAGTTCGACGTCCGGCGTTCCCGCAATCAGCGGGGCATGAAACGTTTTACTGGCAAAGCCGTAGCCGATCAGACCAACACGTAATTTATCGCTCATTTGGATTCCTCTCAGAGCCTGTATGGCAGGCTCTTAGTTGATAACCTGATTGATTTAAGACTATTAACCAGGTGAGGACAAGGCGGAATCCCCCGAAAAAACTAGGAGATAGCACTTCGCGCCAGGGGCCAGGCCGTCTGCGCCGCCAGGCTGTCGTGCGCATCCTGATTGCGACGGCGGAAGTCGCTGGGACTGACGCCAACACGCTTGCGGAATACCCGTGAGAAGTAGAGCTGGTCATCGTAACCCACTTCACGTCCTACCGAGGCGATAGGTTCCTGGGTAGTCTGCAGCAGCAGTTTGGCGCGGATAACGCGCTGATCTTCACGCCAGCGTAGCAGATTCACACCCATCTGCTCGCGGAACAGGTGCGCCAGCCGCGACGGTGAAAGACAGACGTGACGTGCCACCTCTTCAATCTTCACCTCGCTGGCGAGATGATTGGTCACATACTGGCAGGCTTCAATCACGCGCGGATCGCGGATTAGCTGATGGCTGCGCGGATCTTCTTCAACGGCGCGCAGCAGCAGTCGCTCCAGCAGGTTCATCGCCAGCTCTTCCGCAAAGCGACGGCCCGAGTTATGGGTTTGTTCGATACTGGCAAACAGGCGGTCGAACTCGCCGCGCAGCGATTCCGGCAGCAGCAGTCGTCCCACGCCCTCCTGCTCATCCTGCCAGCGCAGCCAGTCGTGCCAGTAGGCGCGTGGACGGAAATAGACCCAGCGGTGGAACCACTGCGGGCTGTCCGGCGCGCGGCCATAATAGTGAGCGGTTTTTGGCTGAAACAGCAGCATTTCGCCCGGTTCGCAGTCAAATGCCCGCTCGCCGTCGAATACCCGCCCTTTGCCTTTGATGGTGAGGTTCAGAATGTAACCTTTCATGCCGTGCGGGCGATCGATAAAGAAATCGAGCGGGCCATCAGCGGTGATGGGCGTCAGCCCCGCCACCAGCCAGGCATTGAATGAATAGCCCGGCAACAAGGGGTTTTGCTGCTCGGCCGGTAATTCGCGGTGATACATAGCGTCCTCACTCAGTCTGTTATTGTTCGGATAGCCCGCAGAGACCTTTGCCTCTGCGGGCCAACGGCTCGATCAGTCAGGCTTTTTTCTGTTTGTAACGGTCAAAAATCACCGCAGCTAACAGTATCAGACCGCGCACCACATACTGTGAGAATGGCGAGATATTCAATAAATTCATCGCATTCTCGACGGTGCCGAGAATTAACACCCCTGCCACCACGTAGGAAATCTTGCCGATGCCGCCTTTCAGTGACACGCCGCCCAGTACGCAGGCAGAAATCACCACCAGCTCATAGCCGATGGAGGTCATTGGCTGACCACTGGTCATACGTGACGCCAGGATGATGCCCGCGGCCGCCGAAACCAGACCGGAAAGAATGAAGATGATGATACGGGTTCGCACCACCGGCACACCGGCCAGTCGCGCGGCCTCTTCATTGCCGCCAATCGCCAGGGTATTACGGCCAAAGGTGGTTTTGTTAAGCAGGAAGCCGAAGATCAGCATGGTAGCCAGCGTCAGCCAGATGGGCGCAGGCACGCCAAGCCAGTTGGCAAAACCGAGTTCAAAGAAGCGCTCATCTTCAATCCCGACTGCTTTACCGTCAGAGAAGATATAAGCCAGGCCGCGCACGATTTGCATCGTCGCCAGCGTGGTGATCAGCGCATTGATCTTGAGTCGGGCAATCACAAAACCGTTGATAAAACCGGTGATCATGCCGAGCACCAGACCGGCCGCTACACCAATCCACAGGCTTTCGGTCATGTTGATCACCACGGCGGTCACAACACCTGCACAGGCGATAACTGACGCAACCGACAGGTCAAAATCCCCGGAGGCCAGACAGAACAGCATGCCGCAGGCGACCATGCCGGACATCGACATCGCCAGCCCTAAGCCTTTCATATTGATAAACGAGCCGAAGTTCGGCACAAAAATCGCACAGACAATAAACAGCAGTGCAAATACCACCAGCATGCCGAAGTTGTCCCAGATGCGACCTAACTGCAGGCCGCCGCGTGAAGCGGGCTGCGGCGTATTTGAGGTCGTGGATGAAGCCATGATGATCTCCTGTCAGGCCACGGCGGCCGCTTGAGTGGTTTTGGGCATCGCCAGGCTCAGCGTCTGCTGCTCCGTGGCGTCGTCGTGCAGCAGTTCACCGGCAATGGCACCTTCACGCATTACCACGATGCGGTCGGCCAGGCCCATGACTTCCGGTAAATCGCTTGAGGCGAACAGCACCGCAATACCCCGGTTCGCCAGTTGATAAATCAGGTTGTAAATTTCATGTTTGGCACCGACATCGATGCCGCGCGTTGGCTCATCCAGCAGGATCACTTTCATATCCTCAGAGAGCCAGCGTCCCAGAATCGCCTTCTGCTGGTTACCGCCGGAGAGGTTCATGATCAGCTGGTCGGCGCTGGGCGTTTTGATGTTCAGCGAGCGGATATGACTGTCGGCGTTTTTGTTTTCCCAGCCGTTTTTAATCAGACAACCGGCGGTGAGATTGTGACGACGGGCGCTGATGTTGATGTTGTCGCGCACCGAGTGCACCGGAATAATGCCTTCGGCTTTGCGGTCTTCCGGACAGAGCATGATGCCCGCGCGGATGGCATCGATAGGCTCCCGCAGCGGCAGCGGTTTACCGTCCAGGATCACCTGACCGCCGCGCAGCCGCGTGCCGCCAAATAATCCTTTCAGCAGTTCACTGCGTCCGGCTCCGACCAGGCCAAACAGCCCGACGATTTCACCGGCATGAACTTTCAGCGAAATTGGCGTCCGCACGCCCTTCGCTTCAACCTTGTCCAGCTCCAGCCGCACTTCGCCTTTGGCCCGCGGTGAGTAGCCATAGATATCACCCAGGTTACGTCCCACCATCGCCTGCACCAGATCGTCATGATGAGTGTTGGCCATGTCAGTAAAGGTCCGCACGTAGCGACCATCTTTGAAGACGGTGATGGCATCGCTGAGGGCAAAGATCTCCTCCATGCGGTGAGAAACGTAGAGCACCACCCGGCCCTCCTCGCGGAGCTGGCGGATGACGCGGAACAGGTTGTCGATTTCACGCGCTGACAGGGAGCTGGTTGGCTCATCAAAGGCGATAATGCGCGCGTTGCGCGCCAGCGCTTTGGCAATCTCCACCATCTGCCACTGCCCCAGCGACAGGTATTTCAGCGGCATATCGGGATCGATATCCATGCCGAGATTTTTCAGCTGCACGCCCGCCTCAAAGCGCATCAGCTTACGATTAACCAGCCCGTGCTTGTGCGGAATCTGACCGAGGTAGATGTTCTCCGCCACGCTCATTTCCGGTACCAGATGCAGCTCCTGGTAAATAATGGCAACGCCCGCGTCCAGCGCATCTGTGGTGCGCTGAAAGCTCATTGGCTTGCCTTTAATACGAATCTCACCGCCGCTCGGCTGATAACTGCCGCTGAGTATTTTTAACAGCGTCGATTTGCCTGCGCCGTTTTCGCCCATCAGCGCATGGACTTCACCGCCCCGGCAGTCGAAGGAGATATCCTGCAACGCTTTCACGCCAGGGAAGGTTTTACTGATGCCATGAAACGACAGAAATGCTGAATCAGTGTTCATGTTGGTCCTCACTCTTTCGCGCCACCGGCCTGTTACGGCGGGCGGCGCGAAATCGGCTATTAAGGATGCCAGGCTGCGGACAGCCCGACAGGCTCAGGGTTACATCAGTCCTTTTTTCGCCAGTTCAGTTTTGAAGTTGTCACGGGTGATCAGCACCACATCGGTAACTTCGGTGAATTTCGGTGGCTCTTCACCTTTGCTGACCCAGTTGTAGAGCATCTGGCTGCTTTTATAGCCATGGATATCCGGGCTTGGCAGCAGCGAACCGTAGAAGCCAGTCGCCTTGTCTTTCGACAGTTCACTGATGGCATCGACGCCGTTGATGCCGATACCGATGACGTCAGCCGCTTTAAAGCCCTGGCCTTCGGTGGCACGCACGCCGCCCAGCACGGTGTTGTCGTTCATGCCGACAATCAGCCAGTGTTTAACTTCAGGATGCTGCACCAGCAGGGAGTTACCTGCGTCAAACGCGCCTGGGATATCGTTAGATTTGGTTGGCACCTGGTAGATCTGCGCTGCCGGGAAACCTGCGGCTTTGATCGCGTCCATTGAGCCGCCGGTACGGCGACGTGCGGTATCAAGTTCATTCGCGGTAATCGCCATCACGCCAGTGGTTTTTACATCCCAGCCGCGTTTCTGCATCTCTTTATAGAGTTCCTGACCCTGACGCTCACCAATTTTGGTGGCCGCCATCATCACCAGTGGCACGGTGTCCATGGGTTTACCTTTCGCGGTGACGAACTGGTCATCCACAGCGATGACTTTCAGACCATAGCCCCGCGCTTTTGCCATGATGGCAGAGCCAAGTTTCGGATCGGGGGTACAGATAACAAAACCTTTCGCGCCATTGGCCGCCAGGCTGTCGATGGCATTCAGGGTTTTTTCACCATCCGGCACGGCAATTTTGATGACATCAAAGCCAAGATCTTTGCCCGCTTTGTCGGCGAATTTCCATTCAGTCTGGAACCAGGGTTCCTCTGGTTGTTTGACTAAAAAACCCAGCTTCATGGTCTCGGCGATAGCGGATTGTGACATAACCGCTGCCAGGCCGATGGCCGCGAATGCTTTAGTGAATTTATGCATGATGCTCTCCGGTACCAGGTTATTTTTCGCTGCTAATAACGAATTGGTGTAAACGCTACCAGTTAATTTTCTTATGTGGGTACAGCCATAAATCAGTGCGTTAGGCTGGCATGTGCCGACAGACTGTCCAGACGCTGGGCTAGTTTTAGCGGTATTAGCGAAGAAAAATGTAGAGCGGTATCACACATTAAAATCACGACAAAATGATCCATATATTCAGCAAATTTAACCGGACCTTAACTTTTGCAATGGATCACAAAATCACTGCCGATGACAGAAAAGTGCATATTATCAGCCAGCGATGACTAACTGATTTGGCGCGCCGAACCCAGGATACAGGAGTTAACTAACTACAGGAGATTCCGATGCGTGCTGGAGCCATCACCCTTGGGCTGGACTTTGGTAGTGATTCGGTGCGTGCGCTGGCCGTAGATTGTCATAGCGGCAAAGAGCTGCAGAGTGCGGTGTGCAGCTACCCGCGCTGGCAACAGGGCTTATACAGCGATCCGCACACTAACCGTTTTCGTCACCATCCACAGGATTACATCGACGCGATGGAGCAGGCGCTGCTCGGCGTGCTGAATGCACTGAGCGACGATCAACGCGCCGCCGTAGCCGGCATTGGCGTTGACAGCACCGGGTCAACCCCGGCGCCAATTGACCGCGACGGCAACGTGCTGGCGCTGCGCCCGGAGTTCGCGGAGAACCCCAACGCGATGTTTGTGTTGTGGAAAGATCACACGGCGATAGAAGAAGCAGAAGAGATTAATCAGCTGTGTCACAGCGGCCGCTTCGAGGATTACAGCCGCTATATCGGTGGCATTTACTCCTCGGAGTGGTTCTGGGCGAAGATTCTGCACGTGTCGCGTGAAGATGCGGCCGTACGTGAGGCCGCGGTCTCCTGGGTCGAACTGTGCGACTGGGTACCCGCCCTGTTAAGCGGCACGACCGCGCCAGATAAGCTGCGCCGTGGCCGCTGTGCGGCCGGGCATAAAGCGCTGTGGCACGGCGACTGGAACGGCCTGCCCGATGTCGATTTCCTTAATGCGCTCGACCCGCTGTTAACCCAGCAGCTCGACTCCCCGTTATTCAAGGATACCTGGACCGCGGATCTGCCGGTCGGCACGCTCAGTCCGGAATGGTCACAGCGTCTGGGCCTGATGCAGACCGTCACGCTCTCCGGTGGCGCGTTTGACTGCCATATGGGCGCAGTCGGTGGCGGAGCTAAACCCTATACCCTGGTGAAAGTGATCGGCACATCCACCTGCGACATTCTGATTGCTGACGCAGATAAAGTCGGCGATCGCGCTATTAAAGGCATCTGTGGTCAGGTCGATGGCAGCGTCGTGCCAGGCGCTATCGGACTGGAGGCGGGTCAGTCTGCTTTTGGTGATATCTACGCCTGGTTCAGCCGTTTACTGGGCTGGCCGTTACAGCTGGCGGCGCAGCAGCATCCTGAGCTGAAGCCTCAGCTGGCTGAGATGCAAAAGAATCTGATTAAGGATCTGACCGAGGCCTGGGCTGCCAATCCGCAGCTCGACCATCTGCCGGTGGTACTGGACTGGTTTAACGGTCGCCGCACGCCAAATGCCAATCAGCGGCTGAAAGGGGTGATTACCGACCTGAATCTGGGCACCGATGCCCCCGCGCTGTTTGGCGGTCTGGTCGCGGCAACCGCGTTTGGCGCACGTGCCATTATGGAGTGCTTCGAGCAGCAGCAGATTCCGGTTGAGAGCATTCTGACACTCGGTGGCATCGCGCGGAAATCCCCGGCGATTATGCAGGCCTGCTGCGATGTGATGAACCGCCCACTGGATATCGTCGCCTCTGACGAGTGCTGTGCGCTGGGTGCGGCCATTTTCGCCGCCGTCGCCGCCGGTGTTCACGCCAGCGTACCGGATGCACAGCAGGTCATGGCCAGCCCGATTGCCGTGACGCTGCAGCCCGATCCGGCGCGCGTCGCCCGCTATCAACAACTTTATCAACGCTATCAACAATGGTGCGTGACGGCAGAACCACAATACGCCGCCCGCCCCGCTTCCGCTAAGTGAAGGAGTGGTTTTATGGAACAGTCAAATAACTACAGCGTGTGGTTTGTCATCGGCACGCAGCACCTCTACGGGCCGGAGACATTACGCCAGGTTGAAGAGAATGCACGTCAGGTCGTCGAGGGGTTGAATCAGGCCGGTTTACCCGTGCGTCTGGAGCTGAAACCGCTGGTGAAGTCACCGGATGAAGCCCTGGCCCTGTGCCGCGACGCCAACTATGACAAGCAGTGCGTCGGGATCATTACCTGGCTGCACACCTTTTCCCCGGCCAAGATGTGGATTGGCGGCCTGAGCGTGCTGAATAAGCCGCTGCTGCAATTCCATACCCAGTTCAATGCGGAGATCCCGTGGGACAGCATGGACATGGACTTTATGAACCTGAACCAGACCGCGCACGGCGGCCGTGAGTTCGGTTTCATCGGCGCGCGCATGGGCCTGCAGCACAGCGTGGTGACCGGTCACTGGAAAGACAGCGCCAGTCAGCAGCGTCTGGGCAACTGGATGCGTGCAGCGCTGGCAAAACAGGCCAGCCAGCAGCTGAAAGTCGCCCGTTTTGGCGACAACATGCGTGAAGTGGCCGTGACCGAAGGCGATAAGGTCGCCGCACAAATTCAGTTCGGCTATTCCGTGAATGGCTGGGGTGTAGGCGATCTGGTTGAGGTGATCAATGGCGTCAGCGATGGAGACGTAAATGCGCTGATCGACGAGTACGAAAGCCTTTATCGCTTTACTGATGTCGCTGCGTCTGGCGGCGAAAAACGTCAGAACGTGCTGGATGCCGCGCGCATTGAGCTGGGTCTGAAGCGTTTCCTGGAAGCGGAAGGCTGCCACGCCTTCACCACTAACTTCCAGACGCTGCACGGCATGACGCAGTTGCCCGGTCTGGCGGTTCAGCGTCTGATGGGTCAGGGCTATGGTTTCGCCGGCGAAGGTGACTGGAAAACTGCTGCGCTGCTGCGCATTTTCAAAGTGCTGGCAGGCGATCGCAAAGGTGGCACCTCATTTATGGAGGATTACACCTATCACTTCTCACCAGGCAACGATCTGGTGCTTGGCTCGCACATGCTGGAAGTCTGCCCGTCGATTGCCATTGAAGAGAAGCCTTTAATCGATGTGCAGTTCCTGGGTATTGGTGACAAAGCCGATCCGGCACGCATGATTTTCTCCACGCCAGCCGGTCGTGCGGTTAACGCCAGCGTGATTGATATGGGCGATCGTTTCCGTCTGCTGGTTAACGTGGTGGATGCTATCGAACAGCCGAAACCGCTGCCGAAGTTGCCGGTTGCCCGCGCACTGTGGAAAGCGCAGCCTTCACTGGCGACCGCTTCCGAAGCGTGGATTCTGGGCGGCGGTGCGCACCATACGGTGTTCAGTCAGGCGCTGACGCTCGACGATATGTATCTGTATGGTGAGATGAATGATATCGAAGTGCTGGTGATTGATGAGCACACCACCTTGCCAGCATTTAAAGATGCGCTGCGCTGGAACGAAGCGTATTACCGGTTGAAACGTTAATAGGTGATTGGTGCTGCCTTTCTTTGATTGGTAGCGTGCCTAAGTGATTAAAAAAGACCGACGCAGGAATTAATTCCGCGTCGGTTTTGATAAAAACTGTGCTATTCAGTCGGGAATGGCGGGCGTTACGTAAAGTCGCCGTAAATACATCCCTGTAGGCTCGGCCGCCGCATCCATGCGGCGGACGCTTTACTCCACTGCCCGCCATCCCCTCCTTTTTGTTGAGTCTGAGCGAATATTTCAAAGCTCAGAGCATCAAGCGTATTAGCAATAACTTCATGCGTCAGATGTTTCACTCAACCGCCTACGATTCCTTCCTTTTTGATAGCTCAGTGCAAGTTGTTAAAAGCCATGATCAAACCCAACCGGGAAGGAATGGTATGCCTGAAGAGCAAAGCGTCCGCGCCAGGGATGGCGCGGCCGATCCGCATGGATGCGGGAATTCTTTGCGATCAGGCATACCTTTCCTGACCTTGCACACAAATCCCATAGCGATTGTATTTCCGGACATACAAAAGAGCGCTTTAGTCTTTGCTATAACGCTACTCTTTCACCATCTTGCACTTTCCCCCACCAGCCTGTATCGCTACATACCTGATAAAACAAGGTTAAAGCGCCATGCAAATTACCGATCTGAACCAACATCCCGACTACGCCCCACAAACCGCACAACTGTTGCACACTGAATGGTCACATCTTCCTGCATGGTCGGATCATCACACTATCCTTAAGCGTTTAACAAAACGGAATCAGACCGGCTCGGCGGAATTTACTCTCGTCGCCACATCGGACGGTGAAACGGTTATCGCGACCTGTAGTGTCATCCGTTATGAACTGGACGACATCGCGGTAAGGGAATACTGGATAGGTGAAGTGGTGACGGACAAGAAATACCGGGGCCGGGGCGTGGCGAAAGCCTTGATCCAGCAGGCGATTGTCCGGGCAAAACAACAGCAGATTGGCGAGCTCTGGCTCTATACACCCGATCAACAGGCATACTATCAGCGTTCAGGATGGCAGGCGGTGGAACAGCGGCAGGTAGCGGGTGAAGCGGTCACGGTGATGGTACTGCATCTGGCACAATAAATGGCGGCTCCTGAGAGCCGCCATTCAGCCATTTATTCAGGTAGGGATTCGCTTAACCGGCGCGTTCTGCTGACGATCCCAGATCACCGTCAGTAACCGCTGCAGGGCGATAAACGCAAATAGCAGGATCCCGATGGCGATCTTGGTCCACCACGAACTCAGCGTGCCGTCGAAATTAATCCAGGTCTGAATCAGCCCCTGAATCAGCACGCCAAACAGCGTGCCCAGCACCGTACCGACACCGCCCGACAGCAGCGTGCCGCCAATCACCACCGACGCAATCGCATCCAGCTCCACACCCAACCCGGCCAGCGCATAACCTGCCGAGGTATAGATCGAAAACACGATGCCAGCCAGCGTCGCCAGCGTGGTGGAAAGCATATAAATCTTAATGGTGGTGGCTCGGGTTGAAACACCCATCAACTGAGCCGACGTCATATTGCCGCCGATGGCGTAAACCCGGTTACCAAACCGCGTGCGGTGCGCCAGAATAATCCCGCCCAACACCACTACCAGCATAATCACCGCCAGCAGACTAAGACGCCCTCCGCCCGGCACTTTCCACGCCAGACTGGAAAGCAGGGTGTAAAACGGATGATCGATAGGAATCGAGTTTTCCGACACCAGATAACTGCAGCCGCGCAGGAAAAACATCCCCGCCAGAGTAATGATAAAGGCCGGGATCTTCAGCGCATCGATCAGCCAGCCCATCATGGCGCCGAACAGCGCGCCCAGTGACAGAATCAGCGCAAACGCCAGCAACGGATCGACATGGAAATCGCCAATCGCCCGCGCCAGGAACACGCCGGTAAAGGCAATGACTGCGCCAACCGACAGATCGATACCACCCGACAAAATCACAAAGGTCATGCCGACGGCGATAATCCCGAGGAAGGCGTTGTCGGTCAGGATATTGCATATCACCCGGGTAGAGGCAAAGCCGGGAAACTGACTCAGACAAAACAGGTAACCCGCCACAAACACCAGCAAGGTGATCATCAGCGGAAGATGACGTTTAATCATGTCGGGCGTCTCCGTTTCAACATCGCAATAAACCGCGGTGACTGCAGCAGCAGCACACACATCACTACTACCGCTTTCACCACCTGATTCAGCTCCGGCGGGAAGCCGGAAAGCAGAATCCCGGTATTCATCGACTGAATAATCAGTGCGCCAATCAGCGACAACACCAGATTAAAGCGGCCACCCATCAGCGATGCACCGCCAATCACCACGGCGAGAATCGCATCCAGCTCCAGCCACAAACCGGCGTTATTGGCATCCGCACCGCGAATATCCGCCGCAACAATCAGACCCGCAACAGCGGCACAGACGCCACTGAGCGCATAGGTGGACATCACCACCAGCCAGCCCGTCACGCCCGCATTGCGGGCAGCGCGCAGGTTAATCCCCACCGCTTCGATAAACAGACCCAGCGCGGTCTTGCGCGTCAGCAGCCAGACGGCCAGCGCCACCACCAGCGTGATCCAGACCGGGACCGGCAACATCCACAGCGAGCCGTTACCAAACCAGCCGAGACTGTCACTATCGAATGTCACAATCTGCCCCTGCGTAATCAGCTGAGCGATACCACGCCCGGCGACCATCAGAATCAGCGTGGCAACAAACGGCTGAATACGCAGCAGCGCCACCAGCACCCCATTCCATAACCCACAGGCTAAACCGGTTCCCAGCGTGCAGAGAATAATGAACGGCACACCGTGTCCGGCGACGGTCAGTGTGGCGGCGGTCGCGCCCGCTATCGCCATCACCGCACCCACGGAAAGATCGATGCCGCCAGTGGCGATCACCAGCGTCATGCCAATTGCCAGCAGGGCAACCGGGGCCGCACGATTAAGAATATCGATCGGGCTGCCGAACAGGCGACCATCCTGCAGGTGCACGGCAAAAAAGTTATTGGCTACCAGACTGTCGATCAGCAGCACCAGCAGCAGCGCGGCGATTTGCGGCATCCCTGGCGGAAACTTCAGCTTACGACGTGGTGGTTTTTCAGATGTCATAGGCGACTCAAGCATGTTTTGCTCCTCCGTCCGCGATAGCATTGACGATCGACGCCACCGAAAGCTGCTCCAGCGGAATTTCTGCCACCTGCTTCAGATCGCGCATGATCAACACCCGATCGGCATAACCGACCAGCTCTTCGAGTTCAGAGGAGATCACCAGCAGCGCCAGACCATCGGCGCACAGGGATTCAATTAAACGGATAATCTCGGCGTGTGCGCCTACATCAATGCCGCGCGTCGGTTCGTCGAGGATTAAAAACTGCGGTTTAGTCACCAGCCAGCGCGACAGCAGCACCTTCTGCTGGTTGCCGCCCGATAACAGCTCTACCGGCTGCTCGGCGTGTGGCGTGCGAATGCCCAGGCTCTTAATAAAACGGTCAGCAATCGCCTGCTGCTCGCGCTTCTTAATTGGCCTTAACCAGCCGCGCTGCGCCTGCAACGCCAGAATAATATTTTCGCGAACGGAGGCTGCGCCAATAATCCCATCCGTCTTCCGATCCTCCGGGCAAAATCCCATGCCAAGCTGTGAGGCTTTCGCCGGGTTGGTAATGCGCTGCACTTTGCCTTTGATCTTCGCGGTTCCGCGATCGGCCCGACGAATACCAAACAGTACTTCAGCGGTTTCTGTGCGGCCAGATCCCAGCAGCCCGGCCAGGCCGACGACTTCACCAGGACGCACCGCCAGGTTGAAGGGTTCGATGGTGCCCTTCCTGCCGTAATCTTCAAACGACACCACCGGCTGATTACTGCGCAGCGTGCTGCCCTGACGCTGTAATGCAGTCTCCAGCAGTTCGCGACCCAGCATCAGCTTAATCAGCTCAATCTGCGGCAGCGTGGCGGTATCACGGGTGGCGATAAACTGCCCGTTACGCAGCACGGTAATCCGGTCAGTAATGCGGTACACCTGGTCGAGAAAGTGGGTCACAAAAATCAGGCTCATCCCTTTGGCTTTTAGCTGCGCCATCAGGGTAAACAGCATTTCGACTTCGCTGGCATCCAGACTCGCGGTTGGCTCATCGAGGATGAGCACCTGCGCCGAAAGATCCACCGCGCGGCAGATGGCAATAATCTGCTGCATCGCCACCGAGTAGTGGCCCAGTGGGCGCGTCACGTCGAGGGAAAAACCGTAGTTCCGCATCAGCGCATCGGCATCGCGTACCATGCGGCGACGGTCGATCATGCCAAAGCGACGCGGCTCACGACCAATATAGAGGTTATCTGCCACCGACATGTTCGGCAGCATATTCACTTCCTGATAAACGGTACCGATGCCCATCTCCTGCGCCTGTGCGGTGTTATGCGGGGTAATCGGTTCACCATTGAGGGTAATCGTTCCGGCATCACGGCTGTAAACACCGGTCAGCACTTTTATCAGGGTCGATTTCCCCGCACCGTTTTCCCCCAGCAGCGCCATGATCTCCCCTTTGCGAATATCAAAGGAAACATGACTCAGCGCTTTAACGCCGGGAAACCCTTTGCTGACGCCGCTGATGGATAACAGCGGTGTTTCATTTTGCGTGGTCATTCTGCTCACTCCGCCTCACGTCATGAAAAACCGCCCCGTAGGGCGGTCTGCGGCTGGTCTTTGGCAGGTCTGTGGATCAGTAACCCATACCCTTTTTCTTATCCAGTTCCGCCTGCGCGTCAGCAGGCAGGAACAGCTTCGACTCGGTCTTGATGACTTTAGGCGGCAGCGTGCCATCTTTTTTGAATTTCTCAAGGGCATCAAATGCCGGACCAGCCATGTTCGGTGTCAGCTCCACGTTGGCGTTGGCTTCCCCTGCCAGCATCGCTTTGTAGATATCCGGCACACCATCAATCGAGCCGGTCAGAATGTCTTTGCCTGGTTTCAGGCCGGCTTCTTTAATCGCCTGAATGGCACCGATCGCCATATCATCGTTATGCGCGTAAACCATGCAGATGTTTTTGCCGTTGTTCTCAGCCTTGATAAAGCTCTCCATCACCTCTTTACCCTTACTGCGCGTAAAGTCACCGGACTGCGAGCGGATCACTTTAATGTTTGGATGGTTGCTGATCGCTTCAGCAAAGCCTTTCTTACGATCGATTGCCACGCTGGCACCGACAGTACCCTGCAGTTCCACCACGTTACACTGCTTGTCACCCACGGTTTTCACCAGCCAGTCGCCAATCAGTTTGCCTTCCAGCACGTTGTCCGCCGTCACTACGGCCTGATAGAGCGATTTGTCTTTCACCACGATGGCGCGGTCAAGCAGGTAAACCGGGATTTTGGCATCTTTGGCTTCTTCCAGAACCGGCTCCCAGCCGGTCTGTACGACTGGCGCGATGAAGATGGCATCAACGCCCTGCGCAATAAACGAACGTACTGCCTTGATCTGATTCTCTTGTTTCTGCTGCCCGTCGGCGATTTTCAGGGTGATTCCGCGTTTTTTGGCTTCGCTTTTCGCCACGCTGGTCTCTGCCGAACGCCAGCCAGATTCCGAACCTACCTGCGAGAAGCCCACCGTCATATCTGCAGCGAGCACCGGGCCGGTTAACGCGGCGCTGACCAGCGTGGTCAGAAGTAAACGTTTCCACATAGTTTTTAATCCTCTGAAAGGCGTTTGCTATTTAGGGTAGAGAGCCTGCTTAGACTGGACTAAAAAAGCGTGCATAATGGCGACACACTTCACAAATCAGAGCAATTTAAAGGAGTTACGTGCAGCCAGACGGGTTCGCTGGTCACAGCGTTATGGATAAAACGACTGAGTAATAAAACAATGTCCGTTAAATAATTGTAATAAACAGAATCGCTTATGCTTAACGTCACTGGAAACGATTACAGACAGGCGTACTAAATGGGTTATCCGGCCTGCGATGAACAAAAAATGGGATTTGTGATTGCCCGCACAGTCGTTTGCGCGTGCTGATTGGGCGCGAAACGTTTCTATGCGCGTGGTTTCAAAAGGATTATTTCTTCTGACCGGAAATTGTCAGAAAGGAGGCATTGTTGCATTGGCTGGCCTGAAGGAATGCAAAATGATATTTAAAATACGCGTTCAACGATGTATTCCGGCATGGATTTGTGTGAGCTAATGCCATATTTACTATCATCGCGCGGGCAGGCTGGCACTGACTGCGATAAAAATAGCAGATTTGGACTTTTAATAGCTGATAAGGTGCTTTAGTCTGATTTTCGCCTTTTTTAACCGGCCCGATCTGGACAGCCCTGGCTTGCCCCCTATACTGAGCACTCCTTTGTACTTCTATCTGTTATGGCAATGATGACTGCGCACGATTACCTGCTTAAGTTCCGCAAAGTAAATAATTCAGACAGTCTGGAAAAGCTTTTCGATCACCTTAACTACTCCCTTACAAATGATATGGAAATCATCAATATGTATCGGGCTGCCGATCATCGTCGTGCCGAACTGGTTTCTGGCGGACGATTATATGATCTTGGCTGTGTCCCTAAAACGGTGTGGCGCTACGTGGTCTGATATCCGGCTGATTAATCGCTCTCTTTACCTCTGACCTTGTCCGGATGGGCGTGCCCCTCTGGACATGTTATTCTGCTGCGCTTCGACTCCCCGAGACAGGAATAACCACGATGAATGAACAGGTTGCTGCGCCGCGTATTGGTGGCTGGCTTTTGCTGCCGCTGGCCTGGCTGATAATGACCCTGTTAACCACCGTTCTGGTGCTGGCGATGTATCTGACCCCCCTCTTTAATCCGGAATGGCGTGTGGCGCTGTTTTCACACGGCAGCACCCTCCTTTCTTACTGGGCCATCTCGCTGCTTACTGCCGTGGCGGTCTGGGCCTACAGCCTCTGGATCAGCTGGCTTTTTTTTAAGCGCTCGCGCCGTTTGCCGCGCCACTATCTGCTCTGGCTGCTCATAACCGTGCTGCTGGCGCTGAAAACCTTTGCTTTTACGCCGGTTGCCGATAGCCGTGCTCTTCAGACGTTACTGCTGTCACTGCTCGCGGCGGCGGTATTTGCACCCTATTTCAAACGTTCAAAGCGGGTAAAAACCACCTTTATCGCGCCGTAACGCTGTGAGTTATGTCAGGAATTTAATTCTGAGTGCGGTCTGCCGCCTTGCGGGAGGCGCGGATATTGAGATACGCCGCGCTATCAATGATAATAAGCCGCTTTCCGGCTCCCAGGCGAAAAAATGACCGATTATCTGCTTCTCTTTGTTGGCACCGTGCTGGTGAATAACTTCGTCTTAGTGAAGTTTCTCGGCCTCTGTCCTTTTATGGGCGTTTCCAAAAAACTGGAAACGGCGATTGGCATGGGCCTCGCCACGACATTCGTGATTACGCTGGCCTCTATTTGCGCGTGGCTGGTCAACCACTTGATCCTGCTGCCGCTGGACCTGGTCTATCTGCGCACCATGGCCTATATCCTGGTGATCGCTGTCGTCGTGCAGTTCACCGAAATGGTGGTGCGTAAAACCAGCCCGTCGCTCTATCGCCTGCTGGGTATCTTCCTGCCGCTGATCACCACTAACTGTGCAGTGCTGGGCGTGCCTCTGCTGAGCGTTAACCTTAACCACACCTTTATGCAGGCCGCGCTGTATGGTTTCAGTGCCTCTATCGGCTTCTCGCTGGTCATGGTGCTGTTCGCGGGAATGCGTGAGCGACTGGTGCTGGCCAACGTGCCTGCGCCGTTCAAAGGCAACTCCATTGCCCTGATTACCGCAGGCCTGATGGCGCTGGCGTTTATGGGCTTCAGCGGTCTGGTGAAATTCTGATGACCGCGATCTGGATTGCTATAGCTGTATTAAGCGCCCTGAGCCTGGTGTTTGGCGCCCTGCTGGGTTACGCCTCGCGCCGCTTTGAGGTCGAAGAAGATCCTATCGTTGAGCAGATTGATGCCATTCTGCCACAGAGCCAGTGTGGCCAGTGCGGCTATCCGGGCTGCCGACCCTATGCCGATGCGGTCGGCAACAACGGAGAAGCAATCAATAAATGCGCGCCGGGCGGGGAGCAGACCATGCTCAAGCTGGCTGCGCTGCTTAACGTTGAACCGCAGCCGATTGATGGCGATGAAACGGCGAAAGAGCCGGTGCGCACCGTGGCGTTTATCGATGAAGCCAACTGCATTGGCTGCACCAAATGTATTCAGGCCTGTCCGGTTGATGCGATTGTCGGCGCAACCCGCGCCATGCACACTGTGCTGAGCGATGTCTGCACCGGCTGCGATCTCTGTGTCGCGCCCTGCCCGACTGACTGTATTGAAATGCGTCCGGTCGCCACCACGCCAGCTAACTGGAAGTGGGATTTGAATACCATTCCTGTACGGGTGATCCCGGTAGAAACTCATGCTTAATCTGTTTAACTTCCTGAAAAAAGAGAAGGTCTGGGATTTTCAGGGCGGCATTCATCCGCCCGAAATGAAAACCCAGTCCAACGGCACGCCGCTCAGCGAACTGCCGTTGCCGCACCGTTTTATTATTCCGCTGAAACAGCACATCGGACATGAAGGTGAGATCTGCGTTGCGCCCGGCGACAAAGTGCTGCGCGGTCAGCCCCTGACCTTTGGTACCGGCCGTATGCTGCCGGTCCATGCACCCACCTCTGGCGTAATTGAGGATATCGGTCAGCATATGACCGCGCACCCTTCTGGTCTGTCCGAACTTTGCATCTTCCTGACGCCCGATGGTGAAGACCGCTGGATGCCGCTCGATCCGCTGCCAGACTACCGTCAGCATCCGCGCGCCGACATCGTGCAGCGAATTCATGATGCGGGCATCGCGGGGCTGGGCGGCGCGGGCTTCCCGACCGCCACCAAACTGAAAGGCGGCCTGCGCGGGGTTAAAACCCTGATTATTAATGCGGCGGAGTGTGAACCTTACATCACCGCTGACGATCGCCTGATGCAGGATTACGCCGCCGAAGTGCTGGAAGGCAGCCGCATTCTCGCCTGGGTGTTACAGGCTGAACGGGTACTGATTGGCATTGAAGATAATAAACCCGAAGCGATCGCCGCACTGAAACAGGCGCTGGGCAGCGAGCGCGATCTGCAAATCCGGGTGATCCCGACCAAATATCCTTCCGGCGGTGCCAAGCAGCTGACCCGCATTCTGACCGGCATGGAAGTGCCGCACGGCGGACGCTCAACCGATATCGGCGTGCTGATGCAGAACGTCGGTACCGCCTGGGCGGTTAAACGGGCCATCATCAATGGTGAACCGATCACCGAACGCGTCGTGACGCTGACCGGCGAGGCGATTGCCCAGCCGCGTAACGTCTGGAGTCGTCTTGGCACGCCAATCAGCCATCTGCTGCATCAGGTGGGTTTCACGCCTGCACCGCGTCAGATGGTGATTATGGGCGGTCCGCTGATGGGCTTTACCCTGCCATCGCTGGATGTGCCGGTGGTGAAGATTACCAACTGTATTCTTGCGCCCTCTGCCAGTGAGATGGGCAATAACGACGAAGAGCAGTCCTGCATTCGTTGCTCTGCCTGTGCCGATGCGTGTCCGGCTAAGCTGCTGCCGCAGCAGCTTTACTGGTACAGCCAGGGCGGCGATCACGATAAAGCGCGTGCACATCATATTGATGACTGCATCGAATGCGGTGCCTGCGCCTATGTCTGCCCGAGTAATATCCCGCTGGTGCAATATTACCGTCAGGAAAAAGCGGAACTGCGCGCCATCGATCTGGAAGCGAAACGCACGCTGGAGGCCAAAGCCCGCTTCGAAGCGCGTCAGGCGCGCCTGGAGCGTGAGAAGCAGGCCCGTGAAGCGCGTCATGAAGAGGCGAAACAGCGAGTTGCCCGCACCGATACCAGCGAACTGACCGCAGCCAAAGCGCGGGTGAAAGCCCGCCAGGCCGCTGAACCGGATGAAGCGTCGCTTGAAGCGCAGCGTGAGGCCCGCCATGCGCAGGCGCGTCTGCGTCAGGCAGAGGCTCAGGCTGAAACCCAGCCGGTGACGCGTCAGTCAGTCGATCCGCGTAAAGCGGCGGTTGAAGCGGCTATTGCTCGGGCAAAAGCGAAGAAAGTTTCACCGGCTGATACGGCTGCTGACGCCAGTGTCGATCCGCGTAAAGCCGCCGTCGAGGCCGCTGTAGCGCGCGCCAAAGCGAAGAAAGCGGCACAGGCTGAAGGCGCTGATGCGACGACGCGGGCTGTATCGGAGAGCGTTACAGAGGCCGCGTCGGACGCCGCCGTAGAAACCGATCCGCGTAAAGCCGCCGTTCAGGCGGCTATCGCCCGCGCCAAAGCGAAGAAAGCGGCACAGGCAGAAGGCGCTGATGCGACGGCTCCGGCTGTAGCGGAGAGCGTTACTGACGCCGTATCAGACGCCGCCGTAGAAACCGATCCGCGTAAAGCCGCGGTTCAGGCGGCTATCGCCCGTGCTAAAGCGAAGAAAGCCGCGCAGGCTGAAGGCGCTGATGCGACGGCTCCGGCTGCTTCGGAGAGCGTTCCAGAAGCTGCGTCGGACGCTGCCGCTGAAACCGACCCGCGTAAAGCCGCCGTTCAGGCGGCTATTGCCCGCGCTAAAGCGAAGAAAGCCGCTCAGGCTGAAGGCGCTGATGCGACGGCTCCGGCTGTAGCGGAGAGCGTTACTGACGCCGTATCAGACGCTGCCGCTGAAACCGACCCGCGTAAAGCCGCCGTTCAGGCGGCTATCGCCCGCGCCAAAGCGAAGAAAGCCGCGCAGGCAGAAGGCGCTGATACGACGGCTCCGGCTGCTTCGGAGAGCGTTCCAGAAGCCGCGTCGGACGCCGCCGTAGAAACCGATCCGCGTAAAGCCGCGGTTCAGGCGGCTATCGCCCGCGCTAAAGCGAAGAAAGCGGCACAGGCTGAAAGTGCGGCGGATGCCGCGTCACGTGACGCCGCAGCGCTCGCCACCGCCGCACACTTTGCGGTAGAGAACGCGGAACAGGCGCAGGAGCAGGCAAATAACGCCAATGCTGAACCTGAACAGGCACCTGAACTGAATCAACCCGATGATGCGCGCAAGGCCGCTATTGCCGCCGCCATCGCCCGTGCCAAAGCGCGTAAAGCGCAGTCGTCTACGACGCTTGAGGATTAAATGGCTTTTCGTATCGCAAGTTCTCCCTATACCCATAACCGCCGAAGTACCGGCAACATCATGCTGCTGGTGGTGCTGGCGGCGGTGCCCGGTTTTGCTGCACAGTGTTATTTTTTTGGCTACGGCACCGTTTTACAGGTCTTACTGGCGACCCTTACCGCCTGGCTGACAGAGGCGGCGATCCTGCGTCTGCGTAAAGCACCGGTTGCCAGCACCCTGGCGGATAACTCGGCGTTGCTGACCGCCATCCTGATCGGTATCAGCCTGCCGCCGCTGGCACCCTGGTGGCTGGTGGTCATTGGTACCCTGTTTGCGGTGGTCATTGCCAAACAGCTCTATGGCGGACTGGGCCAGAACCCGTTTAACCCGGCGATGGTTGGCTATGTGGTGCTGCTGATCTCCTTCCCGGTGCAGATGACCAGCTGGTTGCCGCCTGACATGCTACAGGCGATTAAACCCGGACTGATGGACAGTCTGAGCATGGTGTTCCAGGGCCACACGGTGGCGGGTGACACCATGCAGCAGTTGCAGCTGGGTGTGGATGGCATCAGCCAGGCGACCCCGCTGGATACCTTTAAAACCGGCTTACGTGCCGGCCACAGTGCCGAACATCTGCTGGCGCAGCCGATTTACAGCGGCGTGCTGGCCGGGCTCGGCTGGCAGTGGGTGAACGTCGGTTACCTGGCGGGCGGCCTGTTCCTGCTGTGGAAGAGTGCGATTCGCTGGCATATTCCGGCCGCCATGCTGCTGTCACTGGCGTTCTGCGCCACACTGGGCTGGTTCTTCTCCCCGGAATCGCTGAACAGTCCGCTGATTCACCTTTTCTCCGGTGCCACCATGCTGGGCGCGTTCTTTATTGCCACCGACCCGGTGACCGCCTCAACGACTAACCGTGGCCGCCTGGTGTATGGCGCGCTGATTGGACTGCTGGTCTGGCTGATCCGCAGCTTTGGCGGCTATCCCGATGGCGTGGCGTTTGCGGTTCTGCTTGCCAACATCTGCGTGCCGCTCATCGATTACTACACCCAGCCGCGCGTTTACGGCCATCAGAAGGATTAAGCGATGCTGGAGACGATTCGTAAAAATGGCGTCACGCTGGCGATTTTCGCCGCGATTACCACGGCCGCTACCGCGGTGGTGAATACGGTCACCAAACCAACGGTGGAGCATCAGACCCAGTTACAGCAGAAAAGTTTGCTGGACCAGGTGGTGCCGGTTGAGCTGTATGACAACAACATTCAGCAGGATTGTTACGTTGTCACGGATGCAGCACTGGGCAACAATGCGCCGCATCATCTCTTCCTGGCACGTAAAGGGGGCCAGCCGGTCGCGGCTGCACTGGAGACAACCGCACCTGACGGCTATTCTGGTGCGATACAGATGCTGGTCGGTGCCGATTTCCAGGGTAAAGTACTGGGCGTGCGGGTGATTGAACACCATGAAACGCCTGGCCTTGGCGATAAGATCGAACTGCGCATCTCTGACTGGATCAACAGCTTTAATGGCAAAGTGGTGCAGGGTCCGGCGGATAAAGCTTTTGCAGTTAAAAAAGATGGCGGCGATTTCGATCAATTTACTGGCGCCACCATTACCCCACGCGCGGTGGTCAATGCGACGAAACGCACCGCACTATTGATGAAAACGCTTCCGGAGAGACTCTCTTCGTTACCGGCATGTGGAGACACAAATGAGTGAAGCTAAAAGTCTGCTGGTTGGTGGATTGTGGAAGAATAACTCAGCACTGGTACAGTTGCTGGGCCTCTGCCCGCTGCTGGCGGTAACGGCGACGGCGACGAACGCGCTGGGTTTAGGTCTGGCTACCACGCTGGTGCTGACCCTGACCAACAGTTTCATTTCCGCCTCGCGCCGCTGGGTGCCGTCGGAAATCCGTATTCCGATTTATGTGATGATCATCGCTTCGGTGGTGAGCTGCGTGCAGATGCTGATCAACGCCTATGCCTACGGTCTCTATCAGTCGCTGGGAATTTTTATCCCGCTGATCGTGACCAACTGCATCGTGGTGGGCCGTGCTGAAGCCGTCGCCTCTAAAAGCAGCATCCCGCTCTCGGCGCTGGATGGCTTCGCCATCGGTATGGGCGCAACCTGCGCCATGGTGGTGCTGGGTTCGCTGCGCGAAATCATCGGCAGCGGCACGCTGTTTAACGGTGCCGACCAGTTGCTTGGCCCGTGGGCAAAATCGCTGCGTATCGAAGTGGTGCATTTCGACTCGCCGATGCTGCTGGCCATGCTGCCGCCTGGCGCGTTTATCGGCCTGGGCATGATGCTGGCGGCCAAGTACCTGATCGATCAGAAGATGAAACAGCGTGCAGCGCTGCGTGCTCAGGCGGCTGAAACCGCGGCCCCTCAGGGCGTAGCCGGGAAAGCGGTGTGAATCAGACCAAACGCACCGAAATCCTCCACCGGCTGCAGCAGAACAATCCGCATCCGACCACCGAGCTGAACTTCAGCACGCCGTTTGAGCTACTGATTGCGGTGCTGCTCTCGGCGCAGGCGACCGATGTCAGCGTGAACAAAGCCACCGCGAAGCTCTATCCGGTGGCGAATACGCCTGCCGCGATGCTGGCGCTGGGCGTGGATGGCGTAAAGGAATACATCAAAACCATCGGCCTGTTTAACAGCAAAGCGGAGAATGTGATTAAGACCTGCCGCATTCTGCTGGAGCAGCACAACGGCGAAGTGCCGGAAGATCGTGCAGCGCTGGAAGCCCTGCCCGGTGTTGGCCGTAAAACCGCCAATGTGGTGCTCAATACCGCCTTTGGCTGGCCGACGATCGCCGTTGATACCCATATTTTTCGCGTCAGCAATCGGACAAAATTTGCGCCGGGTAAGAATGTGGAAGAGGTCGAGCAGAAGCTGCTGAAGGTAGTTCCGGCAGCCTATAAGGTTGACTGTCACCACTGGCTGATACTGCACGGCCGCTACACCTGCGTGGCACGTAAACCGCGCTGCGGCGCCTGCCTGATTGAAGATCTCTGCGAGTACCCCGACAAAGTCGAGTGATTTGATAACTGACCCGCTGCGGCGGGTTTTTTATTATCTTGCTGTGCCCGCTGCATGACCTCTCCTGCGCGATCCGCCTTTTCACCACGCTTTCCGACGCGCCTGAATACCGGCACAGTTTGTCGGGTTGTTACATTGATGTTGATGATGGAAAATCGCCGCCCCTGATGATAAGAAAAAGTTATGACACGGTGAGTAACGTAATGAAGAAAAGCCCTTCTGCTGGAAGGCATCGTCTGCGCCTGCTTCTGGCACGCCTCTGGCCGCATCCGCTGGCAGTCAGTAAAAAACATGTGGTGATCGCCGGACTGGGTGCGGGCATTGGCCTGGTGCTGACCAGCCTGCTGAGCCACTGGATGCTGGGCGAGCTGAACCTCTGGTTTGTCGCCCCGGTTGGCGCATCAGCAGTCCTGCTCTTTGGTTTGCCTGCCAGTCCGCTGGCGCAGCCGTGGGCAATCGTTGGCGGCAACAGCCTGTCCGCGCTGGCAGGCGTCACTGTCAGCCAGCTGATTCCCGATCCGGCCATCGCCTGCGGTGTCGCGGCCTGTGTGGCGATCCTGCTGATGTTCCAGCTGCGCTGTCTGCATCCGCCCGGCGGCGCAGTGGCGCTGACCGCTATTCTGGGCGGGCCTTCAGTGCAGCAGCTGGGTTATCACTTTGTCCTGACGCCGATTCTGCTTAACTCACTGACGCTGGCTCTGCTGGCCCTGCTGTTAAATAATCTGGCCGGTCGTCGCTACCCCCATCCGCTGGCGCCTCAGGAAGTTAAACCCGAGCCGGTTGCCATGCCGGTCCCGCTCACGCGTGCCGATCTGCATCAGGCTTTACAGGGCGGCGAACTGCTGGATATTGACGAAGATGATTTGCAGGCGCTGCTGCTGCGCGCTGAAGAGATTGCGCAGCGCCGTCAGTTTAGCGGCTGAAGTCTGACCGCTGCTGGCGCATCCTGTACTGTCGGCATATTCCGCGTGGCCGACTGACACACACAACGTTGATCGCTGCCACAGTTTTGCTCAGCCGCTTCGCCTCACCTTTCGAGTAACATCTTGATAACACAGCCACCCAGGCCGGACGCCCATCCGGTCCTGGGCGGATGCCCATAGAGCTCGCCTTTTCAGCGCCCTACACTTTGCTCTTCTTTACGTTTCTCATGAGGAAGAACGATGGATAGCGCCTTATCCCCGCAGCACGATGAGCTGATCGCCTCCGCCATCAAAAAATTCTTCACCCATATCATCCCAATGCTGGTGGTGATGCTGATCATTAATCAGATCGACCGCGCCAACATTGGTTTTATTAAAGCCGAGCTGCGCACCGATGCCGGGATCAGCGCAGCCGCCTTTGGTCTGGGTGCGGGCCTCTTTTTCATTGGTTATGCGCTGTTTGAAGTGCCGAGCAATCTGATGATGAAGCGATTTGGCGCACGCGTCTGGCTGACACGCATCATGATTACCTGGGGATTCGTGGTGGTCCTGACCGGATTCGTCACCTCACCCATTCAATTTTACCTGCTGCGCTTCTTACTGGGCGTCGCCGAAGCGGGCTTCTTTCCCGGCGTGCTGTTCTATTTCCGTCAGTGGGTGCCCAATGCCTGGCGCGGCCGGGCCACTGCAATGGTCCTGAGCGCCACGGCTGGCGCCTTCCTCTTCTCCGGGCCGATCACAGGCGCTATCCTGATGATGCATAATTTTCTGGGAATAGCGGGCTGGAAATGGGTGATGTTTCTCGAAGGTGGTGCCTCGGTACTGATCGGGATCCTCGCCGCCTGGGTACTGGTGTCGCGTCCTGCTGATGCGCGCTGGCTGAGTGACGCGGAGAAACAGGCGCTGGTGCAGCAACTGGATAGTGAAGAGGCGCAGCGTGACGCGCTTAATCGTGAGCCGGGAAAAATGTCGCTGTTACGCAATCGCAGCCTGTTGTTCTTCTGCGCAATCTTCTTCACCATGACCATGACCGGTTACACGCTGGTGTTCTGGCTGCCGCAGATTATTCAGCGCATTCAGGGCTTCAGCAGTTTTGGTATCGGCATTCTCACCGCCGTGCCGTGGCTGTGCGCCATTATCGCCATCAACCTGCTGAGCCGCTTTTCAGATCGCCACCGTGACAGACTCGATAAAGCGCTGGGCGTCGCCATGCTGGTCGCGGCCTGCGGCACTTTTATGGCGACGTTAGGTTCCCCGTGGTTTGGCTTCCTGGCGATGATCGTGGCCTGCATCGGCTCAAAAGTCAGCGCCACCTTTTTCTGGCCGATGCCGCAGGGAGAACTGCCCGCCTCGATTGTCGCGCCGGGTATTGCGCTGGTGAATTCTGTTGGCAATCTTGGCGGTTTTTTCGCACCGACGGTGTTTGGCTATCTGGAGATGAAAACCGGCTCCACTACCGGCGGCCTCTATGCCCTGACCAGCGTCTCGCTGCTGACCGGGTTGTGGCTGCTGCTGCGCCGCAGGCCATCCCCGCCTTCCCTTGATCCTATGGAGAATCACCATGTCAGACAGTCCAGTCATTAAAACAATGCGTGTGGTGCCGGTCGCCGGGTATGACAGCATGCTGCTGAACATTGGTGGCGCGCATAACTGCTACTTTACCCGCATCCTGGTAATCCTGACCGATTCCGCTGGCCGTACCGGCGTTGGCGAAAGTCCCTGTCACGCTTCGACGCTGGCGCTGCTGGCACGTTTTCGACCGCAGATTGAGGGCAGCGAGCTGCTGCGGCTGAATGCGACAATCGCCACGCTGTTTGCGAGTGATGCACGACATCAGCAGACCGCGCATACCGATGACATCCACATTCCGCAGATGAACCCGGAGAAGTTCTACAACGCCACCGCAGCGATTGAAGCCGCGCTGCTTGATCTGATGGGCCAGCACCTGAATCTGCCGGTTGCCGAGTTACTTGCCAGCGGCAGGCAGCGCGATCGGGTGCCGGTGCTCGGCTATCTGTTCTATATCGCCGACCGCAACCTGACCAGTATGAACTATCAGGCAGGCCAGGCCGGCGGTGATGCCTGGCTGCAACTGCGCCATGAAAAAGCAATGGATGCGCAAGGCGTCGTGCGGCTGGCTGAGGCCGCAGCGGAACGCTATGGCTTCCGCGACTTCAAACTCAAGGGCGGCGTACACCACGGTGAAGTGGAGGTCGAGACGGTTAATGCCCTGCTGGCGCGTTTTCCGCAGGCTCGTGTCACGGTCGACCCTAACGCCAGCTGGTCGCTGGACGAAGCCATTTATTATGGTAAACAGCTGGCGGGCCGCATTCCCTATCTGGAAGATCCCTGTGGCGCAGAGCAGGGCTACTCCGGCCGGGAAACGCTGGCCGAGTTTAAACGGGCCACCGGTATTCCGGTCGCCACCAATATGATCGCCAATGACTGGCGACAGTTGCAGCATGCGTTACAGCTCAATGCTATTGATATTCCGCTGGCCGATCCGCACTTCTGGACGATGCGCAATGCGCATACCGTGGCACAGCTCTGTCAGGAGTGGGGGCTGACCACCGGCTGCCATTCAAACAACCATTTTGATGTCTCACTGGCGATGGTGGCGCATCTGGGGGCGGCTGCACCCGGCGATCGCCTGACGGCCTTTGATACACACTGGATCTGGCAGGATGGACAACAGCTGACGCAGCATGCGCCGCAGATTCGGGATGGGCATCTGGAACTGCCAGAGGGGCCAGGGCTGGGTATTACCCTGAATATGGAACGAGTCGAAGCGGCACATGCACTCTACAATTCGCTGCCGGATAAAAATCGTAACGATGCGCTGGGCATGCAGTTTCTGATTGATAACTGGTCGTTTAACGCCAAACGCCCGGCGTTGCTGCGCTGATGACGGCCATCCTGTGACAGCGTCACAGGATGGCCGCGTTTAACGTTGTGCCAGCGCCGCCTGCATCCAGGCAATGACCAGGGGAGACTCTTTCTCCTGTAGTGCCGCGCGCTCTGACTGGAACAGCGTCGCGACGAAGAAAGGATGATCTGGCAGCTCCACACCGCGTACGTCACCTGCTTCATCCCAGGCGGTAATACGCAGGGTGTTATCACCCAGCGCCGCACTGAATTCGGGGTTGACGCCAAAGTTACAGTGATAGCCTTCATCGCTTTCCAGCATGCCGTAGGCCGTAGCAATACCCGAACCAGGTTCGAATCTAACCGCGCCGCGCTGTTCCACCAGCGAGCAGCTCAGCGGGGCTATGACCATGCGCCCACCGGTGTCGGTTTCGGCATGACTGGCATCGTGCCAGCCCAGTACATTGCGTGCATACTCGATGACCGCATACTGGAATCCCCCGCAGGAGCCCAGGAAAGGCTTTCCACTTTCCCGCGCCCAGCGAATGGTATCAAAAACGGCCTCATCATTATGATAGGGACTGCCCGGCACCACCCAGACTGCGTCACTGCGCCTGAGATCGGATTCAGCGAGTTTTTCGCTGGCAACCCATTCAGCTTCAACCGCTATGTTCAGCCAGCGGGCAGCACGTTCAATAGCAAGAGGAATGGCCTGATGGGCAACCGCATCCGCGCGGTAGTCACCAGCCAGAGATAAGCGCAGGGGAGACGACATTGGAATGATCCTTTCCGGAGAAATGGAGAGGTTACAGGAATGTTAATTTCAAGTCGAGCGGCCTGACAGTCGCGTCATAATGCTGCCACTCAGTACAGGGAGCATCATGCCTTCATCACAGTCTGCTTCTCTTTTCTTCAGCGAAAACTTTTTTGCAGGTTTATGCTGCCGACAGGCTTTTTAGCTTTCCTGCGCAGCAACGCAATCGGTTTCTTCTTTTGCTTTCTGAATTAAATCGCTGGTTTGTGCTCTCGATCAGCAATTGTATGCTTTGCCGCCAGATGAGACACGTTAACGTTTACTTTTTCGTCACATTGCCTGAATAATGGCCTGAAACCTCCTGTAAATGCTGCTGATAAAATCTGCGGCAAACGTTTCATCTGAATTACTCTTCATTAGCAGTTAATGTTAAATTCATCCAGCGCCTCACTCGCATTCAGTTGATTTATACTGATATACTCTTTTCCATCAATATTAAAACCTGATCAACAGTTTGTTATAAGGTTTTTAACTCTGGATTATCAGCTCAGGCAGGTTGTCAGAAAATTCTTGCCCTGCCGCCCGTAATCAGCCAAATTAGTCGCCGCTTTTCCCTTCTAATAACAATCTCGCGCATGAAAAACTCACATGACGCGGACTTAATTGCTGTCCCGAAACAGGGTATGAAAAAACTGAGGTACATGTGTCAACTGCAAACAAACACACTGATGAGGCTGTCAGTCTCAATGCGTTTAAACAGCCGAAGGCGTTCTACTTAATCTTCTCGATTGAGTTATGGGAACGTTTTGGCTTCTATGGCCTGCAGGCCATTATGGCGGTTTACCTGGTGAAGCAACTGGGATTGTCTGAATCAGACTCCATCACCCTGTTCTCTTCATTCAGCGCGCTGGTTTATGGACTTGTCGCCATTGGCGGCTGGCTCGGCGATAAAGTGCTGGGCACGAAACGTGTGATTGTGCTGGGCGTGCTGGTGCTGGCGCTGGGTTATGCGCTGGTGGCATTCTCCGGTCATAACGTCAGCATCGTCTATATCGGTATGGCAACGATCGCCGTGGGCAGCGGCCTGTTCAAGGCGAACCCCTCTTCTCTGCTCTCCACCTGCTACGAAAAAGATGATCCGCGTATCGATGGTGCCTTCACCATGTTCTATATGTCGATCAACATCGGTTCACTGTTTTCGATGATGCTCACCCCGTGGTTAGCGGCGAAATATGGTTACAGCGTTGCCTTCTCACTGTGCGTTATCGGTCTGATCATCACCCTGTTTAACTTCCTGTTCTGCAAACGCATGGTCAAGGATTACGGTTCTAAGCCGGACTTTGCACCGTTGCAGGTTGGAAAACTGCTGATGACCCTGGTTGGCGTCGTGGTGCTAATCGCGCTGGCGAACTGGATGCTGCATCATCAGGTCATTGCACGCCTGGTGCTGGCGGTCATTGCGCTGGGTATCGTGCTGGTGTTTGCTAAAGAAGCCTTTGCACTGCAGGGCGCGGCGCGTCGTAAAATGATTGTGGCCTTCCTGCTTATGGTCGAAGCGATTCTCTTCTTCGTGCTCTACATGCAGATGCCAACGTCACTCAACTTCTTTGCTATCCGCAACGTTGAGCACACGATTTTCGGCATTACCTTTGCGCCCGAGCAGTTCCAGGCGCTGAACCCGTTCTGGATCATGCTGGCCAGTCCGCTGCTGGCGGCGCTCTACAACAAGCTGGGCGATAAGCTGCCTATGCCGCACAAGTTTGCCTTTGGTATGGTGCTCTGCTCCGCGGCGTTCCTGGTGCTGCCGGTGGGCGCGAAGTTCGCCAGCGATGCCGGTATCGTTTCTGTTAACTGGCTGATCCTGAGCTATGCATTGCAGAGTATCGGTGAGCTGATGATCTCCGGCCTCGGCCTGGCGATGGTGGCACAGCTGGTGCCTCAGCGTCTGATGGGCTTTATCATGGGCTCCTGGTTCCTGACCACCGCAGGCGCGGCGGTCATTGCCGGTAAAGTGGCCAACCTGATGGCGGTGCCGGAAAACGTTACCGATCCACTGATTTCGCTGGCGACCTACAGCCGCGTATTCCAGCAGATTGGTATCGTGACGGCGGTGATCGCCCTGCTGATGCTGATTACGGCGCCGATGCTGAACCGCATGGCGCAGGATCCTGACGCGAAAAAATAACGTGCAGGCGTCATCGCTGCCGTGATACGAATCAGCCGGGCTCTGCCCGGCTTTTTTTATTGCTGACCCTTTCCCCTCATCGATCCCTGATCCTTATCACTGGTAATTCCACCCTGAGCCTTTACTATGCTGTGATCCCATTGCAACAAGGAGTACATGGTCATGAAACTGTTTTGCAAAGCAGGAGCCTGCTCTCTTTCTCCCCATATTGTCATGCGCGAATGCGGTCTCGATTTCACTCAGGTGAACGTTGATCTGGCCACAAAACGCACTGAACGGGGCGATGATTTCCGCCAGATTAACCCTAAAGGTCAGGTGCCCGCGCTGCTGCTCAGCGACGGCACCGTGCTGACGGAAGGCGTTGCCATTGTGCAGTACCTGGCAGATCTCAAGCCCGATCGTCATCTGCTGGCACCGGTCGGCAGCCTGACGCGTTATCACACCGTGGAGTGGCTCAGCTACATCGGCAGTGAGCTGCACAAAAGCTTCGGGCCGCTGTTTCGCCCGGGTTACTCCGATGAGGTGAAAGCGCAGACGCGCAGTCAGCTGGAAGCGAAATTCCGCTATGTCGATGCGTCACTGCGTGACAAACAGTGGCTGATGGGGCTGCATTTCAGCGTGGCGGATGCCTATCTGTTTGTGGTGACGCGCTGGGCAAAAGCGCTGGGACTGGATTTGTCCGGCTTTACGGCGCTGGAGTCGTGGTTTGATCGTGTTGCGGAACGTCCTGCGGTGCAGGCGGCGCTGAAAGCGGAAGGCTTAGCCTGAGTGAACAGGGCCGGTCAACCGGCCCTGATGCATTACAGCTTTTCTGCCGTGAAGTGCTGCGTTGGACTGGCGATGGCATCCTGGGCCGCCACCAGCTGCAGCTCATACTCGCCCATTTGATGGGTTTTCAGCATCACCTCATAGACCGCCGCAGTGACGTGCTCCAGCGCATCCTGCAATGATTTGCCGTGCAGCAGATTCACCAGCAGCAGACCGCTGGTAAGATCGCCTACGCCGACCGGCTGACGCACACCGAAATCGACCAGCGGACGGCTGATGTGCCAGGCGTCTTCCGCCGTCACCAGCAGCATCTCAAAGCGATCGCTGCGACGACCGGCGCGCGCCAGATGCTTCACCAGCACCACGCGTGGTCCCTGGGCAATCAGCGCCCGCGCAGCGTCGACTGCCGCGTCGACGTCGGTGACAGTGCGTTCGCTCAGCATCTCCAGCTCAAGCAGGTTCGGGGCGATGATGTCGCTGGCCGGCATCGCCATTTTACAGTGAAACTCCGCCACGCCGGGTGCCACGATGCAGCCTTTCTCGGGATGACCCATCACCGGATCGCAGAAGTACCAGGCATCTGGATTAGCCGCTTTGACCTGCTGAACAATCTGCAGAATCTGCTCACCCTGCTCTGCCGAACCCAGATAGCCGCTCAGCACCGCGTCGCAGGTCTTCAGACGGTCAATATCTGCGATGCCTTTAACGATGTCAGTTAAATGCGTGGCAGGCATCACCGTGCCGGTCCAGTGACCATATTGCGTATGGTTGGAAAACTGCACGGTGTTCAGCGGCCAGACGTTTGCTCCCAGACGGCGCATCGGAAACTCAGCCGCCGCATTACCGGCGTGACCAAAAACAACATGCGACTGAATCGCTAAAATATTTTTCACTTGTTTGCCCTGTCCTGCCTTGCCATAAAAAAGGGCCGGAAACCGGCCCTGAAATCTTACTGCCAGTTAATCAGGCAGTAATGTTTCTTACCGCGACGCAGCAGCGTAAAGCGGTTAAACAGTTTGTCGCTGTCGCTGAAGCGGTATTCCGCGTCAGACTGCTTTTCACCATTCAGAGAAACGGCATTGGAGCCGATCATGGTGCGTGCCTGACCGCGAGACGGCACCAGCTCGGCTTTCACCAGCGCCTGCTGCAGATCGTCGTCAGCGCCCAGTACGATAGTGGGCATACCATCCTGCGCCAGCTGTTCAAAATCGGCTTCGGTCATGTCGCTCACGGAGCCAGAGAAGAGGCTGGCCGTGATGCGTTTTGCCGCCGACAGACCCGCTTCGCCATGCACCAGACGCGTTACCAGCTCAGCCAGCACATACTGCGCACGTGGCGCGGTGCCGCTGTTTTTGTCCTCCTCTTCCAGCGCGTTGATCTCTTCAATGCTCAGGAAGGTGAAGAACTTCAGGAAGCGATAGACATCGGCGTCAGCGGTGTTGATCCAGAACTGATAGAACTTGTACGGGCTGGTTTTCTTCGCATCGAGCCAGACTGCGCCGCCTTCCGTTTTACCGAATTTGGTGCCGTCAGACTTGGTGATCAGCGGAACGGTCAGACCAAAGACCTGGTTCTGATGCAGACGGCGGGTCAGGTCGATACCGGAGGTGATGTTACCCCACTGATCGGAACCGCCAATCTGCAACGATACGCCGTGACGCTCGTTCAGGCAGGCGAAATCATAGCCCTGCAGCAGATTGTAAGAGAATTCGGTAAAGGAGATGCCCTGATCGTCACGGTTCAGACGCTGCTTCACCGCTTCTTTATTGATCATCTGGTTAACGGAGAAGTGTTTACCGATGTCACGCAGGAAGGTCAGCACGTTCATGCTGCCAAACCAGTCGTAGTTGTTGGCGGCGATTGCGCTGTTGCTGCCGCAATCGAAGTCGAGGAATGGCGCCACCTGCTGGCGGATCTTCTCAACCCATTCGTTGACGGTGTCGCTGGTATTAAGTTTACGCTCTGCGGCTTTGAAGCTCGGGTCGCCAATCAGGCCGGTTGCACCCCCGACCAGCGCCACCGGCTGATGGCCGGCATCCTGAAAACGCTTCAGGCAGAGCAGCGGTACCAGATGGCCCAAATGCAAGCTGTCAGCAGTGGGGTCAAAGCCGCAATAGAGCGAAATTGGCCCCTGCGCCAGTTTCTCTGTTAACGCGTCTTCATCCGTCACCTGGGCGATAAGGCCCCTCTCCTGCAATTGTTGTATCAGGTTACTGCTGGTCATTACTGACTCCAAATTGATCAGACTGCACCTATGCTGGTACACAGCTTTCCGCTGAGTTGCGGAATCGAAAAAAATGAGGGCTATAGCATAAAGCGCTGACGCCTTCTGTGCCAGCGCTGATAGGGGGAAATCATGCAGATTCAGGGTGCCAGACGGTCGATTTTCCAGCCATCGCGATCGCGCTGATAGATGAAACGATCGTGCAGGCGATGTTCGCCGCCCTGCCAGAACTCCACTGTGTGAAATTTCACGCGGTATCCACCCCAGAAGCTGGGCAGCGGCACATCACCCTGCTGGAACTTCTGTTTCAGTTCCAGAAACTTCCCTTCCAGAATGCCACGGGCCGAAATACGGCTCGACTGCTTCGACACCCAGGCTCCAATCTGACTGTCGCGCGGGCGGCTGTGGAAATATTTCAGCACCTCCAGCGGCGACAGTTTCTCCACTTCGCCCAGCACCATCACCTGACGCTCCAGGTAGTGCCACGGGAAGTGCAGGGAGATACGTGGATTGTGCGCCAGCTGCAGCGCCTTGCGGCTGCCAAGATTGGTGTAAAACACCATGCCCTGCGCATCGAAGTGCTTCAGCAGCACGATACGCTGCCACGGCTGGCCCTGCTCATCCACGGTGGCCACGGTCATTGCCGTGGGATCGGGCAGTTTTGCTTCACACGCCTGGCTCAGCCACTGTTCAAACAGCGTAATCGGATCATCCGGCAGATCCTTACGACGCAATCCGCCGCGGGTATATTCACGCCGCAGATGGGCAATGGTGTGTAGCGTTTCGCTGTCGCTCATAATGCTCGCCTATTCAGATAAAGAGTCAGCTGGCAGGTTGCAGCTCACAATCGTTCACGACGATTTTATCGTTACGTTCGATAAATGCGCCGTTTCCTTTGGACCAGAACACATAGGTGTTGTCGCTGTAGCGTGCGCCGGAAGCCGATACCGTCTGCTTCAGCGTCAGGGGCTGGCCATCCATGATGAAGCTCACCTGCTCGTTCGCCTCATCCAGTGTCACGGTCAGGGGCAGGGTTCCACAGCGATAATGCAGGGTCTGCGGCAACGGTGGCTGTTTATGCATCAGACTACAGCCCGACAGCAACAGCACCGCGGCAACGGTCAATCCTTTCAACATAAGCGGGTCTCCTTCACGAGTGAAGCTGGCATTATAAGAAGGATTTTGCGCGAAGTAAGTGGGAATCCGCGCCAATCTGGTGGATGCTGTCATGCCGCCTGAATTATTCCGCATTTTCAGGCGGTTGTCTGAATGCACAGACCGCGTTCTCAGGCTACGCTCTATAGATCTTAAGCGAGGAAAACAAATATGAAATTTGATAACGAAGATGCATTTAAGCTGGCTGTGGCGTTTATGAACCACAAAGAGAATGCCACCGTCGCCAGCAGCTACTTTAAAACCTTTATCGACACCTACCAGAAATTTGATCGCTGGCTGAGCGCATCCGATCCGGTCAGCGCCATGAAAGCGGAAAAAGCGGCAGCCAAAGCCGGCGAAGACTCCATTCTTTGATCCCCTTCTTCACTGGCCCGATAGTCATCAGGGTATCGGGCCAGCGGATATAAGCAGCCGTTAACGCTGGTGCAGACGATTACTCCTATGGCGACGCTGGCTTTAACGAAGAATATCTGCTCCGGCTGCCGTGCTTATTTTCCACCCTGACCTCACTTTTATTCAGGCCATGTAATGCCTCTGCTGAAACGGCATAAACAGCCGTGCACATTTGCAATAAATGCTATTCCCCACCGTCATTCCCGTGAATAATCGCTACACCCCCCTTTTTTGTCTAAAAAACCGGCAGCGAAACGTGACAGGGTCAGCAAACTCTATAAAGCCGTCTATGCTGTAAACGTCTGGTTATACTTCATGGAGTTAAAAAAAATGAAAATGAAATCCCTGTCAGCCATTGCTTTGCTGGCGCTTTCTTTAGGTACGCTTGCAGGCTGCGCCTCGAATCAGTCAATTAAGACCACTGATGGCCGTACCATTGTCACTGATGGTAAACCGCAGATCGATTCAGATACTGGCCTGGTTTCTTATCGCGATGCTCAGACAGGAAAAACTGAGCAGATCAATCGCAATGAGATCAGTAATATGAGTGAACTCGACAACTAATATAAGGTGAATAAGATGAAAAAAGCGCTGATTTTACCTCTCGCCGCATTGATTGGTATGACCGTATTAACCGGCTGCACCCGTACCAGTTATGCGATTCAGACTAATGATGGACGTACCATTATTAGTGATGGCAAGCCTTCTGAGTCAGATGCCGGTCTGCTGGCCTACACCGACGCCAATGGCGTGAAGCAACAGATTAATAAAGCGGACGTTAAAGCGGTTTCTGAAGTACCGAAGAAATAAACCGGGCACTATCGTTCATTTAATAAAGCCGCCTACGGGCGGCTTTATTTTTTCCTGTGCTTAGCGCAACATGTGGTACGAACGAAGCTTCCCGCCACCTGCCGATTCGAATCAGAAATATCCGTTATGTTATAGCCATAATATGGCAGTCAACATGACAGTAATCGTGATTCACCTGCTTATTACTTATCTGAATTTCAGGCAACCCCTACCCTTTTTAACCAGCTTAATAGCTCAAGCTCTTTTACCCGTAAAACAGAACTCTGTTTTTATTCTTTTTTATTAGAGGCTTATCGCTTCGCTTAAAGGTTCATTTTATTTTTTAATCATTTCAACTGTGTTTATCGGCGGTTTCCGATCTTTTAGTCCGGATGACCTTTAACTAGACTATTCATATCGTTATTCAATCAGGAGGTCGCTGATGGTTTACCATGATAAAACAATCGGTCATATCATTCTTGGTGAAGCCGCCATTAATCTGGCGTTTGAAGAGCAGGAGATCACGCTGGTATCACTGATTCGCCAGCTGGCTGAAATGGCTGAAAACGAACGCAGCGATGAGCGCGTCGCGCAGATTGCTGATACACGCAACTGGCTTAAAGGCTTTATCGAGGCCTCAACGCGCGACCGCGCCGAATTAAACTGGCTGGTTGAAACCGGACAGGCGCCGGTTTACCTTAAAGATTACCGCTAATGTGCTAAAGAATGTCCTGTCGGTTCAGGGTGCCAGGCCTCGCCTGGTGCCACTCACCACTCCGCGGCATCACGCCAGTTTTTGCATTTTTTCTGTTTATCGCCAGAAGCTATGCAGATCGCACGAAAACCACCGGTCCTGCGCTGAAATAGCTATACAGATTCGATTTTTTTGTATAACTTTGGCGCAAGCCGATCGTTTTTCCATCACCTCACAGGAAATTATCCATGTACCCGAACCAGAGACTGCCGCGGACGGCAGACGATATTGCCCGTTATTTTAATGCGGCAAGCCTGCCCTCACAGCAGGAAACGCTGGGTCAGGTGGTGGTGGAAATTCTGCATGCAGGCGGGAACGTAAACCGTAAATCGATCTGCACCAAACTTCTCCGTCGGCTGGAGACAGCGTCCACGCAGGAAGAGGAGCGTCATTACCGTGCCCTCATCAGCCTGCTGTTTGGCCGTTAAGCAGCGGACGCTCTCTGCCAGCGACTTCTGTCAGCGCGTCAGGGCTCTCCGCTTTCCGTCACCTGCTGTTGCAGCGGATGTTTCACTGCGCGGGTTTCAAATCCCCCCTGTGCAGCAAAGACAGAGCAGCCAATAGCGGCGACGAGTGTCAGTAAGATTGAGGTTTTCACGAAGCAGGCCTTAATTTTCTACGCTACAGAATAAAGCGTAAAAGCCTGGCACATAAACAGCGTCGGGAAAAGCGCACTGCAGACTTTTTCTGTCCGAAAAACGTGGGCGGGGAAATGCCGGTTTACTGATGCCCCTCCCCGTAATGATTACCCCAGCACTTTCAATGCCAGCGCCAGCGTCTGCTGTTCGTTGGTCACATCGCTGACCTTGCCTGCAACCCGCATACCGTATGCCATGCAGAGGATTAAACCGGCTGCCGCTTCACTGTCCAGTGTGTTATCGATTGAGCCATCCCGTTGCCCCAGCTCCAGCAGCGAGACCAGGAAGCGCTGATTACGCTGAACCACCTCATCAATGCGCTGCCCCAGCGCCTGATCCATCGTCTGCAGCGCAATGGCGCTGGCAACGACCAGACAGCCGCGCCGCCCTTCGATGGCGCGCGCCGAGTCAAGATAGAACTGCAATAGCTCGGTTATTTTTTCCCGTCCGCTGACACAGGGTGCCAGACGACGGCGCAGCTCGGTATTTCTGAGCAACAGATAACGTTCAAACACCTGCAGAAAGAGCGAGCGCTTATCTTTAAAGGCCTTGTAGATGCTGCCAGCAGAGAGGTTCATCGCCTCACCCAGATCGCTTATTGATGTGGCGTGATACCCTTTTTGTCGGAAAACGATCATGGCGTGATCCAGAGCCTGTTCAATATCGAACTCTCTGGGACGTCCCCGCTCTTTGTTTTTTTGCGCTGTCGCTGTCATGATCATTGTTACCGGTCTGGTAAGGACGTTCCTGTCAGAATCAGCCCGGATTCTATCCCAGGCATGGGTAACAAGTATAGATAGCGGCCTGACACTGACGCCTGTCCGTTTCTGTCGCCTGATGATCAAGGGGAGTAACCGGTTGTACCCTGCAACCCGGCAGAGGTTACAGAGCAAACCGGTCACGATTTACTCAGATAATAACGCGGTCTCTTTGCGGCGATCTGCCCGTTGCTGCGTGTTTATTTTAATCAGCCATAACATAGACTGCTTAATAAGCAGGCTGGCGTGGTGCTCATTGTCAGCAAAACATAAAAAGAGTCGGGTTTTTATAGTGCTGTTGCCGTCGACCACATAAATCTCATCGTCGTCATGGTGGCGGGATTGAATGATTGCTGTGAAATGTATTGCAGGCCAGAGCATGACTCTGGCTTCAAACGCTCTGAAACCCACTATATTTACGTGGTTATTTTTTTAAAATGCCCGATGAAAAACTACTCATCGGGCCAGGCAAAGCATCACTTCCTGTCACTTTAATCGCGTGATAAAAAAGCGTATAACAGCTGCTGCTACGTCAGCAACAGAGGAAGCCGGACCCGCGCCTACTTAACCGCCGCCACCGGCAAATCCGTTACCCGCGTGGTATAGGCAGGTGACAGCATCTCGCGCTTCATTGCCCAGGCCTTGTTGATCCCCTGCCCGGCAAACCAGAGTTTTCCGCTGCCGATTTTATTAATTTTATCAATCAGCTGCATCAGCTCCTGGCTGTTGCGGCGCGGCTGATGCTCGTCAAACAGATCAAGCTGGGCCACGCCCTGACTGAAAAAATCCCCCAGCACGATGCCCGCCTTGATATAGCGATGCCCCTCAATCCAGATGTTATCCAGACACGCCATCGCAACGCCGACAATATCGCGCGTGTCCTGTGTCGGGATGACCAACTGGCCGGTAGACTGATTACCATAAAAGGGTTCATCCGTAGCATGCGGGCTGGTACGCACAAAGACCCCCACCTGACGGCAATACTGGTTACCGCGGCGTAGCTTCTCTGCCGCACGCTCAGCATAGGCACAGACGGCTTCACGCATCTGGTCATAATCGGAGATGCGGCTGCCAAACGAACGGGAACACATGATTTGCTGCTTATCCGGTGTCACTGACTCCAGTTCCAGGCAGGATTCGCCACGCAGTTCTCTGACGGTACGCTCCATCACCACGCTGAACTGTTTGCGAATGGATTCGGTGCTTTGATCGGCCAGATCTTTCGCCGTCATAACGCCCATGGCGTTGAGCCGTTTGCCGATCCGGTGCCCTACGCCCCAGACGTCAGCCACATCAATCAGCGCCAGCAGCTTTTTCTGTCGTTCGGGGTCCGACAGATCGACAATGCCGCCGGTTTTGCTCCACTTTTTGGCCGCAAAATTCGCCAGCTTAGCCAGCGTTTTGGTCTGTGCAATGCCGACGCCGACGGTCAGATGGGTCTCTTTGCGGATCCGTTCTTTAACCTGCCGGCCAAAGGTCTCCAGCGCCATGCAGTTCTGCACGCCGGTAAGATCCATAAACGCCTCGTCGATCGAGTAGATCTCCACCGAGGGAGCCATCTCTTCGAGGATGGTCATCACCCGCTCACTCATGTCGGCATAGAGCGCGTAATTTGAGCTGAAGACCTGTACCGCATGACGCGTCAGCTCTTCACGCATTTTAAAATAGGGTGCACCCATTTTAATGCCGGCTTTTTTTGCCTCGGCGCTGCGCGCAATCACACAGCCGTCGTTATTCGACAGCACCACCACCGGTTTGCCTTTCAGATCGGGCCGGAAAACGGTTTCGCACGATGCATAAAAGCAGTTCACATCGACCAGCGCGAACATGGTCAGTGCGTCGATTTAATAACAAAGGTCACAACACCAAACACTTCCAGCGCATCTTCGGTCTGGATAGCGATCGGTTTAAATTTGGTGTTCATCGGCATCAGTTGCAGGCAGGGATGAAGCTGAAGACGTTTAACGGTAAATTCACCATCGACGGCGGCCACCACGATATCGCCGTGTGAGGCGGTGAGCGAGCTGTCGACCACCAGCATATCACCATCGTTAATGCCCGCCTCAATCATCGACTCGCCGCTGACGCGGACAAAATAGGTGGCACTGGGATGCTGCACCATCAGCGCATTGAGATCGATACGTTGTTCGACATAATCCTGCGCCGGGGAGGGAAATCCGCACGGCACACGTTCGATATAAAGCGGTAAAGGCATAACGGCGCGAATGTCCGCAGGTTTAATGAATTCCACAATTTCACTCCTTGCTCAGATTACTGTATATAAATACAGTAATAGCTAATCCCCCTTTTAATCAAGTGACACGGAACATTTTTAAGCAAAGGAGTTGATGGTAATACACTTTTTTAATCCTCTTTTTTCTCACTGCTGTGAGAGTAAGCGGAAACGGGTTACTTTTGCCGCAGCACGGGAATATCAGCGTTTTTTCTTTCAGTAACTAATCTTATAAATTCACCCGCTGATTATTTTTACTTAAGGAAAATCTGACAACGTCTCTGTGGCATTCGCCGAGGTTTGAATATTCAGAGCGGGCTGGTTATTCTGCCTTTTTTAAGGCATGGAGGGGTTATGACAGACGACGATAGAATTAAACATCTGGAAGAAGCCGTTGCGCAGTTAACGGTTGAGACCACGGTATTAAAAGCGATACTCGGTCAGCAAATTGCGCTCAATAATCTCAACTACAAAGGGAAATTTGACGATGTGCTGGCCGCGCTGGCGAAAGAATATGCCGAACGTGGTCTGGAGGAAGGCAATAATCAGGCAATCCATGACGCCCTGCGTCAGTATATTAAATATGAGCCACCCACGATGGAATAGGACTCTCCGGCAGCGTCCGCTCACCGGACGTTACCGGCTCCTGAACACTGCCATCCCCTGCCCCGTCCCGGCAGCCGTCTGAGACGTTGCGGATTAGCCTTTAAGCCTGGCTATCACTCTCCAGCGCATCCTGAATCGCATCGGCCAGATTACCAATTTCATTCGCCACGGCCTGCAGGTCCCAGGAGGCTTTTGAACCGGTTGCTGACGTTGAAGCGCTGACGGATTCCTTTGCCACTGACAGCGCCGCTGCCACAGCCACTGAACGTTTATGTTGTTCCTGCGTCACGCCCGCAGGCGGAATCGCAAAATAGTCGTGAACCATGATCATTTCCTTGTGATGAATAAGGGCTCAACCTTAGCCTTCTGCATCAGGCGTGGGAAGTGAATTATGTGGCATGACCTGTCAGGCGGACAGGATTGCAGCAGCTGTGTTGCGTTGTCCGCTTTTCCTGCGCAAAAAAACCTGTACGGGCTGTACAGGTTTTTTGCAAAAATGTCTGCCTGAACGGCTATTGTATCGTTTTACAGGACGGCAGAAAAATAGCTGGCACTCACCAGCAGACGTTATCATCTTATGGGAAATCCCTGTTAATTCACTGAATAATATAACATAAAGAGTGAAAGCCTCGCTTTGTCCTGTGTGCCATCTTTCCCTCAACACATCTGACCAGTGATCTTTTGTCAAATTTTATTGTACAACTTTGCCATTTTTGTATAACTTTACCTCGTGATGTTAAATCACTTGTAACGAGCGTGCTTTGCACCGCATCTGAAGGTGTTGTGGATTTCCACCTTCAGATGCAATTTTTTTGCGTCAGCCGGTTACCGGATCTGAATCAACGCATTCCTTCCCAATTTCTTATGAGGCCTGACATGCAAACAACGATGAATACAGAGTCTCAGATTTCTGATTACTTCATGAACTCTGGTACAGCGCTGACCACAGAAAAACAGGTGATCGCCGCAGTTCATGCTGAACTTGCGCGAGCCAAAGCCCATGTCTCCGATAAAGACATTGTGCTGGGTCTGATTCACCGCCTGGAGAGCGAGCGCGACATGGTTAAGCAGGATATTTACCGTCAGGCTCTTGAACATGTTCTGCAGCGTGCAACGGCCACCAGCGAAAGCTAAAAACCTGTGTCTGTCATGACGGAACGCGAATTAGCACGGATGCTTTTCCACTACGGAATCGGCCCCTTTTAAAGGGGCTTTTTTATTTCTGCTGCACTGCATCACCCGCTTCTATATTCACCTCCCGTACTGCCTGCCCTGCCGGACCAGATATAGCTCTACTATTTACCGTTTTTGCCGCTTATTTCACCTTAAATTGCGATTAATTGCTCTCGGTTCGCTTTATTTATCCGATATCTGTGTCCAGGCTTTTTCTGCATCTACTGCAAACACAGACGAGGAAAATAATCATGTTTCATCATTCATCAAAACTTCAATTCCCGGTTCGTGTAGAGAAGCCCGATCCAGAGTTTGCCATGCTGTTACAGCAGGCCATCGGCGGCGTCGAAGGTGAGATTCGTGTAGCGATGCAATACTTTTTCCAGGCGATGGGCGCGCGGGGTGATGTGCGGATTCGGGATCTGCTGATCTCCACCGCCACCGAAGAGCTGAGCCATATCGAAATGCTGGGCTACGCCGTGGCGCTGAACCTTGAAGGCGCACCGCTCTCTTACCAGGAAGCGTCAGCCAAAGACCCGGTGGTTAATGCCATTCTGGGCGGCATGAACCCACGCCATATCCTCTCTTCCGGTCTGGCTGCGATGCCGGTGAATGCCAACGGCATGCCGTTCGACATGAGCCACATCTACGCCTCCGGCAACGTGGCGGCCGATATGCTGGCTAACGTCACTGCAGAAGCCACCGGCCGCGTACTGGCTACCCGGCTCTACAACATGACCGAAGACAAAGGGATGAAGGACTTCCTCTCCTTCCTGATCGCCCGTGACACGATGCACCAGCAGCAGTGGCTGGCGGTGATCGAAGAGATGGGTGGCCTGAACGCATCGCTGCCGATCCCGAACAGCTTCCCGCAGGAACATGAGGCGCAGGAGCACTCGTACTACTGCCTGAATACCTCACTGGACAAACCGCTGCCGGAAGGTCGCTGGAGCAGTGGCCCGGCTTACGATGGTCATGGGCAGTTCAGCGCGAAGCAGCAGCCCGAGATTCTGGGTGATGAGCCGCTGCTGGGCAATGCCCGTCCCGGCTCCGGTGCACAGTCAGAGCAGATTGATGGCGTTACGCCACCGAAACCATAATTACCCGCCTGTCAGGGACCAATGCCCTGACAGGTTTTTCCATTTTTTACGGAGGAGAAGTCATGTCATCCACTCAGCGTCCACAACCCCCATTCACAGAGCAGCAGCAGACGTGGCCTGGCAGCACCGCCGCGATGCAGCCACAGCCCGATCATGGTGAAGAAAGTTATCAGGGTTCAGGCCGTCTGGCGGGTAAAAAAGCGATTATTACCGGCGGCGATTCCGGCATTGGCCGGGCCGTGGCGATTGCTTTTGCCCGGGAAGGTGCTGACGTGCTGATCTCTTATCTTGATGAGCATGAGGATGCGCAGGATACCGCCCGACTGGTTGAGGCCGCCGGTCAGAAAGCCGTCCTGGTGCCCGGCGACATTACCGATGCGTCACACTGCAACGCGCTGGTTGATAAAGCCGTTGAAGCCTTTGGTGAGATTAACATTGTGGTGAATAATGCGGCGTATCAGATGACGCGCGACTCGCTGGATGCGATCAGCGACGACGAGTTTGATCGGACGATGAAGACTAACCTGTACGCGATGTTTTACATCACTAAAGCGGCCACAAAACATATGCCTGCAGGCGGGTCGATCATTAATACGGCTTCGATCAATGCTGACCAGCCGAAACCGAAACTGCTCGCCTACTCCGCCACCAAAGCCGCCATCGTTAACTTCTCCGGTGGCCTGGCCGCCTTGCTGGCGGAAAAAGGCATCCGAGCCAATGCGGTTGCGCCCGGCCCCATCTGGACACCGCTGATCCCGTCGACCATGCCGGTTGAACAGGTGAAGACCTTTGGCAGTGAAGTACCGTTGCAGCGTGCCGGTCAGCCTGCTGAGCTGGCGCCAACCTATGTGATGCTGGCCAGTGATGAAGCCAGCTACATTTCCGGGGCGACCATCGCCGTCACGGGCGGCGTGGCGATTATTTAACGTTTGCCGATTCCCTGGTCGCTTCGGCCAGGGGATTCTCTATCAGCTTCTGCGTTATTCCCCACTGATAAAGCGGCTCCCGCGCCAGATTCTTCATTTTCACTTCGCACATGATGTCGAAAGCGTGGAACGACAGCGCCCAGCCATTCAGCGTCGGATTGAAAAAGAAGTCGGAGTGCGCCCGCAGTTTGCTTTTGCTCACGCCCAGTTGCTGCTGATCGGGCCAGCCCGCCTGCGGAATAATCCCCTCCTGCGAAATCGAATAGTGCAGCACCGGCCGCACGCCGCGCCATGAGTCGATTACTCTGGCAACGCGCGCATCATCCGGCTGAATAAACTCACTCTCTTTTACCCAGTGATGGTGGATATCCAGCACGACCGGACAGAGGGGTGCCGCCTGCAGCACATCATCCAGCGAGCAGGAAATCTCATCATTCTCCACCGTCAGCATCAGTCGCGCTTCCGGGCTGAGCTGATTAAATGAGTGTTTAAAGCCGTCGAATCCCGCCTTACCATTCATATGAATGTTGATTTTAAAATCCTGGAAGGTTTTGCCGTAGCCCATCAGACAGGCGCAGAGCGTGTGATACTCCACATCTTCCAGGGCTCGCACCACGACATCGGGATTGTCGGAAGCCAGCACGGTATATTGGCCCGGATGGAATGAGAGCCGGATGTCATGCGCCCGCGCCAGCTCACCACAGCGGGCAAACAGCGGGTAGAGTTCAGGCAGGAATTCCGCAAACAACGGCGTCGCTTCGGGCACCGTATAAAGCGGCAGCAGATCGCTGCCGATACGCATCATTCGCAGCGGCGCGGGTAACGTGGCCAGATGCTCAAGCGTCAGGTAGAGATTATTGAGATTGGTAACGGTGATCTCATGAACCAGCTGGTGACGTTCAGCGTGCGGTAAACTCAGAAATCGTTTACGGGTAGTCGCGCGAAACGGGAAAAACTGTTTGCCGTCGCTATTGAGATACTTACATGCAAAGCCTAATTTCATGACTGCTCCTGATTGATGCTTATCAGAAGTGTAACAGGCCTCTGGCGACCAGCCAGTCGCGGGCCACAGAGGCAGAGTGAATAATGACAGGGAGAGAGACTATGCAGGGTCACGCGATCCAGCGTATCGCTATCGACGCAGCTGAACGGCTGCCCGCCGCCGAATCGGGCTATCCGTTCGGGCCGGAACATCAGGTTTTTAAAGTGTGTGGGAAAGTGTTTTTACTGCTGACCGAACTGCGGGGCGTGCCGATTATCACCCTGAAATGCGAACCGCAACAGGCGGAGCTGCACCGGGTGATCTATCCCTCGATTACCGCCGGTTACCATATGAATAAGCGCCACTGGATTACGGTTTATCCCGGCGACGGCCTGTCGCCAGGCCTGATTCAGCAGCTGGTTGAGGAGTCATATCAGCGGGTGGTGCGCGGCATCCCTGCCTCACGCCGCCCGGTGTGGGTGGGATAAAGGCGGCGAAAGGTAATAATGAAAACCCGCCCTGACCAGCACGCCATCAGCCCCCGCCCCGGCACTCAGTGGTGCAGCATCTCATCCAGCACCTGTGCGTTCGACATCTGGTAAGGGTAATAGGTTGGCCAGTTGTCCATCTCCGCCAGCAGGGCCTGCTGAGAGGCGTTACCCATAAAGATATGGAAATGGGCGGACTTACGCGGCCCGATGGTGTGATCGCTGAACTGCACATATTTCGGGGCGGTGCTGCTGGCGTCCTGACACTCGAACAGATAGCGCACCCCTTTCTTCCCGGACGTGTAGGTCAGGATTTTGTGCCCTGAATAGTGATAGTGGCAGGCGCTGCTCTTATCGCCGACATGGAACTCCATCACGCCATTTTCGATGCCAATGGTATCGACGTCGGTGGCGTAGCCTTTGCGATAATAGGCCTTGTACTGTTCTGCCGTTTTACTGTTGTCCTGCTGGGCTTTCTTCTGCCAGACCGGGTCCAGCTCGCCACTTTTCAGCAGCGGATAGACCGACTGCCAGATTCCGTCCCAGTCAGAGAGCGGACGATCTTTTACATCGCTGTCAGCGAAAATGCCTTCAGCCGCCTTCTGCTCCATCGCTGACAGCGGTTTTCCATGGGCATGCGTACCATGTGCCAGCGCCTGCTGACTGATTAACAGCGTGCCTGCGATTCCTATCCATTTACCTGCATGATTTTTCAAAGCCCGATCCCCGATTCATGTAACAGGATGAAATGTTATGATATAACATTTCACAATTCAACCTAAATCTGCCTGTCGCCCTATTAATTTTTTTAATGTTCACAGTCATCTTCTGGTGCATAGCCTTCTCCTGTCGCAGAGCAATCTGACGGGGTTGTAAAGCGCGTTGCCAGCACAGCAGGCGCGAGCTGACAGGCCGCTAAGCCAGACGGCACAAGGTGTAAATAAGCGAAACGATAATCAGCAGTCAGCGATAAGCCCGGTTTTGCTGTCGGATGAAAAAGGCGCTGTCACTACAGTTAAATGGCCGAATTAACCTCAGCATTGTTCAGGTTGTTCTATATTTAGTGTCGCCGAACGTAAAATACCAGCTGGAGCATGAATTAATGTCGAAAGAAACTGAGAAGAAACCCCTGAGCGAACGCGCACCGACCACCGGCCCGGAATCATCAGAGCCGGGGCTGGGATCGCTGGCACCGAAAGATGGTTCGCATCTGCCCCCAGCCGAACCGACCCCGCCAGGCAAGCAGCCTACCGCCCCAGGCAGCCTGAAAGCACCACAGACGCACAACGCCAAACTTGACCAGCTTGAAGCCAGCCGTAAAAACGGCACCGACCGCGCCCTTACAACCAACCAGGGCACACGCATCGCCAACGATCAAAACTCACTGCGTGCCGGTTCGCGCGGTCCGACGCTGCTGGAAGACTTTATTATGCGTGAGAAGATCACGCACTTTGACCATGAGCGTATCCCGGAGCGCATCGTGCACGCCCGTGGCTCTGCCGCACATGGCTATTTTCAGCCTTACCGCTCCCTGAAAGATCTGACCAAAGCGCAGTTCCTCAGCGATCCCGAGCAGACCACGCCGGTTTTCGTGCGTTTCTCTACGGTTCAGGGCGGTGCCGGATCGGCTGATACCGTGCGTGATATTCGCGGTTTCGCCGCCAAGTTCTACACCGAAGAGGGTGTCTTTGACCTGGTCGGCAACAACACGCCGGTATTCTTCATTCAGGATGCGCACAAATTCCCTGACTTTGTGCATGCCGTGAAGCCAGAGCCACACAACGAAATCCCGCAGGGCCAGAGTGCCCATGATACCTTCTGGGATTATGTCTCTCTGCAGCCGGAAACCATGCATAACGTCATCTGGGCGATGTCAGACCGCGGCATTCCGCGCAGCTATCGCACCATGGAAGGCTTCGGTATCCACACCTTCCGCCTGATTAACGCCGAAGGCAAAGCGACCTTTGTCCGTTTCCACTGGAAGCCGGTGGCGGGTAAAGCCTCGCTGTTGTGGGACGAGTCGCAGAAACTGACCGGTCGCGATCCCGATTTCCATCGCCGCGATCTGTGGGAAGCGATTGAAGCGGGTGATTTACCGGAATATGAGCTGGGCCTGCAGCTGATCCCGGAAGAAGATGAGTTCAAATTCGACTTCGATATTCTGGATGCCACCAAGCTGATCCCGGAAGCACTGGTGCCGGTGGAAATTGTCGGCAAGATGGTGCTGAACCGTAACCCGGACAACTTCTTTGCCGAAACCGAGCAGGTGGCGTTCCACCCTGGCCATATCGTGCCGGGTCTGGATTTCTCCAACGATCCGCTGCTGCAGGGTCGCCTCTTCTCCTATACCGACACGCAGATCAGTCGTCTGGGCGGACCGAACTTCCATGAGATCCCGATCAACCGACCGACCTGCCCGTACCATAACTTCCAGCGTCAGGGCATGCATCGTCAGGATATCGACACCAATCCGGCAAACTACGAGCCGAACTCAATCAACGACAACTGGCCGCGCGAAACCCCACCTGCTGCAACAGGCGGCGGCTTCGAAAGCTATCAGGAGCGGGTTGAGGGCCACAAAGTGCGCGAGCGCAGCCCGTCATTCGGCGAATATTATTCCCAGCCGCGCCTGTTCTGGAACAGCCAGACTGAAGTCGAGCAGCAGCACATCATCGGTGCTTACTCGTTTGAGCTGAGTAAAGTGGCGCGCGCCTATATTCGTGAGCGTGTGGTCGATCATCTGGCACGCATTGATACCAGACTGGCGCAGGGCGTGGCGGATAACCTCGGACTTGCCCTGACTGATGAGCAGCTCAATCTCCAGCCACCGGCTGCGGTGAACGGCCTGACCAAAGATGACAGCCTGAGCCTTTACGCTATCCCGGATGGTGAGATTAAAGGTCGTCAGGTGGCGCTGCTGCTGAGCGATGGTGTAAAAGCCGCTGATGTGCTGGCGATTTTGCAGGCGCTGAAAGCGGAAGGTGTGCATGCCAAACTGCTGGCGCCGCATATGGGTCAGGTGCGCGCGGATGACGGCTCTGTGTTGCCGGTTGATGCCACCTTTGCCGGCCTGCCTTCTCTGACCTTTGATGCGGTCATCGTACCGGATGGCAATATCGATGCCCTGCTGTTAAGCGGCGATGCCCGTTATTTCCTGCTGGAAGCCTACAAGCACCTTAAGGTGATTGGTCTGGTGGGTAACGCGCGTCGCTTTAAAGCGCAGTTCGGTCTGGAAGATGCCGATCAGGAAGAAGGTATTGTGCAGGGCGACTCGGCGGAGAGCGCACTGATGTCAGAGTTCACGCAGGCGATGAAAGCGCACCGCGTCTGGTCCCGTAGCCAGAAGGCACAGTCCGTTCCGGCCTGATGCGTTGAGTGAATAAAAACCGCCTCCAGGGGCGGTTTTTTTATGCTGAAAACCGGAGCACTGTCGCATGCGCGGTGATCCGTCAGACGTTCCATTATCAGAAGGTCTGCCAGTTCTCATTATCCATCACAGCGACAGGCTGACGTTTTGGCACAACAATCGCCTTCGCTACCGGTGCGGCAGAGAACGCCGTATGCAGCGTGCCGGTTTTAAATACCGATACCGTTTTACGCAGGTAGCTCGCCTGCTCTTCCAGTGAGGCGGCGGCAGTGGCTGACTCCTCCACCAGCGCGGCGTTCTGCTGCGTCACGCCATCCATCTCAGAAACCGCAATGCAGACCTGCTCAATGCCACGGGTCTGTTCCGTCGAGGAGGCGGCGATCTCTTCGATCAGCTGCGTCACACGGCTCACCGACTTCACGATGCTCTCCATCGCGGTGCCCGCCTGCGCAGCATGACCGGCACCGGTTTTGATGCGCTCAGCTGAGCGGTCGATCAGTCCGCGAATTTCCTGCGCGGCGCTGGCGCTGCGTCCGGCCAGCGAGCGCACTTCACCCGCCACCACCGCAAATCCACGACCCTGTTCACCGGCACGCGCGGCTTCAACCGCAGCGTTCAGCGCCAGAATATTGGTCTGGAAGGCGATACTGTCGATAATGGCGATAATACCGGCGATCTGATTCGAGCTTTCGCTGATCTGATCCATGTTGGCGATCACCCGGGCAACGGTCTCACCGCCCTGCAGAGCCGTAGCTGATGCCTCTTTCGACACCGTGGTCGCCTGCTGCGCATTGTCTGCGTTGAGTTTCACCGTCGAGGTAAGCTGCTCCATGCTGGCGGCGGTCTGTTCCAGCGCGGCTGCCTGCTGTTCGGTACGCGAGGAGAGATCGGTGCTGCCGGCGGAAATCTCCGCTGCACCCGTGAAGATCGAGCGGGTGGCGTCATCGACCGAGGTAATGGTGACCACCAGCGCATCGCGCATCTGCTGCAGCTCCTGAATCAGCTGGCCCATCTCGTTGCGGCCCTCGTGCTGAATATCAGAGGTTAAATCACCGGCCGAGATAGCGCGCATATGCGCGGTCAGCCTGGCCAGCGGGTTAATCAGCAGCTTCTGCAGTCCCATCCAGACTGCCACACCAATCACAGCCGTAATCAGGCCGATAGTCAGCAGCGCCCAGAGCGCGTCGGTCAGGCTGCGCTGGTTGTGCAGAGAGGTATCTTTCATGAGCTGGATGTTCACCGCACGCCAGGCTTCATAGGCCGTGTCGAGCTGGTCCTGCGCCGCCTGTGCTTCGAGATTGCCGTACGCCGGGTAGTTGCCCTGCTTCAGAAAGGTAATGGAGGCCAGCATGGTGTCACGCATCTGCTGATAGGCAGTCTGAACCTGCGTTGACTGGGCTTCGCCCTGTCCTGCTTTACGCGGCATCGCCTGCCACGCTTTAAAGTCTGCATCCGCTTTTTCCGCTGACTGACCTGCCTGTGTTAGCAGCGCAGCCATCGCCGCAAGGGATTTTGGGTCCTGCTGATTTTTCAGGAAGCGGATCGCCACGCGGTTGATGGTGACGCGGGTTTTTATCAGGGTTTTTACGGCATCACTCAGGTGCTGCTGCTGCAGCGTCAACTGCTCGGCCGCCACAAAGTTTTTGTCGGCTTTGGATACGCCGTTGTAGAACAGAAATCCGGTCAGGGTCAGTAACGTAATAAAGACGGCAAGCACCGCCAGAATACCGTGAGTTATTTTAAGATTTTTAAGCATGTCCGCAGACTCATATCAGAGAAGATAAAGCTGTTATCGGCCAGCGAGGCATTTATCTGAGCACAGTCGCTGAGAAGCTTGCTCTCCGCAACACGCCGGATGCAGCCAGCCCGTCGTACTGCACTGAAAAAAGGGGGCGACGGGGCCTGAACGCATTCCGCGCTTAACAAGCAACCCCATGCTGTGGTTGAATTCGCCCCTTACATTTTTCGCACGTGGTTAACATGCATTACATTCAGAGTCTGATGAGTTTTATTGAGGGAAACCGGGTGCTGTCGATCGGCTTCAGCCTGCTGCTGCTGATTATGGCCGGGATGGTCACTCACCTGATCTGCAAATTTTTCATCGTCAAAGTGATCAGGAAGGTCTTTTTCAGCGGTCATAAAAAAGACGTTCCGCTGGATAAAGATGTCCGCCTCTCTCAGAAGCTGTCAAATTTTGTGCCGGTGATTGTGGTCTACAATTTCCTGCAATTTATGCCGGGCCTGCCTGAAAACCTGAAAGTGGCGATTCAGACCATCTGCGGCATCCTGTTTTTTGTCTATCTCTCGATCTTCTTCAACGAAGTGCTGGAGATTGTTAACAACTCCTACTCACGCAAATCGAAGCGCAAGAATCACTCGATCAAGGGCTATATCCAGATTGGCAAAATCCTGGTGCATATTATTGCCGCGATCATGATTCTGGCGATTATGTCCAACAAGTCGCCCGCGATTATCATCTCCTCGCTGGGTGCGGTCGCCGCGGTGCTGATGCTGATCTTCCAGCATACGCTGCTGTCGCTGGTGGCGAATATCCAGCTCTCCTCCAACGATGTCCTGCAACTGGGTGACTGGATTGAGATGCCGGACAGAAATATCAGCGGCGAGGTGATCGATATTGCGCTGCATACCATCACCATCCGCAACTGGGATAACACCATTTCGCGCATTCCGACCAAGAACTTCCTGACCGAAACCTACACCAACTGGCAGGCGATGTTCTCCTCGGGCGCACGCCGCATCATGCGCAGCTTTTATCTTGATCAGAAATCGATCACTTTTGTAAATCAGGAGATGCTGCAGGCGATGAGCCAGATCCGCATCGCCAGCGAATCAATTACTGAGCTGCTGGATGGACGGGATATCAGCGCCGTTGGCGACCGCTGGTTTATGGAGAACGGCATCACTAACCTGATGGTGTTCCGTAAATTCCTGACCGCCTGGCTGGCGCAGCGTGATGATATTAAGAAAGAGATGTATATCGTGGTACGGCCACTGAAACCGTCGCCGGATGGGTTGCCGGTGGAGATCTACTGCTTCACCTCATCCATTTTCTGGGCCGATTATGAAAATACCCAGGCGGCGATTTTTGAGTATATTTTTGCCATGGCCCGCCACTTTGAGCTACAGATTTACCAGCATCCGGCAGGGTCTGATTTCGCCCGTCTGGCGCAGCCGCGTCCCGTCAGCGGGGATGCAGAGCCAAACGGCATGCCGTAACCGGTGACCTGCTGGGGCAGTCCCGCACCGCCACAGCAGCTCACTGAGGCTCAGGTCATTAGCTCTTACTCAGCGCATAGTTCAGCACTTTGTCATTTTTCATCTGCACGGTCAGCGTCTGCCCCTCGGTGGTGTTCAGCGTGCGCGCCTCGCTGTAGGTCCACTTCAGCAACCGCTGACCGTCCGGATAAGGCGTCTCACTGTCAGGCTGACCAAACAGCGCGATCAACTGGGCTTTAGTCGTCTGACCGGCATGAATTTGCTGCAGATTACGGCTGTCCAGCCGGTGCCCGACCCGGTTAGAACAGGCGGAAATCAGTAGCAGCAGCGTGACTAACAGAACGCGTTTCCTCACGTAATATCCTTTTGATATGTTCAGTGTCGCAGGTCCTCCAGCGTGACCGGCGCGCTCGCGCTTAAGCTTATAGCGAATCCGCGCCATCCGGCAGGGTTTTCTGAACCTGCCTTCCATGATTTCCCCCTGTCAGAGGCCGATTCCAGGCAATTAACGCAAATTAATGCGCCTGAACCGCCTGCCGCCCTGCGACTGCAACATCTTAGTCTATGATTACTCTCTGTATGCCGCGTGGAAGCGGTCTCACTTTTCCCTTCCCGACGCACCACGCTGAATACCAGTCCAGCTTCCTGGCTGAAGAGGCGCGCCAGCCCACCTGGCATCCGGGTCTCACTGATAGCTTTACGATTTTTTGACGCTTGCGTCATCGACATCCTATTCGCGCGATGGTCACCATCGCGTAATTCCAGGCTAAATGAGGCAACTGAATGGAATCCAAATCTTTTTCTAAAAGTTGGGGCGCTGAACGGGTTGCCAGTGACGAGGTGCGTTTCCGCCTCTGGGCAACCGGTCAGCAACGCGTGACGCTGCGTCTCGCCGGTCAAGACATTGAGATGACACCGCAGGCTGACGGCTGGTTTGAAGCCCAGGTCGCCGGTGTGGCGGCGAATGCCGAATATGATTTTGTGCTGGCAGATGGCACGGCAGTGCCCGATCCCGCCGCCCGCGCCCAGAAAGCGGAGGTCAACGGTCCCTCACTGGTGATCGATCCTGACGCGTATCAGTGGCAGAACATGGGCTGGAAGGGTCGTCCATGGACAGAGTCAGTGGTCTATGAATTGCACATCGGCACCTTTACCCAGGAAGGCACCTTCCGGGCGGCGATTGAGAAACTGCCAGTGCTGGCTGAGACCGGCATCACCATGATTGAAGTGCTGCCGGTGTCGCAGTTTGGCGGTAATCGCGGCTGGGGCTACGATGGCGTGCTGCTCTATGCACCGCATGCCGCCTACGGATCACCCGATGATTTCAAAGCTTTTATCGATGCGGCGCACGGTCACGGCCTGTCGGTGGTGCTGGATATCGTGCTGAACCACTTCGGCCCGGAGGGCAACTATCTTCCGCTGCTCGCGCCAGACTTCTTCCATAAAGAGCGGCAGACGCCGTGGGGCGCCGGTATCGCCTATGACGTTGATGCAGTACGCCGCTATATCGTGGAAGCACCGCTCTACTGGCTGCAGGAGTTTAATCTGGATGGCCTGCGCTTTGATGCCATCGATCAGATTGATGACCCGAGCGAAAAGCATGTGCTGGTTGAGATTGCCGAGCGCATCCGCGCCACCATCACCGATCGCCCCATTCATCTCACCACGGAAGATTGCCGCAACGTCACTTTCCTGCATCCGCGCGACGAAAACGGAGACGCTCCGCTGTTTACCGGCGAATGGAACGATGACTTCCACAACGCCGTGCATGTGCTGGCAACCGGTGAAACTCACGCCTATTACCAGGATTTCGCTGACCAGCCGGCGCAGCGGGTGGCGCGGGCGCTGGCAGAAGGCTTTGTCTATCAGGGCGAAATCTCAAAGCAGTCGGGTGAGCCGCGCGGCGTGAAGAGCAGCAGTCAGCCGCCGGTCGCCTTTGTCGACTTCATCCAGAACCATGACCAGACGGGCAACCGTGCGCAGGGCGAAAGGCTGGTCTCGCTGGCGGGTGCAGAGCGGACGCAGGTGCTGCTGGCCATGTTGCTGGTCTCGCCACACATTCCGCTGCTGTTTATGGGCGAAGAGTATGGCGAAACCCGACCGTTCCTGTTCTTCACCGATTTCCACGGCGATCTGGCTAAAGCGGTGCGTGAAGGTCGCGCCCGCGAGTTTGAAGGCCATGCCGGTCACGGCGAAACCGTGCCGGATCCTAACGATATCACCACCTTTGAACAGTCGAAACTCGACTGGCCGCGTACAGAAACGCCTGAAGGTCAGCAGTGGCTGGCGCTGACGCGTCATCTGCTGGCGCTGCGTCAGGAACATATTGTGCCGCTGCTACAGACCGCTGGTGGTGACGCCGGGCAGATAGTGAAAACAGCAGACGATTTCCTGGCGGTGCGCTGGGACTTCCCGCTGGGCACGCTATCACTGGCGCTGAACGTTGGCGACAGCACGCAGCCAATCCCGGATTTGCCGGGTGAAACGCTGTTTGCCTGGCCGCAGACCGCAACCGAACTGATTCCCAACGCTATCGTGGTGCGTCTGGCTAAGAGAGAAGCAGAATGACTATTCCAACCGCAACGTACCGCATCCAGTTCCGCAATGGCATGACCTTTGACCGTGCGGCGGCGTTGGTGCCCTACCTGAAACAGCTGGGCATCAGCCATCTTTATGCCTCGCCGATCTTCAGCGCTACCGCTGAATCAACCCACGGCTATGACGTGACCGACGTTAACCAGATTGAGCCGTCGATTGGCGGCCGGGAAGGTTTTGACCGCATGGTGGCCGCGCTGAAAGCGGCCGGGCTGGAGCTGATCCTCGACATCGTGCCTAACCATATGGCCGCCTCGCTGGAGAACCCGTGGTGGCGCGACGTCATTGAGCATGGCCAACAGAGTCGCTATGCCACTTATTTCGATATCGACTGGTCACGCCGCCTGACGCTGCCGTTCCTCGGTGACACGTTTGAGGCGGTGCTGGAAAACGGTGATATCAGCGTGCAGCGCGATCCGCAGACCGGTAAACCGGCGCTGGCCTACTTTGACAATTTCTATCCGCTGAAACCTGAGACCTGGCAGGATCGTGAAGAGGCGGTACTCGCCCTGCGCGATGCCGCAGAGATTGCCGAGCTGCACGACCAGCAGCCGTGGCGACTGATGTCATGGCGCGACGCACCCAACGATCTCTCCTACCGCCGCTTCTTTGAAGTGACCGGTCTGGTCGGCGTGCGCGTGGAAGACAAGGCTGTCTTTGATGCCGCTCATCAGCTGATCCTCGAACTGGTCCACAGCGGCGCGGTGCAGGGATTGCGCGTCGACCACGTGGATGGTCTGGCCGATCCGCGCGGCTATCTGGAGCAGTTACGCCAGGCTGCCGGTCCCGACTGCTATCTCACCGTGGAAAAAATTCTTGGTGACAATGAACAGTTGCCGGACGAGTGGCCGGTCTCCGGCACCACCGGTTATGAGTTTATGGCTGCACTCGCTAATCTGCTGGTCGACAGCGATCGCCTGAGCGGACTGCGTAAAGCCTATCAGGCCGTGATTGGCAAAACCGTCGACATGAAAGCGGAGCTGCGTGCCGCTAAGCTGCTGATGGCCAACCGCAACTTTGCTGGCGAATTTAACCGCTTACTGCAACTGGCACTGAAGATTGCTGAGGCAGAAGGCACGACTCAGCCGGAAGCAGAGCTGAAAAATGCCCTGCGTGAGCTGCTGGTCGCGTTCCCGGTTTACCGCACCTATGGCACGCCGGAAGGCCTGACGCCAGCCGATACCGCGCTGCTGGACCAGGTGGTCAGCCAGGTCAAAGCCAGCGAAGACGCGCCCGACACACAGGCGCTCGACTTCCTGACCCGCATTCTGCGTGCAGAGGTGGGCAACGCGGCTCGTGACGATGCCACGCAGTTCCGCACCCGCTTCCAGCAGCTGACTGGTCCGCTGATGGCGAAATCCGTCGAGGACACCCTCTTCTTCCGCCAGCATATGGCGCTGGCGCTGAATGAAGTCGGCGCTGAGCCGCTGGCGCGCCACTTCTCGCTGGATCAATTCCATGCGGAAATGCAGGCGCGGCGCGAACATCAACCCGATGCGCTGTCGGGCACCTCAACGCACGACACCAAGCGCGGTGAAGATGCCCGTGCGCGGCTCTATACCCTGACCGAAGCGCCACAGCGCTGGGCGGCGTGCGTGAGCCGCTGGCGGGAGATGAATAGGGATCACGTCGTACGCCTGAAAGATGGCCCGGCACCGGAACCGGCGGTTGAGTGGATGCTGTATGAAGCGCTGGCCGGCGTCTGGCCGACCACCCTGCAGCCGCAGGATGCGGAAGGTCTGGCGGCGCTGGAAGCCCGCTTTGTGGTCTATGTTGAGAAAGCGATGCGTGAAGCCAAACTGCGCACCGACTGGGCCGACAATAACGATGACTATGAAGAGGCGGTGCTGAGCTATGCCCGTCATCTGCTTGCGCCCGGCAACAGCACCTTCCTGACTGATTTCTGTCAGTCGCTGCAACCCTTTATGCGCGCCGGACTGGTCAACAGCCTTACCCAGACCGTTGTAAAACTGACCGCACCTGGCGTACCCGATATTTATCAGGGCAGCGAGGCGCTGGACTTCAGCCTGGTTGATCCCGATAACCGCCGCGAACCCGACTTTGATGCGCTGGCGGCGATGCTTAACGCGCCACAGCACGATGACAGTGAGACGCACTGGCTGCGCGGTCAGGTCAATCAGCAGGCGATTGTAAAGCTGTTAACGCTGCGTCAGCAGCAGCCTGCGCTGTTCCGCCACGGTGACTACCTGCCGCTGTCCGCAGAGGGCGCGCAGCAGGATAACGTGCTCGCCTTTGCCCGCACCCATGAGGATCAGGCGGTCATCGTGATTGTCTCACGCCGGGTTTTTAACGCATTGCCGGAGAATCTCGATCATCCGTCTGAGGCGCGCTGGGCTGATACGCATATCGCCCTGCCCGCGGCACTCGGTCAGCGCGGCTATCAGGATGTGCTGAGCGGTAAAACCCTCAATGCAGGCGACCCGCTGCCGCTTACCGCACTGGCGTCACAGTGGTGCGCCGTGCTGGTGGCACAGTGAAGTCAGAAAGAATTTGTTTATTACGCGTCAATCTGTTCATTGAATAACGAGGCATAAATGTCAAACAGTCAGCGTTTTGAAATTACGGCGGGTTACAGCCATTTGCTGGGGGCCAATTTTGATGGCCAGGGCGTGAACTTCGCCCTGTTCAGCGCCCACGCCGAGCGGGTTGAACTCTGTCTGTACGATCCCAGCGGCAAAACGGAAATTGCCCGGCTGGAGCTACCGGAATATACCCATGAAGTGTGGCACGGCTACATTCCAGGTCTGAAGCCCGGCGCGCTCTATGGCTATCGCGTCTATGGCCCTTATGACCCGGAAAATGGTCACCGCTTTAACCCGAACAAGTTGCTGCTCGACCCGTACGCCCGTGAACTGGCGGGCGACATCGCCTGGAACGAGGCGCACTTCGCGTACGATCTCTACCATGACGATAAAGATCTGACGTTCGACACCCGCGACAGCGCGCCGTTTACGCCAAAGTGCCGGGTGATCGACCCTGATGAATTCGACTGGCAGGATAAAAACCGCCCGAATGTGCCGTGGCCGAAAACCGTCATCTATGAAACCCACGTGAAAGGCTTTACGCAGCTCAACACCGCACTGCCACCTGAAATGCGCGGCACCTTTGACGGCATGAGCCACAAATCGACCGTTGACTACATCAAAAGCTTAGGCATTACGTCGGTCGAATTGCTGCCGGTGCACTGGTTCCCGGACGATCAGCACCTGCTGGATAAGGGGCTGAAAAACTTCTGGGGCTACAACACGCTGGGCTTCTTTGCGCCCGCGACCCGCTACTTCGGGCCGCGCGGCATTCAGGGCTTCCGTGACATGGTGCGTGCCTTCCATGATGCCGGTATTGAGGTCATCCTCGACGTGGTCTACAACCACACCGCCGAGGGCAATGAACTGGGGCCGACGCTATCATTTAAAGGCATCGATAACTTCTCCTATTATCGTACGATGCCCGACCAGCATCGTTACTACATCAACGACACCGGCACCGGCAACACCGTGAACACCTCGCATCCGCGTGTGCTGCAGATGGTGCTCGATTCACTGCGCTACTGGTCTGAGTCGATGCATATCGACGGTTTCCGTTTCGACCTCGGTACGATTCTGGGGCGCGAACCGGATGGCTTTGACCCGCGCGGCGGCTTCTTCGATGCCATCATGCAGGACCCGATCCTGTCGCAGAAAAAGCTGATTGGTGAACCCTGGGATATCGGTCCGGGCGGCTATCAGGTGGGCAGCTTCCCGCCAGGCTGGGCAGAATGGAACGATCAGTATCGCGATACGGTGCGTGACTACTGGAAAGGCAACAACGTCTCCACAGACTTTGCTGCCCGCCTGCTGGGTTCCGGCGATCTCTACGATCAGCATGGTCGGCGTCCATGGGCCAGCGTCAACTTTATCACCGCGCACGACGGCTTCACGCTAAACGATCTGGTGTCGTACAACGACAAACATAACGATGAGAATGGTGAAGACAACAACGATGGCCACAACGACAACCGCTCTTACAACTATGGCGTTGAAGGCCCGACCGATGACGAAGGCATTAACGCGGTGCGCGAGCGACAGAAACGCAACTTCCTCGCCACACTGATCTTCTCCCACGGCACGCCGATGCTGCTGGCAGGCGACGAGTTTGGCCGCAGCCAGATGGGCAACAACAACGGCTACTGCCAGGACAGCGAAATCTCCTGGGTACACTGGGATAACCTGCCGGAATCTGCCGAGGCGCTGCGCGAGTTCACCCGTCAGATCCTGACATTGCGTGCTCAGCAACCGTTGCTGCGCCGTGAAAACTGGCGCGACGGCATGGATATCAAGTGGTTTAACGCCGGTGGCGGCTTCCAGCAGAGTGAGCAGTGGGATGAAGGCTCAACGTTGGGCGTCTATATCGGCCGGCCGGATCTGCAGACCGAGGAAGGCATCTGGCATGACGTCCTGATGCTGCTTAATCCGTTCGAAGGCAATGTGCCCTTCCGCATTCCACAGTTTGGCGAAGGCGGCTGGGTGCTGGAGCTGACCACCAGCGACGTGACAAAGCGGGGACTGGTGATCACCAAAGAGAAGGATTTCGAGCTGGAAGGACGCAGCTTTGCCCTGTTCAGACGTCCCTAGTCACTGAACAGGTTAAAAATCAGGCATCAGGCGCAGCGCATTTCGCGCTGCGCTTGTTTTTTTGCAGATCGTTGCCAGGCTTAACCGGTTGTTAACAGTAAGAATTGATGCTGATAAGGAGGCATAATGTCCAGATTTACACAGAAGGTTGTGGTTGTGACAGGTGCCGGATCCGGCATTGGCGAAGCCAGCGCAAAGCGCTTTGCTGAAGAAGGGGCATCCGTGGTGCTGGTAGGACGCACCCGACAGAAACTGGAAGAGACGCTGGCCGAAATGACGGCGGGCGATCATCTGGTGGCTGCCTGCGACGTCTCAGAAGCCGAACAGGTTAAACAGCTGTCAGAAACGGTGCTGAAGAAGTATGGCCGTGTAGATGTGCTGGTAAATAATGCGGGCGTTATCGTTCAGGGTCGCATCCATGAAGTCGACCTCGACGCATGGAAAACCCTGATGAAAACTGACCTCGACGGCGTTTTCCACGGTGTTCACTACTTCATGCCAGCGCTGCTGAAGAGCAAAGGTAACGTCGTCAACATTTCCTCCGTTTCCGGCTTAGGCGGCGACTGGGGTATGAGCATCTACAACGCAGCTAAAGGGGCGATTACCAACTTCACCCGTGCGCTGGCGATGGATTACGGTGCGGATGGCGTGCGGGTCAATGCTATCTGTCCCGGATTCACCTTTACCGATCTCACCGAAGATGCCAAACAGGATCAGGAACTGCTGGAGCGTTTTTACGATCGTATTCCGCTGCGCCGTGCCGGTGAAGCGGATGATATTGCTCGTGCGATTCTCTTTATTGCCAGCGATGAAGCCAGTTATATTACCGGCGTCAATCTGCCGGTTGATGGCGGAATTACCGCCTCAAATGGCCAGCCTAAGCAGGCATAAGTATCAGGGCAGCGTATTACGCTGCCTTTTTTATTCTGAACGCCCCGCCCTGTTAATTCCTTTTATTCTCTTTTACTGCTGCCATTTAATTTCAGCAATCAATGTTTTGGCGTGTGGCGGGTTGGCGTTGCCGCCCGGGCCGGTTTAATTGCCGTGCTGGTTGTGGTCGGGCAAATAAAGGTGCTCAGACAGGCATTACACAATATGGCATTAGCGTGATGGACTTTCGCCACCGCCAGCGCCTGCTGTCGGGTATAAAGCGAACCAATAAAAACGCGTTTATCGTTCTTTGACAGATTTACGCAACCTTCTTTGTGTAAAATCCATCCACCCATGGGACGCGGGCACAGATAATAATAGCTGGCTTTGAGCATGGTAGTCATCCTGATAGTTGCTGTATGTATCGTAAAAAACGAACCAAAATTCGTAAGAGTTTTTATTTGTAATCTGAAGCTTTATTAAACTAACTGAGAATTATCCCTAAAACCACTTTATTGCGTCACTCAAACCGACTTTGAGAATATGCCCTTTTCAGCCACGATTATCGCTTCAGTCATTCAGCGCGCTTAAACTTCCCGCCCCGCTTTGCAGCCCCGCTTTCATTTAGGGTTCTAATGCATCAATAAAAAGCCAGCAACCCTAATAATCGTTATAAAACAGTCATTTATTTGAAATTTCACTATAACCAGCCTGATATGTCACGGCCGTTATGATTAGAGCCACAACAAACGATATTACTCGCCGCAGGAGTACTTATGAGTATTGATAAACTGAGGCTGAAAAAGTGTGAAAGCGGCAGAGCGCCTCTCTTTTAGCGAAGCGCTGATACAGGCAGAGTCAGGGGTTTATCAATACCGGCGGGAGTAATTAACCGTAACTGGCTTGAAAAAGTAAAACGATCGGTTTACTTTTAAGGAATGAAAAAGAGAGACGATATTCTTCAGGCCGCCGAGCGGCTCTTCTATACCCATGGCTTCCACGCCACCAGTACCGATCAACTCTGTCGCGAAGCGGGCGTCTCAACACGCACGCTTTATCATCATTTCGCCTCTCGCGAAGCACTTACCGCCGCGGTGCTTGACGCCCGCGAGCAGCGCTTTATGGCGGAACTGTTGCCAGCGCAACAGCCTGAGGCAATCGCGCATCTGTTTGCAGTGCTGAATGAGTGGACGGTAGTAAACGGCGCGCGTGGCTGCTTCTTTCTGAAAGCCTGGGGAGAGTATGCCGAGCGGGATAGTGAGCTGGCATCGCAGGCACTGACCTTTCGCGCCACGATGCGTGCTTACATTACGCAATGCGTGACGCATCTGCGCGGCGGCGTTAATCAGCATCTGAGTGATGCCATCTGGATACTCTTTGAGGGGGCGATTACCACAGCGCTGATTACCGGTCCTGACGCTGTGCGGCAGGCGGAACAGGTCGCCAGCCAGTTATTGCAGAGTGGTGCGGTCTGATGAGGTCACCCGCCACGCTGGCGCTGACAGGCTTTAGCCTGATTGCTGTGACTTACGGCATGGCGCGCTTCTCGTGGGGGTTAATGCTGCCTTCGATTTCAGCAGATATTCCGTTCAGCCCGCAGCAGGCGGGATTATTGTCAGCCTGCAGCTTTGTGGCCTACTGCCTCACTATTCTCACCGCAGCCGCACTGGCAGACCGCTATGGTGCCCGACTGACCGCGCTGCTGGCGGCCCTGAGTGCAGCATCAGGGCTGCTGCTGCTCGCCTGTGCCTCCTCACCACTACTGCTGGCGACAGGACTGTTTGTTGCAGGATTGAGTTCAGGGCTGGCATCGCCCGCTCTGGCCGCGGCAGTCAGTAACCGGATTGCGGTTGCCGATCAGCCGCGCATCAATACCCTGATCAACGCCGGCACCAGCGCAGGTATCATTCTGACCGTGGTGATCCTGAGCGTGCTGCCTGGCGGATGGCGGGCCGCCTGCCTGCTGTTCGCCCTGCTGTCACTGGCCTGTCTGCTGCCGGTGATGCGCGTGCTGTCGGTTCATGGGGCTGGTCGCGCCGCCCGCGTCACCCGCTGGTACCAGCGTCTTTACCGTCGCGCGATGCGGCGGCTGATGGGCATAGCGTTGATGTCGGGTCTTGTCAGTGCGGCCTGGTGAAGCTTTGGGTCGGCGCTGCTGCGCCAGCATGTCGGCGTTGATGCAGAGACCGCCCGTTTACTCTGGCTGGTTGCCGGAGGTGCAGGCATTGTGGGTGCCGCAACCGGCCCGGTCGCTGCCCGTATCGGGCTGAACGCGGTTTACCGGCTGTCATTGTGCGGAATGGCATTGCCACTGCTGGTTCTGGCCTTCAGTCACGGTGAATCTGCCGGTTTACTGATTGCGGTGGCCTGCTGCGGCGCAGGTTACGTCACGCTGTCGGGCGTGTTGCTGGTGTGGGGAGCACAGGCCACAGCTGAAGAGCCCGCGACAGGCGTCGGTATCCTTTTTTTTATGCTGGCAGCTGGTCAGGTCGCAGGATCGCTGCTGTTTGGTCAGCTTTACGCCGCGCTGGGTGCCATTACGGCATTAACGCTGTTTGCACTCAGTGCCCTGCTCCTGCTGTTTATTACACCGTCGCAGAATAGTAACGCATCAGATAAATAAGACGTTAATAATTAAAAGCAGCATAAAGCCGGGGAGTTAACTGGTTATATTATTTGCCAGACAGCGTAAAACAGAACTGTACGGTTCATCAGGAATAACCATGTCACTTTATAATTAAACGGATAAAGGCAGCACCGACGCTTTTCAGATCGCGCGGATATTTTTAATTCGTGGATTGACCTTCTGCTGAAGCAAATCTTCATCGGGCCCCAGATAATATGGCACCGCACACTGCTTACCATCTTTGGTGAAAATAATCTGATTATCCTGCAGGAATAACGCTGTGAAATGGCCCAGCACAACCCCATTTAATTCGAAGCAGTGATTTCGTGCTGCACGCAGCCCCTGCTTACTATTCAGAAAATCAACAAATCGCATCACGCTGCGCCTCCCGTGAATTATTAACCCTATCGGAACGGCACAGATAATAGCCTTAACCACGGCATGAATCATCCGGCTAACGCTGTTTTCAGAATAGGCTTAACCGCCATTCAGTAGCGGGACTCAACCGGCAGGAATGAGTCTCTCTTTTTCGCCAGGAATAGTCCTGGAGGAAGCGCCCATAATAAAATTGCTAATGCGCACGAGAATTACATTGCGCGCTATGAGCGCCCGCTATACCGTTGTTTTCCAACAGGTGCAGACGATAAGGGCAAAACCCCATGATGGAAATTTTTGATGCAGATGAACGCCATATCCCGGCGATTCAGCAGATCTACGCCTGGCATGTCCTTAACGGCACCGGCTCATTTGAGACCGTGCCCCCTGACGCTGCAGAGATGGGCGAGCGAATGCGTAAGATTCAACAGGCAGGGCTGCCGTGGTTCATTGCTGTCAGCGACGGCGACGTACGTGGATTTTGCTATCTGGCACCTTATCGCCCGCGCTACGCCTACCGGCATACGCTGGAAGACTCGATTTATATCGATCCCGGCTTTCAGAAGCGTGGTGCCGGCTCACGTCTGTTAGAGCATGCCATTGCCTGGGCTGAGCAGGCAGGGTTTCGTCAGATGATCGCCAACGTGGGCGACAGCGAGAACCAGGGGTCGATTGCCGTGCATCAGGCAGCAGGTTTTGAGATGACAGGCATCCTGCGTTCGGTGGGTTTCAAACAGGGCCGCTGGCTGGATACCGTTTTCATGCAACGTTCTTTGGGAACCGGCGATACCACGCCGCCAGTTGATTAAAATAATAGCGTAAGAATAAGAAAGTCATACTGGCCCTCGTTTTCCCCAGGAGAAGCTTCTGGTAAAGTGCCTTAACAAAAAAATAAAAAAGTCGGGAAACCTTTATGTTGTCGACAATCATCTATCGCAGCCACCTCACTGAAAATGTGCAGCTCGAGACCCTGAATGATTTGGCGCGGAAAGCAAATAAAATCAACAAATCGTCCAATGTCACCGGAATTTTACTGTTCAATGGCACGCATTTTTTCCAGCTTCTGGAGGGTCCGGAGGCGGCAGTAAAGGCGGTCTATAGCCGGATTTGCCAGGATCCGCGCCACCATAATCTGGTCGAACTGCTGCGCGATTACGCCCCGGCGCGACGTTTTGGTCATGTTGGTATGGAGCTCTTCGATCTGCGGCTCCACGATCAGGAAACCGTGCTGGAGTCAGTGCTGGAAAAATGCACCACGAAATATCAGATGACCTATGCCGATCGCGCACTGCAGTTCCTGCGCACCTTTGTTGAAGCGCGCGAAAAAGAGAACTATTTCGAGATCCCTGCCGCCAGCTGCTGGACGTTTATTCGTAACGAGACAGAGCAGCGCGAAGGCGATGCGGCGCTGGTGGCTACGAATGAAGTCAGCTTTGCGTTTCAGCCTATTGTTGATCCCTTCGCCTGCGAGATCGTTTCGCTGGAAGCACTGTTGCGCGGTCCGCAGGGAGAATCGCCGCTCGACTATTTTGCCCGACTGACACGCGAAGAGCTTTATCAGGTCGATCTTCGGTCAAAAAAGATCGCCTTTGCTCAGGCGAAGAAGCTGGAGATTAAGGGGATGACCCTGTCGATTAATCTGTTGCCGATGACCCTGGTGGAAGTGCCCGACGCCGTCCCCTTTTTGCTGAATGAGATTGCGGCCCAGGGACTGGTGCCAGAGCAGGTCATGGTTGAGTTTACCGAGAATGAAATCATCTCGCAGCCGGAGGCATTTGAAGCCGCCATCAGGCAGCTGAAAGCAGCCGGCATCAGCCTGGCGCTGGATGATTTCGGTGCCGGTTTTGCCGGGCTGTCGCTGCTGACCCGCATTCAGCCCGACAAGATTAAGATCGACCGCGCCATCATCTCTGACGTGCATAAAAGTGGGCCCAAACAGGCAATCATTCATGCCATTCTGAAATGCTGCGCCTCACTGGAGATTGGCGTTATCGCCGAAGGCATAGAACAACCGGAAGAGTGGATGTGGCTTGAAGCCGCGGGCGTGACCCAGTTTCAGGGCTTCCTGTTCTCTAGGCCTGAACTGAATGGCGTTGCGGCCGTCGCCTGGCCGGAGCTGATTTAACCCCTGCGATTTGGATGAATTTACGCTTCCCTGCCTTGCTGGATCATCCGGCTGCTGCTAAATAATTAACAGCGCCGGAGGATCATCTTTCTGTCATCTTCCTGCGTCACAGTCAGTCATAACCCCCATCAGTGATTAAATGTTTAGCAGTCAGATGTTCAGTGTTAGGCCAGCGCTACGCGCCATTACGTGCGACGTGACTCCAGGGACAGCATTTGAGGAACTGAATGAAGCAAATCATCCGCGGTGATAAAGAACCCTCCCATATCCTGGCAGCGACCCGTGCGCTCGAAGCGCACTACGCCCGCTACGGAGAAGGTAATAAGTACCATCCCATCATCTATTCCATCGCCTACCGCAGCCGGTTTTATCAGGTTGAGGTGATTACCCGACGTGAAACCATGGTTGCCACGGTGATCACCGGGGTTCGTAATCTGACGCATCTCTCCGGCGCCGCCTGACGGCCGCCTGTAACATCAGGGGGCAGAACACTTGCCCCCGTACTCCTGCTTAGCGTCGATAGAGAGCGTTAGCCGGATAGATTGCGCCAATTACGCTTTTCTCCCGTGCGCCTGTCACCGCAGGCAGATTGCCCGGCAGGCCGGAGAGCGTGCGAAATGCCAGCCAGGCAAACGCCAGCGCTTCCATGTCATCACCACTGATACCCGCCGCATCGGTGGTCGCCACTTCCGTTCCGGGAAGGTGCGCCGCCAGCCGCGCCATCAGCAGTGGATTGCGACTGCCGCCGCCGCACACCAGCAGACGATCGCAGCCATCATTGAGTAACACCTGCTGTGTGATGGTGATGGCGGTCAGCTCCACCAGCGTGGCCTGCACATCCTGCGGTGCCAGACCCGGGAAATAGCGCAGATGCTGCTCCAGCCAGCCCAGGTTGAAGTGTTCGCGCCCGGTACTCTTCGGCGGCGGCAACGCAAACCAGGGTTCACGTAACAGCGCCTCCAGCAGTGCCGGGATCACCGAGCCGCTGCGCGCCCACTGCGCATCTTTGTCATACGGCTGTCCCTGATTCCGCCAGATCCAGGCGTCCAGCAGCATATTGCCGGGACCGGTATCGAAGCCGCGTACCGCCTGTCCCGGGATCAGCAGCGAGAGATTGGCGATGCCACCAATATTCAGCACCATGCGGCGTTCCGTGGCATCCATCAGCAGCGCCTGATGAAAAGCGGGCACCAGCGGCGCGCCCTGCCCGCCCAGCGCCATATCACGACGGCGGAAATCGCCCACCACGGTGACGCCGGTTGCCGCGACAATCTGGTTATTGTCACCAATCTGCAGCGTATTCGGCGCGTCACTCTGGGGCTCATGCCAGACGGTCTGACCATGACAGCCAATCGCCGTGATATCGCTGGCATCCAGCGACTCGCGCTTCATTAATGTCACCACGGCTTCTGCAAACAGCTGGCCGAGGCGGGTATCAAGCTGACCGAGCTGTGACAGCGTCAGGGATTGTCCCTGGCAAATCCCCAGAATGGCCTGACGCAGTGCAGATGGCATCGGATGGCAGTAACTCGCCTGCTGCGCCACCATATTCCCATCAATGGCGGCCAGCACCACATCCACGCCATCCAGGCTGGTGCCTGACATTACCCCGATATAGCGTCCTGATTTCATAACCATTCCTTACTTCCGGCGGGAAGTGCGATTCATCTGCGGCTAGCCTGACAAATAATGATCGCTAATTCTATGATTAAATTCTTTTTATCCGATCGTGCTAACCAGTTACGTTACGGGACTATTTTTAAACGACGATTGAATTATTGTTGATCTTACATAGTCTATGCTTCGTCCAACCGTGTTTTATTCGGACAGGGATTAATTTGCCAGTTTTGTGTCTTATACTGTGTGCAGGATACAGCGATAAACGTGGCGCCTTCTCGACTAAAGGAGTTTCAAATGATTAAGCGTGTAATTGTGGTCGCTCTGGCCGGTGCGATGCTGGCAGGTTGTAGCAATACCAGTACGCTGTCGGGTGATACCTACAGTGCCAGTGAAGCGAAGCAGGTGCAGAGCGTGTCGTACGGTACTCTGGTCTCTGTGCGTCCGGTGAAAATCCAGGGCGGTGATGAGAGCAACGTTATCGGTGCAATCGGTGGTGCGGTACTGGGTGGCTTCCTGGGTAACACCATTGGTGGCGGTACCGGACGTAGCCTGGCGACAGCCGGTGGTGCGGTGCTGGGCGGCGTAGCAGGCCAGGGCGTACAGGGCGCAGTCAATAAAGCTGATGGCGTTGAGCTGGAAATCCGCAAGGATGATGGCAACACCATCATGGTGGTTCAGAAGCAGGCTGCCTCACGTTACTCCGTTGGCCAGCGTGTAGCGATGGCGTCCAACGGCAGCCAGGTGACGGTTTCACCTCGCTAAGGCTGCAAAACAAAAAACCGACGCGCAGGCGTCGGTTTTTTTATTTCTCTTTGTGCTGAAGTTCGAGAATGTTTTTCTCAAGCCGGGCGATCAGCGTCACCATCTGACTGATCTCTTCCCGACTGATGCCGGACAGAATGTCATCCCGCGTCTCATCAATCACACTCTCAACCTGTTCGATAATCGGCTCAGCCTGCTGCGTGAGCTTAATGCGCTTGGCACGACGATCGTTGGCGCAGGTCGACCGGGTAATCAGTCCTTTCTCTTCCAGCTGATCCAGCGTCCGCACCAGAGAAGGCTGTTCAATACCAATCGCCTTGGCTAACTGAATCTGCGACTGTTCGGGCGGCAGTTGATGAATATTATGCAACGTCACCCAGTGAGTCTGAGTCAGCTCAAGCGGCTTGAGCCGCTGATCAATCAACGCGCGCCAGATGCGCACCAGGCGAGATAAATCCGTTCCGAGGGGCGTATCCATTTCATCTCCTTATAATTAGCTTGCTAGCTATCAAGCCAGATTTTACACTATTCTGCGAGTTTACAGGACAAATTACAAATCCCGGACCAGGCTACGATTACGCGGCAGCGCGTTCAGTCTGCCGTTTGGGTTAACGAAGGATGTTATCACGTGCTCACTCCTGCTTTTTCAGGTGCGAAACCGCTAACCGATCTGGTCGTGGGCGCCTCGCTTTTTTTCCCGCCGATATTTAAAGCGGTACTGCTCGGCTTCTTTTTCTGGCTGCTGATTCACCCGCTGGTGCGCGGCTGGATCTACTCCGGCGATGTCTGGCATCCCACCCTGTTTGATCTCTCTCTGTTTGTGCTGTGCGTTACCGCCGCACTCTGGCTCATCGGTCACGGATAATCGATATGAAATTTAACGCGGCAAAATATTTCTCAACGCTGATTGTGTTTGCGCTGGCGCTGCTGGCTGCTGGCTGGCTGTGGAACTACTACATGCAGTCGCCCTGGACGCGTGACGGGAAAGTACGGGCGGAGCTGGTGGATATCACGCCCCAGGTGTCGGGCCGGATTACGCAACTAAAAGTCAAAGACAATCAGTTCGTGCATCAGGGCCAGCTGCTGTTAACGCTGGACCCGGTGCCATGGCAGATTGCGCTCGACAACGCTGCCGCTCAGCTCAGCAAAGCGCAGGCGGACCTGGCGAAAGCGCAGCACGAATATCACCGGCGCAGCAGCCTGCCGCGCAACATCATCTCCGCCGAGGATCTTGATGCGGCACGCTTAAGCGCGGAAGCCGCCGCCGCCAGTGCCAAAGCCGCGCAGGCGGAGCTGGAGCGGGCGCGCTGGAATCTGCAGCAAACGACGCTTACTGCACCGACTGATGGCTGGATCACGAATCTGACACTTCGTCCCGGCAACTATGCGACAGCGGGATCGCCCCTGTTTGCGCTGGTCGACAGCCACTCTTACTACGTCTTAGGCTATTTCGAAGAGACCAAGCTGCGCCATATTCACACAGGCGCGGCGGCGCAGGTGGTGCTTTACAGTAATGGCATGCAGCTGCAGGGCCAGGTGGACAGCATTGGCCGCGCTATCTATGACCAGAGCATTGAGACTGACAGCGGCCTGGTGCCCGATATCAAACCCAATGTGCCCTGGGTACGGCTGGCGCAGCGGGTGCCGGTGCGCATTCGTCTCGATACGCTACCGGTTGATGCCAATCTGGTGGCAGGCACCAGCTGCACCATCACCATCCAGCCATGAATGTTCAGTGGCTGGCCTGGGATCAACTGCCCTGGATTAAGGCGAACGCCGGTCAGTGGCGCTATGCGTTGCGGAATGCTATCGCGATGTGTCTGGCGCTGAGCATCGCCTATGGCCTGGATCTTGATGAACCTTACTGGGCAATGACCTCTGCTGCGGTGATCAGCTTTCCTACCGTTGGCGGCGCAATCAGTAAAAGTCTTGGCCGCATCGTTGGCAGTCTGCTTGGGGCGAGCGCCGCGCTGCTGATTGCCGGACATACCCTGAATGAACCCTGGCTGTTTACCTTTGCGATTGCCGGCTGGCTGGCGTTGTGCACTGGCATTGCAAACCACTACCAGAACAACGTTGCCTACGCCTTTTCGCTGGCGGGCTACACCGCCGCTATTATCGCCTTCAGCAGCGTCAATATCACTGATATCACCTCACTATGGACGATCGCCCAGGCACGCGTTTGTGAGGTGATCTCCGGTATTCTTTGCGCTGGATTGATGATGATGGTGCTGCCGAGCACCTCCGATGGCGAAACGCTGATTACCTCCCTGAAACAGATGCATGCGCGATTGCTGGAACATGCGGTGTTACTGCTGCAGCCCTCGACCAGCGACACCATTCGCACCGCACATGAAAACGTCATCAGCCAGATCCTGACCATGAACCTGCTGCGGATTCAGGCGTTCTGGAGCCACTACCGCTTTCGCCGACAGAACAACGTCCTGAACTATGTGCTGCACCAGCAGTTGCGACTCACCAGCGTGCTCTCCAGCCTGCGCCGCATGTTGCTGAACTGGCCCGACGCGCCAGAGGCGCTGTTTGAGGCGCTGCAGCAACTGCTGGCGGAGCTGGCGAAACCGGCGTGTGATAAATATCGTCTGGCGCAAATCCTGCGTAGCGTGACGCCTGCGGCAGAGGGGGACTACCGGCAGCGCGCCTTTTGTCAGCGGCTGCGCTACTTCTGCTGGATGTACCTCAACGTGCTGCGCTGGATCCGCCTGCTGGATCGCGCCGATGCCGATACCCGCTTTCAGCCGCCGCCGGTTCCGGCGCTGGCGCGTGACAGTGACAGTGCCGAAGCGGGCTGGAGCGCCCTGCGCACCTTCTGTGCGATTGTACTGGGCTGCGCCTTCTGGATTAATACGCAATGGTCTTCCGGGGCCTCGGCGCTCACTCTGACCGCCATTGCCTGCGTGCTCTATGCCTCTGCCCCTTCACCCGGCGGCAGCGTCACGCTGCTGCTGAAAACGCTGCTGTGGCTGTTTGCATTTAGTTTTGTGATGAAGTTTGGCCTGATGGTGCAGATCGGTCAGCTATGGCCGTTTTTACTGTTTCTGTTTCCGCTGCTGGTGACGCTGCAACTCTTCAAACTGCAGCAGAAACAGCGCGCCGGGATGTGGGGACAGTTCATCGTCTTTATGGGCTCGTTTATCGCGGTGACTAATCCGCCCACCTGGGATTATCAGGACTTTTTTAACGATAACATCGCCAAAGTCTGCGGAGTGCTGCTCGCCTGGCTGGCGTTTCAGATTTTGCGGCCCAGCTCCGATGCGCGACGCAGCCGGCGGCATATCCGGGCGCTGCGGCTGGCATTTCTCGATCAACTGCGGCAACGGCCACGGCTCAGCGAGAGCCGCTTTGAATCGCAGATTTACCATCGCATCAGCCAGCTCAGTCACAGCCGGGATGAGCAGGCGCGTGTCTGGTTACTGCGCTGGGGAGTGGTGCTGCTTAACTGCTCGCATATCGTCTGGCAGCTGCGTGAATGGCGCGCCGGTTCGGCAACGCTGATGGCGTTTCGCGATAACAGCCTGCAGAATTTGCAGCAGATTATCAGCAGCCGCGGCGTACGGCACATTTCGCTGGATCAGATGCTGACGGAACTGGAAGCGACGATTACCGCGTTACTGGCCCTGAAAAACAACGAGGCCAGCGAACTGGCGGGGATTATCTGGCGGTTACGCTGTTCACTGGCACAGCTGAAGCAGGCTGTGCCGGAGTGATTACTGGCAATACTGCTGCTGTTGCCGGTTAAAATCATCCTGCAGCTGTTGCAGCGTTTTATGGCCCTCAAAACGGGTTTTATCCATCTCGGTCATCGGTTCAATCACCAGCGCTTTCTCATCAGGTGAAAAGATAAAACGGCGTGTCAGTTCAGTGCCGGTGAAACTCTGACCATGAATGCCACCGCACACCATAGTCATGGTGCGGCGATAGATCGTGGTGTCAGTAAAATTGGTTTCAGTTGCGCTGCGAAAGACCTGATCGCATCCCTGCGCTTCCAGCTTGCGCACCATGTGGCGGCTGAGCCATTCACGACCTTTAGCAATCTTTTCACAGGTGACCCGCATCGGACTGGTATCGATGGTGCGCTGAAGCTCCCGTCCGGTTTCAGTGACCAGTTGCGTATCATTGGGTTTATCGCATCCCACCAGCAGCAGACACAGCAGTAATGCGCCCTTGAATTTCATTTTCCTGCTCCTTTCCCCATCACGCTTTCTTACCTGAATCAATATCATAGGGGGGAAATGTCAGGGATGGTATAACAATTCATAAACAGGCGGGATAAAAAAGGGCGGCTATCGCCTGCCGCCCGGAAATTCAGATAACGCCGCAGGCATAACGCGCTCCGCCGCCGCCCAGCGGGGCAGGATGATCGGCATGATTATCCCCGCCAGCATGCACCATCAGCGCTTTACCCTTGATCTCTTTCAACGACTTCAGCCGTGGTGCCAGCACCGGATAGGAGGCGTTGCCTTTCTCATCGACATAAATCGCGGGCAGGTCGCCCAGATGCCCTTCAGCATAGGGCCCCAGATGTTTGCCGCTGTTAGCCGGATCAAGGTGACCGCCTGCCGCACCGGCAGCGACCACTTTGCCTTCAGATTCGCCTGGCTCACAGCTGCCTTTAGCATGGACATGAAAACCGTGAATGCCCGGCTTCAGTCCCTGCAGTTCCGGCGTAAACTGCAGACCATACTGGGTCTCGTCAATCTTAACGGTGCCCAGCGATTTTCCTGTTCCTTCAGCGGTAACCTGATGGATTGTAACCTGCTCGCTGGCAGCCTGTGCTGAGCCGCAGGCGATTAGGGCAAAAAGCGCAACTGCTTTCATTTTCATGGTGACTCCATTTGTATCCCAGGGTTTGAGATAAGTCTGGCCGCTGTTGCACTATTTTGCCGAAGATTGACGCAGTTTTACGCTTCAGGGCACATCAAATCCCAGCGCCGCTTTGCGAATACGGAACCACTGCTGCCGGGACAGGGACAAATTCAGTGACCCGGCGGCTTCGCTGACCCGCGCCGCTTTGCCTGAACCAATGATGGGCAGCGGTTGCGACGGCAGCATCAGTATCCAGGCATAAACCACCTGTTCCAGACTGGTCGCACCGGTTTCCTGCCGCACCACCTCCAGTTCATTACGCAGTGGCTGGAAGTGAGGATCGTTAAACAGGCGTCCGCCGCCGAGACAGGACCAGGCCATCGGACGAATGCGCAGTTGCTGGCACTGATCCAGCGAGCCATCCAGCAGCACGCTTTGCTGGACGGGTGAAATCTCCAGCTGATTCGTGACCAGCGAGAACGGCAAACGGGATTGCAGCAGTGAAAACTGGGATGGCGTGAAATTCGAGACGCCAAAATGCAGCACTTTGCCGCTTTGATGAAGTGCCATAAAGGCTTCGGCCACTTCATCGGCCGACATCAGCGGATCGGGGCGATGGATCAGCAGCAGGTCGAGACGATCGGTATGGAAATGACGCAGTGAGTTTTCAGCACTCTGCAGGATATGATTTTTGTCGGTAATGTAGTGCCCAATCTGATGTTCAGGCCGGGCGCGGGTAGCGATGCCGCACTTGGTCACAATCTGAAGCTGATCGCGCAGTCCGGAAGCCAGCTTCAGCGCCTCACCAAAAGCCGCCTCACATTGGTAGTCGCCGTAAATGTCCGCATGATCAACGGTAGTAATGCCGAGCCTCAGATGGTGCTCAATAAACGCAACCCGCTCCTGCGGCGACATGCCCCACTCCATCAGACGCCAGTACCCCATAACCAGCGGTGAAAAATCGGGGCCCTGTAAAGCGATGGCCTGCGGTTCTAACATGGCGTTCTCCCTGTTGCGCGTTGGCTGTAATTAATGTGTCAGAGAGTATAACGGAAAGCGGAAAGTCGTCAGAATAACTCCGGCTGTTGTGGCTCAGGTGGCTCCTCACCTTTCTGCTGCCGCTGCAGGCGCAGACGACGCTGCTGACAGAGACGAATGACCTCCCGCTTTTGCGCATCGCTGAAGCGCAGCCAGTTGAACCGCTCATCGCGGCTGCGTAAACATCCCAGGCAGTAGCCGCGCGCATCCGTCTGGCAGATGCCGCGACAGGGGCTGGGAACCGGGAAAAACTCAAGCTGCTCGGCCACCATGACTCCGGATTCACAGAATAAACAGTCCAGTAAAAAGCGTAGCCTGGTTGCGCAGGAATTAAGCCATGCCCCGTCAGAATTATCCTTTTCTTGAGCGGGTGCATGAACACTCTGTGCCAAATGCCCGGTGCCGCGTTGCATTAGACCAACCGGTCTACTACTCTCTCTGCCATGAATAAGACGCTACAACGCAATGAAACCCGCGAACACCTGCTCCAGACAGGTGAACAGCTCTGTCTGCAACGCGGCTTTACCGGAATGGGCCTTAGTGAACTGCTGACTCAGGCGGCGGTGCCGAAAGGGTCCTTCTACTATTACTTCCGATCTAAAGAAGCGTTTGGTGTGGCGTTACTGGAACGCTACTTTGTGCGTCACCTGCAGGATGTGGAGTTACAGCTCAACCAGACAGACGGCACGCCGCGTGAACGTCTGCTTAACCATTTTCGTGCTGCCGTTGAGCTGTTTGTGCAGCAGGGTCACATCGTTGGTTGTCTGGGCGTGAAAGTTTCTGCTGAGGTGTGCGATCTCTCTGAGCCGATGCGTGATGCACTGCAGCAGGGTGCAGCAAAGATTACCGCGCTTTATGCCCGGACGCTGATTGCCGCAGAGCAGCAGGAGTCGCTGAGCCTGCCGCAGCCCCCCGCGCAGATGGCTGAGTTGCTGTCGCTGCTGTGGCTGGGCGCCAGCCTGCAGAGCAAAATTTCCCGCGAGGCGCAGCCACTGCGTCTGGCACTGAGTACCATCGAACAGTGGCTTAAAAGCCACTGATTTTTAAAAAACGTGTTTGTAGACGACTGGTCTACTAATCAGGAGCTATTATGGCGAGTACCCAGCTGTTTCGTCCGCTGAAAGTTGGCGCAATTACCGTCCCAAACCGCGTATTTATGGCACCGCTGACCCGTCTGCGCAGCATTGAGCCAGGCGACATCCCTACCCCGATGATGGCGGAGTATTACCGTCAGCGCGCCAGCGCCGGTCTGATCATCACCGAAGCAACCCAGATTTCTTTCCAGGCAAAAGGCTATGCCGGTGCGCCAGGCCTGCATACTCAGCCACAGATTGCCGCATGGAAAGTGATTAACGAAGGTGTCCATCAGGCGGGCGGTCACACCGCAGTACAGTTATGGCACACCGGCCGTATCTCGCATAACAGCGTGCAGCCGGAAGGCAAAGCACCGGTCGCGCCATCAGCCATTGCTGCGGGTACGCGTACGTCACTGCGTGCTGAAGATGGCAGCGTCTATCGCGAAGACACGTCTGTACCGCGCGAACTGACCGTGCCAGAGATCCAGCAGATCGTAGCCGATTTTGGTCAGGCTGCGGCGAACGCACGTGAAGCAGACTTCGACCTGCTTGAGCTGCACTCCGCGCATGGCTACCTGATGCATCAGTTCCTGGCGCCGGGTTCAAACCAGCGTACTGACGAATATGGCGGCAGCATCGAAAAACGCGGTCGCTTTGCGCTGGAAGTGGTCGATGCGGTGATCGCTAACTGGTCAGCCGATCGTATTGGTATCCGCGTCTCGCCTATCGGCAGCTTCCAGAATCTGGACAACGGTCCGGACGAAGAAGAAGCGGCGCTGTGGTACATCGGCGAGCTGGCAAAACGCAACATCGCCTATCTGCATCTCTCAGAGCCAGACTGGGCCGGTGGTCAGCCTTACACCGACGCATTCCGTCAGAAAGTGCGTGATCTCTTCCCGGGTGCCATCATTGGTGCCGGTGCCTACACCGTTGAGAAAGCAGATGATCTGATTGGTCGCGGTCTGATCGATGCGGTTGCGTTTGGTCGTGATTACATTGCTAACCCGGACCTGGTTGAGCGTCTCCAGCAGGATGCCCCACTCAACCCACAGCGTCCGGAAAGCTTTTACGGCGGCGGCGCGGAAGGTTATATCGACTACCCGACGCTGTAATCCGTTTGGGCTGCCGTCCGGGACGATGACGGCAGCCATTATTCAATGGCGATTTTCGTCGCTATACTTAGCGCCTGGGTCATCCGGCGATGGCGTTTTATTTAAAAGAGGATGTTATGCGTTTACTTCATACCATGCTGCGCGTTGGCGATCTGCAACGTTCAATCGATTTCTACACCCGTGTGCTGGGCATGCGCGTGCTGCGTCAGAGTGAAAACACCGAATATAAATATACCCTGGCATTCGTGGGCTACACCGACGAAAGCGAAGGTGCGGTGATCGAGCTGACCTACAACTGGGGCGTTGATAAATATGACCTCGGTAATGCTTATGGTCATATCGCGCTGGGCGTCGATGACGCAGCAGCAGCCTGCGAACGTATCCGCAAAGATGGCGGCAATGTGACCCGTGAAGCGGGCCCGGTCAAAGGCGGCTCCACCATTATTGCCTTTGTTGAAGATCCCGATGGCTACAAAATCGAACTGATCGAAAACAAAGATGCCGGTAACGGCCTGGGCAACTAAACCTGCCTCTCAGCCTGCCTGATCAGGTGGGCTGAATCCCCTTCTCTGCGCTTCATCTGCTGCACCCGGCCCTGTTTTTTGCCATAATACGCGCTGCCCTTTTTCTGCAACGAGATCCTGATGTCTGAATCGAATTCCCCTAATGCACTCAATCAACGTTTCCGTGGCTTCTATCCGGTGGTGATCGACGTTGAAACCGCGGGTTTCAATGCGCAAACCGATGCGTTACTGGAGATTGCCGCTATCACGCTGAAAATGGATGAAGAGGGATGGATTCAGATTGATCAGACGCTGCATTTCAACGTCGAACCCTTTGTCGGCTCGCTTTTGCATCCGGAAGCGCTGGCCTTTACCGGTATCGATCCGAGTAATCCGCTGCGCGGCGCAGTCAGTGAATATGAAGCACTGCATGCCATTTTCAAAATGGTCCGCAAGGGCATTAAAGACAGCGGCTGCAATCGCGCCATTATGGTGGCGCACAATGCCACGTTTGATCTGAATTTCATGTCGGCGGCAGCAGAACGTGCCAGCCTGAAGCGCAACCCGTTTCACCCGTTTGCCACCTTTGATACTGCGGCCCTGAGCGGACTGGTGCTGGGTCAGACGGTGCTGGCGAAAGCCTGTATTGCGGCGGGAATGGAGTTTGACAGTACGCAGGCGCATTCTGCGCTCTATGACACTCAGCAGACAGCGACACTGTTCTGCGAGCTGGTAAACCGCTGGAAACGGTTAGGCGGCTGGCCACTGCCCTTCGCCGAGGGCGACGCAGACGCCTGCGCCTCCGCATAAGGGATGCCACAATGAAAAAGGCCGACATGATGTCGGCCTTTTTTTATTCTGCTTCTTTAAACTTTTCTGCAGTCTCTTTGATCAGTGTCTGCAGCTCACCACGTTGTAACATCTCAACGATGATATCGCATCCACCAACCAGCTCACCATCGACCCACAGCTGCGGAAAGGTCGGCCAGTTAGCGAATTTCGGCATCTCGGCACGAATGTCCGGGTTCTGCAGAATATCCACGTAAGCAAAACGCTCACCGCAGGCTGACAGCGCCTGCACCGCCTGTGCAGAGAAACCGCAGCTTGGCAGTTTCGGGGAACCTTTCATGTACAGCAGGATCGGGTTTTCTGCGATCTGGCGCTGAATTTTTTCTACAGTACTCATAATTGCCTTCCTTAATTCGTTACTTCGTGTTTGTTTATTGTAGCGACTTCGCAGCGTGACTGAAAACGAGATTTTACCGCTGTCCGATTAAATCGCCATCATTGTTAAGTTCCGCCTCGGGACGCCTGAATGCCTGATTATTAACAGCTGGTAACAGTTTAATAATTCGTAATAATTTCGTCGAGATAAGATGCTGAAAATGTTCATTTTCAGCGCGATTGCATGGGTTGCAAAGATTAATATTAAAAGGCATTACAGTTTTTAAAAGAACTGGACTAGAATGGCCTGGGCACTGATCCTGGATCAGATTAATCTCAACTTTGTCGCGGTGCGTAGTGGCCCTGACAACTTAACTAATCAACGGACTATGCGTTTAATCATTACGCTTTTCATGCTGGCCTTTGCGCAACTGTTTTTCAACGTCGCTGCTGCTTCCCCGCACACGCCGGTGAACGTCAGTACGCATAAAGCAGAAAAAAAGAGTGCGCGCGATGATGAGCGCCGCAAGCGTCGCCAGGTAAAAACGGTGACCAAAAAAACTCGCCTCAGCCCTGTTCAAAAACTCAAAACGAAAAAACAGAAAAAAGTCGAACTCACTGCTAAACAGACGCCTGCTAAGAAGACCTCGCTTAAAACCGCCCGTATCAGCAAAAGCAAAGAAAAAAATAAAGAAAAAAAACGCTATGGTCATCAGCGCCTGCTGAAAACCGCTGAGGTCACCACCAGCGAACCTGGCACGATTAAAATGAGCAAATCACACCGTCAGCGCTACCAGAAAGCGCGAGAAACCGCGATGACGAAGCTGATGGGACAGCTGGGTAAACCGTATCAGTGGGGCGGCACCTCACCACATACTGGTTTCGATTGCAGCGGTCTGGTCTGGTATGCCTATAAAGATCTGGTGAAGTTTAAGATCCCGCGTACCGCTAACGAGATGTATCACCTGCGTGACGCAGCACCGATTAAGCGTGAATCGCTGGAGAAAGGCGATCTGGTCTTCTTCCGCATTAACGGTCGCGGTACGGCGGACCACGTCGGCGTTTACCTGGGCGATGGCAAGTTTATTCAGTCGCCACGTACCGGCAAAGATATTCAGATCAGTGCATTAGGCGAAGATTACTGGCAGCGCCACTATATTGGTGCCCGTCGGGTGATGACGCCGAAAACCATTCGCTGAGCAGCACTACAGTCCGAAAAAAGCCGGGATTATCCCGGCTTTTTTTATTAGTGCAGAATGGCGGTAAAACTGAAAGCCACAATCATCAGCAGACAGCCGACAGTGGTCATTAACGCCAGTTTAAGATCGGTACTCATTGTTTGCTCCTTAGTCACACACTTTGTAGGGATATGGCATTTTCCCACAGGGTCCGGTAAAAATCTCGTTTTATCCGTTCAGCCTTGTTAGAATCTCGCCTTTGTTGCGCAACGCGTGCAACCCTGATTCCGTTTGCGCATCTTTTGAGGCGTTTTTTCTCCGCCAGAAGCCTGTTTACCGGCCAGAAAAGCCGCATTTTTGCGGAAAAAACCCTGAGCAGACGCAAACGTTTAACATTACGCTTATCATAGAGTTAGGTAAGCACTGGAGTCCGATTTTCATGGCAACAATTAAAGATGTGGCGAAACGCGCTGGCGTCTCAACGACCACCGTTTCGCACGTCATCAATAAAACCCGCTTTGTCGCTGAAGAGACGCGCGAGGCGGTCTGGCAGGCAATTAAAGAATTGCACTACTCGCCGAGCGCTGTAGCACGCAGTCTGAAAGTAAACCACACCAAGACGCTGGGTCTGCTTGCCACCTCCAGCGAAGCGCCCTATTTCGCTGAAATTATTGAGGCGGTTGAAAATCACTGTTTTGATAAAGGCTATACGCTGATTCTGGGTAATGCGCATAACGACCTGCAAAAACAGCGCGCCTACCTCAGCATGATGGCGCAGAAGCGTGTCGATGGCCTGCTGGTGATGTGCTCTGAGTATCCGGACGATCTGCTGCAGATGCTGGAAGAGAACCGCAATATCCCGATGGTGGTGATGGACTGGGGCGAATCGCGCGCCGACTTTACCGATACGGTTCTCGATAATGCCTTCCAGGGCGGCTATCTGGCGGGACGCTATCTGATTGAACGCGGACACCGCGATATCGGTGCCATTCCGGGTCAGATGGAGCGCAATACCGGCGGCGGACGCCATGCCGGTTTCCTGAAGGCACTGGAAGAAGCGGGAATTCAGCCGCGCGCGGAGTGGATTGTGCAGGGTGACTTTGAGCCAGAGTCGGGTTATCAGGCGATGCAGCAGATCCTGTCGCAAAAGCAGCGCCCGACCGCCGTCTTCTGCGGCGGCGACATCATGGCGATGGGGGCCATTTGCGCCGCCGACGAGACGGGTCTGCGCGTGCCGCAGGATATTTCGGTAATCGGTTATGACAATGTGCGCAACGCACGCTATTTCGCCCCTGCCCTGACCACGGTGCATCAGCCTAAAGCCCAGTTGGGTGAGAAGGCGCTGGATATGCTACTCGACCGCATCACCAGTAAGCGCGAAGTGTCACAAACGATTGAAGTCCATCCGACGCTGATTGAGCGCCGTTCAGTGGCCGATGGTCCGTTCCGCGACTATCGCCGCTAATCCTCGCTTAACCACTCCTGATTAAGCGTTTGCGCATCACCCAGATAGCTGAGCAACCAGCCTGTCGCCGGTGATGCGCGATCCTCGGCCCAGCTAACGCAGCAGGGGCTGTCCGGAAATGCTACCGGAAGCGTTAGCTCCACCAGCTCGCCACTGTCGAGCAGTGGCCTGGCCAGATGCCCCGGCACCATCGCCACGCACAAGCCCGCCTGCACGCATTCCAGTCCGGTTTGCCACTCCGGCACCACCAGCCTGCGCTGGTTATCCAGCGTCCATGTCATACGACGCGGCAGTGCGCGTGATGTATCTTCCAGCACCAGGGACGGCCAGCTACGCAGCGTGTCGTCATCTATCTGGCTCGCCTGCGTCAGCGGATGATCGGGCGCGACCACGCAGCGCCAGTTGAGCGTACCCATATCGCGAAACGCAAACCGTCCGCCCACCGGAATTGCCTGTGTGGCCCCAATCGCAACTTCTACCCGGCCATCGGCCAGCGCATCCCAGACACCATTAAAAACTTCATAGCTGATGATCAGCTCCATATCGGGGAAGTGGCGATAGAAATCTTTGACCAGCTGCCGGGTGCGCTGAGGTTTGGCGATACGGTCAACGGCAATGCTGAGCTGCCCGCGCCAGCCATTGGCCAGCTGCTGACACTGCCGCCGTGTAGCAAGCATTTTTTTGATGACGCTGCGCCCTTCCCGGACAAAATGTTCGCCTGCTGGCGTCAGCACCACTTCACGATGCTGGCGTTCGAACAGCGGCACCGCCAGCCAGTTTTCCAGCTGACGCACTGTATAGCTGATGGCAGAAGGTACCCGATGCAGCTCCTGCGCGGCTGCGCTGAAGCTGCCCCCTCGGGCAACCGCGTCAACGACCTCTAATGCATATTCTGACCACATAATCTGCCTTCAAAAATTTTAACAGCAACCGGCAAATATTACCGTTTCACAGCGGCAAACGCACCTTTTACACTCTGCCGCGTTTATCCTGCAAAAATGAGAATGAGATGCTGTCGAATAAAGGATTTATGCCCTATCTTGCCCTGCTGAGCATGCTCGGATTTTTAGCCACTGACATGTATCTGCCCGCCTTTGGTGCGATGCAGCACACCTTTAATACCTCGCCCGGCCTGATTAGCGCCAGTATGAGCCTCTTTCTGGGAGGCTTTGCCGTGGGTCAGCTTTTCTGGGGACCGCTCTCCGACCGCATCGGCCGTAAGCCGGTGCTGCTGGCCGGACTGACCCTGTTTGGCGTCGGCTGTGCGGGCATGCTGTGGGTGAATGATATTACTCTGATGCTGGCGCTGCGCTTTGTGCAGGCCATTGGCGTCTGTGCTGCCGCCGTGAGCTGGCAGGCATTGGTGGTGGATCGCTACCCCGCCGCGCGCGCCAACAAAGTCTTTGCAACGATTATGCCGCTGGTTGCGCTCTCCCCGGCGCTGGCCCCGTTGCTGGGTGCCTGGCTGATCGGTCACTTCCACTGGCGTTCGATTTTTCTGGTGCTGACACTGATTGCGGTGGCGTTGATTCTGACCACCCTGCGTCTGCCCACAGTACGCCCGGAAGCACGCGAAAAAGGAGCACAGCCCGGCTTTCTCACCCTGCTGAAATCCCGGGTCTACAGCGGCAACGTGCTGATCTACTCTGCCTGTTCTGCCAGCTTCTTTGCCTGGCTGACCGGATCGCCGTTCATTCTGGCGGATCTGGGTCTCTCGCCCGCCGATATCGGCCTGAGTTATGTACCCCAGACCCTCGCCTTTTTAATCGGTGGATTTGGCTGTCGCGCCCTGCTCAACCGCTTTAACGGCGCACAGCTGCTCCCCTGGCTGTTAGGCGTCTACAGCCTGAGCATTCTGGCGCTGTTTGCTGTTGCACTTGCAGGCAACAGTACGCTGGTGAGCCTGATGGTGCCGTTCTGTGGGATGGCGCTGGCTAACGGCGCAATTTATCCGATTGTGGTTTCCAGTGCGCTGACGCCCTTCCCGCACGCCACCGGTAAAGCGGCCGCATTGCAGAACACCTTACAACTCGGACTCTGCTTCGCTGCAAGCCTGGCAGTCTCTGCCGGATTAACCCAGGCGCTGTTTACCACTACGCTGATAATGACGGTAACGATTCTGCTGGCGCTACTCGGTTACGCCATGCAGCGTACCGCAAGCGCACAATCTGTTGTTGCCTCTCCGCAACCTGCCTGCCAGGATAACCAGTGACACATTGACTTTTTCGTTAGCATCCTAACAATAAGTCATTGAATATTGACCCGCGTGAGAATATACTCATTCGGGTCAACAAACCTGTAATAAATCAATAATATACTAACGTAATAATCTGATTGGCACCCTGTTGCCGGGACGGTATTCGCGCGCGTTATTCTTAGCCTGACCGACCTGCTGCAGGCTATTCCAGTCCTCTGTATCACACAGTCAACCGGTGTGCGGAATCATCCGTACCGTTTCTCAATGCCTGACAAAATTGACTACTCTTTGTTCAGGTTCAGATTGGACAGGTGGTGGAAAAGCTATGAGTTCATCTTATGCAGAAGCAGTGAGCCCTGAAGAAAACCATTGGTATCGCATCGTCCACGAAATGCTGGAAAAAGCGGATATTGAAATTAATGGTTCACGTCCCTGGGATATTCATATTAATCATCCCGGCTTTTTTAAGCGTGTTCTGCAGGAAGGATCGCTTGGGCTCGGTGAGAGCTACATGGATGGGTGGTGGGAGTGCGACCGGCTGGATATTTTCTTCCATCAGGTGCTTAAACATAAACTCGATCAGCAACTCCCGCATCACTTTAAAGATACGCTGCGCATCGCCGCTGCCCGCTTAACCAATCTGCAGTCGAAAAAGCGGGCCTGGATTGTCGGTAAAGAGCATTACGACCTGGGTAACGATCTCTTTTCACTGATGCTTGACCCCTATATGCAATATTCCTGTGGCTACTGGAAAGAGGCCACGACCCTGGCGACGGCGCAGGAAGCCAAGCTGGATATGATTTGCCGTAAATTAGCGCTGGAACCGGGAATGTCGCTGCTGGATATCGGCTGTGGCTGGGGCGGACTCGCGGAATTTGCCGCACGTCATTATGGCGTTAAAGTGCATGGCGTGACGATTTCCGCCGAACAACAGAAACTGGCGCAGCAGCGCTGTAGCGGATTAGATGTCACGATTCTGTTGCAGGATTATCGCGGTCTGAATGAGCAGTTTGATCGCATCGTTTCAGTAGGCATGTTCGAGCATGTCGGGCCAAAGAATTACGCCACCTATTTTGATGTGGTTGATCGTAATTTAAAACCTGACGGTATTTTCCTTCTTCACACCATTGGCGCGATTAAAACCGATATGAGCGTCGATCCCTGGATTGACAAATATATCTTCCCTAACGGCTGCCTGCCTTCAGTGCGTCACGTGGCGGATGCCAGCGAGCCGCATTTTATTCTGGAAGACTGGCATAACTTCGGGGCCGATTACGACAAAACGTTGATGGCCTGGCATGAGCGCTTTTTGCAGGCCTGGCCGGCGCTGGCAGACAACTATGGCGAACGCTTTAAGCGAATGTTCTCCTATTATCTCAATGCCTGTGCCGGTGCCTTCCGGGCGCGCGATATTCAGCTGTGGCAGATTGTGTTCAGCCGCGGTGTTGAGGGTGGATTACGGGTGGCGCGATAGGGAGTATAAAAGCTGGTAATTACGAAGGCGCTTTCCCGGCCGAAGACCTGAAAAGAAAGGTCTGTTTTGCTTTAACAGGGAGCGTTGCGCACGAAACGGGGTCAGATCGGAAAGTCGCAAAACCCGTCATCCCTGACATGTTCGGCCCGCGCGATTACGCACCTCATCCCTGAGGTGCGCCCGTTAACGGGCCAACACGTTGCGTTGTTCAAAAACGCCTGGCGTTTTTGTCCATAGCGCGAGACGCTTTCCTCTTCTGACCTGATTCCCTGCGCCCTGAACTTTTATAATGCTGACAGATTAAAACCGATTTGGCTGCCTGCAGCGCTTACACGCCTTTTATTCATTCTCGGAGGCTGAATGGCCGGTCAGCATGCTCATTGCTGCCGCGGCATCGCGCTGTGCTAACACCCGCTCAACGGTCTCTACAATTGCCTGCGTGTGCGGATCGATCTCAATATTGACCCGGTCGCCAAACGTCTTCGTGCCCAGAGTGGTGCGCTCCAGCGTTTCCGGGATCAGATAGACACAGAATTTAGTCTTTGTCACATCGCCTACCGTCAGGCTGATGCCGTCGATACCGACAAAACCTTTATGCAGGATATATTTCATCTGCATTGGATCCTGGATTTTAAACCAGACTTCGCGATTGTGTTCTGACTGGATAATCTTGCAGATTTCAGCGGTGGTCATAATATGACCTGACATCAGATGACCGCCTATTTCATCGCTGAATTTCGCTGCACGCTCAATATTAACCACATCGCCCTGACGTAAATCGCCAAGGTTAGTGACCCGCAGCGTCTCTTTAATTAAATCAAAACTGACGCAATCGCCTTCAATAGCCGTTACGGTTAAACAGCAACCGTTATGGGCAACAGATGCGCCCAGCGCCAGGCCCGGTAAGAGTTCTTCCGGCAGTCGGACAGTGTGGGTACGAAACAGTTCTTTTTCTTCAATGGACACGATTTCTGCGGTGCCCTGCACAATACCGGTAAACATAGTCTTTGCCTCTGCGAAGTTTACGCTAGTTTATCACAGCTCCGGTAGGCTGTTAGAATTCAGCCCGCGCCGCCTCTGTAATCTGTGGCAAAACGCATTGTGTGACAAAGATTGGCGAATTCTGTTACCCCGGTTACACTGGTTCGCGCTATTCCCAAGGGCTTTTCTGCCCTTTTAATTCATTTAATAAGTCAGGTGTTAACGTGCAGAAGTATTTAACAGAAGCGCGTCAATTGCTGGCCCTTGCGATTCCGGTCATCCTTGCTCAGGTGGCCCAAACCGCAATGGGATTTGTGGATACCATTATGGCCGGCGCAGTCAGCGCCACGGATATGGCCGCCGTTGCTGTCGGCACCTCTGTCTGGCTTCCGGCCATCCTGTTTGGTCATGGTCTTCTGCTTGCATTGACGCCCACCGTTGCGCAACTCAACGGTTCAGGCCGCCGCGAACGCATCGGCGAACAGATCCGCCAGGGCTACTGGCTCGCCTTTTTTGTCTCACTGCTGATTATGGTGCTGCTGTGGCACGCCGGTTATCTTATCCGGGCGATGCATGACATCGATCCCGCGCTGGCGCTTAAAGCCGAGGGCTATCTGCATGCCCTGCTGTTCGGCGCGCCAGGCTATCTCTTCTTTCAGGTGCTGCGTAATCAGTGCGAGGGGCTGTCGAAAACCAAACCCGGCATGGTGCTGGGCTTTCTGGGCCTGATGTTTAACATCCCGCTGAACTATGTCTTTATCTACGGCCACTTCGGCATGCCCGCGTTGGGCGGTGTCGGCTGCGGCGTGGCAACGGCATCGGTCTACTGGGTGATGTTTATCTGCATGCGCTTCTGGGTGCGCCGGATGGGCAGCATGCGCGATATCCGTATGGAGAGCCGCTGGTCGCCGCCTTCGCGTCCGATTCTGAGCCGTCTTATGACGCTGGGATTGCCGGTGGCACTGGCGCTGTTCTTTGAGGTCACGCTATTTGCCGTTGTGGCCCTGCTGGTTTCACCACTGGGGATCGTGAATGTGGCCGGTCACCAGATCGCGCTGAACTTCAGTTCACTGATGTTTGTATTACCGCTGTCGCTGGGCGTCGCAACCACCATCCGCGTCGGCTATCGTCTGGGTCAGGGTTCTACCGAGCAGGCAAAAGTCGCCGCCTGGACCGCCCAGGGCGTGGGCATCAGCATGGCAGCGCTGACCGCGATTTTTACCGTGACGTTTCGTCACCAGATTGCCCTGCTCTATAACGACAACCCTGAAGTGGTCACACTGGCGGCGCAGTTGATGCTGCTGGCAGCGATTTATCAGTTCTCGGACTCGATACAGGTGATTGGCAGCGGGATCCTGCGTGGGTATAAAGACACAAGGTCCATTTTCTTTATTACCTTCATCGCTTACTGGCTGCTGGGACTGCCCGCCGGGTATCTGCTGGCGCTGACTGACTGGCTGGTGCCCCGGATGGGGCCAGCAGGCTTCTGGTGCGGCTTTATTATCGGTCTGACCTCGGCGGCAGTCATGATGATCTGGCGCATCAGACGCTTACAGCGGTCACCTGCGGAAATCATTCTGGCGCGCGCGGCGCGATAACCGTAAAAGCGGGTTAATTATGGCCCGCGATGACGAAAAAAACGACGGTTAGCACAGTTGCTGCTCAGTCATGGCGAAAAAACTATTTTCCCCTTGCCAGGCTTCTGCGCTGCCGTTAATATTCGTCCCCGCTGTCGCCCTGACAGCATGTTGCGCTCTTAGCTCAGTTGGTTAGAGCACCACCTTGACATGGTGGGGGTCGATGGTTCGAGTCCATTAGAGCGCACCA